>JANYHH010000121.1 GCA_025359505.1 Deinococcales bacterium
GCACTCAAGCTAGCAAGTTACTTGGTGCGTTTGCCCTAGACTGGAGGGTAAACTGCCCTCTATGGACGAGGGCTTTGAGTTTGTCGCGCATACGCAAGTGCTGAACGGTGTGGAACTGTACTTTGAAATCAGCGGGCCCGAGGACGCCGACCAGACTCTGGTGTACCTGCACGGGCTGGGGTACAACAGCTACGCCTTCCGCGAGGTGATGCTCGAGCATCTCCAGAGCTACCGCGTGGTCTATTTGGATCAGCGCGGGTGCGGCCGCTCAGCGCCGCTCGAGGCTGACCCGGAACTTTTTACCGTCGACGCGCTCATTGACGATCTCGAGGCGTTGCGGGTTCATCTGGGACTGCGCTCATTCGTGCCGGTCGGCCACGCGTTTGGGGCGGTGATTGCGCTCGAGTACGCCCGGCGCTACCCGCATCAGGTGAGTGCTGTGGTCGCGGTTTCGCCGTGGGTGCATTTCCCGGAATTGTCATCGCAACTGCTGAACAGTGCAGCGCGGTTGACTGAACGCGATGTGGACATCTCGGAAGATCCCGAGACGCGGGCTGAACTGGCGTTTTCCTTGCGCGAGGATCTGCTGAGCGTGTTGTACTTCCCCAACCCTTCCGCCCGTTTGCATTTGGAGTTCATTGATACTGAGTCAGCGCTGTATGGCAGCGGCGCAGCCCAAGAAGCCTTCATCTTCAACCGCCTGTGGGAACTCGAGTACCCGCTGTATTTCCCGGAGATCAGGACGCCAGTCTTGTGCATCGCGGGCGAGTACGACGTGACCTCGTACCCGGAGCAGACGGATTGGTTGCAGGATTTACTGGGCGCAGACCTAGAACTGATGACGACTGGGCATTACCCGTGGCTCGAGGATGCACCCGCCTTCGCGGCGCTCCTTGAGCGCGTGTTGGAGTGAATGGGTTGCATAGGCGTTTTACGAGTGAGAGATCGCAGTGACCAGTCGCCTTGTGCTAGCCAAGAACTCGAGGCGTACAAGGGCGCTGTCTCGACTTCCTTTTATTCATGCCGTTACTCGATTGTTTTGGAGGGGGCCCTCGAGCTGGATCTGCTCGAGCAGTTCCTCTGACGAGTCCTCTCTCACAGGTACTCACAAACGAACGTTTGTCTTTGAACTGAAGTCCAAATTGTATGACTATTCAAAACCTTAACCGCATCTTATAGTGACCGCTGCTGTACATAACTGAATACAATTCTGTCCAGCCACCACTGCCATACCCGGAGGTATTGAATGAAGTACAAGAACGCCATCATCGCTAGCCTAGCCATCGCCGGAATCGCCGCAGGAGTTTTGGCCGTCACTGCTCAAGGCAGCACCAGTCGCTTGGACACCGTGAAAAAGCGCGGCAAGTTGATTTGCGGCGTCAACGCCACACTCTCCGGCTTTGGGTTTCTGGATTCCAATGGCAAATACAGCGGCTTCGACGTTGACTTCTGTCGCGGCGTGGCAGCGGCTGTCTTTGGCGACGCTAGCAAAGTCGATTTCGTCAGCCTGACCGCCGCCGCCCGCTTCACCGCGATTCAAAGCGGCGAAGTCGACGTGGTGTTTCGCAACACGACCTTCACCTCGAGCCGCGACGGTGATGTCGGCGTGGACTTCGGGCCAATCAACTTCTACGACGGTCAAGGCGTGATGGTCAAAGCCGACAGTGCAGCCAAACGCATTGCCGACTTGGCTGGCGCGACGATCTGCACGAATCAGGGTACGACCACCGAACAAAACATCAACGATTACTTCAGACAGCGCAAACTGCAAATCAAAGTCGTGACCTACCAAGACTTCAACCTCGTGATGGCCGCTTTCAATCAAGGCCGCTGCGACGCCGTGACGACCGACTCGAGCGGCTTGGCGTCCCAGAAAGCCACGTCGGCTGACCCAAGCAATTACCGCATTCTCGGTGAGGTCATCAGTAAAGAACCGCTCGCGCCGTTCGTCGCCCAGAACGATTCCAAGTGGCGCGATGTCGTGTCGTGGACAGTCTACAGCACGATCTACGCCGAGGAGTTGGAGCTGACCAGCCGCAACATCGACGCCGCCAAGACCAGCACCGATCCAGTCGTGCGTCGCTTCCTCGGTTTGGAGGGGACGAGCGGTAAGGGCTTAGGCTTGAGTGCCGACTTCGCTGTCGACATCATCAAAGCCGTCGGCAGCTACAAGGAAATCTTCGACCGCAATCTGGGCCCGAAGACCAAGCTCAACTTGCCGCGCCGTCAGAATGCCAATTACGAGCAGGGTGGCCTGCTCTACAGCCCGCCATTCAGGTAAATCACCCCAAGCGAAGCCGACAGCCTCTAAAGAAGTTGTCGGCTTCAACCATTTTGGGATCAAATCATTCGAGTTGTCTCGAGCGATCAGGTGGCGGAGGTCGAGTTGATGAATTCGCAAATGCAAGCCAGCGTGCCGTTTTACCGCGATGTCAAAAAATTAGCGCTGATCGCGCAAGTGGTGTTTTTGGTGGTCGTGGTGCTGCTGATCGCACTGGTCATCAACAACATCAATCTCGGTCTTAAAAAACAAAATCTGAATTTTAGCTTTGATTTCTTGAATCAAACCGCTGGCTTCCAAGTCGCGGAAGGCACGGCGTTTGGCGTGCCATACGATTCCTCGAGCGACAATTACTTCAAAGTCGTTTTCGTGGGGCTGTACAACACTTTGCGCGTGGCTGTGACGGGCATGATCCTCGCTACCGTGCTGGGCGTGCTGGTCGGTATTGGGCGACTCTCGAGCAACTGGCTGGTGGGCCGACTGGCGCTGGTGTACGTTGAAATCCTCCGGAACACGCCCGTGCTGGTGCAACTGTTTGTCTGGTACTTCGTGGTGATTCTGGGCTTGCCCGCAATCAGCAAAGCCCAACCAATTCTTGGCGTGTACCTTTCTAACTCTGGCTTGGCGACGCCGTGGCTGGTGCAAAAACCAGATATGCCGAACTTCTTTCCTGTAACGATCATCGCGGTACTGATTGGACTGGCGGTCTTTGCGTTTTTCTCAAATCAACGCGCCCGCACGGGTAAACCCACGCCCGCTGGTTGGTACGCCATCGCTGCGTGGTTACTGGTTCAAATCATCGGCTTCTTCGCGCTGGGTCAGCCGCTCGAGTACGGTGCGCCAGTGCGCGGCAACTTCGGCGTCACGGGCGGCTTGCAGGTTTCGCCAGAGTTCACCGCGTTGCTGATTGGCTTGGTGGTCTACACCAGCAGCTTCATCGCCGAGATCACCCGCGCTGGCATTCAGAGCGTCAACAAGGGTCAGACAGAAGCCGCGAGGGCCCTCGGTTTGGGATATTCCGAGACTTTGCAACTGATCATCCTGCCGCAAGCGCTGCGGGTGATGATCCCGCCCTTGGGCAACCAGTACCTGAACCTGACCAAGAACTCGAGCCTCGCGGTGGCGATCGGCTACAGCGACGTGCTGAACGTGCTTGGCACGGCCGGCAATCAAAGCGGTCAGAACCTGCAAACTTTTTTCATTGCCGGAATCGTCTACCTGATTTTATCGTTCACAATCGCCTTCCTCGTCAACCTTTACAACAGCGCTACGCGCCTGAGGACGAGGTAAACCATGCAAAAAACATTGGAAACTCCCACCCCTCGAGCCTCGAGATTTCAACTTTGGGCGCAGGAGAATCTGTTCTCCACGCCGCTCAACTCCGTGCTGACCGCGCTCTCGAGCCTGCTGATTCTGTGGGTCGTCTACAGCCTGTCAGTCTGGGCGTTCACGCAGGCACGGTGGGCGGTGATCCCAGCCAACTTTAGATTGCTGATGATCGGGCCATTCCCGATCGAGCAAATCTGGCGGGTCTGGACGGTGCTGATCGTCGTGTCCCTCACCGCTGGCTTGCACTGGGGCAGCGCCGCCAAGGGGCAGCCGCTGGTGCGCTGGCCGTTCATCACCGCCACGCTGATCGCGTTGTTCGCGCTCGTCACGCAGTGGGGCTTCCCCTTGAGCATCCTCGTGCCGACAGCGGTGCTCGCGGTGTTCGCAGGCTTCTTCTTTGGACGCGCTGCGCTCAGTCCTCGAGCCGTCAACTTCACATGGCTCGGCGTATTCGCCTTTGCGATGATCGTGCTGAGCGTTGACTTCGGGCAGGGCGGCGTGCAAACCCGCGATTGGGGCGGATTGCTGCTGACGATGATCCTCGCGGTCGTCGGCATCGTTGCTAGCTTCCCACTGGGCGTGGCGCTCGCCATTGGGCGCACCAGCCAGTACCCGATCATCAGCGCGATCTGCACGGTCTTCATCGAGGTCGTGCGCGGCACGCCGCTGGTCGTCGTGTTCTTCATCGCGCAATTATTCGTACCGCTGCTGCTGGGTGGCAGCAACATCGACGCGCTGTTCAGGGCAATGATTGGCATCACGGTGTTCAGCGCTGCATACCTAGCCGAAAACGTGCGCGGGGGATTGCAAAGCCTGCCCAGCGGTCAAATCGAAGCGGCTCGAGCCTTGGGCTTGACTGGGACGCAGACACTGCTGTTGATCGTCTTGCCGCAAGCCTTGAAGGCCGTCGTGCCAGCGCTCGTCGGGCAAGGCATCGCGCTGTTCAAAGACACCAGCTTGGTTTACATCATCGGTCTGAAAGAGCTGACGACGATCACCAACTCGATCCGCAACAATCCCAATTTCATCGGTACAGAAAAAGAACTGTTCTTTACGATCAGCGTGATTTACTTTATCTTCAGCTACGCGATGAGCAGCGGCGCTCGCAATTTAGAAAAGCGGCTCAACACGAATCGCTAGCGCAGTGATGAGCCGCTGGTTACTAGCCAACTTTAACAAATGTTCAAGCCATACCTCGATTCTCGAGCCGCGAAAAGGAGTCCCATGACCCAACCCTTGAAAGACCTCAGCGCTGCGCCTGTCGCTATTCAAGCCGATCACGTCAATAAATACTACGGTTCGTTTCAGGCTTTGAAAGACGTGTCGATGCAAGTCAAGCAGGGTGAGGTCGTGGTGGTGATCGGCCCCAGCGGCAGCGGCAAAAGCACGTTTATCCGCTGCATCAATCGTTTAGAAGAGCACCAAACGGGGCGCATCGTCGTGGGTGGCGTGGAGCTGACCAACGACGTGCGGAACATCGACGCGATCCGCAAGGATGTCGGCATGGTTTTTCAGAGCTTCAACTTGTTTCCGCATTTAACGGTGCTGCAAAACATCACGATTGCACCGATGCGCGTCAAGAAATTAGAGAAAGCGGCGGCTGAAAAGGTCGGCATGGATTTACTCGAGCGGGTCGGCATCCCCGAGCAAGCCAGTAAGTTTCCGGGGCAACTTTCCGGCGGGCAGCAGCAGCGCGTGGCGATTGCCAGAGCACTGGCGATGCAACCAAAGATCATGCTGTTCGACGAACCGACCAGTGCGCTCGACCCAGAGATGATTAAGGAAGTGCTGGACGTGATGAAAGAGTTGGCGACCAGCGGCATCACGATGATGTGCGTGACCCACGAAATGGGCTTCGCCCGCGAGGTCGCCGACCGCATCATTTTCTTTGACAAGGGGCAGGTCATCGAAGAAGCCAC
This sequence comes from Deinococcales bacterium, assembly GCA_025359505.1. GTDB lineage: Bacteria > Deinococcota > Deinococci > Deinococcales > JAAFIG01 > JANYHH01. Next base: position 5,530 of record JANYHH010000121.1, read on the forward strand.
GCCGGATGATTTCTACAACAACCCGAAAACCGACCGCGCCAAACTGTTCCTGTCGCAAATCCTCGGGCATTGACCTGCTCGAGGTTTAGTTTTGAGATCTCATCTCGAGGTGCGCCGAGTGCAATCGAAGTTGCCACAGCGTCACGCTCGCCCCTCGAGTCTGAGAACTCAACGAATCCGTCAGTGATCCTCTGTAGCAAGCCATTACAACTTCACAACCGCGCAGCTTGAAACAGTAAGCGGGATGGATCTCTCGAGCGGTACAGTGAAATTTCGATTCATGCTTGATGGGTCGTGGGCAAAGCCTGCTTTGAGCATTGATGAGAGCACTGTCTCCAGCTCGAGCGGTAGAATCTGACCTTGGAGGTTTACATGAAATTCACGCACGCCGCGCTGATCCTCACGGCTGCCCTAGTTCTGGGCGGTTGCAAGGACGACAGCAAAACCCAAAGCTCGAGTCCGCCACCCGCGCCAGTGGCTACCCCACCGACAACCACGCCACCGACAACCACGCCACCCGCGCCACCGACAACCACGCCGCCCGCTTTGAGCACCTCGAGCGAACCCGTCGCGCCTGTTGGCTACAAGGTGACACCGTTTTTGTCTAAAGACCCCGTGCGCTCATTCAAGGAAGCCAGTTACGTCCTGAAGGACAAAACCGATTACGCGGTCGTGATGGAAACCGACGTTGGGCGCATGGTGCTTGACTTGTACGAGGACGATACACCAACGACCGTCAACAGTTTCGTCTGGCTGGCATTGCATCACTATTACGACGGCATCGCCTTTCACCGCGTGCTCGAGGGTTTCGTCGTGCAAGGCGGTGATCCCAACACCCTGAAAGCCGACCCTAGTTTGTGGGGTCAGGGCGGCGCTGGGTACGAGTTTGGCTTGGAGATTCGCAAGAAGTACAAATACGATGCCAAGGGCGTGCTGGGCATGGCCCGCACACAGGATCCAAACAGCAACGGCTCGCAGTTCTACATCACCTTAGCGCCAGCCCCAAATCTGGACGGGCAGTACACGATCTTCGGTAAAGTCACCGAAGGGCTGGATGTACTGGATAAAGTCCAGCGTAGCGTCGGCGATGCGCCACCGACCACGCCGACCCGCATGACGAGGGTCTTCATCGTCGAAAAGCCCGTCAAGTAAGTCAAACACGCACGAGCCTCGAGTTTCCCTCGAGCCAATAAGGAGTTCCATGAGCGATTTTCTTCCCGCTGGGTACACCGCCACACCGTTTTTATCCGATTCCCGAGTGACCAGCTTTCCCGCTGCTGGCGAGGGCATTGAGGCCGGCAAGCACTACGCGGCTGTGATGGAAACCACCAAGGGACGCATGGTGCTGGAGTTGTACGCCGATCAGACGCCGCGCACCGTCAACAGTTTCGTCTGGCTGGCGCGTCACCATTACTTTGACGGCATCAAATTCCACCGCGTGCTGGACGGCTTCATGGCGCAGACCGGCGATCCGACGGGCACGGGCAGCGGCGGGCCCGGTTATAAGTTCGCCGACGAGTTCGTGCCGACTTTGAAGCATCGCGGCAAGGGCGTGCTGAGCATGGCCAACACGGGCCAGCCCGTCAGCAATGGCAGCCAGATTTTCATTACGTTTTTGGACACGCCGCATTTGGACGGCAAGCACAGCGTTTTCGGCAAAATCGTGGACGGTCTCGAGGTGCTGGACAAGCTGCAACGCATTGACCCGAACCGCCCGTCTTTTGGGATTGAAGCCGACACGATCACGCGTTTGTACGTCGTCGAGAAGTAAACCCGCATCGCTCGAGGGGCGCAACTCGCGCCCCTTTTTTTAGCTCGAGCCGTCCAGCCCAGTCCCCGCTCGAGCGACCCAGCGCGGCGCGTCGTCGGAGCGTTGGCGCAACAATTGATTGAGTTGCCCGACGTGGTGCTGCACGTGGCGCAGGCTATGGAGCAGCATCTCGAGCTGCGTGAACTCGTGGCCGTTAAATGTGACGGCTCGCTCAGGCTCGAGATTGGCGATCCGCTGCTTCCATTTTGTCTTTGCCAACTCGAGGTATGTGAGCAGTTCCGTGCGCGTGAACACGCGCTCTGGCAGCAAGCCGCTCGGGTCGAGTTCGGTCAGGCCGAACGGCTCGGTTGGGACGAACGAATCGAGGGAATCTGAAGCGTTCAAGTCCAAAAAGAAGACCGTGTGAAAGGCGTTGTACCAAAAGTCAAACCACCAATCCTCGGTCGCCCAAACCTGATCTGGACACGCCACAATCGCGTTCTCAAGCATGTCAATCGCTGCGCCGAACTGCTGCCAAAGTAAGGGCTTTAACGTCTCGAGCATGGGGAAAGTTTACATCGGCACGGTTCTCGAGTCGTACCGTCTGCTAAACTGATCCGCTGATGACGTTTATGTCCGCAAAACCCAATTTTCACCGCGCCAAACTCGAGAGTGGCCGGGCTGTACTCGCGCCGATGGCGGGTTTTTCCGACGCGCCGTTTCGCTTGCTGTGCCGCGAGTTCGGCGCGGCGTGGGCGGTCACAGAGATGGTCAGTTCAATGGGCGTGGTGATGAACGGACGCAAAAGCTTCGAGATCGGCGAGCCGTACGAGGGTGAACCGGACTTGGTGATTCAACTGTTCGGGTCTGACCCGCAAGTGATGGCGGAAGCTGGACAGAAGCTGTACGAGGAATTCAAGCCCGTCGCGCTGGACATCAATATGGGTTGCCCCGTGCCGAAGATTGTCAAGAACGGCGGCGGCGCGTGTTTATTGCAGAACCCCGATGCCGCGCACGACCTGATCCAAGCCTTGGACAAAGCCGTGCCTGTACCGGTCAGCGCCAAGATTCGTTTAGGCTGGGACAAGTACAACGCGATTACCGTCGCGCAGGGTCTCGAGGCGGGCGGCGCGGCGTGTGTGGCATTGCACGGGCGCACGAGGGCGCAGGCGTACACCGGACAGGCAGACTGGGACAAAATTGAGGAAGTGCAATCGCACCTGAAAATTCCACTGGTTGGCAGCGGCGACATCACGACCAAAGAACTGTTCAATGAGCGTCGCCATAAGGCCGCTGGCGTGATGATCGGGCGCGGCGCGGTCGGACGCCCATTTATTTTCAGCGAAGTCATCGGCGGTATGTCGCTGGGGGTCGGCGACGTGGTGCGCCTCGCGTACCGTCACGCGCTCTTAAACGTCGCGTGGTACGGCGAGGACAGCGGCATGCGCCAGATGCGCGGCGTGCTCGGGCAGTATTTCAAGGGCTTCGCGGGCGCATCGCAGGTGCGTGGGCGCGTCACGCAAATGGTCACGCTCGAGGGGCTGCGGGTACTGCTCGGCGAATTGTTCCCGGAAGTCAGGCTCGAGGATGTCGAGGTTGGCGCGGACTTCGCGGGTCACACGGCGGCCGCGCACAAAAGCGGTCACTCGAGCCGCTAGACCGTCTCGAGTTTGGGTTCTCGAGCCGTTGCTGGTCAGGTCAGGCTCGAGATTGGGCTGTTTTCGTGAAACATTGGCTCAATCCGCTCGAGTAGCGATTGTGAGTGCCAGTCTAATCATTCGGGATTAGACTGTTCGTATGAGTAGCTCCTCACCATTCACGTTTTTTGGGATGCTGGCCCTTGCGCTCGCCATCGTCTTCACGGGTTGGCTCGCCTCGAGCGCGATCCGCGAAACCCGCAACGATCAGGACATCACTGTCACGGGCAGCGCCAAAAAAGCGATTGTCAGCGATTTGGTGCAGTGGAAAGGTGCGCTCACGACTGAGAACACCAGTCTGGCACAAGCCGCCGCTAGTCTCAAGGCGTCGCTGGCGAAATTCAACGCTTTCGTCGCGCAAAACGGTAAGGTGACCGTGACGCTCGCACCGATTTCAAGTGAGCCGCTCTCCTACACGCAAACGAATTCCGATGGCAGCTCACGGTCGATCCCCGGCTACCGCGTGCGGCAATCGTTCCAAATCGAAAGTACCGACGTCACGGCGACCACGGGGCTGGCGGGCAAGACCGCCGAGGCGATGCTCGGCGCGGGCGTGCCCTACGAGGCGACCCTGAGCTACCTGTACACCAAGATCGCCGAATTGCGCCTCGAGATGCTCCAAGCAGCCACGGCTGATGCCAAGAATCGCGGTGAGACCATCGCCAAGGGCGCGGGCGTCGTGATCGGCGCGGCCCGCAACGCCCGCGTCGGCGTCTTTCAGATCACGGCTAAGAACACGGCTGAAGTCGACGATTACGGCGCGTTCGACACCTCGAGCATCGATAAGGAAATCACCTCGGTCGTGTCAGTGACGTTTGCGCTGAAGCAGTAACCAAGCCGATCTCGAGCGGGGCTGACCGATCTGGTCAGCCCCAGTTTGACTCGCGCTGCTCGAGCCTCGCAATGTCATGATGCGCGTCATGCGATTTTTACAGCCTCAGTCTTTAATCGTGTCGTGTCAGGCGCACGACGATAATCCGCTGCGCGGATCAGCATTCATGCGGGCGATGGCGTTGGCTGCGTTGCAGGGCGGCGCGGACGCGATTCGGGCGGACGGGCCAGCCGACCTTCGCGCCATCCGTGAAGTCTGCGACAAGCCGCTGATTGGCTTGTACAAAGACTGGCGTGCGGGCTGGGAAGTCTACATCACGCCGACGCTCGAGCATGCGCGGGAGATTGTAGTTGCTGGCGCGGATATTGTCGCGCTGGACTGCACTTCCTCGCAGCGCCCCAATGAAACGCTCGAGGGGATGATCGAGGGCATTCACGCGCTCGGAGCGCTGGTCTTCGCGGACTGTGCGACCCTTGATGATGGCGCGACAGCGGCGCGACTCGGGGCGGATTACGTGTCCACGACGATGGCAGGGTACACGCCCGCGACCGCGCACCGCAAGGGCGAAGGGCCAGACTTTCTACTGCTCGAGCAATTGGTCATGGCGACGGGTAAACCCGTGATCGGTGAGGGGCGCTTCTGGACGCCCGAGGACGTGCGGCAAGGCTTCACACTTGGGGCACATGGCATCGTCGTCGGTACGGCGATCACCAACCCGCGTGAGGTCACGAAGCGTTTCAAGCGTGAGTCGCCGTGAACGCGCTCGGGATCGACGCGGGCGGCTCGAGCACTAAATGGGCGGTCGTGGACGGTGCGGGGGGTACGCTCGCAGCGGGTCGGGTCGCGCCGCTCACTGGGCATCTTTACAGCACTGACTCGAGGGCGAATGCTCAGATTGTTCTCGAGCAGTTGCGCGTCAATGTCGCATCGTTCGCGCCCCACGTCGCACTGGCGGGCGTCACTGGACTGACTCGAGGTTCAGGGCAAGCGGCGTGGCTCGAGGAGACGATCGCTCAGACGTTCAGACTCGAGCGCTGCGCGGTGATCGGCGACATGGACTTGGCGTACCGCGCCCATTTCCAGCCCGGCGAGGGCATCGTCCTGTACGCGGGCACGGGCAGCATCGCGTATCACGTCACGCAGCGGCTCGAGGTCAAACGCGCTGGCGGGCGCGGATATCTCATCGACGACGCGGGCGGCGGCTACTGGATTGGGCAGCAGGCACTGCGCTTCGTCGTGCGCCAGATCGACGCGGGCTTACCGACCGCTGACCCGCTCTCGAGCGCAGTTTTGCAACAGATCGGCTCGAGCGATTGGGATGTGATTCGCGCTTACGTATACGCCAGCGACCGCAGTCCCATCTCGAGCCTCGCGCCACTGGTGGGCTTGGCGGCGCAACAGGGGAGTGCTGAAGCGAGGCACATCCTCGAGTCGGCTGGGCGTGAATTGGCTGACCTTGCCCAGCGTTTGCAGGCGCAGGTCGGCGCACTGCCAGTCACGACCGTTGGCGGCGCGTGGCGGGTTTCAAAGCTGATCGCCGACGCGGCTCGAGCATCTGGGTTGGTGTTTACCCCCTCGAGCGTGGACATGGCGCTGGCAGCGGCGCGGTTGGCGCTTACCTGACCAGTCGGCGGCGCACGGTAGCGCTGATGAAATCGAGGATGTTGACCATCACGACCACCAGCCCGACCAGAATAATCATCTGGTTGTACTTGCCGCTCCGCATGGTCTCTTGGATTAAAAATCCGACGCCGCCCGCGCCGACGAAACCCAGAATGATCGACACGCGAAAATTGATCTCGAAGCGGTAGAGCGTGTAACTGACGAATAGCGGTAAGACCTGCGGCAGCACCGCCCAGCGGATGATGCTGACCCCCGGTGCTCCAGCCGCCTCCAAAGCTTCGATCGGGCCCTGCTCGGCGTTCTCAATTGCTTCACTGTAAAGCTTTCCCAGATCAGCCATGCTGTGAATCGCCATTGCCAGCACGCCCGCCAGCGGCCCCAGCCCGACGGCCGCGACGAAAATCAGCGCGAGAATCAGCGTGTCCACACCGCGATCCAGATTGTAAAAGCCGCGCATCAGCGGGTACACGGTGCGTCCCCACCAGCTTTTCTGCGTCAAGTTGCGGGCGGCCAGAAAGCTCGAGGGCAGTGCCAAGAGCGCGGCCAGCACCGTGCCGATCATCGCGGTGGCAATCGTGATCGCCATGGCTTTTAAGCCTTCGGACAGAATCCCGTTCCAGTCTGGCGGCACGGCCCGCCGCGCAAAGTCCTCGATGAACGGAAAACCGCGAATAAAGCGTCCCAAATCGAATTCGACGGCGTTGAAGCCGTAGGCCAGCACCGCGACGACCAGCGCCAGCAGCGTCCCACTGCTCACGTCGCCCACCTCGAGTGCGCTTGTACCGCGCCACAGCAGCGTCGCGCCGCCCAGCAATAGCAAGATGCCAAAGAACGCCAGCGTCGCAAAGCCGTAAGCGATTCTGTGCGGGAAAACGCGTCGCGCCCCTGACTCGGCCGCGTCGCGCCCGACGCTGTACCCACGTGGCAATTCGGCCGCGCTCGCCACGCCGATCAGCGGCTCGAGCGGCTGATTGGGGTCGGTCAGCCCGTATTCGAGCTTTTGCCGCATCAACGCATCGCGTTTGCTGCCCGCGTCTAGCAAACTGCGCTCGGCTTCGCGGCGGGCGTTCTGCGCGAACTCAAGAGCCTGCCCGCCTGCGCTGCTCTGCACTGTGGCTTCGGCTTTTTGCAGTGCTGACTTCGCATTCGCAATGCTGCGCTCCGAAGCGTCCCACTCGGCGTTAATCCGAGTGCGGTCGCCGTTGTTGAACTCTAAGTCCTTGCGCCAATCCTCGACCACGAGGCGCTGCTGCGCGTCCGTGGCGCTGACCGCCACGCGGTAGTAATCGCGCAGCGCGTCAAAAGTCACGGGCGCGGCATTTGAAAATAAGAACCACGCGCTGACGACGCCTGCCGCTAAACTCAGCGCGTAGCCGACTGGCCTTTGGTGCGGCAACAACAGGCTTCTGGTCAGCGAGACACCGATCACAGCGACGCCCAGCGGGATCAGTGTCTCCAAAACCCACGGCACGCTTCGCACGGCGATCACTGATTGCGCGGAAACGCTAAAAAGCAACAGCAAGCCCAGCACCACCACGCCAGCCGCGACGCTCAGCACGGCGCTCGAGCGTGGACGATTGACGGTGAGCAGCACGGCTGCACCTGCGATCACCATCAGCAGCAATAGCGGCTGCACGGCGACAAACCCGAGCGGCGTCGGCGCAACTAGATGCCTCGAGTACGCGCCCGTCATCAGCGCCAGCGGCTGAATGAAAAAAGCGATCAGCGTCCCGACCGCGCCCGCAACCATCAAGCGCCGCGCACTGCCCCGAGCGGCCACCGTGGCCGCGCACAACAGCACGGCGAAGACGACATACGTGAGAATCACAAGTCCGCCACGCTGCCCGCGTAAATGCGCTCGACCTCGGCGGGGGAGAGCGCACTGGGTGGGCCGTCAAAGATCAACTTGCCTTTATTGAAGCCCAGAATCCGCTCAGCGTAGTCCCTCGCTAGCTCCAGCACGTGAATATTGACGATCACGGTGATGCCGTCGCGGGTGAAGCTTTTGAGGAGATCCATGATCACACCGCTGAGCTTCGGATCAATGCTGGCGGTTGGCTCGTCGGCCAGCATGACCTTCGGTTGCTGCACCAGCGCCCGCGCAATCGCCACGCGCTGCTTCTGACCGCCGGAGAGGTTGCTGGCCACGGTGTGGGTTTTTTCCTCCAAGCCGACGCGGTGCAGCGCTTGCAGCGCCAGTTGTTTGTCAGCGGCCGAGTACAACCCAAGCACGCCCGGAATGCGACCGTAATACCCGAGGCGACCCGATAACACGTTTTCATACGCGCTCAGGCGCTCGACCAGATTGAATTGCTGAAAGACGAAACCGATTCTGCGCCGCAGCCGTCTCAACTCGCGTCCCTGCGCGAAGGCGATGTCCTGACCTTCAATCAAAATCTGACCCGCGCTCGGGTCATTCAACCGATTGAGGCAGCGCATGAAGGTGCTCTTGCCCGCGCCGCTCAAGCCGATGATGCAGACAAACTGACCATCGGGGATGCTGAGCGAGACATCATCGAGTGCTCGAGTGCCGTCACTGAAGATTTTGGTCAGGTGTTGAACCTCGATCACGTGAACTCCCGTTGGTCTGCGGCGAATGGCGCTGCTCGAGCATGATCTTGCGGTGACGGCTCAGGTGCTTTTTTACGCTCGAGACTGTGCTGTTCGAGATCCCTGTACTGTCCGCGCTGACTGGTCGTAAAACCAAGTGCGGGATGCAGTGACTCACTGCATCCCGCACTTAGGTGACTTATTTCTTGGCGACAGCGGCTTGGGCTTGGCGCACGATGTCGTAATCGCTGTCCTTGGCGGGCACGAGGTACTCGATGCGGTACAGGTCACGCAGCAACTTGCGATACTCGGGTTTGCTCCGCATGTTTAGTAGCGCGTTTTGCACCAGTGTAACGCTGTCTTTGCAACTGGACTGATAGGTTTTACGCACCGAAACCGTATCGCCGGGAATCGGCTTGGAGTACGCCAGCACGCGGATTCTGGCTTGCTGGGCGGGATCGGTCAGGTACTGCGTCCAAGATCCGCTCGTGCCTTTGGTGTTGTTGGCAAACGTCGCACCAACGTCAACTGTGCCGTTCAGAACGCTGTAAACAACCGCGTCGTGACCGCCAGCGAAGACCTGTTTGCTGAATAACTTGTCGGCATCCAGACCAGCGCTAATCAGCGTTGCCTTCGGAAATGTGTAACCAGCCGCGCTGTTGGGATCGACCCACGCGATGCTCGCGCCTTGCAAGTCCGAAAGTTTGCGGAACCTAGAGTCGGCCCTGACGATGAAGGCCGACCAATAGTACGGTCCCGCCTCACGCGAGGATTTTAGCAATACATTGGCAATGTTTTCCTTGGCGGCGTCGACGTAACCCACCGGGTTGAGCCACGCGAAATCGAGCTGCCCAGAGCGCATCGCTTCGATCAGTCCGCGGTAATCCTGCGCGACGGTGGCTTTGACCTCGACGCCGCGAATCGCTTCCTCCAAGTAATTGGCAATCGGTTTGGCGCTGGCCAGCACCTTGGTTGCGTCCTGAGCGGGGTTGAAGCCCATGCGGATGACCTTGCAGTTCTCGGCGCCCTGCGCGTTGCTCGGGGTGGTCGCTGCGGCAAGGGCCGTAAAGGCGGCTGTGACGGCGGCAATAGTAACAAACACTCGTTTCATCAGGGGTCTCCTTTAACAACTGTACAAACTGACAATATCACGAAAAATTTGAGTGCTGAACCGTGTTTTCAAACCTGCACCGTCTCGAGCAATGCGGGCCGTGTCACCATTCGAGGCGGCAAGCGCAGAGGGAGCACCCCACTGTCAGCGCGAATTCGCCTTTGAGCATTCGGGCTAAACTCGCGCTCATGACCGCGACGACCGAGAGCATCAACCCGCTGAGCGCCGACCTCGATTTACTGCCGACCGAACGCTTGGTGCGGGCTTTGGCTGACGATCAGCTCAACGCCGTGGCGGCCGTGCAACGGGCCGCGCCGCAAATCGCTGACGCCGTAGAGCGGATTGCCGAGCGCTTAGCGAACGGCGGGCGGCTGCTTTACGTCGGTGCGGGCACGAGCGGACGCTTGGCGTATTTGGACTCGAGCGAACTCACCCCGACCTTCGGCTGGCCCCCCGAGCGCGTCGGTGTAGCCATGGCTGGTGGGCGCGGTGCGGTCTTCAAAGCGGTCGAGGGCGCGGAAGACGATTTTGAGTTGGGTTTGCGCGACGTTCAAACCCTCGAGATCAATGCTGGGGACGCACTGATCGCCATTGCTGCCAGCGGCGCGACGCCGTATGTCCTCGGTGCGCTCGAGGCGGCGGGTCGCGCCGGGGCGTTGACGGTGAGTTTGTGCAACAACGCGGGTGCGCCCATCTTAAAGCACTGCGATTGCCCAGTGCTATTGGAGACTGGTGCGGAAATCATTTCGGGCAGCACGCGTCTCAAAGCGGGCACGGCGCAAAAAATCGCGCTCAACACCATATCCAGCGCCGTGATGGTGCGCTTACACAAGGTCTACGGCAATCTGATGGTGGACGTGCAGGCCACCAACCTAAAATTGCGAAAACGCGCCGTGCATTTGACGCAACTTGCCAGCGATGCCAGCGAGACCGCCGCCACGGATGCGCTCGAGGCTAGCGATTGGCACGTTAAAACCGCGATCGTCATGCTCAGTAAAAACCTGTCCGTGCTCGAGGCTAAAAGCTTGCTCGAGGGTTGCCATGGCAGTGTTCGCGCCGCATTGCTTGCGCGTTAGATAGTCACTGCTGGAGCGTGTGACGGCCGTGTGACGGCCAGCCATTACACTCTTTCCTAACAGGAGTGAACCCCATGATGAGCGAACTGAGCAAGACCAATCACGATTCTATTCCTGAAGCCAATCCTTACGCACTCAGCGATTTGCGCGATGCGACTTTAGAAGTTTTTGGGCGCAATTTCGTCGCCTTGAGCGGCTCCGTGACCGCCGATGCACGAAATGGTCTGCGGGGTTCAGCCAGAATCAGAGCCACGCCGCGTCCTAGTCAACTCGGCGCGAGCGTTTACCTGTGTTTCGAGGGTCTGAAATGCGAACTGACGACTTTTGAAGTGATCGACGCCCGCAACGGTCAGTTCTTGGTGCAGTTTTCCGGTCATGTGATCGGCAGTGACCAAGCGCGGATTCAGGCCTGAAGTACGCCAACAGCGCGAAGTTTTACGCAACGTGTGACTATAAAAAGCAGTAGCATTGCCTATGCAACTTGGTGATCGTCTATGGACTCGAGGAGTCGCGCTCGCGCTGTTGGCGCTGGTCGCTGGGCTGCTGCTGACGGGGCTGCTGACCGCGCAAAGCGGCTTTGAAACCAGAGACGCCAGCGTGCTCAACGCCACGCAACTGCGCGATGCCGAGCGCTTGACTGCCAATTTGCGACTGGCGTTGACAGCGAATCGTTCTGAGATCGACGCGGCACTGAGCGCCCTGAATGCGAAACGCACGGTGATGCAACGCTCGGAAATCGCGCTGCTCGAGGCGCTGACTGCTGACCTTAAGAACGACGCCTTGGCCGAAGTTGGGCGGGTCGCGCAGCGCTTGGAAACCAGCCTCAGTGAACGCTTCGACGTGCTACTGATTGAACAGCAAGCGATCGACCAGACCCAGATGCGGCAACTGATCATCTTCTCCTCAAGCGTCGCCGCTTGCGTCGCGCTGATGGTTGCGCTGCTGATCGTCGGATATCAGCAACGCAACACGCTGATTCAGCGCCTTGAATGGCAAGCCAGCACCGACGGGCTGACCGGCGTTTCCAACCGCCGTGCATGGGACAGCGGTTACGCGTTGACGCTGACGAGGGCTAACCGCATTGGCTTATCGGTCAGCGTCGTGATGCTCGATTTGGATCATTTCAAGAAGTTCAACGACCGCTACGGACACGGAGCGGGCGACAAAATTTTGCGCCTGACCGCGCAGGCGCTCCAGCGCAGCACGCGGGTCACGGACATCGTGGCCCGTTACGGCGGTGAGGAGTTCGCGCTGTGCTTGGAAGGCTGCGCGGCCGAGGACGCCAAATCCTTGCTCGAGCGGATTAAATCCAAGTTGCCCGGCGGCATGACCTTCAGCGCGGGCGTGACCGTCACCGATGGCTCAGAACCGCCCGGCGTCGTTTTGGAGCGGGCAGATCGCACGCTGTACGCCGCCAAGCGAGCGGGCAGAAATCTGGTGCTGCTGAGCAGTGAAATCAACCTCAAACCGACCAGTGCTACCGATGCCAACGTGATGCTCAGCCTCAAATCCACCGCTACGACCTGAACTCGAGGTTAGTCGCGTTACAATCGCTCGCGTGGATTTCCTCAGCACGATTTCTGGCACGCTCATCAACGTCGCCACCGTACTGATCGGCTCGCTGATCGGACTGGCGTTGCGCGGCCGGATGTCTGAACGCATCAACAACACGATCCTGCAAGCCTTGGGGCTGCTGGTCATCACGATTGGTATTGGCATGAGCAACGATGCAAACCGCGTCACCGGCAGCCTCGCGCCGGGTGTGATCCTCGCGCTGATCGCCCTAGCGCTCGGCGGCGTGATCGGCGAAGCACTGCGATTGGAGGAGCGCTTGGAGGGGCTGGGAGACACGCTCAAGCGCCGCTTCGGGGGGACGGGCATGTTCACGCAAGGCTTCGTCACCGCCAGCCTACTGTTCTGCGTCGGGCCGCTCACCATCATCGGCAGCATCCAAAACGGCTTGAGCGGCGATCCTCGAGCCTTGGTGATTAAATCCGCGCTCGATTTCATCGCTAGCATCGCGCTGTCCGGCGCATACGGCGTCGGCGTGATCGCCAGTGCGCTGACCGTGCTGATCTTGCAAGGCGGCATCTCGCTCGGTGCGGGCGGCTTCGCGGCGCTGATTCCAAACCCTGCGACCGACCCTCGAGTGCTGCTGGTGGGCGGCGCGGGCGGCGTGATGATTCTGGGGACGGGCATCAATCTGCTGCTGGCCGGGTTGGGCTTGGGGCAGTACCGCGTGCGAGTCGGGGCGCTGATCCCCGCGCTGCCGCTGTGCGTGGTCGTTTACGCGCTGGCGGTCTGGATCGCACCGAAGTAACGCTCGAGGCGGGGGGCGTGCGACGGTAAAATGCGTGCTCGCGTCGCATGACCCCCAGCCGTTCCCAAGGGAACGAGCTACCCCCCACTCCGCAAGGGGTGACTTGAGCAAGTCTCAAGTCGCACCACTCCGCGAGTCTCGAGGTAAACTCTTGTTTATGCCCGAGACGATCACCGACACGGAAATTGAGCACTTGAAGAAACTGGCGCGACTCACGATGAACCCGTTTGATACCGCGCAGGCGAAGGCGCAAATCAACGATATCCTCGAGTCATTCCAGCAGTTGCAGTCCCTTGATCTCGAGGCGTACCCGGAGATGCCGCGCCCCGTGCCGATGGTCAACGTGATGCGCGAAGATGTCGTCAGTGACGGGTTCTCGCAGAGTCAGGCGATGGCTATAGCCGTTGACCCACAAGATGGCTTTTTCAAAGTCCCGCGCACGGTTGAATGAATCATTACGCTCGAGGTTCGTCTCGAGCTTTGCTGGAATGAGGAGATGTCCAAATGCTCGATTTGAAATTCATTCGTGAACACCCCGAGATCGTGCGCGACGCAATTGTCAAGAAAAACCTCAAGCTCGATCTGGGCGCGTTGCTCGAGCTGGACGCAAAAATTCAAGCCGCCAAGAAGCAAACCGAGGACGTGCAAGCCGAATCCAACCGCATCGCCAAAAGCATCCCCAGCGCGGACACGGCGACCCGCCCAGAACTGATCGCTCGAGGCAAAGCGTTGAAAACCGAATTGGCGACGCTCGAGCCGAGCCTGCGCGATCTCGAGGCGGAGTTGCGCGGGTTGATGCTGCAAGTGCCGCAAATTCCGTGGGTGGGTAGCCCAGTCGGGCCTGACGACAGCGGCAACATCGAAACGCGCCGCGTCGGGACGCCTCGAGCGTTTGATTTCGCGCCGCTCGATCACGTCGCGTTGATCGAAAAAAACAACTGGGGCGATTTGGAGCGCATCGCCAGAATCTCAGGCTCGCGCAGCTACGCCTTGCGCGGCGACCTCGCGTTGTACGAGCAAGCGCTGCTCAGATTCGCCACGCAGGTCATGCTCGAGGATGACTTCACGTTCATGACGCTGCCGAGTTACGCTCGAGAAGAAGTTTTCGTTGGTCACGGGCAGTTTCCAGCCGCTCGAGACCAAGTATTCACGTTCGAGAACGAAACACTCAAAAAAGAATTAATTAACGATTTGAAACAAGTTTCATTCGCTTCAGAGTCAGCACAACAGGAGTTATTGAACTCTTCTATCGCCAGTGACAGGCGCAGGGATCTTTTAGAGTGGAAAGAACTATTTCAAAACATGATTAAAAGAATCGAGTCCAGTATGGGTGATCGATTCCTTTCTGGAACTGCTGAAGTCCTCCTCAATAGCCTCCACGCCGGGGAAATTCTCGAGCTTGACGCGCTGCCCAAGACCTACGCGGCGATCTCGCCGTGCTTTCGCGCCGAGGCGGGCGCGGCGGGACGCGACACTCGAGGGTTGATTCGGGTGCATCAGTTCAATAAAGTCGAGCAGTACGTGCTCATGGCGGCTGATGCCGATCAATCAGCGGCAATGTTCGACCGAATGCTCGGCAACTCCGAAAAAATTCTCGCGGCGCTCGAGTTGCCTTACCGCGTGCTCGAGGTTTGCACGGGCGACATGGGCACGGGCAAGTTTCGGCAGATCGACATTGAAAGCTGGGTTCCGTCTGAAAACGCGTACCGCGAGACGCACTCGTGCAGTGCGCTTCACGACTGGCAGGCGCGGCGCACGGGGCTGCGATACCGCGATGCGGACGGCAAGCCGCGCTTCGGGTTCACGCTCAACAACACGGCGCTCGCCACGCCGCGCATTCTCGTGATGCTTTTGGAGAACCATCAGAACGCCGACGGAACCGTGCGCGTGCCGCTGGCGCTGCAACCGTTCATGGGCAAGGCGACGCTCGAGCCGTCGCGTTAAGTCAGTGATTTGTAAACCCGCTTCCCATCTCTCTCAGGTGAGCTGACCGTATCGTGTGCCGCGTGAAGAAACTCCTGATTCTCGCGGTGCTCGCCTTTTCCAGCGCAGCATCGGCGCAACGCATTGGCTTTTACCCGCTCGAGACGACCGACGCCACGCTCGCGCTCGCCGTGCCAACCGCTGTCTCGCGGGTGCTCGAGACCATCGACGGCGCGATTCTGCCCGCGCCGATCGAAATGCTGCAAGCCGTCAAGCGCCGCGCCGCGTTCGAAGGCAAACTGGCTGAGGTTTTCTCGCTCAGCACACTGATTACCGGCAAGCTCGAGGGGACGCCCGGCGCGTACAGCGTGACTTACACGCTCAGCACAGTCGGTAAGACTCAAAATGTGACGGCTCGAGGGGCAGATTTCCAGAAGCTCGTCGTCGCCAGCGATGCGGCGCTGCTGACCGCGCTGGGGTTGAAACCCTCGAGCGCGGATTTGTTGGAGATCAAAGCCATTGAAGCCCAACTCCCCAGCGCTGATGTCGTCGCGGCAGCCGTCGTGCCGAGTGACGCGGGCAGCGCGGCGATCCTCGAGAAGAGTGGACAGAACCCGTGGGCGCTGGTCGGGCGGGCGCTGGCGCTGATCCAAGCGGGCAAGGAAGCCGACGCATTGCCGCTGGCGACGACGGCCGCGAAGCTCGCGCCGCAAGACCCGACGGCGCTGGTGACGCTGGCGCTGGTGCAACTGGTGGGGCGCAACAACACCGATGCCAAAACCACGATCGACGCGGGATTGAAGCTCAATCCCGCCAAGCCAGAGTTTCATTACTTACTGGGGCGTTACCTGCTGCGAGCCACATCGCCCGCGACGCCTGACAGCGTGCAGGCGGCGCTCGCCTCGCTCGAGCGGGGCTTACAGTACAACCCGCGCTTTCTCGAGGCGGCGGTGATTGACGCCGACCTGCGCGAGCGTCTGAGCGATGTCGAAGGTGCGTACAACGTGTTGGTCAGGCTGGTGGCGAGAATGCCAGATGAAGTGGCGCTGCACAACCGCGTGCTGGATTTGTTGGTCGCTAACGACCGCGATCAGGCAACCACGTATTTGCGTGGCGTGATCAAGACTTACCCAGACGTACCAGATACTGTGTACGCGCTCGCAGGGCGTTTGTTCGATACAGCCGTCGCCGTCAAAATCGTCGCTGACGGCGAGACCCGTTACGCCTCGAGCGCGGTATTGGCCAGCACTCGAGGGCAGCTTTTGGAGCGCCAGATCCAGTACGAGGACGCGGTGAAAGCCTACAAGCAAGCTTTGGAGCGCGATCCCAAGTTGCAGAGCGCGGGTCTGGCGATGGCGGGGGCTTTGAGTAAGCTCGGGCGTTTTGATGAAGCCGAGGGCGCGATTCAAGCCAACTTTGGGCGGATCGACCAAAAATTACTGGCGCGGATGTACCTGCAAACCGGGCGCTTTGACCGCGCCAAAACAGTGCTCGAGAAACTGGCGACGACAGCAACCGCCGATGCCGAGATTCCCTATTACCTCGGCGTGCTGGCGTTGCGTCAGTACCAGCCGGACGAAGCCCGCAAGCAGCTCGAGGCGGCCATTAAACTGAAACCCGACGATTCGCGCTCCAAGTTGACACTGACCGAGTTGCCCGATGCGCGACTGCTGGGAGCGCCGAAACTGACGGGCGCGGCGCTGTACCAGTTGCAACTCGCGCAGTCCTTGCTGGACAGCGGCAGTCCACTGGAAGCCCGTGCGACGCTGGAATCGGCCTTGAAAAGCGCTCCGGCTGACTTGCACCTGAACTTTTACTACGGGTACGCGCTTTACCAAGTCAGCGACCCCGATGATGCGGTGGATCAGTTCCAAGCGACTTTGAAACTCGCACCGAACAACGTCGTCGTGATGTCGTTTCTGGCCGCCAGTTACATTGGACAGGGACGTTTTGATTTGGCCGAGGCGCAGGCCAAAGCCGCGATCAAATTGGATGCCAAATACGCACGCGGCTATCTTTACCTTGGACTAACGTATTTCGCTTTGGAAAACGCGGCACTGGCTAAAGACGCGTTTTTGAAAGCCGTCACCGCCAATCCAGATTTCAAGATCCTCGCCGATCCGTACATCACCGCGCTCTCGAGATAAACGCTCGAGGAGAGATTGGGGCGCAATGTAACCGTTGCGCCTTTTTCATGGCGTCTCGAGCAAACGCTCGAGTTCATGCGCTGCCGTGACAGGCAGTTGGCACGCGAGGTTCTCGCAGACATACGCCGTCGCCTTTCCGTCGATTGCGCCGCGCCCCTCGAGCACGGGCAGGTACGCATCACCAGCCGCCGCGACAATCGCTGTGTGCGGCAGAAAGCGCCGATTTAACACCTCGAGCATCGCCGCTGGATCACCGCCAATCACCGCGATTTCACGCGGCACGCTCAGGTGATGCTCCAAAGCTGCGTTCAAGCTGCCAAAGCCCGTCGGTTGGCGCGTCATCACCTCGAGCATCTGCTTGACGATGGTCGCCGCCTCGTCCTCGAGACTTGCGTCTCCCGTCAATCGAGCCAGTTGAATCAGCAGTTGCGCGGTTGCGCCGTTGCCGCTGGGCATCGCGGAGTCGAAATACGATTTGGGGCGCACGATCAGCGCCTCGCCGTCGCTCGGGGTGTCAAAAAAACCGCCGTTCGCATCGGGAAATAGCTCGAGGATCGTCTGGGACAGTGACCGCGCAAACTCGAGGTGCGCCTTTGAGAACGTCGTGCGGTACAGTTCCAAGAAGCCCAGCCCGACCAACGCGTAATCCTCGAGCATGCCCGTGATTTTGGAGACACCGTTCTTATGCGTGTGCGACAACCGCGTGCGTCCCGCGTCGTCGGTAGAGCTTATCTGGCTTTGCAGGAAATCTGCCAATCGCTCGGCCGCCGCGCGGTACTTCGGGGCGCGACCGCCCATGCTGCGCCCCGCCAATGCCAGCGCCGAGAGCATCAACCCGTTCCAAGACGCTAGAATCTTGTCGTCCAGTCCCGGTTTGACGCGCCGTTCGCGGGCAAAGTACACCAACATCTTCGCGGTCTCGAGCCGCGTGTGCAGCTCGGCTTCTGTGATGGCGAAGTCTCTCGCTAAATCTTCGTAGCTCGCCACGCGCCACAGAACGTTGCTGTGCTCCCAGTTGCCTTCTTTGGTGACGCCGAACGCCTTTTTGAACAGCGCTGAGTTTTCCTCGAGTAACCCGTCCAGCTCGTTTTCAGTCCAGACGAAGAATTTGCCTTCGACCCCTTCGGAATCCGCATCTTGAGCGCTGTAAAACCCGCCACTGGGCGCGACCATTTCGCGCAGCGCGTACTCGAGGCTTTCCTTGGCGGTCAGAAAATACAGTTCTTTGCGCGTCACCAAAAACGCCTTCAAGTAGACACTGATGAGCTGCGCGTTGTCGTAGAGCATCTTTTCAAAGTGCGGCACGAGCCACTGCTGATCGGTCGAGTACCGCGCAAAACCGCCGCCGATGTGGTCATAGATTCCGCCACCCGCCATGCGCGTCAGTGTCCGCTCGAGCATCTCCAGCGCGACTCCGTTGTTTGTGCGGTGGTGATGAGACAGCAGAAACTCGAGGTTCGCCGAGTTCGGGAACTTGGGTGCGCCCCCGAAGCCGCCCCAGAGCTTGTCGAAATTCCCCTCGAGCGAGATCATGCTTTGCGCGGGTGCACCGTCGTCCACGTCGCTGGCGGCGTTGATGCGCTCAAAATTTTGCAGATGCCCGGTCAGCTCCGCCGCGTTGCCGATCAGCTCCTCGCGCCGATGCTGCCAAGCCTCATTCAGTGCGGTCAGCAGCCGCTTGAAGCCGGGGCGACATAGCGGTCATCGGGCGGGAAGTAAGTGCCACCGTAAAACGGCTGACCGTCCGGGGTCATCACGACCGTCATCGGCCAGCCGCCCTGCCCAGTCATCATCTGCACCGCGTTCATGTATACGCTGTCCACGTCGGGACGCTCCTCGCGGTCGACTTTGACGGGTACGAAATGCGCGTTCATCAGCGCCGCGATCTCCACGTTCTCAAAACTCTCGCGCTCCATCACGTGACACCAGTGGCAGGCGCTGTACCCGACCGACAGCAGGATCGGCACGTCTCGAGACCTCGCTTCGGTGAACGCCGCCGTCCCCCACGCTTGCCACTGCACGGGGTTATACGCGTGTTGCAGCAAGTACGGGCTGGTTTCAGCAATCAGCGCATTCGGGATGCGCCCAGCGGAGTGGTCACTCATGCCCTCAAAATACCCCGCTCGAGCCAATTGCTTTCGTCGCTCGAGTGAGGATTCTAGAAGCCCTCGCCCGCGATCAACGCTCCCAGCAGCGCAATCGGCGCGGTCTCTGCCCGTAGAATCCGCACCCCAAGTGTCACCGTCTTGAATCCCAACCGCTCGAGCGTCGCAATCTCAGGATTTGAGAAGCCACCCTCGGGGCCCGTCGCTACAGCGACGGGCGCGTCCCACGTCACCGCGTCGCGCACCAGCAGGCTCGAGCGAGGATGCGCGACGACGCCGCACTGTACAGCCTCCAAGTCACGAATTCGCAACGGCTCGAGGACGCTGGGGATCACACTGCGCCCGCACTGCTTGGCGGCTTCGCTGGCGATGCGCCGCAAGCGCTCGAGTTTTTGCATTCCGATCTCGCGGGCATCGGCGTGATCGGTGATGAGCAGTTGCACACTTGAAACGCCCAACTCGGTCGCGCCGCGCACGACATCCGCCAGCTTATCGCCCTTGAGCAGCGCGATGCACAGCGTCACGGCTCGCGGCGGCTCGAGGTTGACGCTGCGAACCTCACCGAGTCGCAACGTCACCAGCGGCTCGAGGGATGCAATCGCTCCCGTCGCCTCGAGTCCCGCGCCATCGAAAACGTTGACCGCATCACCGATGTTGACACGCAGCACGCGCAAGTGTTCGCTCTCGAGCTGGGAAAGCGTGATGACCGGCTCGAGTGGTGCGTGATGGACGCGGTGCTTACGCATTGGAACGTTTCGCCTCGAGCAGCACCCAATCCCCGGCTTGCTCGCGCCGCATCAGCCTCAGCCCTTCGCGGGTCAATGCTGCCGTTACCAGCGACTCGCGCCCGCTCGAGGTGTCCCACGTGATCCGCTCTCCCGCGTCGGCTTGCCCCGTGCCTGCCAGAATGCCGGTCAGCAGCAAAGTCCCGTCTGGCTCGAGGTGAAGGCGGTATTGCGGCATCAGCGCGTCATGCAGCTCGGCGAACAAATTGCAGACCAGCACGTCGAAGGTTTCCGTAATCGCCTCGAGCGTACCCGCTTGAAAGCTTGCGCTCGAGGCGTTGCGCCTCGCGTTTTCCAGCGCGACGGGAACAGTTTGCGGATCGTTGTCCACACCGATCACGATTGCGCCCAGTTTTTCGGCGACGATCCCCAATATTCCGCTGCCCGCACCGACATCCAACACGCGTTTTCCGCGCAGCGCAAGCCGTTGCAACGCATCAATCGCCAGTCGTGTCGTCTCGTGCTGCCCCGTGCCAAACGCCAAGCCCGGCTCGAGGTCGATCACGATTTGGTCTGCGCTCACGTTTAGCGCTGCGCCCGTCGGGTTGATCGTCACGCGCCCAATCGTCACGGGATGCAAGCTGGCGCGGTAGGCGGCCAGCCAATCGGTGTCGTCAGCCTCGAGCCACGCGCCGTCGAACGGCAATTCGCAGCGATCAATGAAATACGCAATTAAAGTGTCTCCGCGCTCCTCCATGCCCGTGCAGCCCGCGTCCCACAGGGCAGGGGTGAGGTCGTCCAGCGACTCGAGCGATCCGCGCAATTGATACATCAGCACGCTGGCGAGTCTACCTCGAGCCGCACGATGCGCGATTTCTCGAGCGTTACTTGTGCCAGCGTATTGTCGCGTGTTGTCGTCGTACCGTTGCACGGGCGGTCACAAGGATCGCCCTACGGATTCAACCAAAATGCCCGTGTAGGACACGGTTTTTCGTAGGGGCGAGGCGTGCCTCGCCCGCTAGGCCAAGCCGCCGACTCATCGAATCCTCGAGAGCAGGATTTTGTGCTGGCTACGCGTGCGGTTCCATTGCCCGCAGCACGGTTCCATCGGTCATCTCGACCTCAATCAACCCACTGTGCTTCTCAAACTCGAGCCGCCCGGCGCGTTCACCGGTAAACCGACCCGAGGTCGGCGGCACATCGCTGTAATCGCGTCCGACGGCGACGGTCACGTAGCCTAGATTCGGTTGGCGGGCGTTCGTTGGGTCGAAGCCGATTGCCCGCAACGCGCCGTCCTCATCCGGCACGATGATCTCGAGCCACGCGTGTGAACCGCCCTCGCCGAGCATGTGTCCGCTGACGTAACGGGCGGGCAGCCCTGCGGCGCGACTGAGCGCCAGTGCGATGTGCGCGTAATCCTGACAAAGCCCAGCGCCGATCTCCAAAGCTTCGCTGGCGGTCGTGCTAACCGAAGTCAGGTTAGAGCGGTACTGCATCGCGCCTGAGACGAAATCGCTGATGCGCTGCGCCAACTCGAGCGGTGTACTCGAGGCGCTTTTTAATTGCTCACTGATTTCTTTGAGGCGTTTGTCGGCTTTGGTCAGGCGTGTGAATTGCGTCAGTAAATTCGCTTCCTCGAGCTGCACGACCGCGTGGTTGAAACTCGAGTCGCGCACGGTGCTGAACATTACTTCAAAGGCTGTCCAATCGTTGATGCGGCCAATCTCCAACTTGATGATCGCGTTGCCGAAGCGGTCGCTGTGCGCTCTGCGGGTTAAAGGAATAGGTTCGATGCCGAGCTTGAAATCCAGCAAGCGTTGATCGCCGTGTTGCACGGGCGGTTTGACCATCAGCCGCTGCGCCAAGTCCAGCACCAAACTCGGGTAAACGTACTGGAAGCGCTGATAAGCAAAAAACCGCGTGCGTTTGACCTGCGCCCACTCGAGGTCGCGGTGCGCTAAAAAGGGCACTTGCAGCGCGATCAGCCTGTCCAAGCTGCTGGCCGGTTCGACGCGGACATTTGGCGGCTCGAGGGTCAGGTTAGGCATCGCAGTTGCCCTCAAGGGCGAGCCGAAGGTTGCAGAAAACACGTTTGGAGTTTAACGCACACCGGGTTGAATGACTGCGTGGTGAAACCACTGGTCACGGAACGCTTCCCTCGAGCTGCACTGGATTGAAGGGGTGAACTTGCGCGGTGTCCGAAGGCAATGCCCAGACCCGCATCTTTTCCAGATAGGTCGCACCGTAAGTCGTGCTGAAGGCGGTATCGGCGGCGTCGCGTCCCGTGGCGATCACCACACGCCCGGTGCGGGGCTGATTGTGACGCGCATCAAAAGTGCGCCACGCGCCCTCCAAGTAAACTTCAAACCACGCGTGGAAATCCATTGGGTTCGGGTCGAACGGCACGCCGATGTCGGGCAGATACCCGCAGACGTAGCGGGCGGGTAGGCTCAAGCTTCTGGCGAAGGCAATCCCCATGTGCGCGAAATCGCGGCAGACGGCTTGTCCGGCGCGGTACGCCTCGAGCGCACTGGTCGAAAAGGTGCTGCCAGCTCGGTACGGAATCTGACTGTGCAGGTGATCGCAGATCGCTTGCACTTGCGCCCAGCCGCTGGGGAGGCTGCCAAAGCGCTGCCACGCTTCGGCGGAGAGTTTGTCCGACTCGCAGTAGCGGCTCGGCAGGGTGTAGACCACGACGTGATCTGGCAAGTCCTGCACGCCAACGCCCCGCAAATGCGGTAGGTGTGGATCAAGTCCAGCGCTGACTTCGACGATCAAATCATGGACGACGCGCAGGCTGCCCGCCTCCGCAACGGTGCGCCAGATGATGTTGCCGTAATTGTCGCTGTAACTCTTAAAATTCCCCAGTGCGGGCGTCGGCGTGATGAAGCGACGCTGCTCCAAAACGTGCTGGCGCGGCGTGTCACGCGGTTGCAGCGCGAACATGATCGGGGCGCTATTTTCTAGGCGGTACTCGAGGTCGCAACCGACCCGCACGAGTCGCGTGTCATGTGAAGTGCTGCTCGGCTCGAGATTCATGCGTCCTTTACGTGGCTCACCGGAGCTGACCTCGGGTGCTGACTGGGATTCTACGGCCTAAACTCACATGGACTACAGCCATTGCCCTAAACTCGAGGGTATGACGATTGAGATTCTGGATTCCACCCTGCGCGACGGCGCTCTGGCGGGCGATGTCAACCTGAGCACCGACGATAAATTGCGGATCGCGCCGCTGATCGACTCGCTCGGCGTGACGTACATTGAAGGCGGCTGGGCGTCGGTTTTTCCGGCTGACCTCGAGTTTTTTAATCGCGCCAAAGAACTCAACCTGCGGGCGCGGCTCGTGGCGTTCGGCGCGACCCGCAAGCCGGAGACGGCCGTGCAAAAAGATCGCGGTCTCGAGTTGCTGCTGCGCTGCGAAGCGCCAGTCGTCAGCGTGTACGGCAAAGTCTGGGGTTTGCATGTAGAAAAGGTGCTGCGAACCAGTCTCGAGGAGAACCTAAAGATGCTGTCCGACAGCGTGTCTTTCCTGCGCGAATCGGGACGCGAGGTGATTTTGATGGCGGAACATTTTTTCGACGCGCTGCATGACAATCCAAGCTACGCGCTCGAGTTCATCAAGCGTGCCTCCGATGCGGGCGCGAGTACGATTGTGCTGGCGGACAGCAACGGCTCCAGCTTGCCCGTGCAGATCAGGGACGGTGTGACGCGGGCGCTCGAGGTCAGCGCGGTCAAGGTTGGTGTGCATCTGCACAATGATTTCGGGCTGGCGCTTGCCAACGCTTTGGAGGCGGTCGCTGCGGGCGCGACGCACGTGCAGGGCAGCGTCAACGGTTACGGCGCTCGCAATGGCATCACGGATTTGACGGCATTGCTGCCGATTCTGAAACTGAAGCTCGAGGTTGATGTCGTGACCGACGCACAGCTTGCGCGGTTGACCCCGGTCGCGCTCGAGGTGGCTGAACTGGTCGGCAAGAGTGAACAGATGGACGACGCGCCGTTCGTGGGGCGGCGCGTGTTTGAACACAAGACCGATACGCACGTCGCCGCTGTGCTCAGCAGCCCCGAAGCTTACGAGCCAATCGCGCCGGAGCGCGTCGGCAACACGCGCCGCCTCGTGATCCCCGGCGTCAGCCGCCCGGCGTACCTGGGGCGCATCGCCGAGCAGTACGGCGTCAATCTTCAAGACGGCAGCGCCTCGAGCGGCAGAATCTTGCAGGAACTCAAACGCTTGGAGGACGACGGCTACAGCTTCGAGGACGCCCCGGCGAGTCTCGAGCTGGCGCTGGGGCAGTTGACGGGCAAGTTCGCCAAGGTGCTGAGCGTCGAACGCGTGCGGATTTTCGACGCGATTCGCGGACGCGACCGCCCAGTCGTCGAAGCATCACTGAGCGTCAAGGTCGGACTCGAGGAGGAGTACGTTGCCGCCGAGAGTTACGGGCCCGTGAAGGCGCTCCTCAAAGCCATCAAAGCCGCGCTCGCGCTGTCGCAAGACGCGGACTTGGCGGCGTACAGCGCTTCGCTCGAGGCGGTCAGTTTCAGGGTACGCAGCGTCAACCGCCGCGACGAGGAGCTGCGGGCCCGCACGGCGATCACGATGACCGACGGCAGACGCGATTGGACGTGCGTCGGCATCAGCGGGGATCTGCTGCAAGCCTGCTGGAAGGCGCTGCTGGACGGCGTGGAGTACGGCATTGCGACTCGAGGCGAGATTAGTGTTTCTGGCTAGATAGAAGTGATTTGTTTCGAGTTACGCTTAATTTGTGACCTGAGTTTTGGTTATTTTTTCTGCTAAAGCCTTGTTAAAGTATGGAGAATTATTCTCATGTGCATCAAAACACATAAGTCTTTCAGTGGTTTCAGAAGTCCACAGACTTGAAAAATGCGAATTCAGCCTATTAAAAAGTACTTCTGTGCTTTCGTCTTTAGATATTTTTATCACAGGCTCTCGAGTGCCTGATCCATCTGAGGTGAATATTCCCCAATACGCCTGTGAGTTATCGGATTGTAAGTAAACAAATAGCGGATGTTGCTTAAAAACTCTTACTTCTATAGAGCTTGTGCAGTTTAAAGATTTGTTTTGTTTTCTATTTCTTGCATTTTTTATTTTTTCTAGTAAAATTTCAGAGTCACTTACCGATTTTATTATTTTATCTGCGATAATTTGAGACGATCTTCCGTCAGAACTAGATCGAAGACTTATTAAATTTTCTTCTGGAAACATAAACAATATTCTTATAGTCATGTTTCGTTGAAAAAATCTGTCTTGAATTTTTACATCATTGCAAAAATCGGATAAACTACTATTTATACTAACGCCTAAAATATCTATGGATGTGTTTGAATTTAATTTTGCAATTCGATAGTTTTCATCTAATGATCTTCTTTCATTGGAAAAAATTTCAATTGTTGGATTAGATGAGTTTGCTTTGATCATAAGTGAGTATTTGATAAATTCGGTAAATGAGACTGAAATAAAACCCACCCCTAAATTTACAAGAAATTTATTTACACTCGCATCAAAATCGGTAGGCATGAAACCACCAAAATTATTACCTAATGAAACAAAGATCAAACCTAAAATTGCTAGAAAAATATTATTCAACCTAATTACTCGATTATTTATTAAACTCACTAAACCTGCCGCAGTTAGAGCAGTTCCAATATCGACGAAAAATGAATCAGTATTTTTAAATTTTGAGAACCAACGCGCAACATTGTCTGCTGCAAATGTGAGAACTAAGCCAATTGCGACTACAAACCAATCTATACCTGCTAAAAATCGATTTCTCTGTTTCATGACTTTCTCCAGTACCGGACGAGTATAACCCGCGCGTGAGTATCATGAGGTAAAATTCACTTGAGAGATCAATTATGAGTGAGAGCGTTTGACAGATGTTTGTAGTTGATCCTGATGTCCCTCTCAAGATTTCCAGAAATTAGCGATTCTGAGCCATTTGGATTTGATGAAATCCCTTGTTAAGATTTTCGTGTGAAATTCGGTGTGGTCGGGGCGGGTCAAATGGGCGCGAGCATCGCGCAGGTTGCGGCACTCAGCGGTTTCGACGTGGTGCTGCGCGATCTGTCAGACGCAGCGCTCGAGCGAGGGCGGCAAACGATCAGCGCATCGCTCGAGAAATTCGTGCAAAAGGGCAAGCTCGAGGACGCGGCGCGGGTTCACACCGAGCGGCGGATTGTGACCACCACGCAGCTCGAGGATTTATCAGATTGCGATTTGGTGGTCGAGGCGATTTTGGAGGATGAAACCTTGAAGCTCGAGTTATTTGCGGCGCTGGGCGCAATCGTCAAACCGTCGGGCATCCTCGCCAGCAACACCTCGAGCATCCCGATCACCAAGCTGGCGGCGGCGTCCGGTCGTGCAGATCGGTTTATCGGCATGCACTTCATGAATCCCGTGCCGATCATGGCGCTCGTCGAGGTCATCAGCGGGCATTTGACCAGCCCCGCGACGCTCGAGTTCGCACTGAAAACCGCGACGGCGATGGGCAAGACGCCCGTGCAGTGCAACGATTTTCCGGGTTTCGTCAGCAACCGCATTCTGATGCCGATGATTAACGAGGCGATCCAGTGTGTGATGGAGGGCGTCGCTGAGCCGCAGGCGATTGACGCGATCATGAAGCTGGGCATGAATCACCCGATGGGGCCGCTGACCTTGGCAGATTTTATTGGGTTGGACACCTGTCTAGCGATTATGAATGTGCTGCACAGCGGCTTGGGCGACGATAAATACCGCGCTTCGCCGCTGCTAAAAAAAATGGTGCAAGCTGGATTGCTCGGGCGCAAAAGTGGACGCGGGTTCTACGCGTACTGAATCTTGCAGCCCGCCTCGAGCCTCGAGTAGCATGAACCGCATGGCAAAACTCGGTTTGTGGAGCGCTGGCGTGGCGCTGGTATTGACGGCGATTGGCGTCTCGAGCCTCGCGCAGGAAGGCACACCGCTGATCCCGAAGTTTGTGGACGAAACCGCAACCTCGGGCGTCTCGAGCCGCTATGACGGCGAGTGGGAATTCATGGTCGGTGGCGGCGTCGCGGTGTTTGATTGCAACGATGACGGTTTCCCAGATATGTATATCGCGGGCGGCACGAACAAAGCGACGCTGTACCGCAATCTGTCGGTGACGGGCGGGGCGCTGCGCTTCAAACGCGACCCCGGAGCGCTCGAGGTGACGGGTGTGACGGGCGCGTACCCGCTTGATGTGGACAGCGACGGGCGCATGGATTTGGTGGTGCTGCGCGTCGGCGAGAACATCGTCTACCGAGGGCTGGGCAACTGCCGTTTTGCAAGGGCGAACGAGGCGTGGGGTTTTCAGGGCGGCAACGATTGGAGCGTTGGTTTCAGCGCTACATGGGAGCGCGGCGCGACTTTTCCGACGCTGGCGATCGGCAATTACATTGATCGCACGCAGGTGGACGACCCGTGGGGCAAATGCACGCCGAACGTTTTGCAGCGCCCAGCCAGCCCCTCGAGCAAGCGCTTTGGGGCGGCGCTCGCCTTAAAACCGAGCTACTGCTCGCTGTCGATGCTGTTCAGCGATTGGAACCGCAGCGGCCTGCAAAGCTTGCGCGTCAGCAACGACCGCGAGTATTACAAGGGCGGTATGGAGCAGCTTTACAAAGCCCTCGAGCCGGGCAAAGCACCAGCGCTCTACACAGCCGCCGACGGCTGGCGCAAATTGCAGATTTGGGGCATGGGCATCGCGTCGCAAGACCTTGATGGTGACGGCTACCCGGAAGTGTTCCTGAGCAGCATGACCGATCACAAATTGCAGTCGCTGGTGAACGCGCCGTCGGTTGCCCCAGCCACATCGCCCGCTTACGCCGATTCCGCCTTCAAACGCGGCGTGACCGCGCACCGCCCGTACACGGGTGATAGCACGCACCCAAGCACGGGTTGGCACACGCAATTTGCCGATGTCAACAATGACGGTCGCAGCGACTTGTTCATCGCCAAGGGCAACGTCGCCACAATGCCGGATTTTGCGCTCGAGGATCCCAATAACCTGCTGCTGCAAAACCCTGACGGCACGTTCATGGAGGCTGGCGACAAGGCTGGTGTAGCCAGCACCAAGCGCGGACGCGGCGCGGCGGTCGTGGATTTCAATTTGGACGGTCAGTTGGATTTGGTCGTCGTCAACCGTTGGGACAAAGCCGAGCTGTGGCGCAACACAAATGCTGGCGCGGGGCAACACTGGCTACAAGTCCGCCTTTCGCAGCCGGGCGTCAACCGCGATGCCGTCGGCGCGTGGCTCGAGGTGATGCTGTCAAACGGGCGCGTCGTGCGCCAAGAGGTTACGATTGGCGGTGGTCACGCCAGTGGGCAGATGGGCTGGTTGCACGTTGGGCTGGGCACGTCTGAGCAGGTCAAGCTGCGCGTGCAATTCCCAAATGTGTCGTGGACAGAGTGGCAGACGGTCAACGCCAACGCTTTTTATCGTCTCGAGCGGGACGCAGTGGCGAAACTTTGGTCGCCAGCACGTTAATTGATCGAGCAAACCTATTCAACGGTCTCGATGGACGGTGCATTTGCTGAGTGCACGACTTGTATTTCTGGTCACTCGAGACCCAAAAACTGACAGGTTGAACCCGCGTCGAGAACATGCTTGAGCAGCGGTCATCTCTCGAGGATCATGATCTGAAGGCAATACTTTACAAATGCCTATAACGTACTCGCCTTTGTTGGGCAGCGTGCCGTGCTTGACGCAGGCGTGACTGATGTGAGATGTTACACAGCGTGCCAGATCGAAAATCATCCCGCAGCCTGTTGCAGTGGAGCGCGGTGACGGCTGTCGTCGCCATCAGCCTGTTCATCGTCATTCAGCGCCCTTGGATTACAGCACCACCAATCGCCTCGAGCAGCGCGATCGAAGGGTACGCGACGCTGATACTGAAGGCGCAAAAGACTTTTTTCGCCGCTCAGAAAAGCTACGCGAGCACCCTCGAGCAGCTAAAAATAGAGGTTCCACCGCCGGGCGTGACCGTCGATTACCGAGGCTCGAGTCCGCTGGGATTCTGTTGGTTGGCCCGCACTGGCAACGGGGTTTGGTACACGATCTCTCAAACTCGGGTTGCTCGCAGCGAACAAGCCATCAGCGCGAGGCCTCCGACCGCGTGCCTGTGAATGTTGAAAACCTCAGAAAAACCATATGAAACAGTGAGGCGCGAATTTAAGTTACAATTCCCTAGAAAGATATCGACCATCAGCGCTGACCGAAATCGGTCTTGCCTCAGTCAGCAACGGGTCGTGTAAGTCCAGTGTAAGTGTTTAAGGAATAGTTTGAGCATCGTGAGTTTTGTCAATTTTATGAAAAAGCCAATCAATCAACCGCTGATTTTTTGCTCGAGCACAGCTCGGAGTTCCCGGGGAGGGACAAGTATGAAAACCACAGAGCGCACGTCTCGAGGAGAACCGAAATGAAGTTAAACGATTCATATTCAAACGGATTCAGGCAAATGTTACTGGGAGTAGCTGCACTTGCCGTTTTCGTATGCTCGGGCGCCAACGCGCAATCAGTGAATGTCAACAAGGGTTTTTCACCGAATCTGGTCAGTCCCGGGCAGGTCACGACGATGACGATCAGCCTGTTCAACTCCAGCTCGTCCGCAATCACCAATGCGACGCTGACCGACTTTTTCACCGACAACGGCACAGTGAGCAGTGGTCGCACCACGAACGGTTTGATCGTCGCCAATCCACCCAATGTCACGAAAAGCGCCTCGTGTGGCGCACCGACCGTTGTCACCGCACCTGCCAATGCCACCTCGGTCGCTATTTCCAACGCGACGATTCCAGCGAAGGTCGGCAGCAATGACGGCGCTTGCACGATCACCGTCGATGTCTTCTCGAGGCTGCAAGCGGCCAACACGAACATCATTCCGGCCGGGGCACTGTCGGCCAATCAAGGCGGAATCACCAATACAGCCGCTCAAGCCACGCTGAACGTGCTGACGGCAACCGCACCCGGGTTCAGCAAGTCACTGAACCCCAGCACGCTCAACACCGGCGGAAACTCCACGCTGAGCATCGTCATCGCCAACATTGGCGGCGGTGCGATTCCGCTCACTAACTACAGCTTCACCGATGCCCTACCAACCGGCTTAACCACGACGGGCATCGCCAGCAAATCCGTAGACTGTAGCGGTGGTACGGTCACGCCAAGCAGCGCGACGCCCGCGACCACCGTTGTTGCCAGTGGCATCGCGGTGGCGGCAGGGGCGACTTGCACGATCACCGTGACCGTCACCTCCAACACCCCTGGGTTGTTCACCAATCAAATTCCGGCCGGTGGCATGACCACCAACCAGTTCGCTAACCCGGCTGTGGTCGAAGCGCCCGTGCGGTTTCGTGGGTTACTGGCCACCAAACAATTCACAACGCTCGGCACGAACAACGATATCTCGAGCGCGATTCTCAATCAGGTGTTTGACCTGCGCTTGGTGTTCACGACCGGTTCGCAAGCGGTCAACAACTTGTCGTTCAACGATGCGTTTCCAGCCGGGTTGACGCTCGCCACGGGCGGAACACCAGCCGGGCCGCTGGTCAGCAACACCTGCGGCGCGGGCACGTTCTCGCCCGCGCTGGCAGCCGGTGGCACGAACCTCAATTACTCCGGCGGCACGTTGGCGGCCGGCACATCCGGTGGGACGAACACCTGCGAAATCAGGGTGCGGGTCACGGGCGTGAACGCCACGCCGCAGACCAAGACCAACACCATTCCCGCCGCCAGCATCACCGGCACGGGCGGCATCGTCGCCGAAGCCGACGCGACCGATTCGATCGACATCACCAGCTCCTCCAATGGCGCGAATGTTTTGGCGGTCACGAAGTCGTTCAGCCCCACCACGGTTCCGACCGGCGGCACGACCCGGCTGACGATCAACATCACCACCAACAACCCATTCGCGAACGATTTGCCGTTGACGGGCATCAATGTCACTGACAATTTGCCAGTCGGCATGACCGTGGCGACCAATCCAAATACATCGACCTCTGCGAGCTGCAATTTTACCGGCCAACCCGCTCCGAGCATTGCGGCGAGCGGCGGCTCGGTGGCGATCACCAACGCATCGATCAACGTCGCGGGCACGGTTTGCACCGTGGCTGTCGATGTCGTCGTCGGCAGCAACGCCAGCTACACCAACAGCATTCCAACCGCAAACATCACCGCGAGCGCCCCGAGCGGCCCTAAGACCGACTCGGACGGTGCGCCCGCCGCGACGGTCAGCACCAACAGCGGTCTGACGGTCGCCAAGGCCTTCAGTCCAACCACCGCCGCGCCCGGCAGCACCGTGACGCTGACCTTCACCGTCAGCAACAGCACGACCTCGGCGTTGACGAATTTCGCCATCAACGACGTGTTGCCCACGGGAACGCAGGCACTGCAAGTCGCGGCTACTCCCGCCACCAGCACTTCTGGCACGGGCTGCTCTGCTACGTTCAACGCCACGTCAGGCAGTGGAACGACCGGTATTACAGCCGGTAACATTCCGGCTGGTACGGCCGCGACGCCTTTCGTTTGCCTTTTTTCCGTGGACGTACTGGTTCCCGGTGGCAGCACGGCCACCTCGCTCAATAGCATTCCAGTTGCCAACATCACCAACACTCAAGGGCGCACCGTGTCGGGGCCGGTCAATGCCAGCTTGTC
Organism: Deinococcales bacterium; assembly: GCA_025359505.1. Lineage (GTDB taxonomy): Bacteria > Deinococcota > Deinococci > Deinococcales > JAAFIG01 > JANYHH01. The sequence goes on from JANYHH010000121.1 coordinate 37,052, forward strand.
AAAGACAGCTTCGCTGGTGATTGCCAAGTCCTTCGCGCCCAGTACGCTCGCGCCGGGCAACAAATCGCAGCTCACGATCAGCTTCCAGAATCTGACGAACCAACCGATCACGGGCTTCAATCTGACCGATGCGCTGCCGAATGGTGCGAACGACGCGCTGGTGGTGGCTACCCCACCGAATGTCGGGTTGTTGACCCCGACGGGCTGTCTCGGGACGGTCGCGGCGACGGCAGGCAGCGGCTCGGTCGGTCTGAGCGCGGCGACGATTCCCGCCGCGACGACTTGTTCGTTCAAGGTGGATGTGTTCGTGCCGCTGACCAGCACCAGCGCTTCTGCCAACACCATCCCACTGGCGAACGTCAGCAACACCCAAGGGATTGCGCCATCTGCCCCGGCCAGCGCGACGCTGAACAAAGTCGATAGCTTGGTGATTGCCAAAGCGTTCAGCCCGAACTCCGTGGCCATCGGCGGCGAAACCACGCTGACGGTGACGATCACCAACAACGTCACGACCGCACTGACTAACTTCTCGCTGACGGACAATCTGCCGACGACGCCGGCGACGGAAGTGCTGAATATCGCACCGATACCGGGCATCACGGGTCTGACCGGCACGGGTTGCACGGGCACGCCGACCGCTGCGCCCAATAGCTCGAGCGTGTCGCTGAGCGGGGCAACAATTCCGGCGGCGTCGTCCAATACCGTGCCTGCCGTTTGCAGCTTCACCGTCAGGGTGCGCGTGCCGGCTGGCAGTTCGGCGATCTCGACGAACACGATTCCAGTGAACGCGGCGAACAACAATCAGGGTATATCCAACGCCTCGCCCGCCACGGCCACACTGGCGAAATCGACTGGCGTGACGGTCAGCAAATCCTTCAATCCGACGACCATTCCCATCGGTGGCATCTCCACGCTGACGGTGACGGTCACCAACAACACAGCCGCCTCGCTGACCAACCTGGCGCTGACGGACACGCTGCCCAGCGGTGCGACCGATACCTTGCGGATTGCAACCCCATCGGCGATCTCGAGCCTCAACGGCACGGGTTGCACGGGCACGCCAAGCGCGACGGCCGGTGGCACAAATGTGTCACTGGCGAGCGCGACGATCACGGCCGGTTCGACTTGCACGTTCACGGTGAACGTGCGAGCGCCAGCGGGCAGCACGGCAACGTCGACAAACACGATCCCAGCGGGCGCGATCACCAACACTCAAAACATCTCTAACCTCGCACCAGCATCGGCGACTCTGGCGAAGACAGAGGGCGTCACGGTCACGAAATCCTTCAATCCCACCACGGTGGCGGTGGGCGGATTTTCGACGCTGACCGTAACGGTCAAGAACAACACGCCCGCACCCTTGACGAACCTAGCCCTGACGGACACACTGCCCAGCGGCGCGGCAGACACGTTGTTGATCGCCACTCCATCGGCGATCTCGAGCCTGAGCGGC
>JANYHH010000077.1 GCA_025359505.1 Deinococcales bacterium
CCGGCACTGCGTGCCACCCCCCCCTACAGGAACCCATGTATCCGCTGGTACTTCGCAGGAGGGGACAAAACCCCTCGAGTCTCGAGATTTGTAGATTGACGTACCACACGCGAAAATGAATTAGTTGGAGTACATGACCTCAGTGTTCGCCCGTGCAACGGTAGAACGAGGCTATCGTGACGAGCTATTGAACTCTCTTAGCAGTCACCCTCGAGACTCAAGTGAGTGACTTACACAACTTGCACATCTCGAGTTACAATACTCAGCGCAGCCAGCATCTGGCTCGAGGAGGTGCAGGCTCAGATAACCAGATTCGGGAAGCGCAAGGTCTCTGCCGCGTCAGAGAATACGAGGTGAACGTCATCGAAGCTGTCTACAACGACAGCGCTCTGCGGATGCGTTCCGGCTGACACCCAGCCGCCCGTTCAAATAAGCGCTCGAGGAAATGGTCGTTGCGAAACGGCCGACAACTTGGCAGCGCAGGTGCAAAAAATTGGGAAAGCGATGGCTCGAGGATCACGGCTCGAGTCGATCTCGAATTGACTGCTCACACGAATTTGGAGTGCCTATGTGCGGAATTGTTGGTTACATCGGGCCGCGTCAAGCGGTCGGCGTGCTGCTGGACGGTTTATCGAAACTGGAGTATCGCGGCTATGACAGCGCGGGCATCGCGGTCAACACGGGCGGCGCGATTGAGGTCAGAAAAAACGCGGGGATGCTGAAAGTCCTGAAAGGCGAACTCGAGACGCAGGCTCTGAACGGCACGCTGGGCATCGGTCACACGCGTTGGGCGACGCACGGCAAGCCGAACGATGTCAACGCGCACCCACACGCCACCGAGGACGGGCAAATCGTCATCATCCACAACGGCATTATTGAGAATTACCTCGCACTGAAAGAGAGCTTGCAGGCGAGGGGCCACAAATTTTTGTCCGAAACTGATTCGGAAGTCTTGGCGCACCTGATCGAAGAAGCCTACTCGGGCGATCTCGAGGCGGCGGTCAGAACCACGTTAAGGCAGGTGCGCGGCGCGTATGGCATCGTCGTTACGCACGCCGCCCACCGCGAGATCGTCGCGGCTCGCACCGTCAGCCCACTGGTGATGGGCGTTGGTGTTGGGGAAATGTTCCTCGCCTCCGACGTGCCCGCCTTACTGCCGTACACCCGCGAGATGGTTTTTTTGCACGACGGCGATCTGGTCGTGCTGCATGAAGGCGATTACTTTATTAGCGATCTCGAGGGCAACGCCTTGACCCGCGAAGTCACGCACATCGACTGGGATGCCGAAGCCGCTGAAAAGGGCGGTTTTGAGACCTTTATGCTCAAGGAAATCTATGAGCAGCCGCAGGCACTGACCAACACGCTGTTGGGGCGCTTGGTAGACGAAACCGGCGAGGTCGAACTCGAGTTGAACCTCGATCCCGGTAGCTTCAAGCGCATCAGCATCATCGCTTGCGGCACGGCCTTTTACGCGGGGCTGGTCGGCGAGTATTTGATCGAGCAACTGGCTCGCATTCCCGTCGAGGTCGATGTCGCCAGCGAATATCGCTACCGCCAGCCGCTGGTGTCGCCAGACACGCTAGCCATCGTGATCTCGCAGAGCGGCGAAACGATTGACACTCTGGAGGCGCTGCGCGAGGCCAAGAAATACGGCGCGAAGACGCTGGGCGTCATCAACGCCAAAGGCTCAAGCATGACCCGCGAAGTGGACGACACGCTCTACATTCACGCTGGCCCCGAGATCGGCGTGGCCAGCACGAAAGCCTACACCAGCATGGTCGGCGCGATGCTGATGCTGGCGCTGTGGCTCGGTCGCGCACGCGGGACGCTGGATGCGGCAAGGGGCACTGCGCTGCTCAAAGCGGCTCGAGAATTGCCGCGCTTGGTGGAAGAATCGCTGTCCGAGGCTCGAGTCGCGCAGATTAAGGCGGTGGCAGAGAAGTACGCGCACTCGAGGGATTATCTATTTTTGGGGCGCGGCGTCAACTCGCCGACGGCTTTTGAAGGGGCGCTGAAACTCAAGGAAATCAGTTACATCCACGCCGAGGCCTACGCGGCCGGTGAGATGAAGCACGGCCCGATCGCGCTGATCGACGAGACACTGCCCGTCGTCGTGGTCGCCACCGATTCGGAACTGCTCGAGAAAACGATTTCCAACATTCAGGAGGTTCGCGCCAGAGGCGGCAAAGTCATCGCCATCGTCAGCGACGGTGACACCGACGCGTCGCGCCACGCCGACGATGTGATCCGCGTACCGCGCACCCTCGAGCTGGTCTCGCCGATTGTCAACGCGGTCGCGCTGCAACTGCTGGCTTATTTCACCGCCGAGGCGCTGGGGCGTGATGTCGATAAGCCGCGCAACCTCGCCAAAAGCGTCACCGTCGAGTAGGCTCGAGCGACCCAAGCACCGCTCGAGTCAATCGCTAGGTTGTGACCAACAACTGCGCTGCCCCTCGAGTCGTCAGGCGGTAGAGGTGCAGCTTCAGCTCCTGCGGGTCGGCGTCGGCGACGCGGCAGAGGCTTTTGAGGTTGCAATGCCCGCAGCCAGCGGCGGCCGGCGGCACGGCCTGCTGAACGTATCCGCCGCGCTCGAGCGTTTCCAAAATCCCGAGAACCGCCGCTTCGCTCGAGCCAAGGGCGGCCATGAGTTCGCTCGCCGTTTTGGGTTGGGTGCTGAGCGCGTTCAGCACAGTCTGGATGCGGGTCATAGGAGGTGGCGAAAAATCTGGAAGGTCAGCACCGCCAGCAGCCACGCCGTCAGCAGTTGATAGCCGACGGTGATCCACGCGATGCGCCGGCCCTGCTCATTGGCGATTGCGCCGACCGTGGCGATGCACGGCGTGTACAGCAGCACGAACACGAGGTACGCCAGACCAGCGGCGGGCGAGAACGCTTTTGAGAGCGCTGCGGTCAGCGGATTGCCGCGCTCACTCGAGGGATCAGCGTTCAAAGACGGTGGCGCGAACACCTCGAGCAAACTCGCCCCAGCGCCGCGCAGCGCCTCGAGCAGTCCGTTTCCAAGTCGGGTCAGCCCCTCGAGCGCGGTCAGTGGCGCAGGGCTACTGGCTTGCTCGCCCAAATAAATCTGCCCCAAGGTGCTAATCGCCACTTCCTTGGCGACGAACGCCGGGATCAACGCGCCCGTCGCTTGCCACGTGTCGAAGCCAGCGGGCGCGAAGACTGGCGCGAGGGCGCTGCTGATCTCACCGAACAGCGAGTCTCTGGGCGCGACGGTCGCAAAGCCCTGACCGGTGCTGACGGGGATCGAGAGCGTCAACCAGACGACAGCCACGGTTGTGGCAATCGTCGTTCCGGCGCGGCGCACGAACGACCGCGTGCGGTTGACGCCGTGCTTCCACATCACAGAGGCGCTCGGTAAGCGGTACGGCGGCAGCTCGAGCACGCCGGGGATGTCCTGCACGCCTTTGATGCGGGTACTGAGTACAGCCGCAAACAGCAGCGCGACGCTCGTCCCCAGCACGTACATCGCCCAGACGACGGTGCTGCCCGCGCTGCCGAACAGCGCGGCGCTGAAGATCACGTAGACCGGCAACCTGGCCGAGCACGACATGAACGGCAGGATCATCGTGGTAATCAACCGCGCTTTGGGGTTCTCCAACGTGCGCGTGGCGTAGACGGCTGGGACGTTGCAGCCAAAACCCAGAATCATTGGGATAAAGGCTTTCCCGTCCAAACCGACCGAGCGCATCGTGCGATCCATCAAAAACGCGGCTCGGGCCATGTAGCCGCTGTCTTCGAGGAAACTCATTGCCAAATAGAGGATCAGCAATGTCGGCACGAAGGCCAGCACCGTGCCGACACCGGGAATCAGTGCGCCATTGACCAGCGCCCCGAAAACGCTCGGCAGTGGTTGCAGCAGCGCCGCCGCCCAGCCGGAAAGCGTTTCTTGCAGCGGCCCGCCGATGAAATTCACGAACGGCGCTCCGACCGAGAAGGTCAGCCTGAACACCAGCAGCATGGACAGCAAAAACAGCGGAATGCCCAAATACGGGTGCAGCGCCCAGCGGTCAATGCGCTCGGTCAAGGTGCGGCGGTGCTCGAAGCTGGGAATGGCGAGCCGTGCGATGCGGTTGGCTTCGCTGTAACGCACTTCGGCCAGTTCCAGCAGCGGCTCGAGGTTGGTGCTGGCCAGCGCTTGCGTCAGCCCGTCGCTTTGCGCGACCAATGCACCGTGTCCGGTGATGGTCAATTTCGATCTGAGGCTGGCGTCGCCCTCCAGTAAATTCAGCGCGACGTAGCGCCGCGTGTGCGGCAAAAGCTTTTCAAAGGCTTGCGCGGCCGCCTCGAGCTGATGGGCTGCTGATTCCAGCGCTAGCGGGTACGTCGGGCGCGTCTGGGTCGGGGCAGGCGGCTCAGCCATGAACCGCAGCAGGTCTTTGACGCCGCGCCCGCTCGAGGCGACCATCGGGATCACTGGGATGCCGATGGCTTGACTGAGCGCGGCCGCGTTGACGGTCATGCCTTTGTCGGCCGCTTCGTCCATCAGGTTCAACGCGATCACCATTGGCAGCCCGAACTCCAAGGCTTGCAGCGTCAGGTACAGGTTGCGCTCCAAATTGCCCGCATCCAGCACGTTGAGGATCAAGTCTGGCGCAGCCTCGAGCAGCGCCGTGCGGGTAATCAGTTCCTCCGGGGTGTTCGGCGACAGGCTGTACGCGCCGGGCAGGTCGGTCAGGTGAATCGCTTTGCCAGCGAAGTACACCTTGGCCTCGCGCTTTTCGACCGTGACACCGCTCCAGTTGCCGACCGTCATGTTCGTGCCGGCCAGCGCGTTAATCAGCGTGGTCTTGCCGACGTTCGGGTTGCCCAGAACCAGCACGACGCGCTCTCGAGCATCTCGCGGCGGGACAGCGTTCAGCGTGGGGATCGTCAGCATCAGGCTGCGCCCTCGGTGTACTCGACGAAGATCAGTTCCAAGTCTTTGCGCCTGAGCGCGAAGTGCGTACCACCAGCGATTAACTCGAGCGGATCGCCCATCGGGGCCGCTCTGACCAAGGTCACTCGAGCGCCGGGCACGAAGCCCAACTCCAGCAGGCGTTTACGAAGCGGGTGGCGGCGGTCGATGCCCTCGACGGTGGCGCTGTGACCGAGTGGCACGCTCGCAAGCGATGTTCCAACAAAAAGCATGGGTTAATCTTTAGCTAACTAGTCGGATTTGTCAAGATGGGGTCGTCCCCGCGATGCTGGTCTCGAGACTGCCAGCTCGAGAATACAAGCTCGAGACTGTCAGCTCGAGTCAGCGGGCGGTAGGTTACTTGCCCTCGAGCCGAGCCAAGGCCTTGAGCGTCGCCGCGACCACGCGCTTGGTCGCCTCTGTCGCGCCCAGCGTTGCGGCGTTGTCGCCGCTCTGAGCGCCGTAATCACCGAACTGCGCGTGGTTCATGCCTGCAATGCTGACGTAGACGGTACTCGCAGGCGCGTAACCTCGAGTGGCGTCAACCTTCGCAGGTGTCGCCAGTCCGTCGAGCGAGCCGCTGATCGAAGTCACCGCGATGCTCAAGTTGCCGCTCAAATCAAAGCTTTTGTCGCAGTACGCCGCCCAGAAAATCAGCACGTTGACTCGAGGATCGCCTTTTACGTAACTGCACGCCATCGCGCCGCCGAGCGAATGTCCAGCGATTGCCCAAGCGCTGATCTCGGGATGCGCGTCGATGATCGCTTTGGCTGCACCGATGTTCAGCACCGCGAAGTTCAGCGGCATTTTTGGCACGAAGACCGTGTAGCCAGCCGCCGCAATCGCCAGCAGCGGCAGACTGTAGGCTTGCGGCGCGACTTTCGCACCTTGGTAAAAGATCAAACCTTTGCTCGAGCCGGACTTGGGCGCGTAGACAATTTGGTTCGCTTCGTCAGTCACGGTCACGGCTCCATTACCCTTCATCGCCTCCAGCGCTGCGGGTTTTGCCGACAGTGGCTGCGCGTAAATCGCCACGACCACCGCGAGAACGGCGACCAGCGCCAGCAAGACGATCAACGTGCGTTGCAACCATTTGGGCATATGCACAAGAGTAGCAGGCTCTGGACTGTGGGATCGTCTCGTGCTCAGACCACTGACCATCCTGCAAACACGGCGTTGACCATCGGCTCGACTCTCATCGCCCTCACCAATCGGGCTTGAGTGCGGAGCGCAAAGCCATCAATACCATCAATGCTCGAGCAAGACACGCACAGCGCAACGCGCTTCAAACCCCGCTCAGCGCGGTAAATGCGCCTGCCAACATAATCAGCAGCGCGAAACCTACGCCGCCGAGCATCATGGCTTTCAAACCGACGCGCCGCACGGCTTTCAAATCCACGCCCAAGCCAATCCCAGCCATCGCCATCGTCGTGAGCAGCACGCTCAGTTGCTGCAAGCCACTCGAGACGCCGGGGCTGAACGCGCCGACGGAGTTCAGCACCCCAACCAGCAGAAAACCAATCAAAAACAGCGGCACGAGCGGCGGGCGCTGCATCTCCACCGCATCAACCTCGAGCGAATCGGTCGTCACAACTTTGTGAGCATCGCGGATTCGCAGCCAGCTCGAGGCGATCAGCAGCGCCGGGGCGAGCAGCGCGACTCGAGTCAGTTTGGTCAGCGTCGCGGTGTCCAGCGCCGAGTCCGTGCCCGCGCTGGCAGCGGCGATCACCTGCCCGACCTCCTGCAAGGTGCTGCCGGTCAGCAAACCGTAATGCTGCGGACTCAACCCCAGCGGCTCGCGCAGCGCGATGTATCCGAGCACGCCGAGCGTACCGAGCAGACTGACCGTGCCGACCGCGATGCTGATCTCCTCGTCGCTCGCACCGGCGACGCTACCGACTGCGACGGCCGCCGACGCGCCGCAAATGCCCGTTCCAAAAGCAATCGTCAAGCGCAATCCCCTGCTGAACCCCAGCCACTTGCCGATGCGTTCCACCGCGACGATCCCCACCGTGACGATCAGCGCGTCGAGCGCCAGTATCACCAAGCCGCTCGAGGCGAGATTGGCGAAATTTAAGCGCACCCCCAGCAGCACAATCCCGAGCCGCAAGATTGTTCTAGCGCTGTAGCTCACGCCGGGTTTGGCGGATGCTGGCAATCCAACCACGCTGCGCCAAGCGATCCCTAACACAAGCGCCCAGCCGAGCGACCCAAGGATTTTCAGCAGCGGTACGCCGCTCAACAACCCCGTTTTGACGCCCGGCAGCCCCGCCAGCAGCGCAGCGACCAAGGCGATTCCAGCCGTCAGAATTAGCCCGGGCAATCGGATGGACAGGCGGCTGGTCAGCGCGGGCACACCCCCAGCATGACCCGCCACACGACCGACTGGCAAATATCTCCAAGCTCGAGTCTGGAGCGAAGAGCTGATTCGCACGTTATTTTGTATAGTGGTTCGCATGAGGTTGTCGCAAGCGAAGGTCGTCGGCGATGCAAAAGCCATTCCGATCGTGATGGGTGAGATCACGCGTTTATTTCAGGATCGCCGCGAGACGGCCGGTTCGATTCGCGTTGGCGACGCGGTGCGGCGGCGCAAGTTTCCGGCTGATTTGGAACCCGATGTTGGCACGGGACGCTTGTGGGTCGCTTCTGGTCACTTCGAGGTCATGACGAGAGACGTGCAAGGCTGGGGCAAATCCAGCGAGATGTTCATTGTCAAAGGTGATCTGGCATTTCGCATCACCAAACTCAGTGCGTCCGCCCCAAGCACCAAGAAGCGCGAGCATTTCGCGCCAGAAACCGTGACATGGGAATTCAGTGCGGTCGTGAAACCCAACGCCGCGCAGCTCGAGCTGCTGCAATCGGAGCTGGAATCACAAAGCGGTTGGTAGCGCGTACACTGCTGAGCGTGACCCAAGATCTCATCCGGCTTTTTGACCGCGACTTGGATAAACTAGTCGCGGAACTCGAGTTATTTGAAACTGAAGACTCGCTTTGGTTGACAGCGGCGGGCGTCGGCAACGCGGCTGGAAATCTGGCGCTGCACATCGTCGGCAACCTCAATCAGTACATCGGCGTGAAGTTGGGCGGCACGGATTTCGTGCGCGACCGCCCAGCGGAGTTCGCGCTACGCGACGTATCTCGAGCTGATTTGGTCGAGCGACTTAGACGCACCAAAGGCATGCTCGAGACGGTTTTGGGCGGACTAGACGCGGCGCGGCTCGAGGCGATCTACCCCGAAGAGGTGCTGGGTTACGCGATGACGACGCGCTATTTTTTGATGCATTTGTACGGCCATATGAATTACCACCTCGGACAAATCAATTACTTGCGGCGCGTGCTGCATGGTTGACTCGAGGTATCCACCAGATGTCTGATCTGCGGATCATGGGCGGCAGTGCCAAGGGTCAGTGGCTGCGCGTGCCCGCCAGCGCCAGACCAACGGGTGCTCGAGTCAGGAAGAGCTTGTTTGATATTTTGGAAGTCAATTTCGGTGCGGGCAGCACGCTCTTGGATGTCTGCGCGGGCGCGGGCGGCGTGGGTTTAGAGGCGGCTTCACGCGGTTACGAAGTCACGCTACTTGAGCACGATGCGCGGGCAGTCGAAACGTTGGAGCGCAACAGGCGTGAGCTGCGGCTCGAGGCGAAAATAGTCAAGACCGATGCGCTGAAATTCATCGCCGCTGCGCGGGGGCGCTGGGAGATCGTTTTCATCGACCCGCCCTTCCAGCACGACCTGACCGAGTACGCACAAGTCGCACTGCAACGCGGGTTGCTCGAGGTGGGCGGCGTGCTGATCGTGCAGCACCCAGACAAATTGCAGCTCTTTGAGCAGCCGGGTTACACCCTCGAGCGGCGCGAGTACGGCAGCAACGCGCTGAGCTTGTACTGGCTCGAGGAGTAGCACAGGTTTGCCACTGGCTCGAGGAGTAGCACAGGACTGCGACTGTCCCTCGAGCGGCACTGGCTCGATGGCTTCGAGTCAATGCGAATCCTCAACTGGCGGGGATCAAACCAGCGACATCGTGCTTGAAGACACCCGTCTCGAGGAAAGAGCGCAGCTTGGTGATTGAGTTCGGCACGTAGCGCGGCAGCAGCGCCGTCAATTCGGCGGTCGTGTTGACAAGTAAATCGTTCAGCAGCACCAGATTGCGTCCCGCGATGATCGCTTCGTACTCGGCGCTCGAGTACACGGGCAGCGCCGCGACCGATTGATAGCCCTCGAGCAGCGCTGATTCGAGCGCCGCGTCTGGGCGCAGGTAATAGGCGGCGATAGCCAAATCTTGCATCGGCACGCCGATCCCGCTGTCATCGAAATCAAAGACGTACAGCTCGCCCCGCGCCGATTTGAGATTCCAACTGTGCAAGTCAGCGTGCAACGCTCGAGATGTGTCGCGGGCGAAGAGGTCATGCAGCACGACGCTCACTCGAGAGAAAATGGTCTGGATAACGCTGCGGGCTTCGTCGTCTAAGAGCGGCGTGTCGATACTAAAGTTGTTGGGACTGTCCATCAGCGGATGCTCCAAGCTGACCAGCGCCGCACCTTCTGGCATTTTCCACTCGAGCGCGTGCCCGTGCAATATGGCGGCTGCCCGACCGACTTCGCGCATCTGCGCGGGCGTGGCGTCGTCGCCCAAGTCTTTGCCGGGCAGCCATGAGAACAGCGTCGCCGTCAAGTCACGGTTTAAGTCTGGACTGTGAACGCTCGAGTTGAGATTTCCGTCGCGGTTACATTGCGGCGCGGGCAAGTTCAAATCGGTATCGCGCCCAAGCGCCTCGAGCCATGCGCTTTCCGCACCGAGTTGCTGTTCGCTGCGTCTCGAGTTGACGTTCAGGCGCAACGCGAAGCGCTCTCCGCGAGTGGTGCGGACACCGAAGGTCGTGTTGAAGCCGTGATTGAGGAGTTTCAGTTTCGTAACCTCGAGCGGGTACTGGCGCAATGCCTCGAGCGCCGTGACGCGCAGGCGAGAAATTTGAGCGCGGGTCGACAGGGTTTCAAAGGTCATGGAGCGACTGTAGCGCTTGACCGCAAGACTTGACCATACGGGTGATGGCGTAGCTCGCCCGAGGCTCGAGCTTATTTGATCGCGCTCGAGGCATCACCGACCGCGCGTTGGTTGATGCGGTTCGAGTGCTCGAGTCCCAATTGCCCTGCAACACCGGGTGCTAGAATTGCGGGCATGACCCAGACCCTCGAGCCACTGACCAGCGTGCGAGACGAGATTTTCGAGTTGATTGAGTTGGAAAACAACCGTCAACGCTTTTGCTTGGAGCTGATCGCCTCGGAGAATTTCACATCCTTAGCGGTGCGCGAAGCGGTCGGCAGCATCTTGACCAACAAGTACGCCGAAGGCTACCCCGGCAAGCGCTGGTACGGCGGTTGCGAGGTCGTGGACAGGGTTGAGCAACTGGCGATCGACCGCGCCAAAGAGCTGTTCGGGGCTGCGTGGGCGAACGTTCAACCGCACAGCGGCTCGAGCGCCAATATCGCTGTCTACAGTGCGCTCCTCAAACCGGGCGATACCGTGATGGGCATGAACTTGGCGCACGGTGGGCATTTGACGCACGGCTCGCCGGTCAATTTTTCCGGGATCAATTACGCGTTTGTCAGTTACGGCATCCGCGAGAGCGACGAGCTGTTGCACATGGAAGATGTCAGGGCTTTGGCGCTCGAGCATCGCCCGAAAATGATTATATGCGGCGCATCGGCGTACTCACGGCTACTGGATTTCGCGGCGTTCCGCGCCATTGCCGACGAAGTTGGCGCGTATTTGATGGCCGACATCGCGCACATCGCGGGTCTCGTCGCGGCTGGTCTGCACCCCAGCCCCGTGCCACACGCGCACATCGTCACCAGCACGACCCACAAGACCCTGCGCGGCCCGCGCAGCGGCATCATCCTCAGCAATGACTTGGCGGTCGCTGCATTGGTCGACCGTGCGATTTTCCCCGGCACACAGGGCGGCCCGCTCGAGCATGTGATCGCGGGTAAAGCCGTCGCGTTCGCCGAGGCGCTGCGCCCGGAGTTCAAGGTTTACTCGGCTCAAATCATTGAGAATGCTCGAGCGATGGCAGCCGCGTTTCAGAAGCGCGGCTACAAGGTGCTGAGCGGCGGCACGGACAATCACCTGTTCGTCTTGGACGTGCGCCCACTGGGCTTGAACGGCACGAAAGCCAGCCGGATGCTCGACGCGGCCCACATCACGATCTCCAAATCGACCCTGCCATTCGATACCGAGAAAATCATGCACGGCGGCGGCATCCGCATTGGCACGCCCGCGATCACCACGCGAGGGATGAAGGAAGCCGACATGGTGGTGGTCGCCGACCTGATCGACCGCTGCTTGCGCGGCGCTGACCCAGCAGCATTGAAACTCGAGGTGGCTGCTTTCGCCAACCGCTTCACATTGCCCTAACTCGAGGCTCAAAGGACGGGTTGCAGTTCGCTCAGCTTCAAATCGTTCAAATCACCGCGCTCCACGACGATTCGCACGCCGCGGCCACTGAGCACCAAGCGCTCACCTTGCCATGCTGAATCGCTTTGCATCTGCGCCGTGAAATAGCTCAGCCCACCCACGCCGCTGACAAACTCGAGCGCCACGGTCAGGTTGGGCAGTTCGACCAGCGCCAGATCGGTTGAACTGGTGTGCTCGGTTTTGCTGGTCGCCGCATGGGTTGGCTCGAGCATCAGCGCGAGGCCCGTCAACCCCGAATCGCCCGGCATCGTCCACACGTCAAATCGTTGTTCGCGCCACGTGAGGTCGCTGTTGCGAACCGCGTTGTTCGTACCCGCCAACGTGTTGCGAAGACCATCCAGAAACGCTGGGCGGCGCGGGTCGCGCCAGACTTCAAACGCGGATCGCCCGAGGAACTGCGTGGCTTCGAGTTCCAGCAACTCCAATACCCGACCTTCGACGTGCGCGAAGCGGCCGCCCGCGTCTAAATTGAACAGCAACAGCGGCAATTGCTGGCCGAGTGCTGCCACGGCTTGACGGTGATCCGTCACGACCGACTGAGCAGCGGCGATTGGCGCGAGATTCGCACTGTCGGCCGCCTCGAGCGCCAATTCGGACAGCAGTTGCGTCAACGAAGGCGTGAGTGCAGGCGGTGGGCTGGATTCAAACACGCAGACCGCGCCGATCACTGATCCGTCAAACCGCATCGGCACGACCCGCATCGTCACGGGACTAAAATGCAGTCCGAGCGCTACCGTCAAACGCTCCAACACCAGCGCGTCGTCGATCAGCGTGATGGATTCTGGCAGCAAAAGCTCGGTGTGCGTGAAGCCCTCAACCTTTGACTGCATCAGCGCGAGGTTGTGCGTTGCCACAACCCTGAAATTACTTTTGGACATCACGCAACACAGCCCAGCCTCGCCGCTCAACGTCAGCGTCGCCCAGCGCACGATGCGCTCGAGCTGCGCGGTTGCACGCGGCGCTCGCAACCACACCCTGACCGCCTCGAGCCGCTCTGGATTGTGCAGCAGCCCTTCTGGACGCGAACGCACGGGTCTGAGGACAACACGGGATTTCAGTGGCACGGGTTTCGGTGGCACAGGTTTTGGTGGCGGGGTGGCGGACATGCGGCGAACCTCGTGGAGTCATGATACACGGATCAACCGTGCCAATAAATTTGCGTCACGCACTCGAGGCGCGAATTGAATGCAATCGACGCGTCTGATTTCTAAAGGCATGACGCAGAAAGCTTCTCACGCGTACACTGCGGTGTGAAATTACGCAACGCGCACGGCACGGAACTCGAGCTGTACATTGTCTACACGCAACCCGTAGCGAGCGCAGCGCTGCAACTCGAGGGGTTGAAGTTTGAAACCTATCCGACGCCCGACGGTCTGATTCGGGCCGCTCGAGGCACGGGCGACGTGGCGGGCAGCGTAGCGCTCGAGACGCTGCGGGCGATGCTGCTCAGTGGCGAGATTCGCTGGCTGGAACTGGGTTTGCGCGGGTACTCGCTGATGGAAAAGAAACGCGAGTACCGCCCGTGGCGCAAAAACGCGCATTTGAGCCTCGAGCAGTTCACAGACCTAACCGCGCTCGAGCCAGAAGTGCGGTATCACGCGCCGATTTAGACATTGCTCACGTTGCAATTCAAGCTGTGCTACGCTGACAATCGCACGACAGTTGAGAGTGAGCGGGCTGTGTTTGAACAGTGTTCAAGCGATTTCTGTTTGAGCCGTTACATTGCTGCTCCGCAAATATCCGATACTGACGGCCGGAGGCTCTATGAAGAGATTCGCACCACTGCTTGCTCTGCCCGCCGTTCTGCTGCTGACCGCGCCGCTTTTGCTGGCGCAAAGCAACCAGCCGTCTCCCGTGCGCGGCGGCAGCCTCGTCGTCGCCATGAACGTCGAACCGGGTTATCTAGACCCGACTGCTGGCGCTGGCGCGGAGATCACCCGCATGATGCACCAGAACGTGCTCGAGGGGTTGATGGGTTTTCAAGAAAACGGTCGCCTGTTCCCAGCGCTGGCCGCAAGCAGCCCGACGATCAGCAAGGATCGCTTGTCGTACACCTTCAAGCTCAGGCGCGGCGTCAAGTTTCACAATGGCACGGAGCTGACCTCGAGCGATGTCAAAGTCAAGTTCGATTGGGCGCGAGATCCGAAGACCACGCACGCCAGCCCGACGTATTACAGCGACATTACGGCCGTCGACACGCCAGATGCGCTGACCGTCGTGTTCAAACTGAAAACCCCGAATAACGACTTTCTGTATAACCTCGCCCGCGCAGAAAGCATCATCGAACCCGGCGAACTCTTCAAAACCGCCGAGGGGCGCGAAGCGCTGAAAACCAAGCCGATTGGCACGGGCCCGTTCAAGCTCGAGGCGTGGAATCGTGGCGTCAGCGTCAAACTGGCCCGCAACGCCGATTACTACATCTCAAGCCTGCCGTATTTAGATACCGCGACGTTCAGGTTTTTGGGTGACGATCAAAATGCCAAAGTCGCTGGCTTGCGTTCCGGCGATATCGACGTGATCGCGTACAACGTTCCAGTCGAGCAGATTGACACGCTGAAAAAAGATTTCAATGTGATCGTCGGCAACTCGAGCGCCGAGACAACCGTGAGCATGAACAACAAACGCAAGCCTTTTGACGATATTCGCGTCAGACGCGCTTTCAACCTAGCGATGGACAAGCAAAGTATCGTCAAGGGTGGATTTTTCGGCTATGGGTCAGTGATTGGCAGCTTTAACTCCGTCGGGCAACCGTACTACGTAGACTTGAGTAAGCGAAATGCGTTCAATCCAACTCAAGCAAAGAAGCTTTTACAAGAAGCTGGTTATAACAATAATTTGTCCGTGAAATTCACGGTTGCCAATGAATTTCCAACCGAGCGTCGCACAGCCGAGATTTACGCGCAGCAACTCGCAAAAGTCGGCGTCACCGCCGAGATCGAACTCGTGCCATTCAATACTTGGATCAGCAAGGTATTCCTTAAAAAGGACTACGATATGACGATCATCGGTCACGCCGAAAGCTATGACCTCGATAAATACGCCATTGACGGCTATTACTTTAATTGGGATAACTCAGCTTACAAAGCGCTCTATCAAAAAGCGCTTGAAACTGCCGATGATGTTGAGCGAAACAATCTCTTTATCAAAATGCAATATCTGCTGACCGATCAAGTCCCCGGCGTTTGGGCGTTTACAATTCCCTACGTTGCAGCAACTCGTAAGAATATCTACGGTTGGTGGGGTAATCAAGCCGTCGTGCAAAGCAATCTCGTGCGCGTCTTCAAAACCAAGTAACTCTAAGCTCGAGCGGGAGAGGCGTACCAGCCTCTCCCCTTTTTCATGGCTCGAGCGGCAAGTCTGAGCCATAAATCTCGAGGTCTGCGCTCAACCGCGCACGGCTCGAGCGCGTGCTTTGCAGTTACACTGTGGGCAGTGACGCTGAACTTTTTGATTCGCCGTGTGCTGACCGCGCTGCTGACGCTCGTGCTTTCATCAGCACTGGTGTTCAGCGCCTTGCTGATCGTGCCGGGCGATCCGGTGCAACTGATTCTGGGCTTGAATTACGAACCCACACAGTACGCGCTGCTCAAAACCCAATTAGGCTTGGATCGACCGCCGCTCGAGCGATTTGTAACGTGGTGGGAGGCGTTGCTGCGCGGCGACATGGGGCGCAGCTTGTCGCTGAACACGGGTGTCACCGAGTTGGTCGTCACGCGCTTGCCGGTGACGATGCCGCTGGTGATCCTCTCGAGCCTCGTGTCGTTGCTGATTGCCATTCCGGCCGGTATCTTCGCGGCGCGGCGCAAAGGCACGGTGTTCGACGTGCTCACCGTCGCATTGACTCAGACGGGTTTAGCGATCCCCAGTTTCTGGTTGGGACTGATGCTGATTCTGCTGTTCGCGGTGACGCTGGGCTGGCTGCCCGCCAACGGTTGGACGGCGTGGAGCGAAGATCCAGTGAAAGCGGCCCGCAGTCTGGTGCTGCCGGTGTTGACGCTGGCACTGGGGCAGGCGGCAGGACTGGTGAGAATGGTGCGCGGCAGCGTCTTGGAGGTGATGGGCTTGGATTACGTCCGCACCGCCCGCAGCAAGGGGTTACTCGAGGGGCTGGTGATGCGGCGGCATATTCTGCGAAATGCCTACATCAACATTTTGACGCTGGTCGGGATTCAGTTTGGGCAACTCTTGGCGGGCGGCATCGTCGTGGAGACGGTTTTTGCGATTCCGGGCTTAGGCAAGCTGGGGTTGGATGCGGTACGCAGCACAGATTTTCCTTTAGTGCAAGGCGTGGTGCTGGTGATCGCCGGGCTGATCGTGACGGTCAACCTGATCGTCGATCTATTGTACGGCACGCTCGATCCAAGAATCAGGTACGACTGATGAACGTCATCTCGAGACAGCCAAATCTTTCAGCCGCACTCGAGACCGGGGATTTCCTGTGAGCGCGATCTCGAGCGATTCGCAGAAAACCCCGCGCAAACTTGAGGCGAATCTGGTCTTTGGGTTGAGTGTCACGGTGTTGCTGGTGGCTTGTGCGCTGCTGGGCTTGGTCTGGACGCCGTATGACGCGGTGGAGCAGAATTTCGACGTGCAACTCCAAGCGCCGAGCGCCGCTTACTGGCTGGGGACGGATAATTTGGGGCGCGATACGCTCAGCCGCCTCCTGCGCGGCTCGAGCACCAGTCTGCTGGTCGGCGTGGTCAGCGTCGCCATCGGCAGCAGTTTGGGGTTGCTGCTCGGCGCACTGGCGGGCTGGATCGGTGGGCTGCTGGACGACGTGGTGATGCGCGTGTTGGACGCGCTGAGTGCTTTTCCGACGATTCTGCTGGCATTGCTGATCGCCACCGCGCTGCGCCCGAACCTCTGGAGCGCGATGCTGGCGGTCGGCATCAGCAGCATTCCGACCTTTGCGCGGTTGACTAGGGCCGGCGTGCTGAGCGTCAAAAACCTCGAGTACATCGACGGCGCACGGGCGCTTGGAGCGCGAGACTCGAGGATTCTGTGGCGGCATGTGCTGCCGAACATCGCCGCGCCGCTGATCGTGCAAGGCACGTTCGCCTTCGGCGTGGCGATCCTCGCCGAAGCCGCGCTGAGTTATCTGGGATTGGGGATTCAACCCGCCGTGCGCTCGTCGGACATGATCTCGTGGGGCGTGATGCTCAGAGACGCGCAGACTTTTATTTACTCAAGTCCGTGGGCGACGATTTTCCCCGGTGTGACGATTGCCGTGACGGTGCTGGGACTGAATCTGCTGGGTGACGGGCTGCGCGATCGCGCCGACCCTCGCGGGCGGTGATGGCTCGAGACGGGCTGGGGTGGCAGTTCGCACCAACAGTTGCAGACGAGCAAACCCCTACTTGGCGTTGCTGCGGCAGCGCTCAGAGCAGTAAATCACCGTGTCCCAGTTGTTGCGCCACGCTTTGCGCCACGTGAACGGTTTCTTGCAGACGGGACAGATTTTGCTGGGGCGCTCCGAAGGTTTCTTACCGCCGCCGAATGATTTCGCCACTGGCTTACTCACCCCAGCACCTCGCGCTCATCAGTTTTTTCACCCGAGCACTTCGCGCTCAACCTTGCGCCAGAAGGCACTGAAGCGCTTGACCGACCCAGAGTAACTGGTCAGGCGGTCAGCGGCGTACACCACAACTTCCAGCCCAGCCTCCTCGAGCGCGTCGAAGGTACGCTCGAGTTCAGGGCTGTACACCTGCGTGGCGTGAACGGCGGTGCACCCGCAGTTTTTGGCGAACTTGAGGATTTCCTCGACCTGTACGCCGACGCAGGCCCTCGTCTGCGCCCGGCCGCGCAGAGCGCTGATTGCGCCCTCGTACATGAATTGCAGGCGGGCGAACGCGATGCGGTTTTCTTGCAGGAACGGGCGATCGAAGACGAAAATCGCGGGCGCGTCGGGATTGGCTTCCATCGCCGGATCGGTGCAGCTCAGGCTACCGCCGTGCAGCCAGACGAGGGCGCTCACGCCCGCAGCTCGAGCGCATCAAAGCAGCGGGTGGCGAGGTCTGAAACTGAATCTCGAGCGTTCACAAATACATTCACGTCACTGACCTCCGTTGGCGACTCCAGCCTGCTCGAGCCGCATCGGTGATCGGGCTGAAAACCCGTACTGGTGCAGCTCGTGAACGCTCGAGTAGAAATTTAGCAAGTGAACCTCGGGTCATGAGAACGTCGTCCCGAACAGCTCGCGCTCCAAGGTTTCGTAAGACTTGCGAAACGGACAGGCAACGCGGCAGGTCGCGCACCAGCGATTGCCGCTGTATTTGGCGATGTTTTCCTGATTCATGAAATACGGTTTGTTGGAAAACGTTGACGCGACCCATTGCCACGACAGCGCGTTGCTGGCGATGTCACCGTCCAGCAGGTGCTCCCTGAAGAAATCCCAGCCCGCTTTCCAGTCCACGCGCCGAAAATGCGTGACATACGCGGCGAACCACAGGCGCTCGTGGTTGTGCAGGTAATTGTCCGTCACCAAGCGTTCGACCCACGCGTCCACGCACGGCAAGCCCGTATCGCCATCGCGGATGTCATCGGGCAACTCGGCTTGCCAGCGCACCGCGTATTTGGGCGGCTCGAGGTTTTGCAGTGTGCCCGTGCCTTCTTGCTCCATCACGAGGTAAAAGAACTCGCGCCACGAGAGCTGCTTTAAGAACTCGTCGCGTTCGCGCCCAGTCGCGTGTTGCTTGGCGTGCGCGGCCACCTCGGTGATGCTCAGTTGCCCGTGCCGCAGATACGCGCTGAGCCTAGAGGTATCCGCGTCGATGAAATTGCGTCGCCCGTAACCGCGTGCGCTAAACGCTTCCAACTCCCCGAGCGCCGCTTCGCGTGATCCGTCGGTTTCGGATGCCATGGCGTCCGTGCTGTACAGCCCCTCGAGCATCTGAGCTAAATGCTCGGTGATCGCCTCGCGGGTCGCTAAATTCGTTTCGAGTTCCACACTGTGCATTTGACCAAATCGCGGCGCGAGAAAAGAGCGGGACGCGTACAATTGCGCCCCCAAGCGTGCTGATCCCAAAGTTGATCTCGAGCTGACGCGTTCAACATCCGTCCAGTGTGAGCTTGGTACGATGGGGCAATGAAACGCGTCCTCGCCCTGATATTCGCCGTCGCCACCTCTAGCGCGGCTCGAGCGCAAACGTTGGAATTCAGTCTGGCGGCCGGCTCGCATCCGTTCAGCGTCAATCTGGCATTGCAAAACTTTGTGGTCAGCCAAGCGCCAGCGATCACGCTCGAGGCAGCCGTGTCTACTCAGCGCGTGCAGTTTGGAGCGCAGGTCGCGCTCGAGTTCGCTGGCATCGGGCAAGCGACGGTTTACTCGAGGTTCGCAGTGACGTACACGGGCGGTCTGCGCTATGAGGGCGGCGCACGCGGCGCGATTGGGCCGGTCTCGCTCGAGGTTGCGGCTTCGGTCTGGAACGCTGATCCGACGGCGTTCAACGTCGGCGCGGCTTACGCAGCCCAGCCACAAACGCTCACCCCCAGTGGTCTTGATTTGGGGACGCAAGGCGCGTACCGTTTGACTCGCACACTGGTTTTGATCGGCGGCGCGAAGTACGGCTCATTGCAAAGCCGCGTGACCGTGCGGCTCGAGAACCGTGACGGCGATTGGGTTTACGGCGGTGGCACAATGTTGGCGTGGCAGAGCAACGGCGCGACACTGCTGCTGACCGGCGCGGCGAAATACTCACCCAGTGACGCGCCGTACAGTGTTGAGCTGCAAACGTCCTTCGGCGTTAATCAACCGTCTGGTTTCGGGTGGGGCGGCGCGAACATCGCGTTTACGTACTCGCTCGAGGAGCTGGGTTTGGTCAGCGCGAATGTCAATTACGAGGTCTGGCGCTTGGATGTGCTGCCATTTAGAACGGGCGTCAACCTCGAGTTGAACCTCGGGCCCGGTGCGCTCGTCGTGCAAGGCTACGGCGGCGCTGACCTGAACTGGAATTTCGGCGGCGGCGGGCGGATCGCGTACCGACTGGATTTGGGCAGCTTACTGAATCCATAAATTCGCTTTGCCAAGAACTCACCAGACTCGAGAAACGCGAGTAGTACACTCCGCTCAGCGCTGGGAACTCGCGCCCGAGGGACTGAAAGAGGGAACTGAATGAATCTCAAAACTTTGCTGACAATAAGCATGCTGGCTGTTATCCCACTCGCCTTGGCGCAAGGCGTGACCGCAGACGGCATCTTGAAGAATCTGGATGCGACGCAGAAGAACACCAAGGATTTCAGCGCCAAAGTCTCTGGCAGCGCCGAGCAGAACGATTCCAAAACCAAGTTTGAAGTGAAAATCGCGGGCATCACGGCCAGCAAACTCACTCGAGTCGATTTTCTCGCGCCGGACGCACTGGCGGACAACTTTCTGATCATCGACAATCAGAACGCGTACAACTATCAGTTCATCACCAATCAGGTGACGATCCAGAAGAACGCCAACGCAGCCGAGGTCGGCGGCTTCAACCTGAACTTCAATGCGCTGAACGATCTGCAAACGACCTTCCCGAGCAATCAGGTGGACTTTAAGCCGATCACCTCGGAAACGACCCCGGCGGGCAAAGCGTATATCCTCGACGCCACACCGAAAAAAGGCTCCAATCTGAACTTCGATCGCCTGAAAGTCTGGGTGCTTGAGGGCGGCTGGCGCGTGTACCGCACGCAGGCGTTTGACGCAAAAGGCGTCTTGCAGTTTGACATCACGATTCAAGATTGGAAGGTCAACGCGGGCTTGAAAGCCAGTGATTTGTGTAAGATTCCCAAGGACGCCGAAATCATCAAAAAAGGCAGCTTAAAGAAATTTTCCTGCGCGATCTGAACGCAGCGGCTCGAGGTGAAAAGCACGCGGTTATCAACACCGCGTGCTTTTAACGTTTTAGCAGTTTCATCGCCGCCTCAAAATCAATTTCGCGGCGCTCCAAGCGCGTCAGCACGTCGTCGCTGCTCGAGGATACGGCTTCGACCTCTCCCCCACCACCGAGCGCGTCGACAATCGCGTCCAACCTCGAGCGTGCGGTGTTGTAACTGACCCCCAAGGTATCGGCGACCTTCTGGACGTTGCCTCGGCAACGCAGCAGCAAACCCGCGTACTCGAGTTGCTCATGGCTGAGTGCGCCGATCCAACCCAAGGAAAACTCGCCTTCCAGCACCAGTCCTCGAGCGCGGTTTTCTAAACGCGTGACGGTCAGTTCCTCGCCAGTGACGGGATCGCGGGTGATGAGCGGGTAGGGTTTCATGATTGAAGTGTAGCGCGTTACGCTGCGGGAAGCCGACCGAGTTCAGTGGTTATCTGCCCGTAAACATCGAGTAGAGCAGCCCGTTCAACTGCATCTGTTGCCACGCCGATGTCAGCGTTGATGTCCTGCAACATCTCCTCGAGCATCGCTTTCTGCATTGTCATTGGCAAGCTCGAGTCCACAAAATCATTGATATTGAAAAAATCTTTTGCTTTGAACCAGCGTCGAACCGCCGCTCGTGGTTGTTCAGCCTCGAGTTCAGCATCTTCTTCCATCTCAAGTTGATCGTCACTATTGTCAGCCAGTCCGTGACGTTCACGTTTCGCTATTTCCCTTTCGCGCTTGGCTTCAGCCCTCGCCAGTTTCTCCTCGAGCCGATCTGACTTAGAGGTGGGTGCGGCTTTGTCTGATTTCACCTTCGGTTTGGCGCGGCGCTCTTCGGGGTTTGTTTCCCCCTCTGCAAGCGTATTGAGGTTGAACGCACCCGTTTTCAGCAGCTCGAGCACGTAGCTCGGCTGGATGTCGTGAATCCCCAGTTGCACGATCTGATCCGCCGTCATGGGCGCGAAACCATGCTCAATTCCAAGTCGCCGCATCTCGAGGACGTAATCGGCGCTGATCTCGTGAATTCCCAACTGCACGATTTGAGCCACGCTCAGCGGTTCGATCTCGAGTCGTTGCTCTAAATCCCGCAACTCGAGCACGTAACTAACGGGGATTTCGTGAATCACCAGTTGCATCAGGTCGTGAAACTCCATGTCCTCGAGTCCCGCCTTACGCAGTTCCTCGATGTAATTGGGTTTGATGCCGTGAACGCCGAGCTGCACGATTTGATCGAAGCTCAGTTGCCCACTGCCCGAGGCGAGTGGACGCCCGACTTTGACGCTCGAGCCGTTCGTCTTCCATGCGGGCGCTGTAGGAGGCATTGGCGGGGCTGGCGGACGCATCGGCAGGCGATTCGGCGCTTCATTGCGCGTCTCGAGGGCGCTCATCAGTTCCATGCCCTGCTCCACGGTGATGCTGTCGTTTTTGACTAACTCGAGGATGCGCTGGCGCTGATTCATAAAAAGCTCCTTGCAAATCTTTAGTTTTGCTTGGCAGATATTAGGATAAGTTTTCACTATTTGTCAATAGTTTTGATAAGATCTGGCAACGCGGCCACAAAAAAGCGTCTCGAGGTGAGACGCCCAATTTTTAACCTCGAGACTGCTCAGGGGCTGAACTGAACCGAATCGCACCGCGCATCGCCCGCGAGTTGACCAACTTTGATGCTCAGTGCAGCGCCGAGCGCAACGCGCTGCCAAACACCGCTGGCGACCGTGCAGCGCACGTCAGCCGCTTTGGAGCGTTTCAGCACGATCTCCAAATGCTCATTCCGTCCACCCTCGCGCTCGCAACCCAGACACGAACCGGGCTGCTGCAAAAAATTCACAGCCCACGACGGTGGCGGATTCTGACTCGAGCCGCTGGTCACGGCTTGGCGCGTGTTGACCCACGTGTTGACGGCGAAATTGCAGCGGCGGTCGTAAATCGGCTCGGAACGGTAACGCGTGCTGCACTCGCGGCGCTGGCTGTACGTGCCGTCGCCATTGTCGCGCCGCACCGTCTGGCAGCTTTGCCCATCAGGGACGCTGCGCGAGGAGCGCTGCGCCTGAAAGCTACTGATGTTGTACGCCCCGAGCGGCAGGCTGTCACACCACGCGCTCGAGGACACGGGCTGGAAGCGCTGGACTTGAATCTCGCGCTGCCAGAGGTGAGCGCCGACCGTCACATTTTCGGTGCGCGTCAAGTTGAACGCCCAGACCGCAATCGCAATCACTGCGACGATGCCCGCCAGAATCCCAAAAACGGGCATACCACCCGGCTTCTTCGCACTCGAGCCGCCTCGAGCTGCCTGTTTCTCAGCCGTGAGCCGCGCTTTTAAATCCTCCTGCGCGAAGCTCGAGCCTTCAGTGCGGGTTTGCTCACCGAAGGTTCGCACGGTCACGTCACCTTTTAAGGGGGCAGAGCAGTTGACGCAAAAATTGGCGGCTTTGGAGTTCGGCGTCTGGCAATTGGCGCAGATCACATCCGCGCCGACGAACGTGTAATTGGCAACCGCTATGGCATCACCCTCGGCTGGGAAGTAACGCCACGCGGGATCTTGCGGCGAGCCGCAATTCGGGCAACCGCGATTGGTTTTTGCCAACAGCTTGGTCGTCCCGCAAGCCGGGCAATCCCAGAGCATTTCAAAGGTTTGTTCGTCAGGCATTCGCGCTCGATTTCCTGTAGATCACCGCAGACATCTCGAGGGTTAACTCGCACCCTCGAGCCTCGAGTTTGTTGCTTACTGCGGCAGCGGTGGTGGCACAGCACCGAAGAAGGCGTTGAGCGCCGCGACCTCGCCCGCTGGCGTCCACGCGCCCATGCCCTGCTGCCAGATCAATGTCTCGCGGGTCAGTTGACCACTTGTGACCATGCCACTGACGGCAGCCCCATCGAAGGGCCCCTGCTGAGCGCCGCCGACCGCCACGAACCACGGCGTCGCGCCCGGCAGCGGCGGCGGAGCGGCGTGTTGCGGCTGGCTCGAGGAGGCCTGCATCCCCTGCGCGACTTGCTGCCCGACCGCGACGCTCAGTCCGGCGGTGAGGAACGGATTGCCGCCGCTCGGGTTTTTGGCGCTTTCCTCAATCGCGTTCGCGGCTTGGAACTGCGTGTATTTGCCCAGATCACCGATCACACCCATCTGCGAGCGCTTGTCCAAAGCCTTCTCGACCTCTTCGGGCAGGGTCACGTTCTCTAGAACCACGCTCTCGATCTCGAGACCAAAGGCTTTGAAGTCCGGGCTTAAGGCTTCGCGTAAGCTGTCACCCATCTGCGGGTACTGACCAGCAAAGTCGTACACACTCATCTGCGCCTTGCCGACCCACGCCGCAAACCTCGAGACCAACAGCGAACGCAGTTGCTCGGCGATTTCCTCGACTTCAAAGCGCCCGTCAGTAGAGATCAGTTTCTCGAGCAGTAAGCGTGGATCGCTGATTTTCAGGCTGTAATTGCCGAACGCCCGCAGGCGCACCGGCCCGAGTTCTGGGTCGCGCAGGATAATCGGGTTCGGCGTGCCCCACTTTAAGCCCGTGAAGGTACGCATACTGAAAAAGTAAACTTCGGCTTTGAACGGTGAGTTGAAGCCGTACTTCCAGCCTTGCAACGTCGAAAGGATCGGTAAGTTCTGCGTCTCTAAGGTGTATGTGCCGGGCCCGAAGGCATCGGCGACGCCCTTGTTGGTCTCACTGGCCGCTTGCGCGACCTGACCTTCGTTGACGAACACGGCCATCTGACCGGGACGCACGACCAACTTTGCGCCTGTCTTGATCTCGTTCCCATCGCGCTCAAAGCGGTACGCCAGCGTGTCGTTGCTGTCGTCGATCCACTGCACGATATCGATGAACTGCCCGAGCAATTTGCCAATCAAATCCATGATGTCCCCCTAGGTTTCTTTTGCTGATTTGTCTGCACAGCATAAACGTGCCGCATCACAAAAACGCAATACGTGGCTCGAGACGGGTTGGTCGCGACGAGATTCTTTGAGGGCGTCTTGCACAGAAGTTGTCCACTTGTGCCCAGAAGCAATTTGTTGCAAGGCGTGTGCAACAGGAACCCATGTATCCGCTGGCCACGCCCTTGTTTCCACTCGCGTCACGCCGTTTCGCCGTCACGCTCATGCACGCGTGGGCACGACGCTCGAGATTGGTTGATAAAAGCGATCAACCAATCTGAAACTGCCCCAAACACACTTGAACCAAAAATTCAGGTCAATTTCAGAAGTAAGCTTTAACCTCGCTTCATGGATGTAACCCCGTTACAGGCGCAGTTCATTCGGTCGTACTGGATTTTGCTGTTCCTTGCACTCGGCGCAATGTCTCTGCTGCTGGTTTCATCCCAGCACATGTGGTGGACAGGGCGGGCATTCGCCACGTACACGGTGATGGTGATGAGCACGTTGATTGGTCGCTGGGCCGCACGCTACAGCCGCCGCTGGGCGATTACGATTTTAGCGCTGGCGATGATTGGACTGCTGGCGATTTTTCTCAGCGCCCCCGAACTGTCCGCGCTGCTCGAGGTTAAAGCCGTTGGGCGCGTCAGCTTCGGCGCTCCCAGCACACTGCTGATGGGCGTGCTGTGGGGCTGGCCCGGTGCGCTGCTGACCATTATCTCGAGCGTCGCGCTGCTGGGGTGGGGCGGCAACAGCGCTGAATTGCTGACTGCGGCGACGCTGCTGGGACTGGTGGGGTTCAGCGGCTCGAGCGTCGGACGCTTGATTCGCAAACTTGAGAGCGCCAATCAGCAGCTCAAAGATGTAGCGACCCGCGATGCGATGACGGGTTTAGGCAACCGCCGCGCTTTGGAAACGCTGCCCGCGTTGACGGGACAGTGGCTGGTGACGATGTGGGACGTGGACGGCTTGAAGCGCGTCAACGACACGAAGGGGCACGCAGCGGGCGACGCGTATCTGCTGGCGTTCGTGCGGGCACTGGAAAGCGCCACATCAGCCAGTGACCGCCTGTTCCGCGTCGGGGGCGATGAGTTCATGGGCTTACACCAGAATTTCAGTGATGCGGCCGCGCTCGAGGCGCGGGTCAGGCGCAATTTCAGGCACGTCTCGATGGGCTGGGCAGTTTTAGAAAGCGGTACAAACCTGCAAACCGTGATGCTCGAGGCAGACCGCGTGCTGTACACGGTGAAAGAGTCGCATCACTTAGAGACTCGAGTACAAACCAATGTGCTGAAACGCCCGACGCTCGAGATTCAGTCGGTTTCGTGACACAAGGTGAGCTTGGTTTAATCTGTTTAGGATTTTGACACGAGTTCATCCCACTCAAAGTGGGCACTCATTGCCAGTCCGCTGGACGCGTCCCCAAGCCGAGCCGCCACGCGACCGCTTCGGCGCAGCGCTTACCGGCTTGACCATCGCCGTAGGGGTTCGGGCGGTGCTGCATCGCCGCCAGTGCCACATCGCTCGAGAGCAATTCGTGGATGATTTGAAAAACGACTTCGGGGTCTGTCCCCGCCAGTTTCAGCGCCCCGACCGCCAGTCCCTCTGGACGCTCGGTGACGTTACGCAGCACGACCACCGGCACGCCGAGCGTCGCGCCGCCTTCCTGCAAACCGCCGGAATCCGTGACGATCAACGTGCTCGCCCGCATCAGCGCTGCCATGCTGCCAAACTCGAGCGGCTCGAGCAGGGAGACATTTGACAGTGGCTGCAAGGCCGGGTACACCGCTTCGCGCACGGCTGGATTGAGGTGCACGGGGTACACGAACTGGCAGTCTGGGTGCGCCACAGCCACGAGGGCCAGCGCTTGTGCGAGTTCCGCCATGTGCGGCAAGTTCTCGCGGCGGTGCATCGTGATCGTCACGATCCGTTTGCCAGCGGGTAGCGCTGGCAATTCCCCTCGAGCGCTGGCGTAGAGTACGGCGTCGACTTCAGTTTGACCCGTCACGACCAGATTTGGGCTGATTTTACCCTCACCTAGAATATTGTTCGCAGCCCCTCGAGTCGGCGGCAGATCGAGGTCGGTGATGACATCGGTCAAGCGGCGGTTGGCTTCCTCGGGGAACGGCTCCTGCATGTTGAAGCTCCGCAAACCTGCCTCGACATGACCGACGGGGATGCGCTCGAAGAATGCGGCCAGCGCCACCGCGAACGATGACAGGGTATCACCGTGTACCAGCACGTAATCGGCGTTCAGGTCGCGCAGTGTATCCGCCGCCAGCGGCACGATTTTGCCCATCAAACCCGGCAGGGTCTGGCGCTCGGTCATGACGTTGAGATCAATATCTGGCTTGATCCCAAAAATTTTCAACCCGTCCTCTAATTGCTGTTTATGCTGCCCCGTGCTGAGCACAATCGTCTCAATCCCCGGCTGCTGACGAAGTGCGAAAATCACTGGGGCCATCTTGGTGGCTTCTGGGCGCGTACCAAAGGCGACGACAACTCGTTTCAACTCATAGCTCCTTGATCGGTGCGACTGCTCGAGATGCTTCTTGGACGCGTAGTAGCACAGCCAGCGCCAGCAGCGCGGTCGTGCCGAGCGCGTAGAGTGCGATCACCAATGGATTGACGCGCTGAATCACCATAGAGATGACCGTCAGCAGCAGCGTCGCGCCCCAGAGGATCAGCACGCTGCGCCGCTGCGAGAACCCGCGCTGGAGCAGCAGGTGATGCAGGTGATCCTTACCCGGCGTGTCCGGGCGCACGCCGCGCAGAATGCGCTTCAGGACAACCTGTGTGGTGTCGATGATCGGCACGAGCAGGATCACCACGGGCGCGATCAGACTGGCGGCAGCCGCGACCTTGACCGTGCCAAGCATGGCGACGGCTGCGAGTGTGTAGCCGATAAAGGTCGCGCCCGCATCGCCCAGAATAATCTTGGAGGGATTGAAATTATGCCGTAAAAAGCCCAAACACGCTCCAGCCAAACCCGCTAGCAGCAGCGTCGCCGCTCCTCGAGCCGTGAATTGCGAACTGAGCGCCAGCAGGCTCATCGCGGTGATGAACCCCAGCCCGCCGACGTTACCGTCGATGCCGTCCAGCAGATTCACCGCGTTGGTGATGCCGACCACCCAGAACAGCGTCAATGCAATGTCCGCCCAGTGCGGCAGCCACGTAATATCGATGGAGATGCCGTTGACGACCAGCAGCGCCGCGCAGAGGAACTGAATCAGCAAGCGAAACAAACTGGGAAGTTCAAATTGATCGTCAATGAACCCGACCAGCACCAGAATCGCGCCGCCGAGGACAATCGCAAGCAACTGAATATTGACCGTCTGCAAAATTGCGGGTTTGAGAATCATCGCCAGCACGAGCGATGCGAGCACGCCCGCGAAAACCGCCAAACCGCCGACGTTCGGCAGCAGCTCCTTGTTGAGCCGCCGCTCGTTAGGCTTGTCCCCCAGACCTTTCTCGAGGGCGTACAGCCGCAGATTCGGAATCAACAAACCCGTCACCAGCAAACCCAACAAAAACAGCAGCGCCACTGGCACGAGTCCAGCCTCGAGACCGCCAGAAATACCCAAGTTTTTTAGAAACTCGGTCACGCGCTGTGCCCGCTACTGATATGATCCCGCACGACCCTCGAGCGATTCGTCATCACCATGCGTCCCATCGTACTCGAGGGTGTGAGATTGAAGCTCATGGATTTATTTGGTTCCGTAAATGCGGTCGCCCGCGTCCCCGAGTCCCGGCACGATGTAAGCGTGCTCGTTGAGGTGGCTGTCCAGCGCCGCGACGATGATCTCGACATCGGGATGGGCTGCCGCAACCCTCGCCACGCCTTCAGGAGCGGCAATGATGTTCAGCAACTTGATGCTCGAGGCTCCAGCGTTTTTCATTTCCTGAATCGCGTCAATCGCACTGCCGCCCGTGGCCAGCATCGGGTCTAAGACGAAGACGCGGCGGTCACTGATGTCGCTCGGGAGCTTGGCGTAGTAACGCACTGGGTTCTTGGTTTCGGGATCGCGGTACGTGCCAATGTGACCGACCTTCGCGGCTGGCACGAGGCGCAGGATGCCGTCAACCATAATCAGCCCAGCCCTCAAAATAGCGACCAGCGCGAGCTTCTTGCCGCTCAAGGTTTTAGCGGTCATACTGGCAACGGGCGTTTGAATCTGCACGTCCTCCAACTCTAAATCGCGCATCGCTTCAAAAGCCATCAGCATCGTGACCTCGGTGACGAGTTCACGAAAATCTTTGGAGCCGGTGCGTTCGTCGCGCAGCAGTGCGAGTTTGTGCTGCACCAGCGGGTGGTCAATCACGGTCAGGGGCATGACGCTAAATTACCACAGCCCAGTTTTGGCGCGGCTCGAGGGTCAACGAGTGTTTTACGCTATGGGTTTTTTGCCAGCGCTCAAGTCTGAAAGCCGCTCGAGGGTGTACTTGTCGTAGGGGCGAGGCACGCTTCGCCTGTGCAACGCTCTCGAGCATCGACGAACCGCTCCTCAGCTCATGGCGATCAGCGCACGCGCACGCGGGAGTTTCAACTCGAGCGCTGATGCGAAGTCACCGGGGTGCTTCATATGAAACCAGTACAGGTCATGCAACGCGGTCAGCGCGACGTAAGGCGCGAGTCGCGCCGTGACGCCCTCGGCATCGGTCAACTCGAGAATCAGACGCAGCGCTTCACGCACGGGCAGCAACTCGAGCGTGCCATTGAAAAACAGCGCGTAGTCGCGCACCGCGTCGTCGAAGGCGCTTTTATGCCAGTCGACCACCAGTACCTGATCGGGAGCTTGGAACAGCACGTTTTGATGCCACAAATCCAAGTGGCAGAGGCTCGAGGGGACACGCAGTGAATCCGACTCGAGGGCTGAGCGCACGCAATCAAACAGCGGCTCGAGATCGCGGCGAACGGGCAAGGTGGACAGCGCTTTGTCAAAGCGCTCGAGTTTAGAGCGCAGCGCCCCCAGATTGACCGCCTCCCCACGCGTCGCGTGCAATTGCCGCAGAAACGCTCCCAACTCTGGCAGGGCGTTTGGGATGTCGATAGCCGTCACGGGATGCCCCGCGAAGCGCCGCATCACCAGCACGTCGGCCGGCTCGAGGCGCGAAGTGCCCGGCAGCGCTGCCGGAGCCAATTCCAAGGTCTCCAACACCCACGCGCCCAGCCCAGCGCGGCGCATGTTGCTGGCCTCGAGTTCATGCAGTCCGTTGTGCGCGTGATAAACCTTCAGCACGAGGTGTCCGGCCGCATAGACGCGGCTCGAGTAGCCACCACCGAGCGGGGTCAACGCGCCGAAGCGTTGCTCGAGGGCTTCAATGGTTTGCGGCACGGAGCGCATAGTACCTCGAGTAGTCCCTCGGGCCGCGAGTTCAGGATCAAGCAGGCGGTGTAGGCTGGGCAACAGGCAGTAGCTGACAAAACTGGTCAGAATATCTGGCAGCAACACCGGAGGAACACCTATGTCCTATAAGCACCCCGAAGTTCTGGTCAGCACCGATTGGGTTTTGGAGCATCACAAGGACTCAGGCGTCCGCATCGTCGAAGTCAGCGAAGACTTCCTGCTCTTTGAACAGGGACACGTCCCCGGCGCGGTCAAGGTTGACTGGCACACCAACCTGCAACGCGACGACATCCGCGATTTCATTGACGAGCGTGCCTTTGAAGCCCTCGTCAGCAAACTCGGCATCACCAACGACACGCACGTCGTTTTCTACGGCGATAAAAACAACTGGTGGGCCGCTTACGCCTTTTGGTTCTTCAAGTACAACGGTCACGCCAACGCCGCGCTGATGAACGGTGGCCGCGCCAAGTGGACAAGTGAGGGCAAGCCGCTCGAGACAAGCCCAGCGAGCTACGCTGCTGTCCCCTACAAAGTCCCGTACCGCGACGCCAGCATCCGTGCGTTCATGCCCGATGTTTTGAAGCACCTCTTGGAGGTCAACGCTGGGCGCGGCGCACTGGTGGACGTTCGCAGTGTTGATGAGTTCACGGGTAAAACCACGCACATGGCCGATTACCCGCAGGAGGGTGCGCTTCGTGCAGGTCACATCCCCGGCGCGATCAGCCAGCCGTGGGCGCAGACCGTCGCGGCTGACGGTACGTTCAAAACCTATGAAGAACTCGAGGCGATCTACGGCGGTAAAGGCGTCACGCCCGACAAAGACGTGATCGCGTACTGCCGCATTGCCGAGCGCAGCAGCCACTCGTGGTTTATTCTCAAATACCTGCTGGGTTTTGAGAAGGTCCGCAATTACGATGGGAGCTGGACGGAGTGGGGCAACGTCGTCGGCGTGCCGATTGAGAAAAGCGTTTAAGTCAAACTTGAGACTGGGGAAGGCGTGCTGGTCAATCCAGCACGCCTTTTTCTGTTAAGTTGTCGACATGGAGTTCGAGTGGGACGAAGACAAAGCCATACTCAACTCCGAGAAGCACGGCGTTGATTTCGAGGATGCTGTCGCGGTGTTTGACGATCCGAATGCCGCTGTGATTTACGACGAGACGCATTCCGACGATGAATACCATCGCGTCATTCTCGAGCTGACGAAAAACGTAAACTACTCGTTGGCATCCACACGTACCGGGAACCTGCTATCCGGCTCATCAGCGCTCGAGCCGCAGAAAAAAGAGAGCGTCAATCCTATGAAAAAGAACTCAGTTGAGATGCAAGCCAGTTACGACTTCAGTCCTTCCAAACGGATTGAGCCGCCTTACAAGCAGCGCTTAGCCAGCAATCCAGAGCGGCGAATCACTGTGCATCCCGCAACACCGATTCTTCAAGCGCACCCCACAGTCACGCTCGAGCCAGACCTCGCAGCCGCCTTCCCAGACGGAGCGGCAGTCAATGCGGCGTTGCGGCAATTTTTGAAAATCTCTGAGATTATGCGCGTTAACCCTAAAAAGCGCGGTAAACGCGCCGCTTGACTGTGATACATTCCCAGAATGTTCAGTCAGCTTCATACGAAACGATATTCACCTCGAGCAAACGTTTAAGGCTCGAGTCAACGCTGGTTCTCGCGCCTCGGTTGATCCCGAGGCTTTTTGATGGGGTGAATATGACGTTATCCGTTGCAGAACAACTCGAGATCATCGGCCGGGGCGCAGTGCAGATCACGCCGCTCGAGAGTTTGAAGGAAAAACTTGCCAGCGGGCGGCAATTGATCGTCAAACTCGGCTGCGATCCCTCGAGACCCGATTTACACTTGGGTCACGCGGTTGTCCTCAAAAAAATGCGCCAGTTTCAGGATTTGGGGCATAAAGTCGTGCTGATTATCGGGGATTTCACCGGCATGATCGGCGATCCGACGGGCAAGAGTAAAACCCGTCCAGCCCTATCACTCGAGGCGACCCGCGAGAACGGCAAGTCTTACGTGCAGCAGGCAACGCTGATCTTAGATCCCAATCCAGCGAGGCTCGAGATTCGCTACAACTCCGAGTGGTTAGAAAAAATGACCTTTGAGGATGTCATCAGGCTGTCCGCGAAGTATACGGTCGCGCAGATGCTGACCCGCGAGGATTTTAGCAATCGCTACGATTCTGGTACGCCGATCAGTTTGCACGAGCTGATGTACCCATTAGCGCAAGCCTATGACAGCGTGGCGATAAAAGCAGACGTGGAGTTGGGCGGAACGGATCAAACCTTTAATTTGATGGTCGGGCGCGACATTCAAAAAGAGTACGGTCTCGAGCCGCAGGTCGTGCTGACCACGCCGCTGTTGGTGGGGCTAGATGGCAGTGAAAAGATGTCAAAAAGCTTAGACAATTACATCGGCATTTCCGAAGCGGCTGACGTGATGTTTTCTAAAATCATGAAGGTGCAAGATCAGCAACTCGAACAGTACCTGACGCTGTTTACGGATTTGGATGTGCCGGCAACCTTGGCGCTCGGGGCGGTAACGGCACACCGCGTGCTGGCTCGAGGATTGGTCGCTGATTACCACGGCGAGGATAACGTCGCCGCTGCCGAGGCGCGTTACGACAGCGTAGCGAAAGGCGGCGTGCCAGATCGAATGCCCGAGATCATCGTCTCGAGCGAGCAATTAACGGACGGCACAATCGGCATCCTCGAGCTGGCGGTGCTGTCTGGTTTGGTCGCCAGCAAATCCGAAGCGCGGCGCTTGATTGCTAATCGTGGGTTGAAGCTAGACTCTGAAACCGTGACCGACGAAAAGCTGCTGCTGACCCTCGAGCAGAGTGTCGTAGTGCAAAAGGGCAAGAACGATTTCAGGCGCTTACTGAAAGCTTGACCGACCCCAGCCAATCCAGAATCTCGAGCGCGATCTCACGACTGTTCGGCTCGAGCATCAGGTTGTGACCCGAGTTGGCGTAGATTTTCAGTGGCGCTCCAAAAAACTTGGCAGTCGCACGCAGCTCTGCCGCGCTGAAAATGCCGTCGTCCGCGCCGCCGACCACCAGCACGGGCAGCTCGAGCGGCCTTGATTTGAAGGCGAGCATCCCCAAAAAGGCGCTGTACGACTCGTCTTGCACCAGCCCAGCCGTCTCGAGCACCGTGACTTCGGGGGTGCTGGCTGAGCAGAGCAGTTCGCGCACCAACGCGGGCGTATTGACGGCCGGCAGCAGCGAAAGCGTTAGGTTGATGCGGGCAAAGGTCGCTGGGTGACGCTGGGCCAGTCTCATCGCAGCACCGAGCGCCCCAGCGGGCGGCACGCTGGCGACCAGCACGAGCGCGGCAGCCTCGACCGTCTCGATCATGCGCTGCGCGACCGCACCGCCCATGCTGTGCGCGATCACGATCGGCGGCGACTCGAGCTGACTGGCGATGCCGATCGCGTCCTCCACATACTGCGACAGCCGCGTCCAGCGCAGCGGAGCCGGCTGGCTCGAGTGGCCGTGAGCGCGGTAGCTTGGGGCGATCACGGTGTGACCGTGCGCGTGAAACTCAGTCATCCAGTCGCGCCAGCACCACGCGCTCAGCCAAGCGCCGTGCAGCAGCAGGATTGGCGGCTTGCCGGCGTCACCCTCCAAACGCATGACCTCGAGCTGCGGTGGCATGCGTGGCATCGTACTGGGTTGCGGGTGACTTGCGATTGCCACCCGCAGGTGGTTTCACATCGCTTCCATCCGTAAGCCAGATACTCACCTCGTTCCAAACGCAGCGAAGTTCATTTCGCTGAGAGGAGACTCATCATGATGCAATCCCGCAAATGGTTACTGGCTGGACTCGCAGGTTTAACCCTCGCCGCCGCGCCGTTGATCGTCAGCGCTCAGAAAACGACCGCGACCCCGATGACCACGACGAAGGTGATCGCGCTGGTCAATGTCAATACCGCCACCACCGCGCAACTCGAGACGCTGCCGGGCATCGGGCCCAAGATTGCGGCTGAGATCATCAAGAACCGCCCGTACAAATCCGGCCAAGATTTGCAGTCCAAAGTCAAAGGCATCGGGCCAATGGTCTGGAACGAGATTAAAAAGCACGTGATCTTCAAGTAGTGATCTGTCAGCTTTGGTTTGCAAAGGATTTGCTCGAGTACCGTTCCTGACCGCATCTCGAGCGAGTCTGACGGTTCAAGCATTGGCTGTGCCAGAAGCACGCGACAGACTCCTCAAGTGTCCGCTCAACACCTCGGGTCAACGCTCGAGGTATTTTGCTTGGAGTTGAGGTCACTTCTTCGCGCTCTAATAGCGGATTCAGTGAGCTACGACAGGATTGAAATGCGGCCCGCTTCATACGGATTCCACGCCGCGCTGACTACACTGCGCTGAAGCTCGCCATCGGGGTTTGCTGCTCATCTCTTATTTCGCACAGGAGTTTTCATGAAAAAGTTTGCACTCGTCGCACTGATGCTCGCCGCCGTTGCCCCAGCCCTCATCACCAGCAGCGCCGCAACACCCACCATTGTCGGCGTTGCCTCCAGCGACCCGCAGTTCAGCACGCTGGTCACGGCACTCACCGCCGCTGATCTGGTCAAGACTTTAGAGGGTAAGGGCCCGTTCACGGTGTTCGCGCCAACCAACGCCGCCTTCGCCAAAATTCCTAAGGCCACCTTGGATGCGCTCCTTAAAAACAAACCAGAATTAACCAAAGTCTTGCTGTACCACGTCGTCTCTGGCAAAGTCATGGCAGCCGACGCGATGAAAATGAACGGCAAGATGGCCAAAACCGTTGAAGGCTCGAGCCTGAAGATTTCGGTGATGGGCAAGGTCTTGGAAGTCGACAACGCCAAGGTCATCAAGGCTGACATCGCTGCCAGCAACGGTGTGATTCACGTGATCGACACCGTTCTGATGCCGAAGATGATGAAGTAAAGAACATCAAAAAGAGCGCGGGTACAGGTTCACACCTGTCCCGCGTTTTTTGTTAGGCGGACTTAAGTTCACAACCCCAGCGATCATTCGAGGGTTCATGTGAAGTTCACCTGTAAGGGTTCATGATGCGTCTCGGAGGATTTTTCGATGACCACTCAAACGCGCAAAGACAGCTTATTTACTGAGGAACCCGAAAACCCAATGCTGTGCGATGTGATCGAGCGCAATATCCGCACGATCATTGACTTACGCCACCAAGCCGCCAATCGGCGCAATGTAGAGGATCGCGTATCTGACCTCATCACCGATGTCTCGGGACGGATGGTCTTTGTGTATTTCCACGTGGTTTGGTTTGGGTTATGGATCATCCTCAACACTGGCTTGCTGGGTTTCAAAGCTTTCGATCCGTTCCCTTATGGGCTACTGACGATGATCGTTTCGCTCGAGGCGATTTTCTTATCGACCTTCGTGCTGATCTCGCAGAACCGCATGAACGCCTTAGCCGAGAGCCGCGCCGATTTGGATTTGCACATCGGTTTACTAAACGAGCACGAAACCACGCGAGTGCTGCAAATGCTCGACGCGATCCAGACAAAATTGGGCATTGAAAACCACATTGAAAGCGATTTAGCTGATTTGGAAATGGAAACCAAGCCAGAGGATGTCTTGGCCGAAATCCAACGGCTTCAGCAGCGGGCAGCGCAGAAACGGCGCGTGAATGCCACGGGTCATTGAACCACAGCGCAACGGCCGCGCCACGCCCCTGCCGACGATCCAACAAGCGACCATATCGTATGAAGCTTGGCTCGAGCAACGCATACCCACGGTCAAGAAAGACTTTGCAACCAAGCACGACTTGATGCGTCAGAGCGCCTTCGCATGCCTTCGCGGAACGTTTTATCACTTCATGCAGCACTGGCCGCGCACCTGCACTGACCTGAACGACGCGCCGCAGGTGCTGGCGGTCGGTGATCTGCATTTAGAGAATTACGGCTCTTGGCGCGACGCTGAGGGGCGCTTGGCGTGGGGCGTCAACGATTTTGACGAGGCGTGCAACCTGCCTTACACAATTGATCTCGTGCGCTTGTGTACCAGTGCGCGGCTGGCCATCGCCGAAGAGCGCATAGCGATTTCTTCACGTGCCGCCTGCAAAAACGTGCTCGCAGGATACCGCGACTGCCTGAGCGCTGGCGGGCGAGGCTTCGTGCTCGAGGCGGATCACGATTGGTTGCGTGCTTTGAGCATGGCCGCGACGCCCGGCCCGATGGCGTTCTGGCGCAAGCTCGAGGCGCTGCCGACCGTGCCGCGCAAACACTGCGCCGCGCCCGCACTGGACGCGATGAGGAGTGCGTTACCCGACATTAACCTCGAGTACCGTGTGGTCAAGCGCGTCGCGGGCTTGGGCAGTCTCGGACGCGCTCGCTTGGTGGCGCTGGCCGATTGGCGCGGCGGGCGCGTTGCTCGCGAGGTCAAACCGCTCTGCATATCGGCGGTACTGTGGGCGCAAAATTCGCAGTCAACCAGCGCGGTGCAATACCAGCACATCGTCGAGCGAGCCGTGCGCTCGAATGACCCGAGCTTGCGGGTGCACGGCGATTGGTTGGTGCACAGACTCGCGCCGGACGCGGCCCGCATTAATCTGAGCAGCGCCAAAAAGTTACACTGCGAAGCCAAGTTGCTCTACGCAATGGGCTGGGAAGCCGCCAATGTCCACCTCGGCAGTGGGGACGCCGTAACGGCCGTGCAGCGCGACCTCGAGCAGCGCCCCGCGAATTGGCTCGAGGTTGCCTCCAAAGCGATGGCGGCGCTGGCCGTGGCGGATTGGCGAGCGTGGAAGCGGGCAACTTACTGAGTTCGGTAACTTCAGGGTAAGAATTCGTCGCAATTCAGTGCGTCTGTGATGTAAGCGTGAGTTAACCGAATCATGCCGTTATCAATAAGTACAAACGGTTTGTCTCGAGGATGAAAAGCTCAGGATCTGAGCATCGAAACAAGGACATCGGGAATGACTCGAGATTCGCAAAAACATTGTGCAGCACAAAATTAGTTTGTCCAAGATTTCGACTTGCGTACCTCTCACCCGAATGCGCCTACATCAACGTTCACAACGACGACAAGCGGCTTGATAACTGCATCGCGAGCAGCGATAGCGCGTTACTCGAGAGATAATTTCGCTCGGGTCAGCTCATGGTTTTCAATCTGCCCATGCTAACATTCGGTTAGTCAAGCAAGGTTCGCCTCAGTTATTCTGGCATTCGTCATCACGCGTTGGTTCGGAAAAGACGTTTCTGTGATGACTGCACCCCCACAACAGTTGAGCGCCAAGCTCGAGGCGGCCAGAATGGCTTTGCGAAAAGCCCGTCGCGTCGCGGTGCTGACCGGTGCAGGTGTCAGCAGTGACAGCGGTTTGCCGACGTTCAGGGACGCGCAGTCCGGGTTGTGGGCGCAATATAGACCCGAAGACCTCGCCAATGCTCACGCGTTTTCGATCAATCCACTGCTGATCTGGGACTGGTATCTGTGGCGGCTCGAGGATTGCCGTCGCGCCATCCCCAATGCTGGCCACCTTGCCATTGTCGCGCTCGAGGAGCGAGCTGATTTGACGCTGGTGACGCAGAATGTCGATGGTCTGCATCGCAGAGCGGGCAGCGCCGAAGTGATCGAGTTACACGGCAATCTGGAGCGGGCGCGTTGCACCGCCTGCCGCAACGTGCAGATCCTCGGGCCAGTCGTAGCGCTTGCACGACCGCCGCGTTGCACGTTGTGCGGCGCGATGCTGCGCCCAGATGTCGTCTGGTTCGGCGAGGACTTACCGCGCCTCGCGTTGGAAACAGCCAGAGCGGCCTTTACGAGCTGCGAGGTCGCGTTGATCGTTGGCACGAGCGGATTGGTGCAACCCGCCGCTGGACTGGCCCGCGATGCCAAGCGCAACCGGGCGGTGGTGATCGAAATCAATCCGCTCGAGACGGCGCTCTCCAACATAACCGATTACGCGCTGCGCGGTTCAAGCAGTGAGCTGCTGCCCGCACTGCTCGAGTGAACTGGCGCGGGTGATCTCGAGCAGACGCGATTTTTGACCGACTCCAGCCGTCCTCAGGCACTACACTCGAATCATGAAACTGATTCGTTGGCTGCTGGCGGTCACTGTTCTCTCGAGCTTCGGCGCGGCCGTGGCGCAAACGCTGGCTGAAATGGTGGTCGTCACCAGCATTGTCGGTACGCTCGACTCGAGCATTCGCCTGCCGAGCGGATCGTTTCAGGTCACGAATCCCAAGTACGCCAGTGAGTTCGCGGATTTACTGGGAGCGGACAAGTCCAAGTACACCAATTACACGCTGTATGTCGCCAGCGGCTTGGCCGCGAAACTGGCAACGAATTACGTCGGTGACTTGATGACTGGTTTTGCGGTCTCGGGGTACTTTGAAGTCTCGAGGGTTGAAACCAAAGTCGGCGCTGACCTTCGCACCCGAATCGAATTCAACAATGCCGATACCAATAAGAATCTGCTGCTGCTGGTGGTGCGCCGCGCCGACCGCGTGTACTTTCTGGTGGCCGCCAAGAAGTAAGGAAGAACTTCGAGAGCGACGGCGCTGTGGGTTTGCTCAAGCAGTAGATCTGCAAATATTGCCAGAATCGCCAAGCACCAAACTCGAGTAGCTGTACGTTGTGGATCTGTGGCTCGAGAAGATTCAAAGCCTTTGATACCTCGAGCCAGCCCTTGAGATTCGCCGATAAGCCATCCGGCGAATCTCAAGGGCTGGCTCGAGCGGGTAGCCTGCACGGGTGATGCCAGCCGCACCCTCGCCTCAGAAGTCACTACCGCTGCGCGAGTACTGGGCGCTGCTGCGGACTTACCTGCTGCCACAACGCGGAACGGTGGTGCTGATGGCGGTCAGCCTGACGTTGAGCATCGCGTTGACACTGGTCGGGCCGCAAATCGTGCGCTTTTTTTTGGACTCGGCGCAAGCCAAGCGCCCAGAGTCAGAGTTGCTGACTGCGGCTGGACTGTTCATATTGAGCAGCGTCGCGCAGCAGGGTTTGGCGGTGCTGGCCAGTTACGCGGCCACCCGCGTCGGCTGGAGCGCGACCAACAATTTGCGGGCTGATCTGGTTGAGCACTGCCTCAAATTAGACTTGAGTTTTCACAAGTCGCGCACGCCCGGCGAGTTGATCGAGCGCGTCGACGGCGATGTCAGCACCCTCAGCGTGTTCTTCTCAAATCTGACCATAGACTTGATCGGCAACGCGCTGCTGCTGACGGGCGTGCTGGTGGTGATGTGGCTCGAGGATTGGCGGGTCGGCCTGAGCTTGACGGTTTTTGCCGCGCTGACGCTGCTGGCCTTCAACGCTGTGCGCGGACTGGCCACGCCGCATTGGAAGCGCGACCGCGAGCTGAGCGCCCAGTTTTACGGCTTTCTCGGCGAGACATTGCAAGCCCGCGAGGACATCCGCAGCCTCGGTGCATCTGGCTGGGCGCACGACGGGCTGATGAAGCGCTGGCAGGCTTGGTATCCAGCGCGGCGTGACGGCAGCGTCTACGGCGTGACGATGTGGGTGGTCTTCATCTGGTCCTTCGCCATCGGCGAGGCGCTGGTCTTCGGCGTCGGCAGTGCGCTCTACGCGCAGCGAGCCTTCAGCCTCGGGACTGTCTACTTGATTTTTCAGTACACCGCGCTGCTGGCTGAACCGCTCGAGCAGATTCGCACGCAATTGGAGCAACTGCAAAAAGCCGATGCGGGCATTGCGCGAATTGCCGAGTTGATGGCGACCAAAAGCGTGTTGCGAGACGGCGCTGGCGCGAATTGGCGGTCGGGAGCGGCACTCGAGGTCAGCGTGCAAAATTTGAGTTTCGCATATCCCGCAGACTCGAACAAGGTAACCTCGAGCCATACTGACGTGAGCGATGCTGACCCGAGTGACACGAACTCGAGCGAAACGCTAGCGAACGACAATGTGCTCGAGGAGCTGAGTTTCACCCTTCAAGCTGGGCGGGTGCTGGGCTTGTTGGGTCGCACGGGCAGCGGCAAGACCACGCTGGCG
This sequence comes from Deinococcales bacterium, assembly GCA_025359505.1. GTDB lineage: Bacteria > Deinococcota > Deinococci > Deinococcales > JAAFIG01 > JANYHH01. The sequence goes on from JANYHH010000077.1 coordinate 39,409, forward strand.
CGGCTGATGATGCGCTTCTACGACCCGCAACGCGGCGCGGTTTTGCTGGACGGAATCGACCTCAGAGACGCCCGTCTCGAGCAGGTCAGAGATCGGGTGACGCTGGTCACGCAAAACATTGAACTCTTGAGCGCGTCGGTGCGCGATAACCTGACGTTTTTTGACCCCAGCATCGCGGATGAAACGCTCTGGGACGCCCTCGAGCGCGTCGGATTGCGCGGCTGGGCGCGGGGATTGGACTTGGGGCTGGACACGACGGTCGAATCCGGGGCGTTGTCTGGCGGTGAATCGCAACTGCTGGCCTTCGCCCGCGTGTTTCTGCGCGACCCGGGACTGATTGTGCTGGACGAAGCCAGTTCTAAACTCGACCCTGCGACCGAAGCGCTGCTTGAGCGGGCCATGACCGAGTTGCTGCGCGGGCGCACCGCGATCATCATCGCGCACCGCCTGAAAACGATTGAACGCGCCGACGACATCCTGATCTTGGAGCGCGGGCGCGTGCTCGAGACTGGAACGCGCAAGGCGCTGATGGCGAACCCGGATTCGGTCTTCAGCGCCTTGCGTCGCAAGGGCTTAGACGAGGTGCTGGCGTGAGCAAGGCAAGAGTCAAGATCACGACGTGGACGCACATGAGGCGTTTGATCGTCTGGCAACGGCGTTCGTATCTCGTCAACGCGTTTTTTTGGACATCGGTCTTCACCTTGCCGCTGCTGCGCGGACTGATCGCCAAAGCGTTCTTCGATGCGCTCGCACAGCAGCCCGCTGGATTGAACGCGCTGTCGTTCGTGGCGCTGACGCTGGCGGTCGGCGGCGCGTCTGGTGCGGTCGTCCTTGGCGGCGTGATCGTCAACGCGCCGTTTCGGTTCCGCATCGGCGGCTTGTTGCGCCGCAACGTCTTTGTGCAGTTGTTAGAGAAACGTGGTGCTGCACCGTTAGGAGCGCCACTGGGCGACGCGATTTCGACGCTGCGCGACGATACCGATGTCGCGGTGGACGGTGTGGACTGGAGCTTAGACATTTTGGGGCGCACGGTGTTTATCGTCGTGGCGCTGTCGATTCTCTTTGCGATCAACGCCCGATTGACGGCGCTGGTCTTCATCCCGCTCAGTATCGTGCTGAGCCTGACGTACCTGCTCGGGGCGCGTTTGGAGCGGCTGCGTCGCGCCGCCAGAACCAGCACGGCCCGAGTGACGACGCTGATTGCCGAGATGTTCGGCAGCACGCAGAGCATCCAAGTCGCTGGGGCTGAGGGACGCGTGGTCGCGCATTTCAAGCGGCTCGGCGCAGAGCGCCAAGGCGCGGTCTTGCGCGACACCGTGACCGCGCAGGCGCTCGAGGCGATCTACGGCAATGTCGTCAGTCTGGGAACAGGTGTGATTTTGCTGCTGGTCGCAAATCAGATGCGCTCGGGATCGTTCACGGTCGGTGATTTCGCGGTTTTCGCCGCGTACCTGTCCGAAGTGGCAGGGATCACGCAGTTCTTCGGGCATTTTTTAAACACGTATCGTCAGACTGGCGTGAGCTTAGAGCGCATGAGCAAGCTGCTGCCCGAAAACGCCAGCAGCCACGCGTTGACCATCCCGCAAGCCATGCCGCTGACCGCCACAGCGCGACCTCCTCGAGCCATACCGATCTCCCGCGATGCCCTCCAGACCCTCACCGTGCGCGATCTGAGCTGCACCTTCGACAACGCTCGAGGGATAGAGAACGCGAGTTTCACCGTGCGGCGCGGCTCGTTCACCGTCATCACGGGTCGGATCGGCAGCGGTAAAACCACATTGCTGCGCGGAGTTCTGGGCTTATTAGAGCGCACGGCTGGGGAGGTGCTGTGGAACGGTGCTATCGCCGATACCCTCGAGCCGCCCCGCGTGGCCTACACCGCGCAGAACCCGACGCTGCTGTCGGACACGATTTTGGAGAACATCCTGCTCGGCGAAGAAGTCGACTCAGGCAGACTCGAGCGCTCGATTCACGCGGCCGTGCTGGAGGCTGACATCCCTAACTTTGAGCTTGGGCTGCAAACCCAGATCGGCGCGAAGGGCGTCAAGCTTTCCGGCGGGCAATTGTCGCGGGTCGCGGCCGCACGGATGCTGTACCGCGAAGCGGAGCTGCTGGTCTTCGATGACTTGTCAAGTGCATTGGATGTCGGCACGGAACAGTTGTTGTGGGAGCGCTTGGCGCAGGTGAAAGCGACCGCGCTGGTCGTCTCGCACCGCCGCGCCGCATTGCAACGAGCCGATCAGATCGTGCTGCTGGGGGACGGGCGGGTCACGGCGATCGGCAGCTTAGAGCACTTACTGGCGCACTACCCCGAAATGCAGCGGCTGTGGTCTGGCGAGCTTTGAGGCAAGCAATAGCTCTCGGACAAGCTGGCTTGAGCGAAAAAGGGCAACCCGATAGGCTGCCCTTTTTATTTGGTGCGCGGGCCCGGACTCGAACCGGGGACCTCCCCGTTATCAGCGGGGTGCTCTAACCAGCTGAGCTACCCGCGCACGCGAGTTGGAACTGTACCATTCAGATTTTTACCGCGTCAAGCACTGGATTTGACTCGAGGTTCAACGCGGTGGCCGCCCGACCACCAAGGGCGTGCTGACGGGAGCGACCGATGGCGCAGCGATCGGCGCATTGACTGTCGTTGTCAAAGAAGTGGTCGTAGTTGTAGAAGTCGTCGTCGTCGTGGTTCTCGAGCGTCTGCGGCGGCGCGGCGTCGCGCTTTCCGGTGGTGCAACGGGCGCGATGATCGGCGCGGCCGGTACTGGGATGGCTTTGGTCAGCGCGTTGCCCACGCCGTCCTTGACGATAAACGTGATCGTGTCGCGCCTAGACCTTGGAACGACCGTGTAAAACTGAACTTTACCGGCTGGCGAGACGTTCAGCGGCTCACCGTTGACGGCAATCCGACTGACTTTTTGATTATCCGTGGCCGTGCCACTGACCGCCACCGAGTCGGCCTGCGAATCGACCGAATCAATCGTCAACTTGGGCAGCACAGCATCGACCGTGACCTTGATTTCTCGGGTTGCGCTGCGTTTGCCGCTGTCCACAGCCCGCAATTCGTAACTGACCTTGCCGCCAGAGAGTGAATCGGCCGGGATTTCAAAACGCACGATCTTGCGGCCGCGTTGAACCGACAACGCGCCCTTGGCGAGTAAATCAGTGCTGCCGTTGAGCACCAGTTTCATCACGCCTTTGTCGTCCCACGCGTAACCCTTAATCACGAGGTTGCTGCGCGGCGTGACCGTATCGGAGGCCGGCGAAGTAATCACGATCTGCGGTGCGAACGCGTCAGACTGACGGTTACAACCAACCAGCAGTCCAGCAAAGGTCAGCAGCAGCAGTGTCGCGTTCACGCGCACAATCTACACCCCGCAACCAGCCCTCGAGATGAAGAACTCGGCCCAGTAGACTCGAGTGGGCTGAACTCATCACGCTCGAGGAACGCGACTCCCCACGCTCGAGGAACGCGATTCACCACGCTCGAAGTGAGCGGAACCCTGCGCTCGAGGTGACACAAATTTGACGTAGTTCAATTGGCCTAAGCAATAAGTGCTATATTTCGCCGCAGCGGAAAATTGAACCAGTGTTCTCTTGGAAAGCCTCGAGTACCGATTTTCCCGTTTTTGTTTTTGGAGGCGTATGAATAAGAAACTATGGTTGCTTGGAGCTGCTTTGGCGATTGGAACGACCTATGCGGCCGTGCCGAACAACACGATCCTCGAGATGACCGTCGGCGATGTTTCGACGCTCGATCCCGCACAGGCGTATGACACGGCCTCCTCTGAACCGATCGAGAACATGTATGAAAGCTTGATCGGGTACAAGGGTAAAAGCATCACCGAGTTCACGCCGCTGCTGGCCACGTCCTACAAGGTTTCAGCCGACGGCAAAACCTTTACCTTTGACCTACGCAAAAACGTAAAGTTTCACAGCGGCAACAGCTTTAGCTGCGCCGATGTCGAGTACAGCTTCCAGCGCTTGATGATTACCAATAACTCGGACTCCCCCGCATGGTTTATCGACACCAGCTTGCTGGGTTTCGCGTACTGGGACGACGCCACCAAGAAAAGCGTCACGTGGGCGCAAATCAATGATGCGGCCAATTGCAACGCCAGCGGACAATTTGTCTTGAAGCTCGTCAAGCGCGATCCCGCGTTTATCTCCAAACTGCTCTACACCGCCACCAGCATCGTCGACAAAAAACACGCCGTGGGACTAGGCGAGTGGAGTGGCACGGAAAAAGATTGGCGCGATTGGATCGAAAAAGACCTGACCAACTCTAAACTCAATGAAAAGCCATCCGGCACGGGCGCGTACCAGTTCGTTTCGCGCACGCCAAATCAGGGCGTCTACAAGCGCTTTAGCGATTACTGGGGCGGCGCTCCGAAGATTGAGAACGTCATCATCCAAAAAGTTGACGAGTTGGCCACCCGCGTGCTGGCGCTCAACAAAGGCGATGCCGACTGGACGAGCGTTGTCACGAGGGCCAATTTGAAGCAGGTGCAGGGCCAGCCCGGCGTCAAGGTGCTGGACGATGTCCCCGGCGCATCTTCTGGCGCAGTCTTTTTGAACCAAGCGATTGATGAGCCAAAGGAATTGGGCAGCGGCAAGCTGGATGGTAAGGGCATTCCAGCTAACTTCTTCAGTGACTTGAACGTCCGTAAAGCGTTCAACTACTCGTTTGACGCCAAGAAGTTCGTCGAGCAAGTTCAGCTCGGCAAGGGCGAGATTCGCACGATGGCCCTGCCCAGCAATTACCTCGGTTACGATCCAAAAATTCCCGTGTACAGCCTAGACAAAGAAAAAGCCACAACCTTCTTCAAACGCGCCTTTGGTGGGCAAGTTTGGTCAAACGGCTTCGTCGTCAACCTGACGTACAACACCGGCAATGTGTCCCGTCAAACGGTCGCCGAGATTCTCAAAGCCAACATCGAGAGCCTCAACCCCAAATTCAAGGTCAACGTCAACGCGATTGCGTTCTCAACCTTGCTGAAACTGGCCGATGCCAGCAAGTTGGCGGTGTCCATCGGGAGCTGGTTAGCCGATTACCCAGACACCGATAACTTCCTCCGCACCTTCTACCACTCAGAAGACGGCGCGTTCAAAGGTCGCATGAACTACAAAGACCCAACGATGGACACGCTGATCGACCAAGCGTACTCGACCAACGAAGCCAGCTCACGCGCCACGATCTACCGTCAGGTCGGTCGCCGCGCTTACGAGCAAGCTCCAATCATCCTGACGCCAGTCCCCACGGGTTTCCTGACCTACCGCGATAACGTCAAGGGTGTGGAAGAGAACTACAACGGTCAAGTCTCAGGCAACTGGGGCACGTACTGGAAGAATCTCTCCAAGTAAGCTGGCTCGAGCTGAGGCGGATATCCGCCTCAGCTCGTTTTATTGCTCGAGTAACCGCTACACGGGCGGCTCGAGGTGGAAAGCTCAGGTGATCGTAGGTTGTTGACTTTCGTGGTGCGCCGCCTGATTTCGTTGCCGCTGGTGATGCTGGCTGTGACGTTGTTGGTCGTGGGTTTGATGCAGTTTTTATCGCCGCAAGAGCGGGCGGTCAGTTTTGTCACCAACGAGCGGCAGATGCAGAATTTAGACCGCATCATCAAAGAGCGCGGTTTGGATCAAAATTTTTTGGTGCAGTACCAAAGTTGGCTTGGAAACGCATTGCAAGGCAATCTGGGATATTCAAAAGCCTCGAATCGCCCCGTGGTCGCCACGATCTTGGAGCGCTTCCCCGCCACGGCTGAGCTGGCCTTATTTGCCTGCATCCCGATCATTGGCTTAGGGATCTGGATGGGGACGCTCACCGCTTTAAACAAAGATAAATTATTGGATCAAGTTTTGAGAATACTGACCGTGATCGGTTACTGCTTACCGACGTTTGTCGTCGGTATTTTGCTGCTGGTGATTTTTTACGGGGCGCTCAGTTGGCTGCCCGGCATTGGGCGCAACGATCCCGTGCTGATGATTACCAACCCTGTGCAAAGCGTCACGGGGATGATCGTGATTGACGCTGTGCTGGCGGGCAACTGGGTGGTCTTGGGTGACGGCTTACGCCACATGATCCTGCCGATCATCACCCTAGCGACCGTCTCGAGCGCGACGATGATTAAAGTCATGCGGGCAGAGTTGCTGGATATTTTGAAAAGCGATTACGTCCGCACCGCCAAAGCCAAGGGGCTGCCCAGCCGCATGGTCAACATGAAGCACGCCCGTCGCAACGCGCTGCTGCCGATCGTGACGCTGGCCAGTTTCACCGTGCAGGGCTTACTGAGCGGCGCGGTCATCACCGAGACGATTTTTGGCTACCCCGGTATCGGCTCGTGGGGCGCTCAGGCAGCGGTGAGCTTAGATTATCCGGGCGTGCTCGGCTTTGCGATCCTGATCGCCTTTGTCACCGTACTCAGCAATTTAGCCGCAGACATCCTCTACGGTCTGGTTGACCCCAGAGTAAGGTTCGATTGATGTCAGCGACTGCCCTAACAAAGCCCAAGCTGGAGACACGCGAATCTTGGTGGAACTCGAGAACCGCTCGCCGCTTTCTGCGTAACCCTGTGTCGATCACAGGTTTTGTGATCTCGAGCTTTTTCGTGCTGGTGGCGATCTTCGCGCCGTTGCTGGCCGAACCGCGCGGTAACTGCCTGCGGGATTTGAACGTGCCGCCGAACTCGAGCGTTTATAACCCGCTGGGGGAGCTGTTCTGGAAAGCAATTGTGCTGCCGCCCGCAAGCTGTTTTAGTGTCTACCGCATCAGTTTTTCCAGCGTGCCGACCCCGCCGGGTGTGGACGGCGCGATTTTTGGCACGACCAACGGTTACGATATTTTCTACGGCGTGGTCTGGGGCACGCGCACCGCGTTTCAACTGGCGATCTGGGTGATCGTGCCGACACTGCTGATCGGTGTCTTCGTCGGGAGCATCGCGGGCTATTTCGGCGGCTGGGTCGACAATCTGTTCATGCGAATTGTCGACGTGATCTTCGCGTTTCCGGGCTTGATTTTGAACATTGTTGTCGTCTCTATTTTGGGGCGAGGGCTGGACAAGATCGCGCTGGCCTTCGTGCTGGTGGGCTGGGCGAGTTACGCCCGCGTGATTCGCGGCACGATTCTCAAGGTCAGGGCGCTCGAGTACGTGGACGCGGCGCGGTCTTTAGGCGCGAGCAACACGCAGATTATTTTTCGCCACGTGCTGCCTAACTCGCTGACGACGCTGCTGGCGATTGTCGTGCTGGATTTCGGCGTCGTGCCGCTTTCGGCGGCCGCGCTGTCGTTCCTCGGTTTGGGTACGCCCGAGGGCTTCGCCGACTGGGGTCAGATCATCTCGTATGCGCGGGCCTTCATCGTCGGGCCCGCAGGCAGTCCGTTCGGTTACTGGTACGTCAGCTTCTTTCCCGCCGTGGTGATTTTGCTGTTCGGCTTAGGCTGGAGCCTGCTGGGTGACGCACTGCGAGACGCCCTCGACCCTCGAGATTTGTAGCGCCCATGATCGACACACACTGCCATTTGGACGCCGTGCCAGACCCGCGTTCCTCTGCGGCACAGCTCGAGATATTGGTCGCAATCGGCTTCAACCCGCAGCGAGCGCGGGCGTGTCTGGCGCTGACAACGCAGATGTCGAACGTCTACGCGACCGTTGGGTTGCACCCGTGCGACGCGGCCGCGTTTTCAACTGCCGTGCGAGCCGATCTCGAGCAACTGGCGACGCAACCGAAGGTCGTGGGCATCGGCGAGAGCGGCGTGGATTACTACTGGGACTCGAGTACCAAACAAAAGCAACTCGAGAGCTTGGACTGGCAGCTTGATTTGGCGCGGCGGCTGGATCAACCGATCGTCATTCACTGCCGCGACAAGGACGGCGCTAAGGATGCGTTCGCGGATTGCGCGGCTGCACTGGGGAACGCGGGCTGGCACAGAGGTATTTTGCACTGCTTCGCAGGCGATGCAAAACTGCTCGAGGTTGGCTTGGCGCTGGGATTTCACGTGTCCTTCGCGGGCAACCTGACCTATAAAAACGCGCAGATGATCCGCGACAGCGCGTTGCAAGTTCCGCTCGAGCGCTTACTGGTGGAAACCGATGCGCCGTACCTCGCACCCGTGCCGCAGCGCGGTAAACCGAACCGCCCAGAGTATGTCGCCTATACGCTCGAGGTGCTGGCTAATTTGCGCGGTTTGCCGCTCGAGACGATGGAACGAATCACTTCGCAAAACGCCAGAGCTGTTTACGGCATCACCTGATCCGCAACTGTCACGCTAACTGTCACGCTGCGCCATTAGACTCGAGGCATGAAGAAACTGCTGATCCTGCTGGTGTGCTTGCTCGGCTTCACGCATTTCTCGAGCGCTGGAGCGCAGACACTCGGCGAGTACGCGATTCAGGACTCGAGCCTGAGAAATCCCTGCCCAAGCGACCTCAACGGTATGGTCGCAGATTGGTTTCGGGCGCAGGGTTTGCCGTACACCGGAGAAACCGGGCGCGTCGTCAGCACGAACATCCGCGAAACCGTCTATGAATCTGAAGTGATCAGCGTCAAATTGCCGTACTGGAATGGACTCCCGTTTAGCTTGGAAATCGGTGTGTTTGACAGAATCGTCCCGACCAGAGTCGTGATTTACATCCCAAAAAACGCGGTCAATGCCTCGATCGGCAATCAGGGCGATGTCCTCGCCGAGGACGTGGCGCGGGCCAGCCTGATACCGTTCCTGCGGCAACGCGCCAAAACCTACACGCAACCCTGCGCCGACTCGAGCGCGTATGTACCGACCATCGGCTTTGATTCGCAAGTCAAGTTTCCCGGTCAGATTCTGGCTGATTTTACCAGTTTGAAAGCCTGCCAAAACGCGGTGCAGGAACTCGAGATTTTCGCTTTTGCTGGCGTGCGCTACGGGGAACTGGGCGGTTGCAACGTGCTGGCCAGCACGAGCGGGCAAGGCTCGAGCGCGAATGTTCGGCAGTTTGAAGACGCCATGCGCTCGCTCGGGTATGTAAAGCGTCTCAGTTACGTGACCGGCGCGGTGGGCGTGACCGTGCAGGGCTGGCAATTGGGCGATGCAGCGTTCATCATCGAACTCGGCGCGTACCAGCCTGACCCTCGAGCGACGCTGCTGGTCTGGCGCAACGCAAGTTTCAAGGCGCGAGGCTACGCGTTCGATGGGCGCGTCTCTGCGCCATTCGACGCGCTGTTTCTGGGGAGCAATCCAGCTTGCCTCAGCCGCCAAACCCAGCTTCGCCAAGCGCTGTCACCGCCAGAGAAATCCGTTTACGCCGACGATGGCGGCTGCTTGTCGATGACGGGCAACACCCAGCAGATTTACACGCAGACCCGCGCTGCATTAGAACAAGCCGATTACGAAATCTCCGAGGATTTCACGGGGTACAACCAAAGCGCCGACAGCGCACTGATTTACGCCGCTCGAGCCGGCACGAATCGGGGCTTGCAACTGGTGATTCAACCGCAAACCGATGGCGTGCTGATGACGTACATGGACGTTACGGTCAACCAAGCCGTCACGGCCACCCGAGCGCCGTTCGCGTTTGACTTGAGCGTCCGCGTGAACGGGCCAGCGTACCAATTGCCCAGTTACTGCGCGGAAAACTTGCAGGGCTTGCGCGATTCTATTCAACTGAACAGTGGCTCGAGCTACGCGCCGGATGGCGGTTGCATCATCATCTCAGCGCTGTACACGCGAGTCGTGCCCAACACGCGGCAAGCCTTTGCCGCCGAACTTTACTTTGAGGAGTTCAGCCAGATTGCCGACACCTCGAGCTTCATCGAGTTCCAGCGCGGCGGCTCGAGCGACAGCTTTGTCCTGAACGTCGTGCCGACCACGCAGCACGGCGCAGCGGAGACCGTGATTCTGTGGGTGAAAGTGGCGAACGCGCAAGCGCCTAAAAAGAGCGGATCTTCTGCCAAGCCCGTTCCCGTGGGCGGCTCGAGGGCATCCGACCTCGGATCGATGCTCGAGTTCAGCCTGATGACCGAAATCGACAACTTGACTCGGGGTGTCGGTCGCAGCGTCACACTGATCAATTCGTGGACTGCGACGGGTGATGGAGACTCGAGGCGGCGACGTACACTGCACTAGATGAACCGCGCCCCTCGCGTACTTGGCTTGATGAGCGGCACGAGCGCCGATGGTCTGGACGCCGTGCTGCTCGAGTTAACAGACTTCCCCGCAGTTGGCGCGGGTGGCCCGATTCCGCCCGCTTTGAGCGAGGCCGTCCCGCGTGGGCGCGTGCTCAAGCACCAGTACACGCCGTACCCCGATGAGCTGCGCGAATGGGTGCTGGGGGCAATGCGCGGGACGCTGCCCGTCGCTGAGCTGACGCAGCTCCACTGGGCGCTCGGGGAGTTCTACGCCACACACGCGCTCGAGCTGGCTGCGGACGCCGACTTAATCGCCTCGCACGGGCAGACGGTGTATCACATCCCGAGGATTGACGTGAGCAGGGGCTGGGTGTGGCGTGGCACGTTGCAGATCGGCGAGCCGAGCGTGCTGATGCACGAGTCGGGCAAGCCCGTCGTCAGCGACTTTCGCAGTGCCGACCTCGCCGCTGGCGGGCAAGCCGCGCCGCTCGTGCCGTTCGCCGACTTTGTGCTGTTCGCGCAACGCGGCATCAAACGCAGCATTCACAACCTCGGCGGGATCAGCAACCTGACCTACCTGCCCAGCCTAAACTCGAGCAACGTTCTAGCTTTTGACACGGGGCCCGCCAACGCCTTGATCGACGACGCGATGGGCCGCTTGGGGCAGCGCTACGATGACGGCGGCGCGATTGCCATGAGCGGAGCGATTGAGCGCAATTTGCTCGAGGTTTGGCTGCGTGACCCGTACTTCGCGTTACCGCTCCCGAAAAGCACCGGGCGCGAATACTGGAGTTTGGAGCGGCTGACGAGCATCTTTGAACTCTCCCCGAAAGACATCGTAGCGAGCGTCACCGCCTTCAGCGCGGCTGGCATCGCCGATCAGTATCGGCGCTTCGTGCTGGACTTAGGCTTAGATGAAATCCTCGTCGCGGGCGGCGGGGCGCAGAACACGGTGCTGATGACGCAACTCGAGGCAGCGCTCTCCCCCGTGCGTGTCTTGAAGCTCGAGGACAGCGTGTTTGGGAAGTACGGCTTTAGCAGCGCGACCCGCGAGGCGGCGGCGTTCGCACTGCTGGGGTATTACGCCGCTCAGGGCTGGCGCAATACGTTGCCGCACACCACAGGCGCATCGAAGGCAGTGATTGCGGGTAAAATCGCCAGACCATGAGTTGGAAATCTTTCGTCGATCAAGCCGAAGCGCGGGGCGTCGACCCGCTCGGCGCTCGAGGGCGCTTACTGAGTGCGCTGGCGGTACTGCTGATGAGCGTGGTGCTGCTGCCGCTGTCCAACTGGCTCGAGCGCGGTCTGGCCGCGTGGGACGCCGGGGCGCTGACCTTGCTGGTGCTGTCATGGCTGGTGCTGACCAAAGCCACACCCGAGACGACGCGGCAGCGGGCGACCTCAGAAGACCCCGGACGTTACGGCGTGTTCGTGACCGTGCTGGTCTCGAGCTTCGTCAGCTTAGCGGGGGCGATTTACGCGCTGCGGAGCGGCACATCTCGCTCATCGTTGCTCGAGGGGCTGGCGGTCGCAGCGGTCGTGCTGGGCTGGCTGGTCACGCACACCGGGTACACTTTCAGGTATGCGCGGGTGTACTACGCGCCCGACGAGCGCGGCGAGGCCAAAAAAGGGTTGGGCTTTCCCGGCGATGAAGCGCCGGACGACATGGATTTCGCGTATTTCTCGTTCACACTGGGCATGGCGTTTCAAGTCAGCGACGTGACCGTAACCACGAGTGACTTGCGCCGCACGGTTCTGTTCCACTCGTTGCAATCGTTCGTGTTCAACACGATCATCGTCGCGCTGGCGCTGAACTTTCTGTTCGGATCTATCGGTGGTTGATCCGCGCTGTGAACGCGACTGCCATCAAAATCTCGAGCCTCGAGCAATCAACTCGACCATCGTTCAGCTTGGGAATTGCCATTACCTGCCATCGGCAAATTCAACGAACGTCTCGAGCCTCGCGCCGTGTCGGTTCACTCGGGTGTGACCGCCACCAATCCCTCCAGATGTGCGGTGTCGTTCAGGCGCTCCATCGTCCAGACCGCGCCCGTCGGCGTCCAGTGGCGCTCCAGTACCGTGATGCTGGCGTGCTTGACCTGCAAGCGCCAGATGCGCGGCGCGACCATTGCTTCAATGTGCAGCAAACCCGTGACCAGTGTCTGGATCGTGCCACCGTGCGCGAAGGCGATCACCTCGCCCGATTCGGGGAGTTGAGCCAGCCACTCGAGAGCGCGAGCTTGCAAGTCGCCGTAACTCTCGCCGTTCGGGGTGCGGGTCGTCGCGGGCGCGGCCAGCCACGCGTCAAACTCTGGGTGCTGGCGGTTGTCGCTGCTCAGACCGCCCTCGAAATCGCCAAAATGCACTTCGCGCAGTCTGGCATCCGGCGTCGGCGTCAAGCCCGCCAGCCGCGCCGTGTCGGACGCCCGTTGCAGGTCGCTGGAAAACACCGCGTCGAAGTGGCGTCCAGCCAGCCGAGGCTCGAGCCGCTTGGCTTGAAGTCGTCCCGTGTCTGACAGCGCCGTGTCCGTCCAGCCCTGCCAGCGACCTTGGAGATTCCAGTCCGTCACCCCGTGCCGCACCAGCCACACACGCAGCGGGGGTTTCACAGATTCACCGCTCGAGGTTTGCCGTGTTCGTCCAGCGCCACGAAAACGAAATGTCCGCTGGTGGCGAGGGTTTGTCCCGCAAACGTCACCCTGAAGACCTCGACTCTGACCCGCATGCTGGTGCGCCCGACGCTTTCGACGCGGGCGACGATCTCGACGTAATCGCCCATCAAAATCGGCAGGTTGAAACTGAGCTTATCGATGCTGACCGTGACGACGATCCCGCCGCTGAAACGGTACGCGCTAAACGCCGCGATTTTGTCCATCAAAGACACGATGTAGCCGCCAAAGGCGTTCCCGAGCGGATTGGTGTTGCCGGGAAAAATGTGCTCCAAGCTGCGGGCCTCGCTGAACTCGAGGCGCTGTTCGAGCGTCATTTCTCCCACCCGGCCAAGGCTTTGACGAATTTGGCGACTTCCTCCAAGTCTTTTTTGGGTAAATACGCGAAGCTTGGCATCTGCGCCCCGCCGACGGTTTTGCCATTGATGATCCGAGATTTGATGTACGCGAGATCCCGCAACCTAGGATTGCCGATCATGCGCTTGCCATACCCACCATTGCCCGCGTCATGGCAGCGAATGCAGTTGTTGGTCTCAAAAATGGCGCGGCCCTGCGGGTGCGCGGCCGTCGCCTGCGCCAAGGCTTCGTCTTGCGGAGCGCAAGCCACCAAAATAACGGGAATCAGCAGACAACTCAGCAATAGGTAACCAAAAGCGTTGAACTTCACCCCTGCATTCTGCCTCGAGAAGCGCCAAATTACGAGGGACAAACCAGTTCAGAACCAGCCAAACAGCGTGTATTTTACCAGTCCCGCGACTTCTCTTGCTAGTGCAGGCAGCGCCATCACGCGGTCGAACGGCAGGCGCAACGCCCCGTCGAAACGCGGTTCCGAGGCGGCGACCACGCTGGCATTCAAGCCAAGCTGCTTGAAGGTGGCCAATGCCCGTTTTGAATGCGTCGGGCTGGTGACGATCAGCACGCGCTGCCAACCGTTTTGCTTGACCAAGACCGCGACTCGCTCGGCTTCGTCGCGGGTGTTACTGACGTTCTCGAGGATATTAATTTCTGGGGTCGGGCTGGGCGCGAGGTTGGCCACGATTTTGCTGGCGACGCTACTGATGCTCGGGCAATCGGGCCACAACCCAGCCGTCTTAGACAGCGTGATGCGCGGCGCAAAGCCAGCCCGCCACAGCTCCACGGCTTTCACCACCCGCGCCAAACTCGCCGCCTCGAGTTGCCCCGCGCCGCAGCGCATCCCGCCGCCGAGCGCGACGATCAGGTCGGCTTTGACGGGTGGGGTCGTGACATCAAGCGCGTTCTCGAGCGGCTGCAAAACTGGCGTGAGCATGCAAGTCAGCAGGACGGCCGCGACCAAGCTAGCGGTGAAACTGAGAATGCGGCGCGTAAACGCCGCGAGGCTCGAGGCGACGCTGAGCAGCGCGATGATGACAATCCAATAAATCGGTGTGTCGGGATTGAAAATCAGCATCGTCAGCGCGAGAAACGCCGAAATCAGCAAGCCGAACCCTAGCCCCTCGACTGATAGGAACCTCGAGTGTTTCGGGAAGAGCGCATCCTGCGTGTTCTGGCGTCGCATGGGACGCACCTTAGCAAGGGATCGCGTGAGAGTCGTTCAGTGCTGGTGAATCACGCCGCCATCGCCGTGCGCGTGACCGTGCTCCAACTCGTGCGCGTCAGCCAACCTGACCGCGTGAATCGTCACGCGTAGCTCGAGCGGCAAGCCGGCCCGAGGGTGGTTCATGTCGACCGTGACCGCATCGCCCACAATCTGCGTCACTCGAGCCTCGAGTGCCTGCCCGTCCGCTCCTTGGGCGCTGAACGTCGCGCCGACCTCGAGCGCAACGGCGGGCAGGTCAGCGCAGCCCACCGTCACGACCAGCGCCTCGTCCCTGATTCCGAACGCATCGGGCACAGTGAGCGTGAAGCTCTCCCCTGCCGTGCGCCCGATCAGCGCAGCCTCCAAATGCGGCGGTAGGTCGCGTTCCGAGCCGATCAGGATCAGTTTGGGCTTATGGGTCTGGTCGATGACTTTCCCCTCGAGTACGGCGCTGTACTCGAGTTTGACGACGCTTTGATGCGCGATGTTCATGGCAGCTATGTTAAGCCCTGACCAGTTCAACAGCCGTGTCAGCTTCTTCCTCGAGCAGCAACGATCGTCAGTCACTCATGAAACTCGAGCATCGCAAAAACGTTCAGACCGATTCGCTCGCTTTGATCGCCGCCCCGAGCGCCGTCGCAAAACCGCGCTGCGCTGGAATGATCGGCGGTTGCGAGACACCGTAAAAGCCCCAAACGCGCCGCACCGCGTCCTGAATCGGTTGCAAATCCATCAGATGCCCGACGAAAACAATCCGCTCTAGGTCACTGGCTTTGCTCGCGTTCAGCGCGATCACCGCGATCACCTGCGCGACCAGCGTCACCAAGCCTGATGCCATGTCCTCGCGGCTCGGCAATTCCGAAAGTTTCGCCAAACGCCCGAGATTGACGGCTGTCGCGTCTGGCGGCAGATGCCCAATCCCGCCGCCGATCACGTCCAGCAGCGTGCCGTCCACGTGCGACGGATCACCTCGAGCGGCCAGTTCAGCGATCTCGAGCGGGTTGGCTGTGCCAATCAAAAACCGCGCCAGTCCCAGCAATGTGCCGCCGCCAACCGCGCTGCCCGTGACGTGCTGGCAATCGTGCCCGCGCACCGCGTACATCGCCGTGCCCGTGCCCGCGCTGACCACCAGCGCAGAGGTCAGCACTGTTTCTGACTGTAGATTGGCGAGCTGCAAGCCGCCGCGCCCGACCGCATCGGCTTCGGCCACTTTGACCAGCGGTACGCCGTTCCAACTCGCGGGTAACTCGCGGTGCTTGCCGCCCGTCGTGCCAATCGCTGTCACCGTCTCGAGCGCGACGCCGCCCACTTGGAGCGCCGCCTCGAGACTGGCGAGGCTCGCGCCGAGGCAATCGACGCGCCAGCCGCGCTTGAATACTTGCTGCTCGAGCGTCGCGCCGTCGAGGTTGGTAATGCCGAAATCAAGGCCAACGATCATGCGAGCGAGTCTACCCTCGAGCTATACCGATTGGCTGCTCTACTTGTTCGAGCGTCGCTGGATTTTTTGAATACTTTAGTCTGTTGTAACCCGAGCAACTAACTTTCAGAATTATCACATGGCTGATGAACTGCTGAACATTGAGTTGCAATTCGGAATCGTCATCAAGCATCATCGAAGCGCCCAACGTTTATCGCAGGAAGCTTTGGCTGAATCGAGCTATTTGCACCGTACTTACATCAGTCAGCTCGAGCGCGGCAAGAAATCTCCGACGTTGCGGGTGATCGCTCAACTGGCAAAAGCATTGAACATCCGTCCCGAAGTATTGGTACGACAGTCCTTTGAGGTCTTGGAGTGATCCACATCCCGTCGCTTACAGAACAGCAACGACTCGAGCGCACCGTCAGCGCACTGTTGCAAATCCCGTTTATCGCCGGTGTCGAGGGGTATGTTTTCGAGTCACTGTTTCACTTCATCAAGGGTTTACCCCTGTCAAACCCTCACGCTGTGCGACGCAGCAAAACACTGTTCGATTGCGTTGATGCAACCGAGCGGATTGGCTGGTCACTCAAAGCCGTACAAAAAAATCCCAGTGCTCGAGGTTTTGAATTGGTTGTTCAACGGGCGGATGTGTTGAAGAAAAAAACCTTGCTCGGGTTGCCTGATCTCCATGCCACGTCCGAACCCGCTCAACTGGGTCTGGCCGTGCTGCGTCACTGGAACATGAAAATCGAAGCCGACATGTTGCGGCAAGGGGTGCGGGAAGCGCGAATTGCCGTACTGCTCAAATCCGTCAATCACCGCAAATACGCGTACCTCGAGCAAACCTTGCAGCGCTACACACCCGATGAGCTGATTTGGACGTGGACAGACGCAACCCAGACGGGCTTACAAGCGCGAGATGTCCTCAACAACGCCATCGTTTTCAGGTGGTATCCCAACCAAAAACAGTTGTTTGAAAGCTTTATTTTGCCACCAGATGCCTTTCGTTTTGAGGTGAACCCAGTCCGTGAAGGCGTTGAGGCATTTCTTGATCGGATGCAGCCCCGAGCCAACTGAGCACTCGCGTGGCAATCGCCTGCATGACGAGCGGCGGGACGGCATTGCCGACCTGATGACTTTTTTGAATGTATGACCCAGTGAACACAAAATCGTCTGAAAAGGACTGGAGCCGAGCAGCCTCCCGAATCGTAATCACTCTGGTGTCCGTTGGGTGTCCGAAGCGTCCAGAGCCGGGATGAAACAACCAGCGCGTCAATGTGGGCGCAGTGGCCGTCCACTCGAGGCGACCGTAAGCGCCACTGAAATGAGATTTGGGTTGAAGCTCTTTGGGCAAATCCTTCGCGCCCTGACCTGCTTTGAGTGCAGACAAACGTTTGACCTGCGTTTCTTGCAAGCCTCGAGCCACATGGTCATGGAGAACGACCGAATTTTGGCGC
Source organism: Deinococcales bacterium (assembly GCA_025359505.1). Taxonomy (GTDB): domain Bacteria; phylum Deinococcota; class Deinococci; order Deinococcales; family JAAFIG01; genus JANYHH01. The sequence goes on from JANYHH010000077.1 coordinate 56,605, forward strand.
ATTAACCGCTGATACGCGCTCTGGGCACTATGTCCATAGTCGATCGGGGTCGTTCCCTCTCCATGCTGTAACGACGGTAAATCACCAATCGCTTCCCGCACAGTCACAAAATTCGCATCGCTTGAAAACAACGAATCCGACTGACTTAAGAAATGCGTGGGTGCGGGAAAAAAATTTGATTCCCCAAGTCGATTGGCGATGAAAAAAGCACGGCGGCGACGCTGTGGCACGCCAAAATCCGGCGCGAACAACACTTGCACGTCCATTGCGTAGCCTGCTCGCTCGAGCCGTTCGCGCATTTCGTTGGTGTACGCCCCATCAAAGCCGTTTTTCATTTCGGCAACGTTTTCCATCACCACAACTTTAGGCTGCAAGTATTCGACAAACTCTAGAAATCGGCTGACGAGTTGATTGCGTGGATCTTCAAAAAATCGTTGCTTGCGTGGCACATTTTTTGAAAACCCTTGGCATGGCGGCCCGCCAATCAGCATGTCCAGCGTTCCCGGCTGAAGTTTTAAGTCATCGGCAAGCTGCACGGGCGAAATAATCGTGATGTCCTCTAAACGTCGAATCTGTTCACCAAAGTTACGTTGGTAAGTGGCAAGAGCGTGTTTGTCCGAATCCAATCCCGCGAGAATTTGAAAGCCCGCCTGCATCGCACCCCAAGACATGCCTCCGCAACCGCAAAAGAGATCTACAGCCGTGTACGTTTTCATTCAATAATGAATACCATAGTATTCAAGCGATGTCAACGGCTTTTATCTCGGAGCGTCAATCCGCAGCTTCCCACTCGAGCGGAAACGCAGTCCACGGTCAGGCTCGAGCCAACGTCACTTTTTGAGAATCCAGACAAAGCATCAAAGCGACACGAAAAAGTTTTCGAGCACGCGCAGCAGCTCGAGCGGTCGTTCCTGCTGCGGCAAGTGACCACTGCCCGCGATCACCGCGAGCGTGGCGTGCGGCAATTGCTCGAGAATGGCGTGGGCGTGGCTGATCGGCACGATCCGGTCAGACTCGCCCCAGATCAACAGCGTCGGAACACTTGGCAGCTCGAGCGTCGCACCGTCGCTGGATGAGTTGTCGCTGAACAGGCTTCGCAAACCCGCGAAGAACGCCGTGCACTGCGTGTCGCTCCAGACCCGCGCCCAGACGCGCTGGCGCAGGAACTCGAGGTCACTGGCGGGCAGGGCGTTCAGCGCCGCGTAGTACGGGCGTAGCGAATCGAAGGCTGCATCCTGACCAAGCTGGCGCAAACCCGTGTAGTACAGCTCACCCGTGCCGATCTCGAGCAGCGGTTGCAGCGTTGGCTTGCAAGCCGCCCAGCGCCGGACTCGAGCCGCCGATGATCGTCAAGCTGCGCGTCAGTTGCGGCGCGTTAGCAGCGACATGGGCGGCGACCACCGCGCCGAGGCTCGAGCCGACCAGATGCACGCCTTGCTTCAGGCTCAGCGACTCGAGGAAGTGCTGGACACTGCTGGCGAGATTGGCGACGCCGCCGTCGCCTGCGGGCTTCGAGCGCCCGAAGCCGGGCAGATCGAGCGCGATCACGCGGTGCTCGGCGCTCAGGGCTGTGAAGACGTGCCGCCACGAGTCCGCCTCGTCGCCGTTGCCGTGCATCAATAACACCGTCGAGGCTCGAGGATCGCCGACACTGAAATACGCCAAGCCTTTGAGCGTTAAGAAAAACGGCTCGAGGGTCAGGTGCGGTCTGAAGTCGTCGCCGGGCATGACGAATATGCTAACGAATCTGGGGCGCTTGGCGCGAATCGGCCGTTCGTCGGTAAGCTATTGACACGGCTCGAGGCTGCGACACTCGAGTCGTTTCGCTTCAGCGCAGCTTGGAACGCTGCATGGTGTAGCGAAAAATCTGCCAGTACATCTTGAAGCGCCACAGCAAGCCCGCCAGCACACCGCGTTTCTGCTCTTTGAGCACTTGACTGACACCGGGCAGATCGACGTACTCGAGCCTCAGACCTTCCCGCGCAATCGAATCGTTGATCGCCAGTTCAATGCCGTATCCCCGAGCCGCCAGATTGGGCGTGCCCAGAATTGTCTGGCGCGGGATGCAGCGCTGCCCGCTCCATTGAGGCGTGGCGCGATTGCCGAAATCGGTCAGTGCCCCACCGCCAGAGAATAATCCCGCCGTCGTCTGCGCCCGCCCCACTCGGATTGGCTCGAGCAGTGAAGAGATGTGCGCTGATGTCAAGTTGACCAGATCGGCGTCCAGCAGCACGAGGTAATCCACGCCCACCAGCGCCCGCGCTCCGGCCGCCACCGCTGCGCCCTTGCCACTGTTGACGGGCAACTCGAGCACCGACGCTCCAGCGTTTCTGGCTTGCACAGCCGTATCGTCCGTGCTGCCATCGCTGACGACCAGCACCTCCCCGAGCGCAGCCTCGAGCGCGACCCGCACTACATCAGCCACGGTTTTACCCTCGTTGAAGGCGGAGATCAGCACAGCCAAGTTCACCGCCCGAGTCTACCGAAATCCTGCACCGTGACCAGCACGATGAAAATAATGACGAACACGAAACCCGCGAAGTTGATCGTCTCCTCTTGTCCGGGCGCGAACGGCTTGCGGCGTAACGCGACGATCGCGCTGAGGAAAATTCGTCCGCCGTCCAGTCCGGGAATCGGCAGCAGGTTAAAAATCCCAAGGCTGAGGTTGATGAGACCCGCGAAGAACAGCACCTGCCAGAAGCCCTGCTGCGCGACTTGCCCAGCGACATTGACCGTGCCGACCGGCCCCGCGAGATTGGGATCGCGCTGCAAAGTGAACGTCTTGAAAATTCCACCGATGATCGCTTGCACCGTCCCCGGAATGCTGCCGATCAGATTCGTGGCACTCTCACCGAGCGCGGGCAAAAAACCGACGGGGGTGTAAATCGTCTCTAAGCCGATGCTGACGCCGAACAGTGGTCTCGTCTGATCGCCAAAGGTCGTCGGCGACCAATCGAAGTTGAACTGGATGTTCTTACCATCGCTCAAGCCGCCGCGACGAATTGTGTAACTGCGCGGGCCGTTGGTACGCAGGTTTTCGCGCACGAGTTTCGCGGCCACTTCAGCCTGCTCGAGCAGCTTTGGGTCGTTCGGAAGCAGTTTGAAAAATCCGTCTGATACGAGTTGCCGACCGTTGATCGAGACAATCGTGTCGCCCGCTTTAAAACCGACCGATGCGGCTTTGGAGTTGGGTTGCACGATTAAAAACTTCAGTTCATCCCCAGCACTTGGCTTGCCCTGACCGCTGAGCATCGCGGCGACCAGCACAATCGCCAGCAGGATGTTGGAGAGCGGCCCCGCGAATAGAATCGCAAATTTGCCCCAGAACCCCAGCCGCGCCATGCCCGTCGTCGGCGGAATCGGCTTGCCCTTCTCGTCGACTTCGGTAGGCGCAAGCCCTTCGATGTCCACATACCCACCGAGCGGCAGGGCGCTCAAGCGCCACTCCGTACCGCGCCACATCTTGCGGGCCAGAATCGGCCCCATGCCGACGCTAAAGGCTCTGACATTGACGCCTTGAACTCGAGCGGCCGCGTAATGCGCCAGTTCGTGAATTGCCACCGCGATGTTGACAATGACCAGCCAGACCAGAATGCCCATAATGGTTCCAGTTTGGCAGATCGAGATGGGATTGTCTGTAACGAACGCACCGCTCGAGGTGACGGGTTCGATCACCGTTCAGCTTGCGGCGACGATCTCGAGCGCCCTCGTGCGGGCCCAAGTATCGGTGCTGGCAATATTCTCCCAGCTCAGTTCAACTCGAGGGGCTTGGCTCAGCACGATTTCGATCAACTTGGGAATGCCGAGGTACGTTAAACGACCCTCGAGAAACGCGGCGACCGCGATCTCGTCGGCGGCATTCAGCGCCACCGGCGCGACGCCGCCCAAATGCCCCGCGTGGTACGCGAGGTCGAGGCACGGGAAGCGCTGACGATCCACGGCGCGAAGCTCCAAGTTGCCGATTAAATTCAGCGGCTCGAGCGGGGTTTCAGGGCGACGACCGCCGATGAACACCTCGCCGCTCGAGGCAGATTCAATCGCGCTGAGGATTGAGTATTGAATCGGCAATCGCATGTCTGGTGCGCCGAGTTGGGCTTTGATCTGATTGTCTTTGAAACGCACCAAACTATGAATCAAGCTGCCCGGCTGCACCAGCACGGAAATCGCCTCGAGCGGAAACTCGTAGAGGTAATGCGCTTCGAGCACTTCCAAGCCTTTGTTCATCAGCGTGCTCGAGTCGATCGTGACCTTCGTACCCATCGTCCAGTTTGGATGCTTGAGTGCCATGTCAACCGTGACCGCGCTCAGATCCGCCGGGCCATCCCGGAACGGCCCACCACTGGCGGTCAGGATCAGCTCCGCCACGTCCGCCATTCGCTCACCGACGAGGCACTGGTAGAGCGCACTGTGTTCGGAATCCATCGGCGTGATTCGCGCCCCACCCTGACGTGCCGCCTGCCAGACCAGCGGCCCGCCGCAGACCATCGCTTCTTTATTGGCCAGCGCGACATTGCGACCAGCGGTGAGCGCGGCGCGGGTCGGCGCTAAGCCAGCCAAGCCCGGAATCGCACCGATGACGACATCGCACGGCGTCACCGCAACCTCGAGCGCATCGGCGACAACGCGCATGTTTGGCAGCGCTGCTCTCGCCGCCTCGAGAATCGCGTCATTCACGCTCAGCACATCTGGGTTGAACTCGAGGGCTTGCTGCACCGCCAATTCCAAGTTGTTGCCCGCCGCCAGCCCCGCCACGCGCCACCCGCGCCAGCGGGCGACCTCTAAAGTCTGCGTGCCAATGCTGCCCGTGCTGCCGAGGATGCTGATGACCATGATGGCAGTGAATGTACGACGCGGCGCAGCGATGCGGCAAGAGCAACGCGGCGCGGTGATCCTCGAGCGACTGGTCGAACTCGCTGAACCGTCACCGTTTTGAAGCCTCGAGATGCGCTCGGTGACGACATCAAAACCCTCTAGCCAACAAGTCTCGAGCCTATTGCCCGCTAATTAAAGACAGCGACGCTCAAGAAATAATACGCGACCGGCAACGCGAACAGCGTGCTGTCGATGCGATCGAGCAACCCGCCGTGACCGGGCAGGAACGACCCGGAGTCTTTCGCGCCAAAGCTGCGCTTGACGATGCTCTCGGCCAGATCCCCAAGCTGCGCGGCGCTCGAGACCAGCAGGCTGAAAATACCGATTTCGATCAAACCCGTTTCTGGCGCGATACTGCGGAGGATTTGCGCGAAAACGAAGACCACCAAGAAGCTGAACGCCAGCCCACCGATCGCGCCCTCGAGCGTCTTGGCTGGGCTGATTTCCGGCGCGAGTTTGCGCTTGCCGATTGAACCGCCGACGAAGTACGCGCCGGAATCGCTGGCATACGCGCCGACGATCGTCACGATCAAGTACCAAAATCCCAGCGTGCCGTTCGGTTCAAAGCGCAGCAGCAGCGCGAAACTTAAAAGAAACGGGATGTAAAGCATCCCAAACAGACTGGTCATGATCCGCTCCAATGGGCGCTCACTCGGGCGAATCACCTCGACCGTCATCACCCACGTGAAGTACAACCACATCACGATCTCGCGCCACGGGACACCTGCGGGCACGAACCAGAAACCGCTTTTCATCCACGGTTCGCTGGCTAAAATCATCAGCACGCCAAAGCCGTAAATGCTGCGCCCACCGATCGGCATGCCTTTGCGCCGCGCCATGTTGCGAAACTCGTGCAAGCCCAGCAGCGTCGCAGCGATCAGCATCAGCGTCAGCGTCGGCCAGCCGATCCACGCCAGCAGCACGACCCCAGTAAACGCGATCAGTGAACTGACCACGCGTTGCGGCAGTGCCGAGAACGCACTGCTCTTCCCATCTCGAGCAGTTTCGCTCACACCGCGCAGTCTACCGCGTTTGGCTGACTCGGTAGAAATCGCAAAAACTCGAGCGCTGAAGGTTCACTCCAGTCAAGCTGAAGCCATGAACAAACGGTCGTCTGTCTGATTGCTCGAGCTTTTCACCATGGTGTTGTACATTGCCTGCACCATGAAACGCTTCGTCATCATTTGTGCCAGCCTGCTGCTGGCCGCGTTCTCGCTGGCTCAAAACGCTGGGTCTCGAGAGTCAAGCAGCGCCAATGACACGTGGTACGCGAACGCGGTGTTCTACCAAGTTTTCGTGCGCTCTTTTCAGGATTCAAACGGTGACGGCATCGGTGATCTGAAAGGGTTGGAAGCGCGGCTACCGGATTTGCAGCGGCTCGGCGTGACCGCGCTGTGGCTCAACCCGATCAATCCCAGCCCGAGTTACCACGGCTACGACGTGACCGATTACACGGGCGTCAACAAGGACTTCGGCACACTCGAGGATTTCGCAGCGCTGATGAGCGCCGCGCACGCACGGGGCATGAAAGTCATTCTGGATTTCGTGCCAAATCACACCTCGAGCCAACATCCGTGGTTTCTCGAGAGTCTGAATCCCAACAGCCCGAAGCGCGATTGGTACAACTGGCGCGACAGCGACCCGAACTGGAAAAACCCCTTGGGCAACAGTGACAACCCGTGGCATGGACGCGGTGGTGCGTTTTACTACGCGCCGTTCTGGGGCGAGATGCCCGATCTGAACTGGCGCAACCCCGAAGTCCGAACAGCGCTGTTCAACGCCAGTAAAACATGGCTCGAGCGCGGTGCAGACGGTTTTCGCGTGGACGCCGTGCGCTACATTTTCGAGGGCAACAAGGGCGACTCGAGCGACGCTACACCAGATCAGCCGGAATCGATTGCGTGGGTTAAAGACTTTTCGCAATTTGTGAGAAGCGTCAAGCCAGACGCCGCCGTCGTCACCGAGGCGTGGACGGATACGGCGACGGTCAGCAAGTATTTTGTTGGTGGGCAAGGTCAGCAGCTCGGCTTCAACTTCGATCTACAACGAGCGATCCGCGACAGCGCCAACGCCGCCCGCCCAGCAGCCGTGCAAAGCGTGCTCGAGCGGGTCGCCGCGAATTACCCCACCAGTGCAGTGGACGCGATTTTCACGGGCAATCACGACATCACCCGCGTGAAATTTTTCAACGCCGGGCGCTACCGCAGCGCGGCCGCACTGCTGCTGACGCTGCCGGGCACGCCGTTTATCTATTACGGCGAGGAAATCGGCCTGCCGAACGGCCCCAGCGGCAAGGATGAGGACAAACGCACGCCGATGCGCTGGGACGCCACGCCCAACGCGGGCTTCTCGAGCGCCAAACCTTGGTACGGCTTTTCAACCGACGACCCGCAAATCAGCGTTGCCGCGCAACTCGAGCAGCGCGGCAGCCTGTACAACCTCTACCGCAATTTGATTCGCACGCGGCAAGGCAGCGAAGCCCTGCGGGTTGGCGGCTACGCGCCGCTGCGATCAGACAATGAGCGCGTCTATAGCTTCCTGCGCTCCATTGGCTCCAAGCGCGTCGCGGTCGTCATCAATTTGGACAGCGATCCGGTCAAACTGAAACTCGATCTGTCGCAGATTGGGGCGGGAGCGGTCAAGGAGTTGACCTTGGAGAAAACCCTGACGCCACTGACAAAAGACAATGCGGGCGCTTACCCTGTTTCGCTGAACGGTTACGGCTTCGTGCTGCTCAGCATCACCGCATCGTAGCCCCAAATCGGCTCGAGCTGTGCTAACCTAAACCACTCTCGAAAGGAGGTGTTGTGAATGATTGACACTTTTACGCACACCGTCAGCCCCGAGGTCATCGCCCTATTGACGAGGTTCAACAGTGTTCAACCAGCGCAGCACGCCCCTTTTCGCACGACAACCTAACCGCTCGAGGACGCACTGATGCCGCGCTACCCAGCGCTCGAGGCGCTGTCCGACGCCATCGCACCAAGCAGTATCGCAACCAGTCAGGTCACGCCGAGCAACTTCGAGCTGACCCGCACGCAAAAAGCTCCACCGCTCGAGACCGAAGATATTGAACTCGAGGCTGAAGAAGTCGATTACGACGCTTTAGAGGACGAGTTCACGTCGTACTTTGACGATGACGACGACACCGAGCGCTTTATGGAGCGCGTCTACAAGCTCGCCAAGCGCACCCCGGCGCGGCGCAAAAGCGTTTCCAAATTGCTCAGCGTCAACGACGACGAACTCAAAAACGATCCCGACGCAGGCAAGTTCACCAACCCAGCGCTCAACGAGCTGCACGAACGCGGGTTGATTACAGAACTGCTGTATGAACTCAAAAGTGGCAAGGAAGCCACCGTCTACGTCGCACAAGGCAACGAGGGCTTGGTCGCCGTCAAACTCTACGTGGACTCGAGGGTGCGGAGTTTCAAAAACGACGCGATTTACCGCGAGGGCAGATTCATCGCCGATGGACGGATGAAAAAAGCGATTGACCAGCGCAGCGACACGGGGGTCAGCGCCCAGAATTACCTCTGGGTCGGCGAGGAGTTCTCGCAGCTCCACGCGCTTTACAACGCTGGATTACGCAGCCCCAAACCGCTGGCGCACGAGGGCGGCGTGATCCTGATGGAGTTCGTCGGTGACGAATCCGGCGCAGCCCCAAGGGTCGCCGACGCACGCTTAACTCCGAGCGAAGCCGAGATCGCCTTCGACCAGTCGCTCGAGCAATACGCGATCATGCTCAGCATCGGACGGGTTCACGGCGATTACAGCACCTTCAATTTGTTGTGGTGGAACGGGCAATGCGTGGTGATCGACTTCCCACAGGTCATCAAAGTCAAAGAGAACCCGAGCGCCAGCGGCATTTTGGAGCGCGACATTCAAGGGCTGTGCCGCACGTTCAGGACGTTTGGGATCAAGAAGGACTGGGTAGCGGCATTGGCGACGATCAAAGCCAAAGCTCGAGCCTTGCAAACGACCATGTTGCCCGAGGAATTGGAGCAGATTCTGTGAGGCTCGAGTCCACGGAGTCCATTAGCGTTAGGCTAGCTCGAGCCGAGGACTACGAAGCCATCGCAGCGCTGCACAACGCAGATAACGAACCTCACTTTCAGGCTTCGTTGGAACAGTTGCAGAAGTCCGACACCAAGAACACGAGTGGCGGGCGCACCGTGGCAATCCAAAACGGACGCGTGGTTGGAACTTTGGAGTTTTGGCTCTGGGCGGAAGTCGAAGCCTACCGGATCGGCATTCACACCGTTCAAGGCGCGATTGGTGCGAACGCAGCCACGCAATTGATAGTTGATCTCGAGCGCCGCATAACCAACGCCAAGCGACTGCTGGCCACGGTTCGGAGCGACTTCCTCAGCGGCGCTCAGCACCTGCAATCTGGCTTCAGCGAAGTCTTCCGGTCGTTCGGGGCGAATCTCGAGCTGGCGAACTTTGACAGCGGGCGTGTCAGTCACCTCGAGACCGATTTGCTCGAGCAAGGTATCCGAATTATTCCCCGTAGCGAATGGCTTGCGCCCGATGCAGACGCGCAACTCGAGGCGATTCAGCTCGAGGACAACGCGGACATCCCCAGTTACGAACCGGTCGTGACGAACGAAATGGATTTCAAAACCCGTAAGTTGCTCGAGCCGTTCTGGGTGGCGCTGTCTGGCGACGAGTGCGTCGGTTTCGTCAGCTTGGACGGCAAGCCCGATCAGCCCGTGATTCACTTCGACTCCTCGGCGGTCTCGAGGTCGCAGCGCAATCGAGGGATCGGACTGGCGCTGGCCGCTCGAGCGGTCGCGTGGGCGAAAACGCAAGGGTTTGCTGAAGTCAACGACGGCGGCGCAAAATCGAATCCCGCACACATCAAGATTCTGGAGCGTTTAGGGTTTGAACTCGAGCCAGACTGGGTGACTTATGAAAAAGTCCTTGGATGAACCCTCGCAACAAGACGCACTGCCGCAATACGCATTCGCAGACCGATTAGCAACTGCGCTCAGTCTGGACTCGAGGGTGCGAGCGGTCTGGCTCGAGGGTAGCTTGGGACGTGGGCAGGGCGACCGGCACTCAGACGTGGATTTGCACGTTGCACTCAAAGCCGAAGATTTGCCCGAGTTTCGCACGGGATTCGAGACGACCCTGAATCGCGTGGGACGCGTGCTGAGACACCACGTACTGTTCGGTGGAACGATGGTCGGCACGTTACTGTTAAACAAAGACGATCAACTGATCGCGCTCCAAACTTGGCTCAGCGACGCATCAAGCCTCGAGATCAACGAAAGACGCGCTCGTGTGCTGTATGACGCTGACCAGACCGTGCGACTCGTCCCCGGGAGCGCCACCAAACCGGATGAAATTCGGCAATCGTTGCACGTGGAAATCACTTATTTCTGGACTTTGTTTTCGACGCTCCCCGCGATTGAGCGTGGCGAATTGCTGTCCACCGCGCATCGCGTACACCTTTTAGCAAATCAGGTCATCCTCGTGGCTTCGCTCGGGCGAGGCAGAACTCGAGATGTGGGCGATTGGCGGTTGAACGAACTGCTGTCCGAGCATGAACGCCGACATCTCGAGCAAATCGTGCATCTGCCAGAGCTTTCGCAGCCCGCGATTATCGCCGCGCATTACAGACTCGCCGCTTTCATGCGCGAAATTGGACAAGCAGCCAGCAGCGCTTGGCAAGGCGAGTATCCCGCAACGCTCGAGCGTGCGGTGATGACGCACGTATCCAGGGATTTAGAGCGGATGGGGTTCGCACTCGAGCCAGACTGGGTGACTTATGAAAAAGTCATCAAATGAAACCTCTCAAAATGTTGCTGCCCGAAAGACTCGAGCGGATTTTGTGAGTTCGCAAGATGTAAGTTTCAGTGTGAAAGGAGTACATTTTCACCATGAGCCAACTTGAACTTGAAAAAGCATTGTTCGATTTACCGCGTGAGGCCCGCGCCGAACTCGCCCATCGCCTGATCTCGAGCCTTTCAGAGCCGAGCGAAGCAGAGTCTGATGCGTTGGTGGCGCGGGTTGCGTTGAAACGATTCGAGGAAATTAAATCAGGAAAAGTTCAAGGTATTTCGGGAGAGGAAGCGTTACAGCGTGCCAAACAAGCGCTACCGTGACACTTTTCACCCAGAGGCATTGGAAGAACTGATCCAAACCGAGTTGTACTACGCGGATGTTTCACCGTCATTGGCGAGTGATTTCTTCAACGAGATTGAATCAGCGCTCGAGTACCTACGTGAATTTGCCGACGCTGGACAAATCATTCATTCGCGCAACGTGCGAAAATCGTCACTGAAACGCTTTCCCTACAACGTTGTTTATGTACTCGAGAACGATGAAATTTTCATCCTCGCTGTCGCGCATCAGCGCAGTCAACCGCTGTATTGGTTCAGAAGATTGAGCAACTAAGGTGTCCAGAATCATTTACCGCTTGAAGTCTTTCACTTCACTGTGCTCGCTTGCACTGGCAATGTTGATGATCGCCCCTCTCGCCATCTCTCGAGCGAGTGGCGGCAATCTCGAGTCGAGCGTCTTTGACCATCCCTACTTCAAGGGTCGCACCGTGCCGTGTCTGACGGCGTATTTGAATACGATGCAACCCAAACTGACTGGCTCGAGAACGTTTTTCATTTCGACCGTGCAAATGTTTGAAGCCGGTTCAGCCAACGCAAACGTCTTTGACCCGTCCAGAAACCACATCATGCTGTGGGAGCCGTACAGCAGTCCAGCGTGCGACGACCTGCGCCACTCGAGGCGCGATTGGGATTTGCAGCGCGACGTGCGCGACGACACTCGGGGCAGCACCTACCTGTTGGGGCGGCTCGAGGCGAAGTCGTTGAAGGCGCGGTGTCTGGCTGGGGATCACGTGACGATCAGGTTGAAGGCGGGGCGCTTCGTCAACGCTAAAATCGAACGTCGCTAGTTAAGTTGCCAGTATCCCCGCGTAAATCCCCTCGAGCGTCAGGGTCGCCCCAATGCATGGCACATCGAACGATCCCGTCCCCTCGAGCAAAGAAAAGCGCCATTCCGCCCCGTCCCTCGCGTAAACCATCACGAAAGCGCGATCTTGGCGCAGCAGCACGTAGCGTTGCACCGACGGAATTTTCAGGTACTCCTCGAGCTTTTCTCTAACATCCACGTCTTCGGTGCTGTCCGACAGCACTTCAAACACCGCGCAAGGCGCTTGGATCATGTATTCGTCGGCATCGTCCTCGCAAGTCACCACCACATCCGGGTAGCGATAGCGGTCATTTGGCACGCGCATTTTGACGACGGTGAAGAACACGTCGCAACCTCGTGCCTCTGCTGCTTGGTCGAGCAGTCGCACCAGTCGCCCAACCAGCCGATTATGCGTTTTCGTTTCGCCTTTCATCGCGTGCATCACGCCATCAACGAACTCGTGTCGCTCTAGCGCTAACTTCTCAGCTCCGAGATACTGCTCTGGCATCATCCGCACGTCTGACATCATCAAAGCTTAGCAAAACAGGAGCCATTCATGAGTCTTCAATTCAAACCAATGAGCCACATCCCCATCCCAGACTGGCTCGAGTTGCTGAACCATCCGCTCGTCAAGCGCCACATGCCGCTCGCGACCGAGGATTTCACCGTGTCGTCGTGCCAAAGCTGGATCGAAGGTAAGGAGCGGTTGTGGCAAACGCACGGGCATGGCCCACAAGCGATTGTGCATCAGGACGAGTTCGTTGGCTGGGGCGGCTTTCAGCCTGACGGGGACGACATCGACTTGGGACTGGTCTTGCATCCGCAGCACTGGGGGCTGGGCATTACGCTTTTCAAAGCTTTCCTGCGCCAAGGGTTCGAGACGCACCGTTTTCGCAGCATCGTGATCGCATTGCCAGAATCGCGCACGCGCACGCGGGCACTCTCGAGAATTGGGTTTCAGCGCGACGGCGATTACGACGTGGGCAACGTTTTATTTCATCGCTGGCGGCTCGAGAACACAAGCGCTCGTGACCTATGACGCGTGTTGCAGTGCGCCCCGAATCTCGAGCAAACTTTTCGCAATCATTCCGACCACTGCCAACACCAAAAACAAGGAGCTATTGATGAACATCCAAACGTATTACACGTACCTAACTCGAGCCAGACGCGACTTATGGGCATTCCTCGAGACCTTACCCGACGAAGTGCTGTCAAAGTCCATGATTCCGGCAGAGCGGATGCATTCCATGAAAGACCTCGTGTTGCACATCGCTGTCGTAGAAGACTCGTGGTTGCACGAGGACATCCTGCGCGACCAACCCGTCTGGGAGCGCACGTCTGGCTTTCCACAAGAATTTGAAGAGCGGTATCACGAGGCCAAACCGCTCGAGTGGCTGCTCGAGTATTGGCGGGCGGTTGAGGCGAGTACGCTCGAGTATCTGAAAACCGTGACCGACGCGGAACTCACGCAACGCGTGAGCGTGATGGGTTCCACGGACGATGTGACGTTCAGCGCCAGCGATGTGCTGTGGCACGTCGCACAGCACGAAACGCGCCACACCGCGCAGCTCGCGCTGCTGGGACGACTGGCAGGGCATACACCGCCGCAGCTTGACCTCATCAAATACCTGAGGAGCGATCATGTCTGAACCTACCGAAACCGTGAAATCCAACTTGCTCGAGTTGCTCGAGGAAACCTTTGAAACCCCACGAGGGATTTACTTGGATCGTTCCAAAGGCGGGTTGTTCACGACGCTCGAGGGGATCAGTAGCGATACCGCTTCAAGCGAGTCTGGGGCGCAGCGCAGCATCGCGGCGCATGCGGAGCACCTGCGGGTGTACGTCGCGGCGCTACACGGGTACATGAATGGCGCGACGGGCAAGACCGATTGGGAGGCGAGTTGGGCGACGCACAAAGTCTCGAGCCTCGAGTGGGAGATGTTGCGAGCGGCACTACAACGCGATTATCTGGCGCTCAAAGCTGACCTCGAGCAGATTCCCAATGGTGACTTGCGCTTGGCGGAGGGAATGGCGATTTTGGCGCATACGGCGTATCACTTCGGCGCGATTCGGCAATTGCTGTTGGGGATCGAGTGACTGCGCTCAAGTGGCTCGAGTTGCAGTTTGAAACCTTGTACGTCAGCGACGATCTCGGACGATTGCGGTTCATCCGCGAGCCGGGGTACGAGGAATCCGAGTTGGACGCCGCGCCACGCTTCTGGATGGATCGCTCCAAGCAAGGCAACATCTGGCGATTTCGGAATGACTTGCCCGCAGACGTGATGCTCGAGCTGGACGGGCTGTGCCGGGCTGAATCGGTCGTAGCGAATTGGCAGGTTGAGGCTCGGCAGGCGGTAGCAATTCGCACGGTGCTCGAGCGGCACGCGCCGATCACTGCGGAGGAGCGTGGGCCCGCGTACACCATTCCCGAGACCGCCAACGCAACTTTAAACACGGTGATCGTGACCGAAGCAAACGCGGCTGTGCTCGAGCAGCATTTCGCGTGGAAGCTAACCTCGAGAAACAGTTTCAGGTCGTCACTGCTCGCGGCGACCGTCGTCGACGGCGACGCAGTGGCAATCTGCTATTGCTTGCGCCCGCCTGACTTCGAAGGCTGCCGAAGCGGGCGTGGAGACCGTAGAGCTGGCTCGAGGCCGCGGTTACGCGGTGGCGGCGTGGGCGGCAGCGATTCGCGCCATTGGTCTAGAGCCTCTGTACAGCACGTCTTGGCAGAATACGGCGTCGCAGCGCGTGGCGCAAAAAATTGAGGCGGCGCAGGACGGTGAAGACTGGTAGATCGTATAGCTCGATGAGTACGCATCCATGCACGACACCCAGCGCCTCGGCAATCAGCGACACCAGCCAGATTGCGGATTGAATCCAACCTGCTCGAGAATCGGGGGCATGTCCGATCCAGTGATCCGCGCCGCCAGCTTTCCTGATGAATTTGAATCGATTGTCGTGGTGCTGAACGTCGTCTGTCCGCTGCATCCGCGCAGCGTTAAAGAATTGCAGCACGACTGGTTCCATCTAGAGCCGGATTTGAAACCGCATTTCGCGGTCGCTGAACTGGCGGGTCGGGTTTCAGCGCGATGGCGATCACGACTTGCGCGGCGTGCTATTTCCTTGCTGGCAGCTCAAGAACCCAAGCGCTGGTGATGAGTGAGTCGTGTTCCGGTTCACCCTGAAGTCTCGAGACACCGCTTTGGAGCTATTCATGAACATTTGAGCGGCGCAGCACTGGTCACATCTTTGCTCGATGTGCAATTTGAAATGACGTGCTGGACGAGCGTGCACAGGGCTGCGTAACTCCAGAAAAGACTGAGAACTCACAAAACGCAGCGGTGCGACTCATGGAACATCGGTAAATTTCAATTACTGAGTTCAGTAACTTCAGGGTAAGAATTCGTCGCAATTCAGTGCGTCTGTGATGTAAGCGTGAGTTAACCGAATCATGCCGTTATCAGTAGTTACTAACTCTGATACGAAATCCAATCGATCTTTGGGAGTCGTCATGAAACACGCAAAACCCCTGCTCGCCTTCGGACTTAGCCTGTTGCTCAACGCTTGCGGCGATGCCAACCTGACCAGCTCATCGCAGCAACCCGAATCCTCGAGCGGCCCGCAACCCAACGCGGTCATCAATGGTTTGAACGCCGAGTACTTTGACACTCAAGACTTTAGCGGCCCTAGCCTGTCGAGGCTCGAGCCGAACGTCGATTTTGATTGGGGCAACGGTTCGCCGGCTTTGAACCTCGAACCCGACACCTTCTCGGCTCGTTACAGCGGTGAGCTTGTTGCGCCGAGCACGGGGACGTACACGTTTTACGCCACGTCCGACGACGGCGAACGCCTTTACATCAACGGACAGACCGTGCTCAGCGATTTCGAGGACCACTGGGCCCGGACGACCAGCGGCACGATCAACTTGCTGGCCGGAAAACGGGTTCCGATCAGGCTCGAGTATTTTGAAAACACACAAAGAGCCAGCTTGAAGCTCGAGTGGAGCGGGCCCGGCGTGACCCGCCAAGTGATCCCAACGGCGCAATTATTCGGAATCGCGGTGGTTGCAACACCGCCGATCGGAGCGGTTTTTTTCATCGCAGCGATCGGCAATGACGACAACATCGGCACTGAGGCGTTGCCGTGGAAGACCATTCACAAGGCTGTCGGAACGCTGAAGGCGGGCCAAACGGTGCTGATCAAAAACGGCACGTACTTCGGTGGGCTGTACATCCAACAGTCCGGCGCTCCCGGCAAACCGATCACCTTCAAGGCTTTCCCCGGGGATGAACCGATCATCAATGTCAATCAAGCAACGAGCGGCGCGTTTCTCGAGGGCGTGTCCTATGTCAACCTCGAAGGTCTGGATTTTGAGTACACCGCTCCCGGTGCTCAGCAGGCCAATGGTGAACGCGGCGAGGCCGGGATCATGATGCAAGATTCGCCCAGCGGGGCGCATTCGCATCACATCACGATCATCAACAATCGGGTTCACAACTTCCCCGGTGGTGGCATCGGCAGCAACCTTTCGGATTACATCACCATTGAAGGCAATACGGTCTGGGAGAACGCGCTCTGGTCAAAGTACGATGGGAGCGGCATTTCTTTATACAGAAGCCTGAACGTCGATACCGCCAGCGGGTTTCATAATTTCATTCGCGGCAACACGGTTTTCAACAACGAGAACCGCGTGCCAGATTTCAAGAGCCTCGCCATCACCGATGGCAATTGCATCATCATTGACGACTCCAGAAACACCCAGCACGAGCTTGGTGATCCCCTCAAAGATAAGCGGTACACGGCCGCGACTCTGATCGAGAACAACATCTGCTCGGGCAACGGTGGTGGCGGGTTGCGGATTTACTCCTCAGACAACGTGCTGGCACGCCACAACACGCTGTATCAAAACCAGTTCACTCCGACGATCAACACCGGCGAGATGACCGCCTACGATGCCAGCAACGTGCGATTTATCAACAACATTGTCTACACCAGCAAACGGGCCAATGGAACCGCCAATGCCACGGACATCGTTTACGAACGCAACCTGTACTTTGGCACGACCGACATTCCGATCTTCACCTCGAGCGATCTGAATGCCGATCCTCTGTTCGAGGCTCCCAGCAGCAACTTGACCTCGGCCAATTTTCGTTTGCGAGTCGGCAGTCCGGCGATCGATACAGCGTTGAACGGTCAATCACCCGCGACCGACATCGCTGGTCGCTCGAGACCGTTGGGGCTTGGGTCAGATTTGGGCGCGTGGGAATCCCGTTGACGCACAGCGATTTCCCATGGAATTCACGGGCGAATCAAACATCCCGAACTTGAGTGGATTCAGCCCGCTCATGTGTTCCGGGAATCGCTACTGATCCAACCGAGGTCAAGATGTTCAACAGGCAATTCTCCAGACAATCGTCTACCGTTCAGGCTACTGATTTTACTGCGCGACCAAAGCGGTGGATCGCGATTGGGTGCTGTTTACTGACCGCTTGCACCCTTGCCGACCAGCCTGTGACCGTGCCACCTCCAGCCGTGATTCCCCCAATGCCGCCTCCGGTCACGCAATCGTCGGTTGCCGCACCGCGTTCGTTTTCCTCTAACTTCGCATGGAGCAGTTCGGCCGCCACCCCAACGCCGCGACTCAGCGACAGCGATGCTCCGTCTAGTTTCGTTAAAGAGGGCGAAGACTTCTACGAGGTGCACAGCAATGGCAACGGAACGTGGAAAGTCTTCAAGGGAACGTCGCTCGAGGAAATGACGCAAAGCGCCGAGTTCTACACCTTCGATGCCGTCGGCAAAGCCAATGGTTTCACGCAACCACACGGTGACGATGTTTACTGGACGAGCGGTGGTATCTGGGTTGATCCGAGCGGAACGTGGTACACCACCGTTCACATTGAGTTTAACTACGCCGGATCCAACTACGCCTTTCCCCACTTTCGGCGCATCGGTTACGCAACCACGACCAATCACGGCGCGACTTGGCAATTCAAGGCAGACATCCTCACGAGCGACAATCCCACCGACTCGAAGGATGATTTCCCCGGGTCGTATTTTGATTTTGGTGTCGGCGACCAACAGCTTTACGTCGATACCGTCGGTGGCTATTTCTACGTCAATTACGAAAAAACTTGGTTTGATAAAAAGAATTTGAAGCGCTTTGAGGGCACGGCCATTGCACGCTGCCCGATCCGGGCGGCGATGGCTCCCGGTTGCTGGAAGCAATGGTTCAAGGGCGGATGGACTGAGCCGGGTTTGGGTGGCCACGCGAGTCTCGTTTTACCCAACGTCGCCGTCGGCGGTATCTTTTACAGCACGTATCTGAACAGGTTCGTCTACATCGGCATGATTAGTGATGACGGCTCGAAATCAACCGCCGTCATCACGACCGCCAGCAGCCTCGAGACTCAGGACTGGACACCACTGGATCACTTCGGCACGGTTGATAACTTTGACACGTTCCCCGAGAGCCTGCAATTTTATCTCACGGCAATGAATCCGATCAGTGGCGGACGGGTGGTCGGTCAAAGTGTTCGGTTGTTGTACTCGGCTTCCAACGCGGTGCTCGGCGCGACGAACTCTAGAACCATCACCTTCGCACCCGGCGCAACTGTCGCTTACAGAGCACCAACGCAACGCTACCCCGCTGAATCCGTCACCAACGGCGACGACCTCTGGCAGTGGGATTTGAACCCGGACGGGGATATCAATCTCGCGTTGCACAAACCCGCTTCGCAATCGAGCACAGCTTGGAACTCGAGCGTTTTCAGTGCCGACAAAGCCGTCGATGGAAACGTCTCGAGCGATTTGCAATGGGGTTCGGTGACGCAGACCGAACCGGACGGCGAGACCAATCCGTGGTGGCAGGTTGACCTCGGTTCGGTTCAAGCCATTGGCAAAATCAAGATTTACAACCGCACCGATTGCTGCCCTACGCTAACCAACTTCAGAGTGTTCGTTTCCGACACGCCGTTCGGTTCGACGAACCTGCCTGCGACGACCGCCCAGTCGGGTGTAAGCACCTTCGCAGTCGACGGTGAGAGCCGTACCGTGACCTTGGTGAACGCCAACCGAACCGCTCGGTTCGTGCGGGTACAGCTCGGCAGTGCCCAGTCTCTGTCACTGTCCGAGGTTCAGGTGTTGAGTCCGAAAAACCGCTGAATGCCGTGGGCGTCGCCAATATCGCTGGACGCCGAGTTTTTACGGGATGCTCCGTTCGTGACGCTCAGGGACACTCGGATCGTCGGCTTCACGGGCGCGTATCAGGGCGGCTCGAGCGGACTGACCGATCAGTGATTGACGCTTGTGACCCGCGAAATGAGGGGGCACAAAGTCGCGCTTGCCTTGAAATTCAAGCAACTCGAGACGCTCCAGAAACTGGGGTTTCGGGCGGTTCGCACCGATAACGACACGCGCAACGCGGCGATGCTGGCGGTCAATGCGAACTTGGGCTTCGTGCGACAAGTCGCGGTGCTGGTGATGCAAAAAGACTTCGCGCTGGAGAGTTAAACTTCTACCGTGCTGAGCATTCGCGCTTTTGAGCCAGACCGCGATCTCGAGGGGCTGGTCTGGCTCGAGAACGGGCTGCACAGCTCGAGTCTGACCACCGACGAGTTGCAAATCAGAGACTTGGCTCGAGAGAGTGATCTGGCATTCATGCGGCTGGTGGCGCTGTGGGATTGGCAGATCGTCGGCGCAATTGAGGCGACGCAGAAACCGTGGCCGTGGCAGGATCGGGCTGAAGTCAGGGTCGGCGTACTACCCGA
The DNA here is from genome assembly GCA_025359505.1 of Deinococcales bacterium. GTDB lineage: Bacteria > Deinococcota > Deinococci > Deinococcales > JAAFIG01 > JANYHH01. Next base: position 76,179 of record JANYHH010000077.1, read on the forward strand.
TCATCGCGGGCTGGGCATCGGACGGGCACTGGTCGCGGCGCTCGAGACGCAACTGGGTGAGGCTGGTGGGCAGATGATGCTGGCATACACGGGTGAATTTGACTTTGGTTACAACCATTTCCTGTGGCGCGTGGGTTTTCTAGAAGCGTTTCGGGGCTACCCGCAGTATTTGCCCCTACAGACTGTCCGCCTCGAGCAGATCAGCGTCGATTGGGGGCGGATCGCTGCGGCGGGCGTAGAGTTTCGCACGCTGTCGCAAGTGCGCTTCGAATGGGACTGCGCCCAAAAACTTTACGACTTGTACGTTCAACTCGAGGCGGACGTGCCCAGAGTGGACGAGGTAATCGCACCAAAATCGTTTGAAGATTTTTGCACCGACATCTTCGACTCGCCCTCGAGCCTGCCGGACGGCGTAACGCTAGCGGTGCAAGTGCGGAGCTGGGGTATGGAGTACGTCGGTTGCAACATCCTTTACCGCGACGACTCGGGGTTGGTGCTGCACAACGGTCTGACCGGCGTCAGGCGCGACCTCAGGGGCTTGGGCTTGGCGGCAGCCCTCAAATACAACGGCATCGAGTTTGCCGCCAAAGCGGGTTACGCGGGGATCACGTCGTTCAACGCCCGCGACAACCACGCGATCCTGAACCTCAACGCCAAATTCGGTTTCGAGCGTGGGGCCGCAACCCTCGAGTGGCGCAAATCATGGTGAGCGCTGCACGGATACGCGCTGAACGGGCACGCGCTCGAGGGCGCAGTACGCGCTGAGCATCAGCAGTGCGCCGATCCAACCGGGCACGCCGTCTAACGTCACCGTAAAGCTTTTGCCGCCGACACCGCCGATGCGCCCCTCGAGCGTGTCCTCGCGCTGCGCGGCCCGCATGGAAATTGCGGTCAGTCCCGTGCCGATTGCGCCGCTGATTTGATCCACGCCGCGTAAGTTGACGGCGTCCGCGCCGATCAAGCCGCTCAGCTCGCCTTGGTTGAGTTGTAAATCCACGGGCGTGCCACCTCGGCCGCCGAGCGTGCCGCGCACGCCTTGATCGGTCAGCGTCAAGTTGATCTCGCGGGCCATCAACGCGCCACCAATGCGCCCCTTGAGGACATCACCCTCGAGCCGCGCTTGCATTTCAAAACCCTCGGAGCCGAGCAGTCCTTTAATCATCTGCTGCAAAGTATACAAAAATTGGACGATCAACCGTCTGGCTCGAGGTCAGGCGGTGCGCGGGCAAAAGATGATAAAACTGGGTGCAGTGATGTTCGACGTTTCCGTGCGGGTTCCCGCGACGATTGCCAATCTGGGCCCGGGCTTTGACGCGCTGGGTTTGGCGGTGTCGCTGTACTGCGAGGCTCGAGCGCTCCCAGCCCGGACGGATACGTTCGTTTACAACGGTGACGCCAATTTATTCGGCGCAGACAACTTGATGCACACCGGCTGGCGCGAGGCGCACCAAGCACTGGGGGAAGTCGCGCCGCAGGTGGAGTTGCACTGCCAGAACCAGATTCCGCTGGCTAGGGGCTTAGGGTCTTCGTCGGCGGCGCTGGTGGCCGGTGCGGCGCTGGCTGATGCAATTCTGGGCGGACGCTTGGGACGCCAGGGCGTGCTGCGGCTGTGCGCGGCGCTCGAGGGCCACCCAGATAACGTCGCTCCGGCGGTGCTGGGGGGATTCACGACATCGGTCATGGTGGCGGGCGAAGTGACCAGCGCTCAGTTCGATTTGTCGCCGAGGATCAGCGTACTGGTGTCCGTGCCAGATTTTGAATTGAAAACCAGCGAAGCCCGCGATGCGCTTCCCGCATCGTACAGCCGCGCCGACATGGTTTTTAACCTGTCGCGCAGCGCGTTGTGGGTCGCGGCCGTCGCGTCTGGCGATTACAAACTCTTGCGCGAAGCTAGCCGCGACCGCGTGCATCAGCCTTACAGGGCGCGGTTCGTGCCGAAACTGGAGCAAACGATTGACGAGGCACTGAACGCTGGCGCACTGGCGGCGTTTTTGAACGGCGCGGGCCCGAGCCTTGGCGCACTCGTCACAGATGAGTCTCGAGCAGCGGTCGCAGCGATACTCGAGGCGTTCGCGCCCCAAGTTTTACACCTGACCTCGAGCGCCGGGTACGCGCTGAGCGCCACTGACGACCTGCGACCCAGCGGGGGGATTTGAGATGGAAGGCAACCTGCGCGACACGCCGCTGTCCTCGGTGCTCGAGTTGATTCACCTGACCAAGCAGTCTGGGCGCGTGGCCGTGACGGGGCGCGTGCCGCTGTCGTTGACGGTCGTGCAGGGCGAGATCCTCGCTGGCGGAATCTTAGATTGGCAGGGATTGGAGGCGATCCAGAGCTTTGAGTTGCACGCCTCGCAAGGCAACTTCAGGTTCGCCCCTTCGAGCGCTCAGGTGCTGGCGCAATTCAAACTGTCGTTCGCGGCCCTGATGACCGATTGGGCGCGGGTCAACGACGAGTGGGCCCGCATTCGCACGGTGATCGACAGCCCCAGCCGCGTGCTCGAGTTCAGCGGCCCGGCCCAGCAGCCCGCGCACGCCTTTCAGGGCGGCAAGAGTATTCGCAGCGTCTCAAAAGCCATTGACGAGGGCGTATTTGAGGTTTCCACTCGCGCCGCGCCGCTGGTGCTGAGCGGTCAGTTGAAACTGAAAGACCGTTACGCGTGGATGGGTTTGCGCGTGCGTCACCCGTCGGCCATCGGCAGTTTCACGCCGATGACTCGAGGAACCGAGGAAATTCCGCTGATGCTCAACGGCAAGCGCAACCTCGCGGAGCTGCTGGAGTGGGGATTCAAGCCCAGTCAATTGCGTCAGTATCTGCTCGGCGCGATTCAGAGCGGCGTGGTGCAAGTCCCGGGCAGCGGTTGGTTGCTGCGCGACCTGACATGGGAACTCGAGGCGCTGGTCGCAGCGGGCCAAGGCGACGCGTAGCCAAAGCCTCTACAGTGCGTCTCGAGTCCGCTCTCACCCTCCCCTTCGCGGTCAGGTTTTTCACTCAACTCGAGGTTTTGAGTCGCACCGCTCGCCGTGTTTATTGCCTCAAACATGGGAAAGCCCTCTATTTGGACTCGAGATAAAAAGTGTTACAGTCTGCCCCTGTGATTGTCACTCCACCCCAACCGTTACTGCACGACGACATCAAATTATCCCTGCGCGAACGCCAAAAAATCCGTCGCCGCAACCGCATTTACCAAGTCGCCATCGCGCTCTTCAAGGAGCGCGGCTTCGTCAACACGACCGCTACCGACATCGCCAAAACCGCTCACGTCTCACGCGGCACGTTTTTTAATTACTACCCGTACAAAGAGGCCGTGCTGCTCGATTACGGCGCGTTCGTCGTGGCTAAACTCAACGAACTGGTGCGTACACGCGTGGCCGCAGGCATCGGTTCCGAAGCGCTTTTAGAGGAGTTCTGGCTCGAGCTGGGACGCGTCACGAACGAGGAACGCGACTTGATCCCACCGCTGACTTACGAACTGATCAATCCCGATCCCGTGCGGGCCAAAGCCGCTTACGAAGCCATGCCGCTGGCCAAAATCATTGAAAGCCTGCTGCGCGACACCAAGAAATTGCGCCCAGACATCAGTTTGGAGCGCATCAGCGCGACGCTGGCGTACACGTTTTTGATGACCGCACTGCGCTGGAGCGCCTTTCACCCCAACCGACCCGTGCAGGACGAATTGCGTAAGGCACTGACGCTGGTTTTAGACGGCGCGTACCAGCGCGATTCGTAGGCTGTCAGCTTTGGTTCGTAGAGAATTTGCTCGAGTGCAATTCTAGTCTTAGCGACTCGAGTACCGTTCCAAACGGCAGCTCGAGTCTCACGGCTAAAGCGGTGACGGTGCGGGATCAACGTGAGAGTCCAGAAACGGTTCGTCCGCAAAAACCCCACTCGGGCACGCGCTTAGCTCGAGTGCCCGCAACACCATCTCGAGGATCACGATTTGAGCCGTGACTTCGCAGCGAAATCGTTGTTCACACATCAACGAAGGTGCAGGTCTGCTCGCGCACCAGCCCAGCTTCATCACTGGCTAGTTCCAAAAGCACTTCACGCCCGGGCACGGGTGTACCGCGCAAGATCACGGTTTCCAAAGTATCCGTATCGACCGTGCAAAGCTGACCGCTGAACACCGCGCCGGTGTCGACGTATAGGTGCTGCCCGACCCATGTCGGCACGCCGAGCGGCGTGTGTCCGTGGATACTGCCGATCAACCCCGGCTCGAGGGCGAACGGCCCCTCGTTGGGTCTGGCCCACATCATCGTCATCTCTTCACTGCCGTAGCGCTCCAAGGTCACGGGTGGCGCGGCGTGCGTGCAGAGGTACTGGTTGGCGGTCGTGATTGAAAGCTGCATCCGAGCGATGAACTCGAGCAGATCGTCCGGGATGTTGCCGGGCCCGAACAACCCGTATTCTCTGAAGAGTGTATTGCCACCGTTGCGTTGCCAGTTGAGGAATTCCTCCCTCGCCGCTGCCAGTAACCGGATGTCGCCAGACTCCTGCGCTTGCAGGTCAAAGGTCGCGGCTCTGAGCAGCATGTTCTCGTGATTGCCGCGTAGCAGGGTCACGCGCCCCGCGTCGCTCAGCTCCAGTAGACGCCGCACTGTGCCTCTGGAATCTGGGCCGCGATCGATCGCGTCACCCAGAAAAATAAATTCGGCATCGTCTGCAAAATGCTCGAGCGCCGCGTGGAGCAGATCGGAACGGCCGTGTAAATCCGGGATGACGATGGGCACGGTAGGTACAGGCTAACCTATTCCCGGAAATTCGGATCACGAGAAACGCACAGCGCTGTTCCAGACAATCTGGTTGTCAGCCGCGAAACTTATTGTTTCTCGAGGTAACTCGGGTAGAGTGCAGCCATGCCGATCACCACATTACTCGCCCAGAGCGCCAAACCAACGACCTCGCCACCCGCCGCATCACAAGGCGCGATTGACGGCGCGTTCAACGCGCTCGCACCGTATTTAGGTCAGATCAGCTTCGGGGCACTGGCGGGCTTTGCGACCGGCTACGCACTGAAAAAAGTCGGGCGGGTCGCACTGGTGATTTTTGGATTGCTGTTCATCGCCGTGCAACTGCTGGCGTATTACGGCGTGGTGCAAGTCGACTGGCTGAGAATCCAGAGTTACGCCGATCCGCTCCTCAAACGCGAGTCATTGCAAGGCTTCTTCAACTCGCTGGTCGCTATCCTCACCAACAACGTGCCATTCGCTGGCGCGTTCGTACCCGGCTTCCTGCTCGGGTTGCGCTTCGGGTGATTTGCCTCGAGCAGTTCGCCCGTACAGGTCAGCGCAAATGCTCAAGCAGTGAATGACGCGGTTGCCCTGATATCTCGAGCTGAATTTGGCGGCTCGAGGCTAAACCCGTATTCTTAAATGCGTGTTTCGTCAACGTTTGATCGCGCCCGGCCCCGTCGAGATTTCCGGTGATGTCCAGCGAGCCTTGTCGCTGCCGCAGATTCACCACCGCAGCCCCGAAGCCAAAATTATCCTCAAGCGCTCGCTCGAGTTGCTGCGCGTCGTCGCGGGACTGCCAGAAACGACGGGTTGGCAACCGCTGATTCTGACGATGAGTGGCACGGGCGCGTTCGAGGCGGTGCTGAGCAGCCTCGTGCCGCGCGGCGCGAAGTTTGCCAGTCTCAGCGCGGGCAAGTTCGGCGAGCGCTGGTCGGACATGGCCAAGTTGCTCGGTTACGAAGTCACGGAGCAGCGCTTCGCGTGGGGCGAGTCGATCCCGCCAAGCGCCGCCTCGAGCATCGCGCCGGAGACTCGAGCGCTGCTGGTGACGCACAGTGAGACCAGCACGGGGGCGCTGCACGACCTCGAGCGGATTGCCCGCGCAGCGCGGGCGGTGAGTCCAGAGATTTTAATCATTGTGGACGCGATTACCAGTCTCGGCATGGCAGAGCTGCGCCCCGTCGAGTGGGGATTGGACGCCATCGTCAGCGGATCGCAGAAAGCCGTGGCTGGGCCACCCGGACTGGGCTTGGTGTTCCTGTCACCCAGAGCGCTCGAGGTGCTGAATACGGGCGGCTCGAGCGGGTGTTACCTTGACCTGCGCCGCGAGCTGAAGGTGCAACCGCAAGGCGAGACCGCCTTTACGCCCGCGATCAACCTGATTGTAGGGTTGAACGCCAGCCTCGAGCCGATTGCCGCTGAAATCGAGCAGATCGGTCTCCCAGCGTACTGGGCGGGTAAAAAAGCGCTCAACGACGCGCTGTTGGCGGCGGCACTCAGCTTGGGCTGCTCGAGCTTCGCGCAAGTTCCCAGTCCCGCCTGCGTGACGCTGATCCCACCCGCGCCGATCACCGGGCGGATGCTGTGGAGTGCGCTGCTCAAACGCGGCGCGAGGGCGCAGACGGGGCAGGACGCGATCAAGGACGCCATCTGCCGCATCAGCTTCATGGGGCATTTCGACCGTTACGACGCGCTCGCTTTTGCGGGCTTGCTCGAGGAGGCGCTGGTCGATTGCGGCGCTCAAGTCACTCGAGGCGCTGGGGTCGCAGCCGCTTGGCAGGCGCTCGAGGGCAAGTGAACTCAGCCCGCTCGCCAAGCTTTTATCGTGATCCAAGTCTAAGAATTCATCGAGCGTGTGAGCGACGACCCGTAGGGGCGAGCGGCCGCTCGCCCCTACCACCGCGCAGCCCTATGCCAAACACATGAAATGTCTCGAGCTTCACGTCTTCGTTTTAGCAAGTTTGAATTTAGGCTGTGACAAAAGCTTGCTTGCTCGAGACGACCGAACCCAGCCTGCTCGAGACTAAAGCCGTTCCACCCACTGCCCGAGCAGCACCGCTCCAAATCCCAGCGCGAGGCTCGAGGCGACGTAAGCGAATGCCTCGAGTGGGCGTCCAGCGGCGATCAATTGCTGCACTTCCAACTCGAAGGTTGAGAAGGTCGTGAACGCGCCGCAAAAGCCGACGCCGATCGCCAGCCGCAGTTCCTCGGAGACCCGCCCGGAGAGTGCCAGCGTGACGATCAGCGCCAGTAAAAAACTGCCGACGAGATTGACCGCCAGCGTTCCAAACGGAAAACTCGCGCCCAGCCACACTTTGGCGGCCAAGCCCACGCCGTACCGGGCGAGGCTGCCGAGCGCTCCGAAAACCGCGATCCACACGAGTTGCATCTCAAAACTCAGTGTATCAACGTAAACTCATCGGCGTGAACGATCAGTTGCAACTGAAATTCGACCTCGAGATCAGCGCCCCGGTGATCCGGCATCACCTCGAGCGCTTGGTGGCGCGAATTGATTTGCCGCTGGTCGTGCCGGGCGTGCTGCCTATTCAACTCGGAACGCTGGCAGGTGGGCGCGTGGACGCCTTTGCGATCACTTCAAACACCGTGAATGCGACGCTGAGCTTCGAGCGCGGACGCAAGACGCCCGTGCGGATTGAATTGCGGCTCGAGGGCGTGAAATTTAATAGCGACACGCAAATCCTCGAGCTGACCCTCGAGCGGCTGAACGTCAGCGGTTTGACGCCGCTATCGGCGCTCGTCAACCCGCTGCGCGGTCAACTCGTTAAAGGAACAGTGCAAGCAGCCAATCAGCGCGTGCCGGGATTGTTGAGCGCATTAAAAGACCAGCGCCTCGAGCTGCATTTGGACGTGCTGACCAGCCACGCGCTGACCGACGCGGGAGCAGATTTGAGAACTGCCCTCGAGCCGCTGCTGCCCGTGCCTGCCCACGCTCAGGTGCGCGTGTTGAGCCTCGAGCTAAAGCCAGATGGGCTTAGCTTGGGTGTGCAAATCGCGGTGTGACGAGCGCTCGAGCGGCTGGTGATCCGAGATTTGCGAGAGGCTCCTCGAGCGTTTGCGACCTCGAAGCCAGACGAACGGCTACAGCCGCTTACAAGCGCCGCAGCATCAACGCCAGACCATTCGCGCCGCCCATGCACAGGCTCGCCACGCCCGTTTCCAAACCGCGCTGCTGCAAAGCGTGCAGCAGCGTCACGACGATTCGCGCTCCGCTGCACCCGATCGGATGCCCGAGCGCGACCGCCCCGCCGTTGACGTTGACGCGCCCCAAATCGACCCCGAGTTCGCGGGTCACGGCCAGCGCTTGCACCGCGAACGCCTCGTTGAACTCGAATAAATCAACGTCAGCCAGTGTCATGCCCAAATTCTCGAGCAGCTTGCGCGTCGCGGGCACGGGTGAGCGCGTGAACCACTTGGGTTCCACGCCGCTGGTGGCGTAACCGACGATCTGGGCCAGCGGCTTCAAACCGCGCTCGAGGGCGGCCGATTCGGACATCACCAGCAGCGCGGCCGCGCCATCGTTGATGCTCGGCGCGTTGCCGGGCGTGACGCTGCCGCCGTCTTTGAAGGCGCTTTTTAATTTACCCAGTGACTCGAGGCTGCTGTCGCGGCGCGGCCCCTCGTCGGTGTCGATCGTCACCGATCCGGCTCTGGTGGTGACGGTCACGGGCGCGATCTCGGCCGCGAAACGCCCAGCGTCGATGGCAGCAATGGCGCGGCGGTGCGACATCAGCGCGAACTCGTCCTGCTCGAGCCTGCCGATGCCCAATTCCGTGGCCGTCATCTCGGCCGCGTCACCCATCCGCCAGTGTTCAACAGCGCAGGTCAGCCCGTCGTGCATGTTGGCATCGCGCAGCTCCTGATGACCAGCCCGCACACCCTCGCGCTGCCCGAACAGCAGGTACGGGGATCGGCTCATGCTTTCCATACCGCCCGCGATCACGGCGCTCGCGTCCCCAGCCCGCACCGCGCTGGCGGCCAGCATCAGCGCTTTCATGCCACTGCCGCACACGACGTTGACCGTCGTCGCGCCGCTGGCGACGCTCAATCCCGCACCGAGCGCCGCTTGCCGCGCCGGGTTCTGTCCGACGCCCGCTTGGATCACGTGACCCATGTACGTCTCTTCGATCAGTTCAAAGTCCAGCCCAAGGTCGATCCCGCTGCGCTCGAGCACCGCACGAATGGCGACCGTTCCGAGCTGCGGGGCGCTCAGGTCTTTTAACCCGCCCAGAAAGCGTCCAATCGGCGTGCGAGCAGCGCTAACGATCACGGCTTTGTGCATACTGAGCAGTCTAGCAGTGCGACCGCCCAGTCTCGAGTCACGTAGAGGGAAAATGACGACGTTGTTGTTCATCGTGATCTGGCTGGGAGCGCTGATTGCCACCTGCGTGCCCGTCGTCCCCGCGACGCTTATCATTTGGGGGGCGGCGCTGCTGCACGCGGTCTTGACCGGGTTTCAGCCGATCACTTGGGGCTTGCTCGCGGGTTTGGGCGCACTGGCGATCGCGGCGATGCTGGTCGATAATCTCGCAGCCGCATGGGGCACAGCCAAATTCGGTGGCTCGAGCGCGGCCGCTTGGGGCGCACTGGCGGGTGGTCTGGTCGGCTTGCTGCTTGGGCCGCTCGGGTTCGTGATCGGGCCGTTTCTGGGCGCGGTAAATAGCAGAGCTGATCTTGACGCGCAAATCGGTGCTCGAGGCGGTGAAAAGCGGCCTCGGCACGCTGCTCGGGTTGCTTGGCGGGATCGGTGCGAAGCTGGTGATTCACCTGACGATGGGCGTCTTTGTGCTGGTGCGAATTTGGAGCGCTTCAATCGGTTGCCAGACAAATGCTCGAGACTCGAGCGGAGACGCCATTTCAGTGGAGGGTTTGAAACCGCTCCACTCGAGCTTGCTGTCTTTTGAGACCACAGGTCGATCAATCACATCAGGCGTTGCAACCACTCGCCGAACAGTCCTCGCTCCGCCTCACTGAGCGGCGTCTCGAGCTTCGGCAACAAAGCCGCCAGCGCGACCGCGTGGCTGGCCGCTCGAGGCTCGAGGTCTTCGCTGGTTGTCCGAACTTCTTGGGTGAGGATCGCGTTCAGTACAGCGTTCAGCATCAGGCCTGAGAGTTTGGTGTCTTTACCTTGAGTGCCCAGCAAACTAAGCGTCGTGCCCAGAGCGCCGCCGTGCACCATCGCCGCCGCACGGTCTACGCTGACGGACAAGCGTCCGGCCTCGGCCACGCGTTGCAGCAGACCCTCGAGCATCTCAAAAGCTTGGCTAGAGTCTGGATCGGCTTTGGGGGCGGCGTACATCAATTTGTACAGGTGCGGATGGGTCAATCCAAACTCTATGTGCAGATTCCAGCCATCAATCAGCTCTTGGATCGGATCACTGAGCTGCACCCGCGCCGATTTGGACTCGAGGTAAGCGTTGAATCCAGCGCGGGCGACCTCGCTCAGTAAGCCTCGCATATCACCGAACTGACGGTAAATCGTCGGCGGTTGCACGTCGGCCGCCGCGCTGACCGCTCGGGTGGAGACGGCCTCCACGCCTCCAGCCTCGAGTAGCCTCAGTGCGGATTGGAGGATGCGTTCTCGAGGGGCTGCGAGCGGGCTGATCTTCATTTTTCAATGATAACACCGCTGTGTTAGCGACTTGACATATCACTGGACAATGTTTTATGTTAGCGGTGTAAACAATTCATCTCGAGCCTTCAATCTCACCCAAAAAACACTCACCACAGGAATTATGAAACGAGAGCAGCGATGATTTTAGTCACTGGAGCATCTGGACAACTCGGCAGAGCCGTCATTCAACAACTCTTAAAGAACACCGCAGCCGACCAAATCGCTGCGTTGGTGCGTGATGAAAACAAAGTCGCTGACCTAAAAGCCGCTGGCGTCGCCATTCGCGTCGGTCATTACGACGATCCAGCCTCGCTCGAGACTGCCATGAACGGGGTGATGCGGGTTTTACTGATCGCTGGCACAGACGAGGAGCGCCGCGTCCAGCAGCACCAAAACGTCGTGAACGCCGCAAAGAAAGCGGGCGTCGAGGGCATCGCGTACACCAGCCGAACCTTGAAAGACAGAAGCACGCTGGCGAATAAACTGATGGAAGGACATTTCCAGACCGAGGACGCCCTGCAAACCAGTGGATTGTCCTACGCGATTTTTCGCAACGTCTTGTACATGGACACGATCCCGCAATTTGTCGGCGAGCGCGTCTTTGACGCAGGCATTACGCTGCCCGCCGGTCAAGGCAGACTCGCCTTCGCCCTCAGAAGCGACATGGGCGAGGCGATCGCCAATGCGCTGCTGGCGGAGCGCTGGAATGAGACGATCTATCACCTGACCGGCAACGCGTCGTATTCGTTCGACGATGTGGCGGCTGCGCTGACGCGCTTATCAGGTCGTCAAGTGAGTTACACGCCCGTCGAAGCCAGCACCTTCGGAGCGCAGATGCTCGAGCGCAGCCTGCCGGCTGTTGTTGTCCAGCGCATGATCGGCTTCATGACCGACATCAAAAACGGTCAGGAAGACCAGATCAGCCCAGACCTCGAGCAATTGCTCGGGCGCGAACCGACGAGTCTCGAGGCTGGGTTGAAAATGCTGTACAAGTTGTAGACGGCCCGTTACGACACACCTGTCAGCTCGAGCGGCAGCCGTGACCGTTGTTTTTGTCTGGCAACGAAGTTTGACATGAAAACACCGCTCGAGGTTCAAACCAAGCGCTTATGATGCGCTGATGCCACTTGCTGACAACCGATCATTGCAGCCTCGCCTCGAGCGGGGCGTTTTTTTGCTGCTCGGTGCGTCCGGCAGTGGCAAGGGCAGCGTCGGCGCAGCGCTACTCGAGCGCGGAGCAATCACCGCGCACGCCAGCATGGGCGCGTGGCTGCGCGAGGCGTTGCTTGACCCCGCAACCGCAACCCTCGAGCCGCATCTTGCGCCGCAACTCGCTGAATTCGCGTCGCCGCTCGAGTACCTGCGACATTGCGTGATGAACGGTCTGCTGATTCCAGATGCGTGGACGCAGGCGGTGATCGACTTGCGCCTCGAGCACGCCCCGGCTGGACTCTGGCTGCTCGACGGCTACCCGCGCACGGTCGGCGCGGCGCAGCACCTCATCACCGCGCTCGAGCGAAAGGGAATAGCGCTGCTCGGCGTGGTTCACCTTCGCGTGTTAAATGAGGTTGCCATGCAACGCTTGCTGGCTCGAGGACGCAGCGACGATCGGGAATCTGCGATTCTCGAACGATTGGAGTTTTACCACTTCAGTGTCCTACCGACCCTCGAGTGGCTGGAAACGCACGGTGTCGAGGTCGTCGAAATCTCGAGTGAACAGCATCTCGAGCTGGTGGTGAGCGCGGTCGAATCGGCGCTCGAGGGCTGGCGTGAAAAAAGCGCGGACGTGAATCCGCGCTCCTCGAGACCAACACTTTAATTTGCTGGAATCAAAATCCAAACTTCAAGCCTAGACCGACGCCGAACGTGCCGCCGAATCCGACTTGCAGCTTGGCATACGCGTCGATGGCGCGGCTGAGCGCGAAATCCGCTCCGAGATCGATATTTCCAGCAAAGCCCGGCACGACGATGAATCCGAGGTGCGCGAACAAGTTGACGGCTGGCGAGACGAGGTAATCCACGCCGGTGACGAAGCCGAAGATGAATTGTGTGAAGCCGTCGCCGCCGTTGAGACCTAAGGCCAAACCAGCGTAAATATTGCCTAAGTTGCGGTTCAAACCGAAGTTAATTGTCGGGCCGACCACACCCCTAAAACTGACACTGCCGCCACCGAAGCCAATTCCGAGGCTGCTGTACAAACCCAGACTGAGGCTCGAGTCGAATTTAACGACGTTCTTGCCGTTCAGTTCAGCCCCAATGGCAAACGCGAAGCCGGGCGCGAAAGTGAAACCCGGCCCGAAACGAATAGTGAAATTCTCGGCCTGTGCTGCGCTGAAGAAACCGAAGAACGCGACCATGATGATTAAAAACTTTTTCATTTGACTCCCCTATCTTCTTGTGGCCTATTTTGCTGCGAATTGTCCTGCAACTTCAACCTGCACCTGCTAGAGTGCCGTGTGACACTGTACACGAAACCCAGTTGCTCGCTGTGTACGAAAGCTAAGGTTTTGCTGCTCCAAGCAAAGCTTAAATTCACAGAAATCAACGTGCTCGAGGACGCTGATTTGATGGAACGCTACCAATTTGAGATTCCCGTGCTGATCGGTGACGACGGGCGCGAGCTGATGAAAGGCGCGTTCAGCGCCGGACGTATCGCGTCGCTGGTCGCTCGGGGTTGAAGCGTGCTGCACCTGCACGGCTTGCGTTATGAAATGGACAATTGGCGCGACGCCCATCCCTATAACGTCCCTGCCGTCGAGCACATCCTCAAACACGGTTTGCGTTTCACTGCACCGATCACGTTTTTCATCGGTGAGAACGGCACGGGCAAAACCACGGTTCTGGAGAGCATCGCCGTGCGTTACCCCAGAATCGGCGCGTTCACGCCTCACCTCAACACGTTAGGGACGACGCTCAGCCTTGAGGACGCGCCGCTCGGGTGGAACGCGAGACTCGAGACGAACCGCAATGCGGCCGCGCACGGGTTTTTCCTGCGGGCTTCGACGTTGAACGCGCTACTCGGGTCGCTCGAGAGTGAAACGCGTCCACGAAGGGGACGCACCGCGTCGTACCTTGATCGCTCGCACGGCGAGGGCTTACTGAACGTGCTGCAACAGCATTTCGACGCAAAGGGGTTTTACCTGCTCGACGAACCCGAAACCGCTTTGTCGCTGCGCTCACAGCTCAGCGTCGTCGCCTTGCTGCATCAGCTCGCCGCTCGAGGGTCGCAGGTGTTGTGCGCCACGCACTCACCAATACTGCTCTCCTTGCCCGACGCGCAGATTCTCGAGTTCGGCGAGTTCGGCATTCGCGTAGTCCAGCGCGAGGATTTGGAGCTGCTGCGCGACTGGAAATCTTTTTTGGCCAACCCCGAGCTGTGGCTGCGTCACCTGCTGACCTGACAAAAACGCTCGAGGGGTGAAAAAATTTCCCCTCGAGCGCGAACCCGATTGCTTACTTTGCGGTTCGAGCAGTTAACCGATGTGGGACTCAAGCACTGCCCGATGTGCGGCTCGAGCGTTCAACTGATGTGCGGCTCGAGCAAGCCGTAATGTCCATCGCGGCGTTTGTAAATCACGTTAACCTGATCTGATTTGGCATTATAAAACATGTAAAAGTCGTGCCCGAGTGCTTCCATCTGCATGGCTGCGTCTTCCGGGGACATCGGGCGCAGCTCGAAGCGCTTGTTGCGAACGATCTGCACCTCCATGTCCTCTTCGTCCGGCTCTGGCGTGACCGTCTCGAGCGGTAATTCACCGCGATGCGTGCGCGTGATGTATTTGCTGCGAAATTTCTTCAATTGGCGCTCCAGCACCTCGGTCGCCGCGTCGATCGCCACGTACATGTCTTGGCGGGCTTCCTCGGCGCGAATCACGCCGTGCGGCACGTTGAGTTGCATCTCGACTCGGTGCGGCGCGAACGTCGTGCCATCGTTCTTGACGCTCAGCACGACCCGCGCATCGACGATGTGCTCCTCGAAGCGCTCTAATTTACTTAATCGCTGTGCGACGTGAGCGCGGATGCCTTCGGTGATCTCCAAATTTCTGCCGACTAACTTGTAGACGTTCATAAACGCCTCCTGAATCAGAGCGGTGCAGTGAAGAATTGTGTGCTCTGATCTGAGGAGAGTCTAACAAGCCTCGTGAGTCCACGATGACGCAGCGATCACGGCGCTTTAGAAGCGGTGGTGATACGCTGGCTTTTGGGTTTGAAAAACCGCAGTTTGAATAAACCGCGTTAACACTCGAGGCTCAGTGCGATTTGACGCTCGAGATGAACGGGATGTTGCGGTCGAAATACTCGCGGTCTAAACCGTACCCGTAAACATACGCGTCGGGGATGGTGAAGCCTAGATATTTGACGGGAACTTCCACTTTTCGTCTCGAGGGTTTGCTGAGGAGCGCGGCAACCTCGAGTGTGGCGGGGTTACGGCCGCTTAAGTAATGCAGCAGGTACGTCATCGTCAGTCCGGTGTCGACGATATCTTCGACGAGGATCACATCGCGGTCGTGCAGTGGCAAACTGAGGTCTTTGACGAGCTTGACCTCGCCGCTGGTTTTGGTGTCCATGCCGTAACTGCTGACCGCCAAGAAATCCACGGTGATCGGCAAGTGAATTTGGCGACACAGATCTGCCATGAATAGAAACGCGCCGTTCAACACGCAGATCAGGTGCGGTTTTCGCCCAGCGTAATCGCGGGTGATTGCAACGCCGAGTTCCTTGATGCGCTCGGCAATCTGAATTTCGGAAAGTTGAACCTCTCCCTCGCCGATCTCCCACGCGGGCGGGTAACTCACTGAAATTTCTTTCGCTGCGCGAAACTGCGCGAGAACAAGTAAATCCCAGCCGCAATCACGACAATGCCAACCAGCGGGTACTGCACCAGTAAAAACGGCATCAGCACGCACAGCACCAGTGAGACAATTAAGAAAAACAAGGCCCGAACAAAAAACATCGCATTCATGCGCTTCAGTTTAGCGTGTCACCACCGGATCTGACCAGCTATTCATCACGAAACTTGACCGACCTCGAGCTTTGAACCTCGAGCCGCGCTGATCCACGTGCTCAAGCGACCCATGTCTTGCACCTTACGGGGGCTTTCACGAGCGGCGGTGTACAGTTAGCACAGCAGCAGGCTCGAGGGGCATCCTTCGGGCATTGGAGGTCACAATGGGTAAATACGTTGAGTTGAACGATGCGAATTTCGATGGCAATACGGCAACTGGGTTGACGTTAGTGGATTTCTGGGCCCCGTGGTGCGGGCCGTGCCGTGCGGTTGCGCCAACGATTGAGAAATTGGCCGAGGAATACGAAGGCAAAGTCACGATTGGTAAGTTGAACGTCGACGACAACCAGATTGCCGCGAAGTTCCGCGTGATGAGCATTCCGACGGTGATTTTATTCAAAGACGGTCAACCGGCTGAAATGTACGTCGGTGCGGACATCAGCGGCAACAAATACCGCCAGATGATCGCTAAGCACTTGCCTGTCGCAGCAACAAACTAATTCAGGCGGTGGCAACGAGAAGCGTCCCAGATTTGGGGCGCTTTTTTGCTATATGGCTGCTCGAGATTGACACTGGCTCGCCACCCTCTGAAGAATTTGCTCGAGGTTGGCCGCGAACTCGAGTGACCGCAAATCCCTTTCTCAAAGGCATCTCGAGTTTGCTCCATTCGAGCAATGACTGTGCAGTATTGGCGTGACGACCCACTCAGAACACACGAACAAAGAGGACTCGAGCTTGCACCCGCGCAGTCCTCCCCTTTAAGGCTGCTCGAGCAGTTCGCGCTCGAGGGTTTCAGCGCACAGCAAGGCAATCCCGATCAGCCCAGCGTCGCGCCCGAGACTGGAAATCTCTAGTGGTGCGGGCAGTCCGACGCGCTCGAGCATCAATCGCAGTGGCTCAAGCACCAGTTCTTTGGTGTGCGGGAACTCTTCGCGCAGCACGATGCGTTCCGGGTCGATCACGGCGATGATCCCGGCGACCGCCAGCGCCAGGTGCTCGACCGCTTTTTGCACGGCGCTCGCAGCCCGCTTTTGACCTCGAGCGGCCGCGTGGAAGATTTCAGCCTCCCAGTTCGGCGCGTTCGGGTCTGGGCTGGCGGCTTTGAGCGCCTCGAAGAACCCGTAGGCCAGCGCCCCCATGCGCGGTTTGGTGCTGAACCCAGATAGTGTGGGCGGCAAGTAACTGAGTTCCCCAGCCGCGCCGCGTGCGCCGCGCAACAAGCGTCCAGACGCGACGATGCCCGCACCGATGCCGAAGGCGAAAATCATCAACGCGAAATTGTCCGTACCGCGCCCGCGTCGCAGTTCGCCCCAAGCGGCGCTACGTGCGTCGTTTTCTAAAATCACGGGCAGCCCGAGCAGGCGCTCGACGGTGCGGCGCTCGAGCGTTTTCAAACCGAACAACCAACTGCGTTCCAGCGCGTCAAACGGGGTGACGATGCCCGGAGCGCAAATACCGACGCGTCGCGCCTCTGGAAAATGCTGCGTCACCTCCCTCAGGTGATCCAGCGCCGCAGCGCGACTGAGTTTGGAGAAGCTGTAAAGCGAGATCGTTTCCAGTTCACGCAATCGCGCCCCGTGTAAATCAAACAGCGCAGCCCTGACGCTCGAGCCGCCCAGATCGATCCCCAACACGGCATTGGCTACGGGCGTGATCCGAACCGTCCGGGCCGGTCGTCCCGCACCGCGCTGCGCTTTGGCAGCCTCGAGCAGGTGCTGGCGCTCCAATCGCTCAACAGCCGCGATGACCGTCGGCAGACTCAGCCCGGTGATCTGCGCCAGTTGCGGTTGCGACAGCATTTTGCTGCTCCGCAAAGCCTCGTAAACCCGCACGTGAGCGCGAGGCGCAACGGGTGGAGTGATGAGCACACTTGACCTTAGCATCAAAACTTACTAAAGTGTAGTTTAGAAATTTTCAATCAGCGGCCACCCTCGAGACCCACACGCTCGAGGAATCGGCATTCAAACAGCAGCGCTTCAGCGCTGATGTTATCAGTTCCTCAAGGAGATATGCGTATGAGAAAACGGCTCGCAACACTGGTGACTTTCGGGATCGCAGCGGGCATCACGGGCTTGGTCAGTGCACAGTCCCCGGCCGCACCCGCGACCAATCCTTTAAAAGGCAACCCCGATTTGAAGGGCGAAATCACCGTTTTTAGTTGGGCCGAAGCCAGTTACAGCAGCGTTCTACCAGACTTCAACAAGCTCTATCCAAACATCAAAGTCAAATTCGCCACGGTCGGCTACGCCGATGCGTACCCAAAGATCACCGCAAGTCTGGCGGGCAACGTGCCGCTGGCCGATGTCGTGATGATCGAAAGCGAGCGCGTCGAGATTTACGGTACGCGCTTCCCGAATGCCTTCACTGATTTGAGCAACTGGGGCAGCAAATTTGAGCGCAATTTCGACCGCACAAAGTGGACGCAGAGCGTCGTTAAAGGCAAACTGATCACCATGCCAACCGACGCCGCGCCAGTCGGCATGTGGTATCGCAGCGACCTGTTTGATAAGGCTGGCATCAACCCGCAAAGCATTAAAACGTGGAACGATTACCTAGAAGCGGGTAAGAAAATCGTCGCTGCCAATCCCGGCGTGAAGATGTCTGGCATTGACGCCACGGGTTCAGAGACGCTGATGCGGATCCTGATTCAGCAACAAGGCAGTTTTTACATTGACGGTGACGGCAAGATTGCTGTGAACAGCCCAAAAATGGTACGGGCGCTGAGCTTCGTGAAGTCCGCTTGGGACGCTGGGATTTTGCTGAACGTGCAAGGTACGGACGGACTGATCGGCTCGATCAAGGCCAGTCGCGTTGCGGCCGTCAACCTGCCCGTCTGGATGATCGGGGTCTTCAAAGGCTACGCCCCAGAACAAAAAGGCAAGTGGGGCGTGGTTCAAGTGCCCGCGCTGACCGTCGGTGGCGGACAAAGCGCTTACATCGGTGGCAGCACCCTAGCCATTCCCGCCAACAGCCCGAACAAGGACGCGGCTTGGGCATTTGTCGAGTGGTACACGACTTACGGCTCCAAGAATGTCTTAGAGAAGCGCGGCTCGTGGCCAAGCTTCCTGCCCAGCCTGCAAGCCCCGGTGCTGAACGCGCAAGACAATTTCTTTGCGACACCCAACGTCTTCGCGCCATTCAAACAAAGCGCTTTTCTGGGCCGCCCGCTGAAATACTCGAGCGATTACGATAAGGCAGTAGCCGCCGTCGTCACCGCGCAAGCCAGCGTGCTGACGGGTGGGCAGAATGTCAAAGCCGCACTGGACAAAGCAGCCAACGACCTGAAAAACCAGACTGGGCGCGAGATCGCCGGGCAGTGATGTAAACGCCTGTAGCGGCGGCTCGAGGTGTGAACATCTGTAAAGCTCCTCGAGCCACCGAATGAATGCGCCCGTCAAAAGATTCAATCTCGAGCCGCTCCAGCTTTGAACAAGTCTCGAGCAAACCAAGCCCCATTCAGATGCGGCGGAGTCCACGACTTACTGATAACGGCATGATTCGGTTCACTCACGCCTCCGACGGAAACGCACCAAATTGCGCTGTATCCTTAACCTGAAGTTACCGAACTCAGTAGCATGATTGAATCTCGCGCACTCCTCCCCTCGAGCCGCCGCTTGCAACGCACCCGGTTGACGCCGTTCGCGTTCCTGATGCCCGCACTGGTGCTGTACGCACTGTTCACCGCGTACCCAGTTGCCCGCGCCTTCGTATTGAGCGTGCAACGCAACGTCGATGGCGAGGTGCGTTTCTCTGGACTGGCGCAGTACCAGCGCTTGCTGAGCGACGATGTTTTTCGGCAAGCGCTGTTCAACACGCTGATTTTTTTAGTCGCCCAAGTTCCCGTGATGCTGATCGCGGCGCTGCTGATCGCCGTGGCACTCAACTCGCCGCACTTCCCGTTTCGCAGCGCCCTTCGCAGCGCGTACTTCCTGCCGAGCATCATGAGCCTCGTCGCGGTTGGAACGCTGTTTCGGGTGCTGCTGAACGAGGATTTGGGTTTGGTGAATTACGTGCTGCGCGAATTTGGGCTGGCGGGCGTGCCGTGGATCACCCATCCGTGGTGGGCGAAAATCACCGTGATGCTGCTGTTGACGTGGCGCTACACCGGCTTCATGATGGTGATTTACTTGGCTGGATTGCAAAATATCCCGCCTGAACTCTACGAAGCCGCTCAGATCGACGGAGCTGAGCCAGTGCAGTCTTTTTGGCACATCACCCTGCCGCTGCTGCGCCCGACGATTCTGTTTACAACCGTGCTGTCGACCATTAGCGTGCTGCAAATCTTCGACGAAGCACTGATCGTCACGCGGGGCGGGCCCGCCAACGAAACCCTGACGATCGGCTTGTACCTCTACCAGACGGTTTTCTCGAGCGTGGATTTCCACTATGCGGCTGCGATCTCGGTGGTGTTGGTCGTGGTGATTGGGGCGCTGGCGGTGCTGCAACTCAAAGCCGGCGAGCGAGGACAAACGTGAAGCGGCGCTGGTCATTCGCGCAAACGCTGGCATTGATCGTCGTGGCACTTGGAGCGCTGCTGGCGGTTTTTCCGTTCTACTGGATGTTCAGCGCCGCGACGCGACTCTCGAGCGAGGTGCTGGGCATCCCGCCGCGCTTAGACATCGGGAGTGCTCTGCTCACCAACCTCGAGACGCTGGTCGGTAAGGGTTTCCTGCTGGCGGCTTGGAACTCAGCCTTCATCGCCCTGACCACGACTGCGTTGACGGTGCTGGTCTCGAGCATGGCGGGTTTCGCGTTCACGCAGTACCGCTTCGGCGCTCGGGAGCCGCTGTTCGCTTTCTTTTTGGTGACGTTGATCGTCCCGCCGCAGGTGACGATTGTGCCGCTGTTTCAACTGATGGCGGGGCAAAATCCGCTCGGGCTGAACCTGCTGGGCACGCCGTGGGCGATTATTTTGCCAGCGCTCAGCAACAGCTTCGCTATTTTTTTCTGCCGTCAAACCTTTCAGAAATACCCGCCAGAACTGAGCGACGCGGCTCGAGTCGATGGGGCGAACGAATGGCAGGTCTACTGGCAAGTTGCCATGCCCAGCGTCCGCTCGTCGCTGGCCGCGCTGAGCGTCTTCGTGTTTTTAGGGCAATGGAATAGCTTTTTCCTGCCGCTGATCATGAACGGCAACAACGATGCTGGGCGCACTTTGCCGCTGGCGATCTCGGCATTGATCGGCGAGAACAGCGTCGATTACGGCGCGTTGATCGCGGGAACAGCACTGTCGGTGCTGCCGGTGCTGGTGTTTTTCCTGTTCGCACAACGCCTGTTCGTCAGCGGCGCGTTGTCGGGATCAGTCAAGGGTTAAAGGACGTATCAAGTCTCGAGAGCTTTGAACGCACAGTAAAGCACTTCGAGTCATCACTGGGCGCGACCCTCGAGAGTCAAGCAGCATCACCGATCTCACCGCTATAGAGGAGCGTTATGACCACCAACAACGATCAGTCGCCGTTGCCGCAATCCGACCTCGAGACTCGAGCGCTGGAGTTGCTGTCGCAGATGACGCTGAATGAAAAAATAGCGAATCTGTCTGGTTCCACGCCGTTCTGGTCTGGACTGGCGGATATCCTCGGTGGCGCTTACAACCGCCACACGTGGGACGCGGGGCATACGCAGCGCCTTGGGTTGGACGGCATCCGCTTCACGGACGGCCCACGCGGCATCGTCATCGGACAGGCCACGACCTTTCCGGTCAGCATGGCCAGAGGCGCGACGTGGGACGTTGACTTGGAGCGCCGGATCGGGGAGGCGATGGGCAGGGAGGCTCGAGCGGTCGGGGCGAACCTGTTCGGTGGCGTGTGCATCAACTTGTTGCGTCACCCCGCTTGGGGACGCGCTCAGGAAACCTACGGCGAGGACTCGCATCTGCTGGCAGAGTTTGGTGTGGCGCTCACAGTCGGGGCGCAGCATCACGTGATGGCGTGCGTCAAACATTTCGCGCTCAACAATATGGAAAACGCTCGCTTCAGCATCGACGTGCAAGCCTCCTCTCGAGTGCTGCACGAGGTTTACCTGCCGCATTTCAAGCGGGTCGTCGACGCGGGCGTGGCTTGCGTGATGAGCGCCTACAACAGCGTCAACGGGCAATGGGCTGGGCACTCGAGTGAATTGCTGACCGAGATTCTCAAAACCCGTTGGGGCTTTGGCGGTTTCGTCGTCACCGATTGGATTTTCGGGATGCGCGACTCACGGCTGGCTATGCTCGGCGGACAGGATCTCGAGATGCCGTTTCAAATGCACCACCACCGCGATTTGCAGCGGCTGGTCGAAGCGGGTGAAGTCTCAGTGGCTCGGATTGACGACGCGAACCTGCGGATGCTGCGAATGCAACTGCATTTCACGCAATCTGACACCGTGGACGTGAGCGTGATGGGGTCATCGGCGCACCGGCAACTGGCGCTCGAGGCGGCGCAAAAGAGTATTGTGCTGCTGAAAAACGCGGGTGATCTGCTGCCGCTCCGCAGCGATACAAGGCTGGCGGTGATCGGAGCATTGGCGGCGATCCCCAACACGGGCGATGGCGGGTCATCCAATACCGTGTCTCAGCACATCGTCACGCCGCTCGAGGGCGTGCAGGCTGGGTTCACGCAGGTCACCTACGACGACGGTCAGGATCTCGAGCGAGCTAAAATGCTGGCTCGCTCGAGCGAAGCTGTGCTGCTGGTCGTTGGCTACACCAAAGCCGACGAGGGCGAGTTCGTCTCGCCCGACACCACCAGCGGGCTGCGGAGTTTGTTTCCCGCCCCAACCTCGCCCACAGAGATTGAGATTGCTGGGCTTGTCGCCAGCGGACTGGCGGCTCGAGCCGAAGCCAGCGGTGCATTTTCACGCGGCGGTGATCGCGCCAGTTTGCATTTGAACTCCAGCGACGAAGCGTTGATTCAGGCCGTGGCGAGTGCCAACCAGAACGTCATCGTCGCCGTTATGGCCGGCAGCGCCGTGTTGATGAACGCTTGGGAGGACGCGGTGAGCGCGATTGTCTTGCTGTGGTATCCGGGCATGGAGGGCGGGCACGCACTGAGCGACGTATTGCTTGGGCGCGTCAACCCAAGCGGGAAACTGCCATTCAGCATCGCCAAAACCGACGCGCACTACCCATATTTCGACCGCGATGCGGTGAGTGTCACCTACGACCTTTGGCACGGCTACCGCAAGCTGGAACGCGACGGGAACCCAGCCGCCTACCCGTTCGGCTTTGGATTGAGCTACACCACTTACGCCTACAGTGACTTGCGGCTCGAGCAGCAACAGAGCAGCGTGACGGCGACGGTGCGAGTGACGAACACGGGACGAAATGCGGGAGAGGAAATCGTTCAGCTTTACGTGTCCGCACTGGATTCTGCGGTCGAGCGGCCCGTCAAGGAACTGAAAGCCTTCGCCAGAATCGCGTTGCAGCCTTTAGAGTCCAAACGTGTCTCGCTTAACGTGCTGACCTCGAGCCTCGAGTATTTCGACGAGCTACTTGGTGAATTTATCTTAGAACCTAGGGAGTACGAATTTATTGTCGCTCAACATTCAGCGGACGCGAATGCGCTGCGCGGCAAAATCCGCTTAGGCGAACGCGGGGATACGTGAACTGCTCCCCCGAAAAATCTGCAAATTCACTGCTCGAGCGGTCAATTCCGAGCAGTGGTCAGGGATGGCGTTGTGGCCGCTGGAGACGGTTTGACCTCGAGTACAGGCGCGGGTGAACTCCGTAAGATTTCCGAAAAAAGTTCCTGAGGTATTTTCTGCTCGTTTTCAGCGTCGAGCGATGAGTCGAGGTTAGTTCTCGAGCGCGTAACACAAGCAGTTGCCCATTTTTCGTATGCCCATGCGTGGAGTGCCGACCGTATTCGCCTGCATAAAAAAGCTGTAAATCTCGAGCGTAGCGAGCACGGCTTTTACAGTTCTCGAATGACCCGCAGCCGATCCCATGAACGTGAAATCAGCAATACGATAACAGGGACTGGTTTTGCACGTCGCGGCGCAGTAACCGCTCGTGCAGCTCGAGCCGCGATGCGCTGGCGCGGCAGCACCACCTCGCGCAACCCGTTTGAGCGTCAGCGGCTCGAGTACCTGAGGCGATTATCTGTCAAGCACGGGCTGGGCGAGATACCGCCGAAAAACCATTTCACTGTCTTGTCATGATGGCGCGGCTCGAGACCCAGCGCATTGCGTTGACAAGTCGTTGATCTGAATCAGCGTGTCTGCTTTGTGGAATCCTCGGCCATCGACAAAAACGCCGACTGCGGTAGGAAATTAGCGGTTGCCCTCGAGCGTCCCGCGTTACTTACCGGCCACGACGTTGATGCGTATCACCGTGTTCTCCTTGACGGACCCATCATCGTAAGGCACGGTGCGGTCGTAAGTTTTCTCGAACAGCACTTTGCTCGAGGCGCGGCTGCTGGTGCTCAGCACGAGTCCTACCTGCGGCGCACCGCCACCGGACAGCAACTGCCCGCGCTCGGAAGTGTGAATACCAATGAAATCCCCGAACCAGCCGGGCGCGGTGACCCTGCGTCCGCACATCGGGCCGCCAGTCAGTTCGTAGGTTTCTTGTGGCGGCGCACCACCGCCACCGCTGGGGAAACCGGGGTTGAGCAGCATGTTCAGCGCATCCGACGTATCGTCATCGGCGCTGAGGTTGACCTCCATCATGCCCGTGATGACATCGGTGATTTTTACAGTGCAGTCCTTAGACCCCCCGGTGATGCTGCGCTCCAAGTAGCTCAACCTGCCTGAGCCACCCATGCTCGTCAAGCGCTCCAAATCCCCACTGCCGGAGAACTTGGCGGTTAACGCAAATTGCGCGCCCAGTTTGAAGTGCAGCTTCCCGCCACTTTTATCAACGACATCAATGGTCGAAGTGAATTCCAGCTCGAGCTTTGGCGGAGCGAAGAAAATCACTGTCAAGAGTTCATCGGCGATGCCGGTTTTGTTGCCGCTGCGAACACCGGCTTCGATGGTGGACCACTTTTTGGGCATCAGGTTGCTGACGTCAACGCCGATGTTGCCGGTTTTAGCGTTTTCCTGCACCCGCAGCGCCTTCGGGATACGCTCAAACTTCGCATCGAACTTGGCCTTGGCAGTGCCCTGCGCGTCGGTGGTGTTCTGCACCAGTTTGAACTCCTCGTCCAGCGCGTATGGCAGCAGCGTGTTCGGCATGGTCCACTTCACGGCCTTACCCGCCGCATCGCCGGGATACGGGACTTCGCAACCGATTTTCTCCAATAACTGCGCGGCCGTGCCAATGTTGCCCGTCAAGCGCGTTCCGAAAACTTTGCTGCGGTAATCGTCCATGAAGCTGACGTGCACCGACAGCGAACTCGAGTACGGTTTGGAGCTGTCGCCTCGAGTGCGACGGTAGATCGTGGTTGGTGAGCGAGTCAGTTGAATCTGGTAGCCGTACAGAATCACCGAGGCGCAAAACGCGGCGCTGGCGTTTTCTTTTAAGGCCTGCACGATGGCGTCCTTAAGCGATTTGGGATCCACGCCTTCGGGGATTGGGAACGGAATCCCTAAATACTCCTGAATCGCGTCGTCAATCTGCGGGGTGATCTCACCCTTCACCTCATCTACAGCCTTGTCCGCGACTTTCTCGAAGAACCAGCGCAGCGGTTTAGGGGCATCGCCTTGTGCGCTGGCGCTCCAAATTGCGCCGTGCGAGGTTCCAACCCGCTCGAGTGAGGATAAGAGCGGCTCGAGGACGAAACGGCTGAGCGTCATCAGCGGCGCAGGGCTGGGCAGTGCTGCACTTAGCCGCAGTTGCGGGCTGGGCGGGCCCGCCTCGAAGAGCGCGGTCAGCAACCTAAACTGCATCGGATCGAGGGTTTTCTCGCCCCAGAACGCATCGATATTCGCGCCGTCCCGTGAGCGCAACCCGCGCCGCAGGCGCTCGCGCCCGAGCGCCCCAACAAACGAGATGAGCGCCTGCGAGTACGTGAAATGCGGCTGCGCGAAGAAACCGCCAATCATCGCGGTGAAACTGAGCGCATCGAACGCCCCACCGGCTCGAGGCTTCAAACCGCTCTGCGACTCAGATTTCAGGAACGATTCCAGTGATATGAACGAGCCTTTGTCGTAGCCCGCTCGCATCGCGGGGAATTCTAGGGTGAGCGCGAACGGGCGGTGCGCGAAGAGCCGCAGGCCAATTTGGTCGGTGTCGGCAATGCGGGCGTCGCCGTAAACGGGAATTTGAAAGCCCTCCAGCACGGCATTCAGCAACGGAGCAAAATCCTTTCCAGAAGTCACGGCGTCGTAGAACTCCTTCGCGGCCCGCTCCAAATCTGCGCCCTCGAGACCGCTCGGCGCGAACCGGGTTGCTGCGGCTGGCGGCGCTGTGGGAGGGGCGCTATTGAGGGCGGGCGCGGCGCTAACACTGAGCGTCAACTCAGTGTCAGCGCCTGTGACCGTGCCCTGCAGTCCAAGTGCGGAGAGCGCCTCGAGCGCCGCGACGTAAATCGTGTTGCTGTTCGTCGTTGGGTCTTTGTGCAGCACGAAACTGACCGTGGCGGTCTTGCTGCCATCGCCGGAGGTGATCGTCACGAGCGCCTGCGTCTGATCGACCTTGACAGGCCGAGCGCCGCCCCCAATGGCTTGAAAGAACGGCAGCGCCGAAACCCAGAGCCTGCCGCCATCTGTGAAGCCGTCAACGCTGCCACTGCGGTTGTTTACAATGAGTTTCACGGGTTCGGCATGGGCAGTTGAACCCACGGCCACCCAAGTCAGCAGCGCGGCGAGGCAGACCAGCAATCGTTTCATGAAGCCTCCAGTTTCAGTCAGACTGTACCTCTCAGGTCTCACTGATACCGTCATCACGGAACCGTCAGCAGCAAAATCGTGCTCACTCCGGTCGGGCAGCCGTCGGCATTCACGTCCACCGTGTACGTGCCTGACGAAACGCCTGAGCCGACCGCCAGATTCAGCAGGCTCGAGTTACCAACTGTACTGTTGGGCGCGAACGAACCCGAGACCGTGCCGCTCGAGGCTGCGCCAACTGGGGCGGGCCCGGCGCTGCCAACGGTCGAGCTACCGGAGATGCTCAAGTTCAGGGCGGCCGCGCAATTCGCGCCGCGCTCGAACTCGAGGGCGACTGTCTGGCTCGCGCCTTTGGCGATGGAAACCGGGTTTGGAACGCCCTGCGTTGAAAAAAGAATGTTCAGACCATCCGGATTAAGCGTCGCGGTGCTCAGAAAAATGCCCTCCGCACCGTAGCTGAGGTTCGCGCCAAATCTGGTTCTGACGCGCACGTCGTAACTCGTGCTTGGGTTTGCGGGGACGGTTGCCGTCGTCGCTGTCGTGTCAATCGCTGGGCCGTACTGACCAACGCCGTTCCCCAGATCCAGTCCGGCGGAGCGTATTTGCAGGCTGTAACCCGTGGCCTCGGGGACGGCGTCCCATTTTAGCAGCAGCTTCTTGGCGGTGTCAGACCTGACTTGCGCGATATTGGCGGTTTCTGGTAGCACGAGAAAGAATTTCTGGTCGCTCGAGACCGCGCCCGAAGTGAAGGTTTCGACGATGGGCGTGGTGGCGCTTAAATCGTGCCCGGCGAGGCTGATGTTGAGGATGTTCCAGCCCTGAACGAAGGACACGTTGTCGTAGGTGTAGGTGTATTTCGGCGTTCCCGTCGTGGTGGTGCAGGAGCCGCTCAGGATCGTATTTTTCGTTACAAAAATGCGGTACGTGCCATTGCTACCGGGGTCGAACGCCGAGCTGCTAGATTCGACAGCGTTCGCCTGATACACGTCGCTTCCCGAGTTGGGTTTCGTCGTGAGCAGCGCGAAGACGGCCTTGCCATCGCTCGGGGTCGCGGTGATGCTCCCGCCGCTGCACGATCCCAGCAGGTTGCCGCCACCGTTCAGCTCCGCATCGGTCGGCGTGGGCAACACGAGGTTACTGAACGAGCCATCCGCCGCAACGGTTACACCCACGCTTGTCGATGGGGTGCTCGAGAAAACCTGCGCGTAGAGGGTTGCGGTTTTCCCCGGAATCCAATTCGAGATCGTGCCGAAGACAGGCGAACCGTTCGCCACTGGGGACTGCGGAGGCGCGACCGTTCCGCTCGAGTTGCAAGCGACCAACAACGAGACGAAGCCGGGAACAACGAGTAAAATCTGCCAACGTTTCATAAATCACTCCTTGACCGCCCTTGGGAAGCTCGAGCGGCGGTATTGCGTGTGGTGCGACCCGAGTCAGCGCTGGCTCGAGCAGGTGAGGGCAAAAAGATTCGGTCGTCTCGAGCTGGGAAAAAGCCGATCACTGCCACGCGGCGGTCAACGCAATGTGCTTCAAAATCCGCTCGAGCACAGGTGAGGGCACATCAGCATTGGCCCGCATGGTGCAGCGTTGCGACCCTCGAGCCATCGTGGTGTAGAACTTTTGCGAGTATCACGCGGTATGCGAGCCGGGCGATGTTGTCCTCGAGCATCACTTGGCTGGAATCGGCGCGATGTTGCCGATGAAATCCACAGACTCAGCATTTGGGACTTTCAGGGTGATCGGTTTCTCGCTGGTTTTAGTGGCGATCAGGCGCACGCTGGACTGCCCGCCCGCCACGACT
This sequence comes from Deinococcales bacterium, assembly GCA_025359505.1. Lineage (GTDB taxonomy): Bacteria > Deinococcota > Deinococci > Deinococcales > JAAFIG01 > JANYHH01. Next base: position 104,094 of record JANYHH010000077.1, read on the forward strand.
GCCGCGATGATCCCTCGACCGTCCGGCGTCCACGCAGCGGTTGGCCTGACGAAATTGCTCGAGTCGGTTTTGAGATCGCTCAGGGCGCGGTCGCTCGTGCCATCTGGTTTAACGGTGTGCAGCACGCCTTTGTAGAGGTCACTGGCGTTGGTGCGTAAGAAAACAATAGCTTTGCCGTCGGGCGACCACGCGGGCCACGCATCGCCCGTCAATGTCCCGGCAATTTGCTTGGCATTGCCGCCGCTCGCGTCCATGATCCACAATCCACCAGCGGCGAAATTGGCGTTGTGAAACACGATCTGACCCGTCACGGGATTGACGTTTGGCGCGTCGTCAAAGCAGTTGGCATCGCGCAAAGTAGTTACGCTCGAGCCTTCTAGGGTCACGCGCCCGAGGCTGCACTGCTCATCGAAAATCAGCGCTTGGCTATCAATCGTCCAACCGGCGGAGACCATGTAATCGCTGCCGTTCATCACGTTCTGTTCGCTGGATGTCTCGAGGTTTCGCACAAACAGGTGGTCGCCCTTGCCAGATGGATATTCGCCGTCGCGCTGGAACGAAAACGCTTTCCCGTTTGGCGCGAGATGCGGATTCCAGCCGATCGCCACGACTTGATTTGAACTGCCATCGAGTTTCAGTAGATGCACGAAATGCGAGCCGTCGGCTGGATCAGTGCTGCTGTACACCAGTTGGCTCGAGGCGATGGAGTCGATTGGCGTGGTCGGCGTGCTGGCGGGATCGCCAGTGACGACGACGATGCAGCCGGAGAGCGCAACCGCCAGCGCGGGAATCAGCAGGAGTTTGGTTTTCATGGGTGTGTCCTTTCAAAACTCGAGGGATCTCAGGTGAAATGCAAAAGTGATGCGGGCGCTACGGCTGCCCAATCAGTTCGTAACTGAGCGTCGCACCGAAGTACTGGCTCGAGGCGGACAGGTGTTGACTCGAGGCGGTGGTCAGTCCCAAGCCGTCTGCGGTGGGATCGCTGTGCAGCAGTAGTTGCAAGCCACCCGCGCCATCAGTACCGTCTGGGCAGACGATGCCGTCAATCGCCAATGCGTAGCGGCTGGGCGAAGTGAAATTGATGATGCCCGCGAACGGCGTCTGCGCGGTGATGTCTGAACCGATCAGGTATTTGGTTTGCGTACACGCGACATTGAACGGCGCTGGGATGACATCGAGCGTGACCGCGCCACTGACCGTGCGGTACGAACCTTGACCGCCTTCTTTGAAGACGACTTGCCCGTGACCCTCGAAGCCAGCTTTATTTTGAAACTTGAAGCTGCCCGAATACGATTTCATAGCGCGGCTCGAGCGAGGCACAGGCGGAGTGGCGGGCGGCGGGGTCGGCTCGACGTTCTGGGCTGCGGCGGGTGCAGTGCTGGGTAAATCGGCAATCGTCACCGAATTGCTCGAGGCTCGCAGGATCACGAAACCCAGTCCAGTCACCAGATCGCTCAAACTCGCGTACAGCTTGCCCTTTAAGCCGGTCAACGCCAGCCGCACGCTGCGGCTGCGGTGCGCGAACAGAGCTTTCTTGCCACCGGATTCCACGGTGACTTTGCTGGCGCTGCCAGCGGCAAAGCCTTGCACCTCGAGCATCAGTTGGTTGTTCACGGACGCACCCAGCACGGACTTTGAAGCGCCAGCGTAGTTCAGGGTGAACGGCGTTTGAGCGCTGGCCATAGTCAGCAATGTAATAGCGACCATCAACAACCAGATCGTAGGTTTCATGCAGCCTCCTCGAGCGCTATGGGCGAGATTTGACTAACTCGAGGGTCTAGCTCGAGCGGGATTGAACGGTGCGGGATTCGAGTCTTTACTTGATTGGCTCGAGTTTCAGGCGCGTGTCTTGGATCAGGGTCGCCTTGCCAATTTTTAGCGGCGCGTTGTTACCGACGCTGTACTCAACGGTAGCGCTTGGGGTGAGTTCCGGCAAACCGTTCAACAACAGCGCCGGACGCGGCGAGTCTTGGGATACGATCACCACGCCGAGGTTGCCCTTGACCGAATTGGTGAACGCCGAGTACCAGCCCTGCAACCCAAGTGCGCGTGGACACTGCACGGTTTCGCTCGGGGCGAGTCCGCGACCGCCCGGCAGGCCGGGGTCAAATGCGATCACGCGCAGCTTGCCGCCCTTTGGGAGCGTCGTCTCCAGCAGCATCAGGTACGCAAAGCCATTGCGTCCGACGATGGGGCACTTTGGCGGACTGAGGGTGACGCTCTCGTAACTCAAGTCCAGCCTGCCCTCCGCGAGAATCGTGAACGGCGCACCCACGGGCAGGTCACTGCCTTGCAGGTACGTCTCCCCCGCTCGAGCCTCGCTCAACACCGCGTGACCCTCGAGCCGGTACGTGTAGTACGTGTAGCCGCTCCCACCGTCTTTGAGAGACATCGTGGAGGTGAAGGTCGCGTTGTACCCGATGCCGGGCGGCGCGGTCGGGTTCGCCGGGGCGCAGTTGCCCGCGTCACCGGTCACGGTCAGGGTCGTGCCGCTAGCGCTGACCTGAAACCCGAGTGCTCGAGCGCTCAGCACGCCGTCCATGAACGGCGTGGCGTCGCGCACCTCGAAGGCTAAGTCCGTGGTCTTGCCGCAGAGCTTGACCGATGCCTTGTTCGGGGACAGTCGCACCACACTCGCGCCGAGGGCGGGCAGGAAGGTTCGGGCAGAAACAAAAATCGTGTTGCCTGCCGCGAATCCGGGCATCGTACTGGCTGTGCCGTTCACGACAACCGCCACCGAACCCGCCGCCAGTCCCAGCCCGAGCGCCAGCGCCAGCGCCGCGCCAAGCATTGATTTCACTTGAACCTCGCGCTCGAGGCGATCTGACGCAGCGACTGCTCCAAGGGAGCGGTGTTTTTCAGGTCGGTGTTGGAGCGCACGATGCAGCCCCGTGCGCCTTGAAAGATCGCCTCGTAGTATTCCCGCGTGGCGAAGGCCGCCAGTTCCTCGGTGATTGTGATTCGGTAAAGCACGTGGTGCGCGTCTTGCTCCAAGGTTTGCTTTTTGAAACTGGCGGTGGCCGTCGTGATGTCCGCTGGCGTGTACGCGCCGCTGATCGCACTGGCTCGAGCGTGACCGCCCGGTTGCACGGCGAACGTACCGCTCTTTTTCCAGTTTTGCGGAAACGTAAAAGCGCAAACGCCGCGCTTGTCGGTCATGGTTTGCGAGTCGTTTGGAGCCGCGAGTGCGAGGCTCGAGATCAGTACGAAGGGCAAAAGTTTCAGCTTCACAGGGATCTCCTGACCGAGTTGCCAACGAAGTCCATCCAGTCGGCATGGGCAAGGTTGAGGGTGATGATCTCGCTCGCACTGCTCGTGAGCGCAGGGCGAAGGCTCGAGAGTAGAGCAGGCAATCCAGCGCGGTCAGTTCAGGTTGCTGATGTCCAACTCGGCTGTTCTCGAGCCTTGCCAGACCAACCTGACCTTCTTGGGTTGCACGCCGCTGGGGACATCAATCAGCGCCCGCACCTGCACTTCTTGATTGTACTGCAAATCAATCGACTCGAGGTTCGCGTCGCGGCTTGCGCGGTAGATCCAGTCCGATTTGCGGCTCTCAATGCGGTCTTGGTCGATGAAGGAAATTGCACCGTAACCGCCGTAAATGCCCGTGGGTGCTTTGGCGATGTTCTTGACGGTGAAATACAGCACCAGCCAGCGTCCACCCTCGGGCGGGGCTGAACCGTCGAACCATGGCTCGGTGGAGTAGATCACCTTGTCGAGCCTAAAATTGGTGACCGCCGGGTAGTAAACGCCGATCTGCGCTGGAAATACTGTCAGGGCACTCGAGCCGTCGGTCACAGTCGGGTCAGCGAACGGCGTAGGCAGCGGCGCGATTTTGCCGCGCAAGTCGTAGCGCCAGACCGCGTTGTTGCTGTCGTCCACGATCAACTTGGGCAAGCTGACATCGCCGTCCACGACGATGCGCGTGAAAACAACGACCTTCTGCGCGGGTTTGAGGCTGAGGCTGACGGGTCGCAGTGTGCCCTGTTCGTACCAGTAACCGTCACCAGACACGTTGCTGTTCTTACTGTCCACGCCGGTAAACCGAATGCTCGAGCCGTCGACAGAGCGTTCGGTCTTGTTGGGGTTCTGGATCGTCAGCGAGATCACCAGCGCTTTTTTGTCGGGCGCGACGATGTAATCGTTTTTGCTCGGGCTGTCGTAGAGGTAATTGCCGACGCTCCACTCGAGCTTGGTGATGGAATAGTTCAGTGCGCCTTCGCCGCGAAACAGCGTGTAGGTCTGACCCAGCACGCCCTCGCCGCCGCTCAGTTGACTCGCGCCCTGAACGCTCGGGGCCGTCATTGGCATCGCTGGCGTGGGGTTGGTGATCGTCACCGTCGTTCCAGCGAGGCTCGAGGCCAGCCCGAGACCTTTGACGACCACCGCGACACTTGCGTAGGCGATGTCTTTTTGGATCGTCACCGCGACCTTGGCGGTCTTGGCGTTGCGCGTGAAAGTCGCGGCTTTACCGGCGAAGTCGAGGCTGACGCTCGCGCCGAGCGCGGCCGCCAAGGGCTTGCTCGAGAGTGCGAGCTTGCCAGTGACGGTGATGCCTGCCACGCTGCTGCTTTTACTACCGAAGACGACTTTGTACGTGCCTTGCGCGAGCGCGATGGCCGCCGCGAGCGTGAGGGCGAAAACAAGTGTACCGCCGAGTTTTTTCGCGTTCATTGCTGCTCCTTTTGATTTGCTTTGAGTGACTGACTGAGGCGTTGTTTTTCATGCCCAATTTCAGTCTCGAGGTGTTTGACGAGTTCCGAGATTCGACTGAAGCCGCGTATCTGTTTGGTGTCGACGTTTGTGACGGTCGCCCGCCACGCGTTGACGCCGCCCTCCTCGAGCCAAGCGCGAATCACGAGGTTTTTGGCTTTGCCAATATTCATGGGCTGGGTTGACCTCCTGAGCTGTGAACGCTGAGCACGCGTTCAGCGGTGCTTGGAGATCACGCTAAGGGTGCAGCGTTAATTGAGCGTCAATTGGTTGAAGACCCCAGCAGCTCGAGTACCGCAGCGCGGGTCAGGTCGAGCGGCTCGAGGGTCTCGAGCAAGGCGTGGGCTTTGTCCCGCTGCGCTGCCGCCTCGATTGCCAAGTCGTTTGGCGCGTGATGGACGGCGATCGCCAGTGCGCTGATCTCCAAGCCGCCCATGCCGAGTTCAGCGGCCGCAGCGGCGACCATGAGCGCCAAGCGGTAGCCGCCCGGCGAGGCGCTCTTTGTCGCCCGCAACAGGTGCGCTCGCAGCAGGTACGATCCCGGGCCGCTTTGCTCCAGTGAACGCTCGGCTTGGGTCAGCGTCGCGTCCCAATCCGCGCCGCGCTGAGCGCAGATTCGGGCGCTCAGCAGTTGCGCGAAGCCGACGCCCTTGGCGTGAACGCCCGCGCTGGCAAGCGCCCGCTCGAGGTCGCGCTCAGCGTCGTCGGGGCGGTTGAGCAGCAGGTACACCTGAGCGCGGCGATAAAAAACGAAACTGCACGGCAGATTGTTCGTCACGCTCAGGCTCTCAGCCCGTGCCAGCCACTCGAGGGCTTCTTCAAAGCGCCCAAGCTGAGTCAGCACCTCGGCGCGATTGGCGTAACCGTAGCGTTCGTCATCGACGAGTCCCGGCAACTGGCTCAGCAGCCGCGCAGCGATCTCGAGCGGCTCGAGGGCGGCTTGGGCGCGGCCCTGATGTTTATAGGTCATGGCGAGGTTGTTGAGCAGCGTGATGCGTTGCCGCCACGCGCCAAACAGTTCCAGCAGCGCGTCTGCTTCCAGATACGCGGCTTCGGCCTCACTGTAACGGTCAGAGTTGGCCAGCGACAGCGCGTACTCCGCCAGCGCGACGGCCGCCTCGAGCGAGTGGTGCGGCAGGGATTGCACGGCCCGCTGCTGCCACCCGAGCGCCTCGGACGTGCGGTCAAGCCGCAGCAGTGCGGCCGCGATTTCAGCCTCGAGCTGCGAGCGCAAACCCGCATCGCCCGTCAGCTCCAATCCGCGCTCGGCGTGCCTTTGGGTTTCCGCGAACTGTCCACGCTGGTAATGCAACCACGCGCTAGCCAGCGCGGTTTTGGCGTGCTGCTCAGGCGTCTGCGCTCGGCTGGATAAGTCAACAATCAGCCGCTCCAATGCGTCGGTGGCTTCGATTTCAGACAGCACCGCGCTGGCGGCCAGCAGCGTATCGAAGGCGGTCTCCGTGCGCCCGAGCGAATCCAGCACGCGGGTCGCCTCGAGCAGCGCGGCCACTTCGCGGTTGGAGTCGGATGAGCGTTGCGGCAAGCTGGCGGGCACGTGACCAACGCTCGGTAGGCGCACGCCGCGAGCGACCAGCAAGGCGAGGCGCTGCGTTTCCAAGCTCGGCTCGAGGTTCAGTTCTCTTCTGAGCACGTCGCGGCAGGCTTCAAAGGCTCGTACGGCCGCGGCGCGATCACCGAGCGCTTCGTGCAGGCGCATCACGCGGCGGTGATTGGCTTCGCTCAACGCCTCCAGCGCCACGAGTTGCTTGGCATAATGAAGCGCCGCGCCGTAGTCGTGCGCGGTTTCAAAAGCCGCACAGCGCTTGGCGTACCCCTCGAGTTGCCTGAGGGCTAAACGTTGGCGTTCGGTGAACAGCCAATCGTCAAAGGTTGGGCAGTCATCGTAGCTGAAGTTTCCAAGCAGCTCACCAGCGCCAGCTCCTGACTCATTGGACAAATGCAAATCAACCCGCACGTCAGCCGCAAGGCAAAGCTGATCATGGCCGACCAACAAACCCTTGGGGAGCTTAAAAACCACTTGCCGCAGGCTGTTGCGGGCCGCGCTTGCATCCGACCACAGCCACGACGCCAGTTTAGCGCGGGCCTGCTGCCCCTCGAGCGCCAGCAATGCCAGCACAGCGGCCGTTTTACGATCCAGCAACGTGCGTTGCTGACCATCGTACAGCGACGGCTGACCCCGCAGTTGCAGCTCGAGCGGCACGGGTTTCAGTCTACGTTGCCCCGCAGTGCTGACGCGGTGGAATTCAAACAGATTCGTGCTGGACTGGCTTTCAGGGTGACAGATTCAGGCGGTGGTCGGTGGCACAAACGATTGGCTGTCGCGTGTCAAGGGATTTTGACCATCAAAAGCATGACTCGTCTCGTAAGCTCACCAAAGGTTCATTTCACCTTCACCGCAACCCACAACTCTTGCTCAGCTCTTTCGCACACAAACCACGAAGGGAATCCATGCTGAACAACGCTTACTCCGTGGCCATCACGGCTCCACCCGCCGGCGACCTCACTCCATTCGTCGATGCACTGGCGCAAACACTGAACGCCCAAAACCCGCAAATCGTGCAGTTGCTCGAGCGCTTGCAGGCCGGGCCCGTGACCGTCACCAAACCGATTCCGGAGGACGCAGCGCGGCAGCTCGCGCAGCAACTCGAGCGGCTTGGCTTCAAAACGCAGGTGCGCGTCAGCGCCCAGCCAGCGCCGTCCACCAGCCAAGCACTGCCCCTCAGCAGCGATCTCGTCGCGCCGCCCGCGCCGCCAGCCCGCAAGCGCTCGAGCCTCAGCAACCGCATTTTGCTCAGCACATTGATCCCGCTGTTGGTGCTGATCGCGGCGATCCTCGGGTTCACCGCACTGAGCTTGCCGAGCACGGTCAGGCAACTGATTCTCGAGGGCGCGGATCAACTGGCCATCGCGGTTGGCAACTCAATCGAACTGAACAATCCGGGGGGTGAGAACCGCCGCTTGACGTTGCTGACCCAACAACCCAAGGTCTTTTTCGTGGCGGTCAAACTGCCCGATGGCTCAGCGCTGTTTCGCGCCAAAAACGCCGATGACGAGATCATCGTTCGCACGCCACTGACTGAATTCATGGACGCCAATCCAGCGGGCGGCACGTACTCGTGGACGGACAACCGCGCTGCCGCCTTTGCGACGGTCATCAAGCAGATGCAGTCCTCAGGGCAAGCGACGGACGCATCTGTCAAATCAGTGCAGCAAAACGTTGATCGCACCGTGTCGTCGGCTGGGCAAGTGACGATTCTCGAGGTCAGGCGCATTGGCTTTAAAGAAATTGGCGGCGTGCGCCAAGTCGTGCCGATCAATCAAGCGGACTTCGTGGTCAGCGTTGGCGTGATCGCCAATGACAGCTTGAGTATTCGCAATAACTTCCTACTGATCTTCGGTGTGGTCGCGCTGCTGGCGACCGTCGTGATCGTTGCCATCACCTCGGCCGCACTGCGCCGCGTGGTGCAACCGATTTTGGAGATGTCAAAAATCGCGGATCGCATCAGCATGGGTGAAATTGATCAACCCGTACCGAACTTTGGCAACGACGAATTGGGTGATCTGTCTCAGTCGATTGATCGCCTGCGAATCAGCGTCAAGGTGCTGTTAGAAAGGATGGTCAGCAAACGCAATTCTTAGCGCCGTCCGCTTTCTTTGTTGCCCGACGAAACATCTGCACAGCACGATCTGAAAGGTCAATATGAAAAAGTGGATTGCAACCCTAGGTATCCTGAGCCTCGCCGTCAGCAGCGCCCAAAAACCCTTCGATGTCGGCATTATCTTCAGCAACTCTATTAAGAACGACCGCTCATTCAACCAACGCACGTTTGAGGGTTTGCAGCGAGCCTCGAAAGTATTTGGCAACGGCGTCAAAGAGTTTATTCCGAGCGATCCAACGCAAATCGAGGTTGGGATTCGCAAAATGGTCAGCGAAGGCGTGCAACTGATCGTGGGCGTAGGCTTCGCCAGTGAATCGGCGATCAGCGCCGTCGCCAAAGATTCGCCGAACACCAAGTTCGCGGTGATTGACGCTGTGCCTCAGGGCAGCAACACCACCGGCTTGGTGTCTCGTGAGCAGGAAGGCTCCTACCTCGTTGGCTACATCGCTGGGACATCCTCAAGCACCGGCGTGGTCGGTTTCGTCGGCGGTATGGACATTCCACTGATTCACAAGTTTGAAGCCGGTTATCGCGCTGGCGTGCTGCGGGCCTGCCCAAGCTGCACCGTCAAAGCCGAGTATGTCGGCACGACCCCTTCGGCGTGGGACGACCCGGCCAAAGCCAAGGAGATCGCCGCTAAGCAAGTCGCGGCGGGCGCTGACATCATCTACGCGGCCGCTGGAGCATCGGGCAACGGCGCTCTGGATTTCGTCAAATCTCAACGCTGCCTGAACACCAACGATTTACCCAGCGGCATGCGTTTCAAAAGCACCAATATCGCCGCCAACGTCCCCAAGCCAGCCGCGTACTCGAAGGTGTGCCAAAGCACTTCGCGCCCGGTGTTTTTCATCGGCGTGGATTCAAACCAGAATTACCTCGGTGACACCGATAAAAATCCAAAAACGCTCAACGTCGTTTTGACTTCGATGGAGAAGCGCGTGGACAACGCTGTTTATGCCATCGTTCAGGCGTTCTCCAAAGGAGCGGCTTGGCGCAGCGGCGCGGTCGAGTTTGGACTTAAAGAGTTTGGCGTTGGTTACGCCGTGGACGAGTACAACAGCGCACTGATTCCCAGCGGTCTGATTGCGAAAATCGCACAGATCAAACAAATGATCATCAGCGGCAAAATCGTCGTGCCAACCAAACGCTGAAGCAGGAACACCCAATAATGAACGGCCACCTGAGCAGGTGGCCGTTCATTATTTACGAGACGCCGATTGAGCGTTAGAATGACTCGAGCACAGCGCCCAGCATCTGTGCTCGAGTCCAGCTCGCAGCGTTCAGTCCACTCCGGCTCAGAAATTGCGGTGATTGATTCCATGAGTGCGCCTTTCCCACCCAACACTTCGGGTTCGTACACCCGCGAATCGCTCAGCCAGTTGCTGCGCGAGATTCAAGCGACCCAACTGTCTGGGGTCTTGCAGATGATGGTTTCCGACCACGCGGCCACGATGCAATTCATCCAAGGCAAATTGGTGTCCGCTGATTTGGCGGAGCTGGGTGGAGAGCTGGCGTTTCAGGGCATTCTCGCCAGTCAAGGTGGCGCTTACGAGTTCAAGGCAGGTTTCGTGCAATTTTCGCAAATCGGGATGAACAAACGCATCTATGCTTCGCTCGAGTCGCTGCTCTCAACCAGTGAAGTGCAATCCTTAAATGGGTCGAAATCAGTGTCCACTGGTGTCAAACCGCTCGCAGACTTCAACCTTGAGGCGTTTGATTTGGATGCGCTCTCTGACGACAACGCACCTGACAGTCCAGCCGATGTCAGACTTTCAGCGCAGAGGATGCCAGCGGGTTTCTTGAAGGCGCTGCTCTCGGAATTCGTGCGAAGTGTCGGGCCGGCCGGTTACGTGCTGATCGAGGAAATCGCTGTAGAACTCCGCCTTGACTTGCAGGCAATGACGCCAGCTCAGGCGACGCGTCTGACCGCCATGATGGTCGGACAGGTTCCCGTCAGCAAACGAAACGCTTTTCAAAGCAGTTGCGCGGGTTTTCTCGAGCAATTCAAGCCCTGAGGGTGACGGTCGCGCCCGTGGTCATCGAGGCGAATCGACCTCGAAAGTTCTGCATTCCAACACTGGGATCAGCAGTGCGCCCATCTCATCATCCAAGTACTCGAGGTCTGAGCGCGGGATGCTCTTCCAATGCTCCAAAGTTTCCCAGCGGATCACGACGATGGTCGCGCCAGTGTCGGGTTCAAACCACGTTTCTTTACCGATAAACCCCTGACACTTCGACAGTGCCAGCGTCCAGACCTGCGCGTCGCGTGTCAAAAAATCGGCACGCAACTCGGGCGGGACGTCAAATCTCAACCATTCGATCACCATCGCTAAACATTAGCATGGCGAACAAGTCAACTCGAGACGTATAAAGCGCAAAGTGTCATAAAATCTCTGCACATTTTACCTATTCGTGGAAAGAATCACCTCACAAATAGTCAAATTTTAGTCGTTTGATACCAAATGTTGCTACAGCCAGCACGTCCTGCTTGACACCCTCGAACGCGACGCGTTACAGTCTGTGAAACAAAGGTTTCTTCACACTCGAGAGGTCAAGTCATGACACGAACCCAAGCCTTCACCGAACGCTCGAGCCGCAGTGAAACGCTGGTCAGTGTGCGCGGCGTCGATAAGCAATACGGCAATGGCACGGTTGCGATTTCTGGGATTGATCTCGAGGTGAAAACTGGCGAGTTCGTCTCGCTCGTCGGGCCCAGCGGTTGCGGCAAAAGCACTTTGCTCAGAATCATCGCTGGACTGGGTGAGGCCACCACTGGCGAGGTCTTGGTCGACGGCGCTGCTCCCGGCGACGCGCAGACCAGAGGGCAATCGAGCTTCGTTTTTCAGGAAGCCACCCTGCTGCCGTGGCGACCAGTGCGCCAAAACGTGGAACTGCCCCTAGAACTGATGAACGTCCCTCGCATCCAGTGGGCTGAACGCGTCGGTGAAGCGCTCCACATGGTTGGCTTAAGCAACTTCGCGGGCGCGTACCCGCGTGAACTGTCCGGCGGCATGAAAATGCGGGTTTCAATTGCCAGAGCGCTGGTGACCAAGCCGCGCCTGCTGCTGATGGACGAGCCGTTCGGAGCACTAGACGAAATCACCCGTCAACGACTCAACGACGATCTGATGCGCGTTAAGGAGATTACCGGCGCGACCGTGATTTTCGTCACTCACAACGTCTTCGAGGCGGTCTTCTTAAGCAGTCGAATCGTCGTGATGAGCGTGCGCCCGGGGCGAATCCTCGAGCAGATCGCAGTTGACACGCCCTACCCACGCTCGAGCGATTACCGCACGTCAGCAGCGTTCACCAAAGACGCGGGCGTGGTGATGAAATTGTTGGCCCACACCCATTAACGCCGCGCTTTTCGCCAGTGAAGATCACTCCCTCGAGTGATGAGCCAGAAAAAACGGAGTGACCATGACAGAATCCACACCCAAACCCGTCACCATCGCCGTCCCTCGAGAACTCAAAGCCCCCGCTTGGCTCGAGCGCTTCTTTCCGCCGCTGGCTTCGTTCGTGCTGTTCATTGCCGTCTGGCAGGGAATTATCCTCGCCGCGCAACTCAAACCGTATGTACTGCCCGGGCCGCTCGCGGTGATCGGCGCGGTCGTCGATAACCGCTCGAGTCTCGGAGAATCGGCGCTGTTCACCTTTCAGGCATCGTTCGTCGCGTTTTTGGTGGTGATGGTGCTGGGAACCGTGATCGCGTTCGTGCTGGCCAGCTCTAAATTTATCGAAAAAGCCTTTTACCCTTACGCGGTGATGCTGCAAAGCACGCCGGTGATTGCGATTGCGCCGATCATCATCATCTGGTTTGGTTTTGGATTCACCAGCATCGTCACGATCAGCGTGATCATCGCCATTTTCGCGGTGGTCGCCAACACCACGCAGGGACTGATCAGCGTCGAAAACAACCTGCAAAACCTCTTCAAACTCTACGGAGCCACTAAACCGCAAACCCTGCTGAAATTGCGCCTGCCGTTCGCACTGCCGTTCATGGTCACAGGCTGGCGCATCGCGGCCGCACAGGTCGTGATCGGCGTGATCGTCGGCGAGTACATGGCCGGCGCTGGCGGCGGCGGCATGGGCGGGCTGGGCTTAATCATCGCCGAAACCAGTGCGCGGCTGCAAACCGCGTACTTGTTCGCGGCCGCGCTGTGCGCGGCCTTGCTCGGGATCGGGTTCTTCTTGGTTGTCAACCTGTTCGGGCATTTACTCTTAAAAAACTGGCACGAATCCGCGATTCAATTCGAGAACTGACCACCGATCCTCGAGCCAGCAACCTCAAACGCTCGAAACACACTTGCCGTCACATTTGCCCACTTTCGGGCTGGAGGATGTATGAAGAAACGCATTGCACTGGCGGTACTCGGCGCGGGCTTGGCAGTTGGAGTGGCGTCGATGGTGAACGCGCAAAAAGCCATGCCAGAAGTCAGCATCATCCTCAACTGGTTCGCCGAGCCACCGCACGGCGGCTACTACGCGGCCGTGCAAGACGGTCTGTACGAGAAAGCGGGCGTTAAGGTCAAGCTGATTCCCGGCGGGCCAAATGTCGCGGGGTACAGCCTCGTATCGACCGGCAAAGCCGAATTCGCGCAGATGGACACGGCCGGCATTCTGCAATCACGCGAGCAGGGCCTGCCCGTGGTCGGCGTCTTCGCCGATCTGCAACTCTCGCCGCAAGTGCTGATGTTCCATAAATCCAACCCCGTCAAAGGCTTCGCGGATCTAGCCGGACGCCAAGTCGCCGTCACACCGGGCGCTCCGTACTGGGATTACATCGTCGCTAAGTACAAACTCGAAGGCAAAGCCCAGCAAGTCAATTACACGGGTCAGGTCGCCACGTTCCTCAACGACAAAAAGCTCGTCAGTCAAGGCTACGCAGTCGCGGAACCGTACACCATCGAACAGGCCGGCGGCGACATCGATTATCTACTGGTCAGCGATTCGGGGTTCAGCCCTTACGGAGTCTTGGGCACGAACGAGGATTTCTTAAAAAATAACCGCGCCGTCGTAAAAGCCGTGGTTGAAGCCAGTCAAGAAGGCTGGAACCGCTACGTCGCCAACCCCGCCAAATACGGCGACGCGATCAAAGCCGACAACAAAGATTTGACGCCGGGTTTCCTCGCATGGAGCGGCAAAGCCGTCGTGCCATTCGCCACCGGCAAAGATGGGCAAGTCAAAAAATACGGTTTCGGCACGATGCAACTCAGCCGCTGGAACGAGATTTACAAGGCGCTGAAAGCCGTCGGGATCTTAAAGAAGGATCAAGTCGTGCAGCAGGCCTTCAACACGACCTTCATCAAAAAGCCATAACCGTTGAGTGACATCAGTTTGGGGCGGGCGAACTCCGCCCCTTTCATCACCCTCGAGTTTGGAACGCATTTATACTGAGTCTCACCACGAGTCTCGAGTTGCTTGGCCTCACTCGAGGGGCAACGATGCGCGTTTTTCTCGAGATAAAGCGGTCTATTTCAGAACTGGAGTTGTGTTTTTTGAACTTTGATTTGGTGACGGTCAAACAGGGAATTATTTTGTTCTGGGCGGTCTGGTTAACGCTGGTGGTGATCCTCAATTTGCTGGACGTGCTGAAAAACACGGGCGTGCTCAGCACCAATTGGAAGTTCAACAGCGGGAACTTCCCGTTCATGCAGGCGGTCGTGAAAGTCTACGGCACGCCAAATGCGATCACGTGGGCATTGTACGCGGGCGCGATTGTCTGGGAGATCGTCGCTATTGTCTTGCTGTGGGCTGCCTTAGGCACATTCGACCCGAGCAACTTGCGGTTGGTCAATCTGGCGTTTCTGGTCAATCTGGCGCTGTGGGCAGTGTTCGTCATCATGGACGAGATTTTTCTGGCCTTCCTCGTGCCGGGCTTCAACATCATGGAAACGCACCGCAGCCTCTTCACCGCCAATCTGGTCAGCCTGATGGCAATTCACCTGTTGCCGAACACCTAAACTCAGCCCTCGAGCCTGCTCGAGTAAAGGACAGCCATGCGAGACTCGAGATACCTGCCTCACCTGACATGGAATGAAGTGCGCGACCTCGAGAAGCAAGCTGGGGTCGTGGTCTTGCCGATTGGCGCGATCGAGCAGCACGGCCCGCACCTGCCGACGGCGACCGACGCGCTGCTGGCGGAGGAAATCACGAAACTGGCGCTCGAGCGCTTGCCAAAGGGCGCGAAGGTCTGGCGTTTACCCGTTCAAAGTTACGGCAAATCCAACGAGCATCTGGGTTTCGCGGGGACGATCTCCTTGCGGGCGGAAACGTTGATGGCGGTCGTGATGGACATTGCCGTCAGCGTCGCGGCCTCTGGTTTCCGGCGCTTGTGTTTCGTCAACGCCCACGGCGGCAACAGCGCACTGCTGGCGATGATGGCGAGAGAGATTCGCGTCACCACTGGCTTGATGGTCTTCAACACCTTCACCAACGCCGGAGCGCCCGATCCAATCGAGATTCCAGCGCTCGAGGCAAAGTACGGCATTCACGCCAACGACTGGGAGACGAGCTTGATGCTGCATCTCAGGCCAGACTTGGTGCAGATGGACAAAGCCGTCAGAGAATACCCGCAGCTCGAGGGCAATGTCGGGCTGACGGGCGGTGCGGCAGTCGCGGCGTGGCTGACCCGTGACTGGTCTACGACTGGCGTCTTTGGCGACGCGACGCTGGCGACGCCTGAGCGCGGCGCGGCGCGGCTCGAGGTTAGCGTTGCAGCGCTGGCGAAGGTACTCGAGGAGATCAGTCGATTTGAGGTGCAGCAGCCGTGAACGATTTTCTGATTCGCCATGCGCGGCTAGTGACGGGGGAGCTGGTCAGCATCGCCGTCAAAGACGGCAAAATCGCGGCGATCGGCAGTGATCTCGAGGCGATGGCGTTTGAAACCAAAGACGCGCACGGGCGCGTGGTGATGGCGGGCTTGGTCGAGGCGCACTGTCACTTGGATAAGAATCTGACGCTCTCCTCCGTCGGGAATCAAAGCGGCACGCTGATGGAAGCCATTACGAACTGGGTCGCTTACAAACCGAGCTTGACGCACAGCGATTACCTCGAGCGAGCCAGCGCGGGTCTCGAGTTGGCACTGGTCAACGGCGTCACTGCGCTGCGGTCACACGTGGATGTCAGCGTCGTCGGTGGTTTGCTGGCGCTCGAGGCGGTCAGTGAGGCGAAATCGAAATTCGCTGACGCGATGGACGTGCAACTGGTGGCGCTGGGCATGGCAGGCGTCAGCGAGGCGGAAAGCGCGATCATGCTCGAGGCAATGAACACCGACGCGGATGTCGTCGGCGGCTGCCCGTGGATCACCCCAGACCCTCGAGCGGCGGTGACGGCAGTTTTTGATCTGGCGCAAAAAACGGGCAAGCCGATTGACTTGCACGTCGACGAGACCGAGGACGCTGGCGTGAACACACTCGAGGTCATCGCTGGATTGACCTATGATCGCGGCATGCAGGGACTGGTGACGGTCGGACACTGCTGCTCGCTCGAGTTCATGACGCAACGTGATGCCGAGCGCGTGATGGATTTGGTGGCGCGAGCTGGCTTGCACGTCGTCAGTTTGCCCGCGTGTAACCTAAACTTGCAGGGACGCGGGGCGCATCCAGCGCCCAGAGGCTTGACGCGAGTGGACGAACTGCTCGAGCACGGCGTCAACGTCTCGTTCGGTTCGGACAACGTGCGCGACCCGTTTCACCCGATCGGCGATTACGACCCGCTCAAGGCAGCCAACCTCGGCGTGATCGCCGCGCACATGAGCAGCTCCACGCAGATGCTGACCACCCTCGAGATGGTCAGCAGTCACGCAGCGCGGGCGCTACGCTTGCCGAATTACGGGCTGACGGTTGGCTCGAGCGCCGATTTTGTGGTGCTGGACGCGACCTCGGCGCTCGAGGTCTTGAGCCGGATTCCGGCTCGGGTTGCGGTCTACAAGCGCGGGCAGTTGGTCTCGAGCACCGAAGTTAAACGCAGCAGCCGTGGGAAGCTCGAGGTCAGCGCGTGGACGTGATCCTCAGAAACGCCCTCATTAACGGTGGGCTGACCGATGTCGGCATCGAGGACGGTGTGATCTCGCAGCTCGAGCCGAAGCTTGAAGGTCGGGCGAAGCTCGAGTTAGACGCGGGCGGGTGTTTGACCGTGCCAGCTTTCGTCAACGGGCATTTGCACGCCTGCAAAAGCGATTGGCGCTCAAGCTTACTGGCGCTCGAGCCGAATTTCGATTTCACCGATATGAGCGCCCGTTTCGCGGGCATTGCTCGAGTGAAACGTCAGTACACGGCTGCCGACGTGCTGGCTCGAGCCGAAACGACGGTGCGGCTGGCGGTGCGGCACGGCACTTGCGCGATGCGCTTGTTCGCCGATGTGGACGCCGACGCGGGCTTGCAGGCGCTCGAGGGGCTGCTGCAACTCAAAACCAAATACGCGGGGACGCTCGAGTTGCAAGTCGCGGCTTTTCCGCAAAACGGCGTGTTCAGCGCAGCCGACAGCACCACGGAGCTGATGACGCAGGCGCTGGACATGGGAACGGATGTCGTCGGCGGCATTCCGTGGCTCGAGCCGACGGTCGACGCCCAACTCGCCCACATTGACCTCGTGCTCGAGTTAGCGCGGCGTTACAACAAGCCTGCTCATTTCGTGCTGGACGACACGGACGATCCGACCTCGAGAACGGCGGAACTGGTGGCGGCTCGAGTGATTGAGTTGGGAATGCAGGGGATGGTCAGCGGCACGCAAGCCAACGCGCTGGCGTATTACGACGACGCGCACGCCGAGCGGGTGATTCGGCTGCTCAAATCATCCGGCATGACGATTTTCAGCAACGCCCACGTCGCGCTCGTGACCACCGCGCAGCGTCACCAGCCAGCTCCGAGAGGTCACACACGGATTCTCGAGCTGCTGCGTGCGGGCGTACCTGTGGCGACCGCGCAGGACGACATCGACAACCCGTATTACCCGTTCGGGCGCAACGATCTCTTGGAGGTCGCGCAGTACATGGCGCACCTCGCGCCGCTGGCGTGGGGAGCGCAGTTGAACCAAACGCTGGCGATGGTCACGCACGTTCCCGCCAAAGCGATTGGTCTCGAGGGGTACGGGTTAAGTGTCGGCTGCAAGGCGAATCTGTTGGTGCTAAACGCGCCGAATTGGTTTGAAGCGATCAAATTGCAATGCGAGAAAACTTTCGTGATCGCTCACGGCAAACTCATCTCGAGCAGCCAACGCAGCACAACACTGAATTTGCCGTAAGCTCGCGGTTTAAGTAATCACCGCACCGTCCAGCTCTACCACCGCCCGAGGAGGCACTGCCCATGAACGACGCGCTCATCACTGCACTGAAAGCAATTGTCGGCGACAGTCAGGTCTTCACCGACCCGCGCTCGCTCGAGGTGTTCAGTAAAGACCACTCTTGGTTCTCGCCGGTGCTGGTGGAAACGCTGAAAGACAAACTGGCGGAGGTCGTCGTCGCGCCCGGCTCGAGCGACGAGTTGCAGCGCATCGTCGCGCTGGCCGTAGAACACGGCGTGCCATTGACGGTGCGCGGCGCGGGCACGGGCAATTACGGGCAGGCTGTACCGCTGAGCGGCGGCATTCTGGCGAACCTGCACCGATTGAATCGCATCTTGGAGATCGACGCGGTGGCGGGCACAGCTCGAGTCGAGGCGGGCGTGCGGATGGGCGCGTTGGAGCGCAAAGCCCGTGAGCTTGGTTGGGAGCTGCGGATCTACCCGAGCACGTGGGCGACCTGCACGATCGGCGGCTTCGTCGGCGGGGGTTTTGGCGGCGTCGGCAGCATCAATCACGGCACGCTCTGGGACGGCAACGTCTTGGCAGCGCAGGTGATCCCGATGACCGCTGACCCAGAGAAAATCGAGCTGACCGGCTGGGACTGCGCGGCGATCATTCACGCGTATGGCACGACGGCGATCATGACCGAATTGACGATTCCATTAGCAAAAGCCGTGGACTGGGCGGAAGCCGTCATCAGCTTCCCGACGCTCGAGGCGGCAATTCAGTACGGCTTGAAACTGGCCAATGACCCCAGCATCACCAAGCGCGAGCTGAGCATCAACGAATCAGGCATCCCCGAGTATTTCACGCCACTGAAAAACGAGGGCGCGATCCTGCCAGATCGGGCGAACGTGCTGCTTGAGGTCGACGGTGCGAAACTCGAGGTTGCCGTGCAAATGGCGCTCGAGTTTGGCGGCAGTCTGGATTGGCACAATCCGATTGACAAGTACCACAAGGGCGGCATCGCTGTTTCAGATTTCACGTGGAACCACACGACGCTGTGGGCATTGAAAACCGACTCGAGCCTGACCTACCTGCAATCGCGCTTTGAGGTCGACAAATTGCTCGAGCAGGTCAGGTTATTAAAAGCGAGATTCGGCGACGAG
The DNA here is from genome assembly GCA_025359505.1 of Deinococcales bacterium. Taxonomy (GTDB): domain Bacteria; phylum Deinococcota; class Deinococci; order Deinococcales; family JAAFIG01; genus JANYHH01. The sequence continues at coordinate 122,878 of JANYHH010000077.1, forward strand.
ATTCTGCTGCATTTAGAACTAATCCGCGAGAACTTGGCGGACGGCGGCCCGCTGGTGGCGGCGTCCCTGCCGATCGTGCGCTTCACGACCAAAGAGCGCTTGTACGAGATGATCCATTACTGCGAGCAGATCGGCATTCAAATCGCCGATCCGCACGTCTATTACTTGGACGAGGACTCGAGGTGGAACGGCGAGGCGGTCATCAAAGCGGTCGCCCGCTTTAACCCGCTGGGCTTGCTGAATCCCGGCAAAATCAAGCAGCTCGAGACGGGTGAGATCGGCGTGCAGGCGGGATCGTGGTTCGGCGGCAAGACCGCGACGACGGTGTAAGCCGTGATCGACTCGAGCGCCGCTCTCCCCTCTTCAGGCTGCCCGAAACAGATGACCTACGGCCCATGCGCGGGGCTGCGCGGTGCGACCGAGTGCGAACTGCCGGGCGTGACCTGCCCGTTCGTCGGTCTCGAGCGCGTAGCGACGTGGGCGGGTACTGCACCAACCCAGTCCGTCACCACCAGCGCGGGCTTAGTCTTCCTCGAGAACATGGCGCGGCGACCCGTGTTCGTGACCGACATCCCGACCGTGCCACTCGACGCGGATAGCATTGGCAAAATAGCCGATCTGATCGGTGACAGCGCCGACGCGGTGCTGATCGGCGATCACGGTGGGGCGCGGGTGCAATTCCCGCCCGCGTACCGCGCCATGCTGATGCGTCAAGCTGGACTCGAATCGTGGGTGGGCTTCAACTGCCGCGACCGCAACCGCGTGGCGCTGGAAAGTGAAGCGGCAGCCTTGGCGCATCTCGGCGTGGCGGGCGTCAACTGCGTGACCGGCGATCACACGATGAGTGGGCATCGCAGCGATGCCAAGCCCGTCTTTGACCTCGACAGCACGAGATTAGCCAGTCTGGCTCGAGCGGCTGGGCTGCTGGTCAGTGTCGGCGAGAATCCAATTGCGCCGCCGCTGCATTTGCGAGCCGAGCGCTTGGCGCAGAAAGTCAAAGCGGGAGCGCACCTGTGCTTCGTCAACCTACCGCACAGCACCGAACTGGTGCTCGAGTTCAGGCAGGCGGTGCTGCGGCATGGCGTAGATGTGCCGCTGATCGTCGGCGTGCCGGTTATCACGTCGCACGGTGCGGCTGAGCAGATGATGGGCTTTCAAGGCTTAAAGCTCCCACACGGCTACCTCGAGCGGATTCTAGGCAGCCGCAACCCGAGGCTCGAGGGGATCAAGGCCAGCGTCGAACACGCGCAGGCGATGCTTGGCGTCGCGGGCGTGCGCGGGCTGAACCTGTCAGGCCCGGCAGCAGCGGGCGAGGAGCAAAGCATGGCGCGTGACTTCGCCGAGGTCGCTCGGGCGTTGAGGTGATTGACTCGAACCTTTCTAGTCTCGAGCAATCAATAGGCTAGGGCAAGAGCAAACCATGAAACGAAGCATCACAACCATCCTGACTGTCTCGAGCCTCGCGGTACTGGGCGTTTCGGTGCGGGCGCAAGGCGCTGATGTGTGGGACAGATTTCTGTCGCCTTCAGGCAACATTTTTTGCGAGGTTATCGGTTTCACAGACAGAGCCCCGGCTATGGTCAAACTCAGTTGCGGAAATAAATCAGTCGAGCGCCAAACTGCCACCAAAACCCAACAACTGCGAGCTGACTTGGGGAAAAGAGTTTTACGTCGAGGCTCGAGGTAAGGCAAGCAGGAGTTGTGGAGACGTTACGAGATTCAATCCCAATGTCCCAGTCTTGCCATACGGTCAAGTCTGACAAGTCGGCGGGTTTCGCTGCGATGCCACTACCTTGCGGGTGCGCTGCGCCAACCTCGACCAGCATGGCTTCGAGCTGTCCAGAGCGCGACAGATTCTATTTTAACTCGAGGGTTTCAGCGCAATTGGACTCTGCTTGCTCGGGTCGCGCCCAAATTTATCGGCGTAAAAAACTTTCAACAATGCGAAATCCGCCTCGAGATCGCCGGTCGGCTGAATGTACGCGCCGATGCCGATTTCCTTTTTGCGCCAGTCCACGAAGCCCAGCCCGATTGGCACATTGGCTTTCAACGCCATGTAGTAAAAGCCGCTGCGCCAGTATTCGGCGCGGCTGCGCGTACCCTCGGCAGCGATAATCAGCGTGATCTCTTCGCGCTCGCGGATCATCGCCGCCACCGCTTCCACGAAGTTGCTCGAGCCACGACGATCTAATGGGATTCCACCGAGTTTCAACATCACAGGCCCCAGCAAGCCTGTGAACAGCTCTCTTTTACCAACCCAGTTCATTTTGGAACCCGTTGCCCACGCCCAGAGGATCACCGGCAAAAAATCGTGGTTGCTGGTGTGCGGGTAGCCAACCGCGACGAACTTCTTCCCCGGCGCTGGCTCGAGGATGGCTGACCACCCGAGCCATTTGAGCAGGGTGGTTGCGACGCGTTGACGCGCCGTGACTGGAACGTGCTGGTGCATGGCGGCAGATTACCTCGAGCCAGCGCGTCGCAGGGTGACGGCGTGGTCTTCGCACGGTTGCTTTCTGACTTTGCGGCTATCATGGGAACTGTGAAACGGCTCTTCGCCATGACAGCACTCACCCTCGGCATCACTGCCTTAGTGCTAAGCCATTCCTTCTCGAGCGCCAGCGCACCAGTGAAAATCACCTTCTGGCAGTACCTCGCGCCGGAAGCGGGCGGGCAGGCCTTGCTGAGCTTTGCGGCTGAGTTCAATAAATCTCAGTCGCGCTACGCCGTCGAGATCGTCGACGCGGGCGATTTCAAAACCGTGCAAATCAAGCTGATTAACGCGCTGCGTTCCGGCACGGGCTTACCGAGCATCTCAATGGTGGACAACGCGTTCTTCACGCGGCTGGCGCTCGGTGGCACGCTCGAGCCGCTGGATGCGTTGACGGACACACTGCCTAAAGCGACTGTGGATGACTTTCAGCCCGTGTTGTGGGAATACGGCGAGGTCAAAGGGCAGCGCTTGGGCTTGCCGTGGGCGGAGAGTACGCTGGTGAACGCTTACAACGCCGATGCGTTCAAGCAAAAGGGTTTGTCCGCGCCGCGCACTTGGGAGGATTTCGCCAAGGCCGCCAAAGCGCTGACGACGCGCAGCTCCAAGGGCGCGGTCTTTTTCATCGACGCGTGGATCTTCGCGTCAATGGTCTCGAGCCGAGGTGGGGACGTGCTGACGGACGACAATAAACCCGCGTTCGACAGCGCTGCTTCAAAAGAGGCGTTACAGTTCATGTTCGATCTGACCAAGGGCGGGCAGGCGCTGGTCAGGCGCTTTGACGAGGCGAACTTCGCGGTGATCGACTGGGTACGCACCAAAACCTTCATGGTGACTGTGCCAACCAGTGCGTACCCATTTGTCAAAAACAATGTCTCGTTCACGGTCGGCGCAACGCCGATGCCGGGCAGGACGCTGGCGGGCGAATCGCAGTTGGTGATCCCGAAAGCCGCCAGCGACGCCGAGCGCGACGGCGCGTTTGCGTTTTGGGAGTTTCTGACAAAGGTCGAAAACGTGGCGAAGTTCTCTAAACAGTCGTATTACTTGCCCGTGCGCCGCAGCGCGATTAAGCTCTTGGGCGAGACCGCCAACGATCCCGTGATGAAAGCGGGTCTCGAGGCGCTGAGCACCGCCTACAACCCGCCGCACCTGATCGAGTACGGCGCGTGGCGCACGATTTTGGAGGCGCAGCTCGAGCGTTCGCTCAAGGGCGGCGTTGATCCGAAAGTGGCCTTGAGTGAGGCGCAACGCCAGATTCTCTTGTACAAACCCTGATGCCCTACCAGCCGATCATCACGCGGTTCGGGATGCTGCGCGGGCGCGACGCGCTCGAGGCGGTCAGCCTGACGCTGAGCGGCGCGACCTTGCGGCTCGAGGCGATTCTCAACTTGGAGGAGTTGCACCGTTGCCGTTTGGAGTTCGACGGCGTGCGCTCGTATCGTGTGACGGCACTGGACGATTTTCTGGGTGATCTGTCCAGCAGCTTCGACGAGGTGATCGGCTCGGATTGGGCGCAGTCGGCCAAGCATTATCAGGTGATTACCTATCACTTCGCGCTCGAGGTGCAATGCGTGGCGGGCCGAATTCGGATTGGTGACCTCGAGACGCAATGATCTCGAGTAATCTAACTGGTGATGATCGACATCACGCGCCGCATCAGCAACATTTCGCCAAACTGGCCCGGCGATACGCCCGTGCAGTACCGCCAGACTGCCTTGATCGCGGAAGGCTCGAGCGTCAATGTCGCTTACGTTGGCTTCAGCACGCATACGGGCACGCACGTGGATGCGCCTTGGCATTACATCGACTCTGGTCTGAAACTCCACGAAGTGCCGCTCGAGACTTGGATTGGGGCGTGCCTCGTCGTGGATGTCAGCGGTGCGAGCATCCTCAACGCGGCGCTGCTCGAGGGCGTGGATTTAACAGGCGTGACGAAAGTCTTGTTTCACACCGGGCAGCCAAACGTCTGGCATACTTTTCCGCAAGTCTGGGCGAACGTTGATCCAGACCTGCCGCCGTACTTGGCGGCGCACGGCGTGACGCTGATTGGCACGGATGCGCCGAGTGCGGACACGTTGACGAGTAAAGACTTGCCCGGACACGCTGCGCTGGCTTTGAGCAACGTCTGCATCGTCGAAAGCCTCGCGCTGGGCGGCGTGTCAGCCGGACATTACCGCCTCGTGTGCCTGCCGCTCAATCTCGAGGGGGCTGATGGCGCTCCGGCCCGCGTGATTCTCGAGTCGCTGAGATCCTCGAGTGACATGAACCTCGAGCTGTTGTAAATCACCAGACGTTGTTGGTCAGCACGCCGCCGTCCACAGCGAGGGTCGCGCCCGTAATCCAACGTGCGGCTGGGGACAGTAAGAACAGCACGGCGTCCGCCACGTCGTCGGGTTGCCCCAAACGCTCGAGCGGGCAGGCGGCCTGCCAGCGCTGCACCCCTTCGGGCCAAGCGGTCGCTAGACCCGGCGCGTCGATCAGTCCGGGCGCGACGGCGTTGACGCGGATGCCGTGGCGTCCCAGCTCTAAGGCTGCCGAGCGCGTGTGCATCAGCACGGCTGCTTTTGAGGTCGCGTAGTGGCTGTGACCTAGCGCAGGTTGCAAGCCTTCAATCGAGGCAATGTTGACGACTGCTCCCCCACCGCTCGAGATCATCAGCTTGGAGGCTGCCGCCGTCATCGCCATCACGCCGAGCGTGTTGACGCGCAGCATCTCCGTGCGGTCTTCGGACGTTTGCTCGAGCAGCATCCGCACGGGTTGAATGCCCGCGTTGTTGACCAGTCCCGTCAGCCCTGCAAACGCACTCATGGCTTCAGCGCACAGCCGCTCCGCATCGCGCTCGACATCGCCCTGCACGATCACGACCCTCGAGCCGAGCGCGGCAGCCAACGTCTCTACACTCGAGCGGTTGCTGGTGCAGTGCAGCGCCAGATTCGCGCCCGCTTCATGTAGGCGACGGGCGATGCCCGCGCCGATGTTGCCGCTCGAGCCAGTGACGAGAATCGTTTGATTGGTCAGGTTGAGCAGGTCAGTGACGCTTGGGGGCATGGGCATATTTTGACACCGTTTCGAGTCTCGAGCGTCGGTTGGCGGATGGGCAACACTGTTATTATGTGAATAGATTCACGATTATCGTGTTCGTGAACATTTTATTGAAATGAGAAGCATCATGACTTGGCAATAAGAATCTAATTCAGGTAACCCCGCTACTGAAACGAACGTTTGTCAAATGTGTATACTCAAATGACCGCAAAAAAGTTTTACAGTCATCCACAGCACCCGAGTCATCCTCGGGCTTTCAAAAAGCGCTGATCCAACGGAGCCTCCATGAACCCACTCGAGCCGCAACGCTCGCTGCCCACCCCAAGCGAAGACCTCAACCTCTGGCACGCATTTCTCGCACAGCTCGAGGACACGCTGCCGTTCCTCAACGCCACCAGTGAAACCTTGGAATACCTGCGTCACCCGAAAAAAATCGTCACTGTCTCCGTCCCCGCCCGCATGGACGACGGATCAGTCAGGTTCTACACGGGCTACCGTGTGCAGCACAGCATCAGCCGCGGCCCAGCCAAGGGCGGCGTGCGCTACCGGGCTGGACTGAGCTTGGATGAGGTCAAAGGCTTAGCCGCGACGATGACGATCAAATGTGCGGTGATGAACCTGCCGTTCGGTGGTGCGAAAGGTGGCGTGGCGGTTGACCCGAAAAGTATCTCGAGGGGCGAGACCGAGCGCATCACGCGGCGCTACACCTCAGAGTTGGTTGACCTGATCGGGCCGGACAAAGACATTCCCGCGCCGGACGCGGGCACGGACGAGCAGGTGATGGCGTGGATGATGGACACGTATAGTCAGAACAAGGGCAGTACGAGCACGGGCGTCGTCACGGGTAAACCGATTGCGCTCGGCGGCAGCCTCGGACGACTCGAGGCTCCGGGACGCGGGATCGTCTACGCGATTCTGGGCGTGGCGCAGCGCGAAGGGATCGACCTGACCGACTCGAGCGCCGCCGTGCAAGGTTTCGGCACAGTCGGACGCTTCGCGGCTGCGGGACTCGAGGGGCGCGGCATTCCGGTCGTCGCGGTGTCCGATTCTCGAGGCTGCGTTTACAAGCGCTCGGGGCTGGACATCAGCGCATTGATCGCGCACAAGCTCGAGACGGGCAGCGTCGCGGGTTTTGCGGGCAGCAAGTCACTGGATCACGACAGCCTGTTCACCTTGCCGGTGGACATCCTCGTGCCAGCCGTGAGTGAGGGCGCGATTCACGCGGGCAACGCCGAGCGCATCGAAGCGCAGATTATCGCCGAGGGCGCGAACCACGCCGTCACGAGAGACGCCGATACCATTCTCAAACGCAACGGTCAGATCGTCATCCCCGATTGCCTCAGCAACGCGGGCGGCGTAACGGTCAGTTACTACGAGTGGGTGCAGGACTTCAACAACCTCTACTGGACGGAGAGTGAAATTCACTCCAATCTCGAGGCGCATTTCAACCGCGCACTGGAAGATGTCTACGCCGTGAAAAATAGCGCTCCGATGGATTTACGCACCGCCGCCTTCGCGCTCGCCATCAGTCGGATCAACGAGAGTACGAACCTGCGCGGGATTTACCCGTGAGGGAAGCCAATAGCTGTTAGCCATTAGCTTTTAGCTCTAAGTGCACCGCTTGTTCCAAACTTCGTTTCCTCGCTCGAGCACGCTCGAGATCAACGACCCACGACCCGCTTTAGCGGCCACCACCTAAAGCCAATTGTTTACTCGAGCACACGCAAATAACCCAATACTCGAGCTAGCCGCCAGAATCCACAGGAGCTAACCCCTATGCACCAACACGAAGTTCCCAGTTACCTGCCAAAAGACGACCTCGGCCCATGGGAGATTTACCTCGAGCAGGTCGATCGCGTCACGCCGTACCTCGGCAAACTCGCTTACTGGGTCGAGACGCTGAAACGTCCGAAGCGCATCTTGGTGGTCGACGTGCCGATTCAGTTGGACGACGGGTCAATCGCGCACTTTGAAGGCTACCGCGTACAGCACAACACTTCACGCGGCCCGGGTAAGGGCGGCGTGCGCTATCCAAGACGTGACGCTGAGCGAAGTCATGGCACTCAGCGCGTGGATGACCGTCAAGAACGCGGCCGTCAACTTACCGTATGGCGGCGCGAAGGGCGGCATCCGAGTCGATCCCCGCAAACTCTCGCGCTTTGAGACAGAGAAACTGACGCGGCGCTACACCAGTGAAATCAACTTCATCATCGGGCCCGACAAGGACATCCCCGCGCCGGATGTCAACACCAACGAACTGACGATGGCGTGGATGATGGACACGTACAGCATGAATCAGGGACGCACCGCGACGGGCGTCGTCACCGGCAAACCGATTGCCTTGGGTGGCAGTCTGGGACGGCGCGACGCAACCGGGCGCGGCGTGTTCTTCACGGGGCGCGAGGCAGCGCAGAAATTGGGCATACCAATCGCCGGCTCGAGGGTGATCGTGCAGGGCTTCGGCAACGTTGGCAACGCCAGCGCGAGAATTTTTTTTGAGCACGGCGCGAAGGTCGTGGCGATTCAGGACGTCTCTGGCACGATTTTCAACGGCGACGGCATCGACCCGTTCGATCTGCTCGAGTTCATGGCGGTGAACCCAGATGTCAAAGCGTATCCGAAAGCCGAAGTCATTCCGAACAGCGATTTCTTCGCGCTCGAGACCGAGTTTCTAATCCCAGCAGCCTTGGAGAAGCAAATCACGGCTGAGACCGCGCCGCTCATTAAAGCCCGCATCATTGTCGAAGGCGCGAACGGCCCG
>JANYHH010000113.1 GCA_025359505.1 Deinococcales bacterium
ACGGATAGCATTGAATTTGTTGAATCTCGAGAAGGAGTTACGTATTTCTAAGCGTCGTCAGCGGTTGAAAGCGTTGATGAGCGATGATTATTTGCGCTCGTTGCTTGGACTGACGGCTTGACTTGGTGCGTTTGCCCTGACGAACCACCACGTAGCCCTTGCGTCTATCGCGTGGCTGACCTATACTTTGCGACGCGCTGCCAGCGTAACGCGGTGGTGGCTCTCGAATCAGGTCAGGGTCGGAAGACAGCAGCCTTAAGGGATGACCATCAGGTGCCGTTGCCCACTGGCAGCGTGCTTCGTTGAAAAAATAGCTTATACGGATTCCGTTAAATCACTTCATCTATTTTTGCAAATAGATTGCGTTCAGCACGGAATCCGTAGTTTTTCCTATGCCCTCTAGGGCAGAAAATTCTTAAGGAATTTTCCGGAATTCGTATTACGGCTCGAGCGGCTCGGTTTCGAGCGTTTGCGTTTCGAGCGGTTTAGCAACCACCTTGAGCTTCGGTGGTTTGGGGCGCAAATCGGTGGAGTTAAATTGGCTCTGCGCCAGTGCCGCACCGTCTTTAGAGATCCCCGTCGCCGCCTCGACCGCAACGCGCAGTACGCCCTCGAGCAGCGCGGCTTCGTCGGGCTGAAAATTACTCAGCACCCAGTTGATGACACTCCACTGCGCGGGCGGACGGTCAATCCCCAGTTTCAGCCGCACGAACTGGTCTGTGCCCAACTTCTCGCTGATGTCTTTGACGCCGTTCTGCCCGCCGCTTGAGCCGCCCGTGCGAATCCGCAGGCGACCAAACGGTAAATCCAGATCGTCGTGAATCACCAACAGTTGACCAGCATCAATTTTTTGAAAGCGCAGCAGCGGCGCGACGGCCGCGCCGCTCGAGTTCATGAACGTCAGCGGCTTGACCAAGAACAGCTTGCCTGCGCCGACTCGAGCCTCGGCGAGTTCTAAGAGTGGCTTTTTTTGCCACGTCGCCCCGAGTTTCAGCGCCAGTTGCTCAATCGCCAGAAAGCCGATGTTGTGCCGATTGCGGGCGTACTGCGCTCCCGGATTGCCCAGCCCGACGATCACGCGAATGTTCACTGCTCACCGCCCCTCGAGTTGAGTGGTTCTAAGCGCTCGAGCCAAACCGTGCAGCCAAACAAAAGGGAGCGCCAGTCGCAGCGCCCCCTCGAGCCTGCAAGACTTACTTGTCTTCTGGCTTGCCCTTTTTGATGACTTCTGGCTCGGTGACAACAGCAGCGACTGGCGCAACCTCTTCGGCAGCGCGAGCTGGTTGGAGCATCAGCACCGTGGCGGTTGGGTCGGTCACTAACTTGACACCCTCGGGCAGGTTCAGATCACTGGCGTGAACTGGGTGTCCGAGCGTCAGGTTCGTGATGTCCACCAGAATCTCGTGCGGCAAGTTCTTCGGCGAGGCTTTGACGACGATGCTGTGCATCACCATATCAAGCATCGCACCGGCTTTCACATCCGCAGAGACGCCCGTGGTGTGAACCGAGACGTGAACCTCGACGGGTTCGTCGGAAACGATCAAAAAGTCAGCGTGTTCGACGATGCGCTTCTTTTTGTTCATCGACACGGCTTTGACGAGAATGTCGACGCTTTCGCCACCCTCGAATTTCAGCGTGATGACGCTGTTCGTGCTGGCTTTGCGAAACGCCTTGTCAAAGGCCTTACGCTCCACGTACACGCTGCGGTTGGTTTTCTTGTCGTAAACAACGGCGGGCAGCATGCCGTCGGCACGAAGCGCAGCAGGTGTTTGGGTGCGGTCAAAAGCGGCTAATTCCATCTCAAATCCTCCAAAAGCGGCGCTCGAGCGCGGTATTCAAAATAGCTCGAGCTGCGTAGAAACCCTGTCAAACCTTTTGGTCAGATGCAGGCAGCGCTGGCGAGTGTACAACACAGGGGCGGAAACTGCAAAATTGTGGAGGGCGATGCGAAAATTGCAGAGAGCGGAGAGCTGAATGCAAAAAAGCCAAACTGCTGCTCGAGACACTTGCTGTTCGCTCTTCGCTCTCTGCGCTCGGCTAGCTGCTACCTCACAGCCTTCTCGAGCGCTGCCCTGACGACCTCTGGATTGGCTTTGCCGCCCATTTCCTTCATCACGCGCCCAAAAAGCGCGTTGATGGCTTTGGCGTTGCCTGCCCTGATCTGCGCGACAACATCGGCGTTGCTCCCGACGACCGCCGCGACGGCCGCATCAATCGCGCTGATGTCGGACACCTGCGTTAGACCTTTTTCCTTCACGATCTCGAGCGGGTCAGCACCGTCCATCACGTCGCTCAGAATGTCTTTGGCGATGCGCCCAGAGATCACGCCGTCATCAATCAGTTTCAATAGCCCCGCCAAACCCTGCGGCTCGAGCCTGACCGCACCGATCTCGAGGTCGTGTTGGTTGAGGTAGCCCGCGATGTCGCCGCACAGCCAGTTGGCAACGCGTTGCGCTTCACCGCCGTACTGCTCGAGGGTCGCCTCGAAGAACTTTGCCAGTCCAGCGTTGTAAGCGATCAGCTCCGCGTCGCTCGGCTTCAAACCCGCGCCGACGTACTCGAGCACGCGCTGATCGGGCAGTTTTGGCATCCTCGCCCGCACAGACGCGACCCACTCAGGGCTGATCTCTAAGGGCGGCAGGTCGGGGTCGGGCAAGTAGCGGTAATCGGCTTCGCCCTCTTTGGTTCGCATAACAAAAGTGCGCCCGCGCTCCTCGTCCCAGCCAGCGGTGTCCTGCGTGATCCGCCCGCCGTTTTTAATCACCTTGATCTGACGGTCGATTTCATACTCCAATGAGCGAGCGACGCTGCGAAACGAGTTGAGGTTTTTAATCTCGACCTTCGTGCCGAACGGCTCACCGGGGCGACGCACGGAGATGTTGACGTCGCAGCGCATCTTGCCCTCCTCGGGGCGGGCGTCGCTGATCCCCAGCGCTTGCGCTATTGCCTGCACTTTTTGCAAAAACGCCCTCGCGTGGTCGGGCCCCAGAATTTCCGGCTCAGTCACCATTTCGATCAGTGCACAACCCGCACGGTTCATGTCCACCAGCGAGAAGTCCACACCGTCCGGGTGCATCAATTTGCCTGCGTCGTTCTCCAAATGCGCCCGTTTGATGCCGACCCGCCCACCAGTGACCTCGAGCCAGCCATCGCGGGCGACGGGGCGGTCGTACTGCGAGAGCTGGTAATTGTGCGGGCTGTCCGGGTAGAAGTAATGCTTGCGGTGAAACTGCGTGAACCCCGACACATCGCAGTTCAGCGCCAGTCCAAACATCAGCGCGTGCTCCACCGCTTGGCGGTTGATCGTGGGCAGCACGCCCGGCAAGCCCAGCGTCAACGGATCGGTGTGCGAATTCGGTGCGTCGCTAAAGTAATTGGCGTCGACACTTGAAAACATCTTCGAGCGCGTCTGGAGTTGCAGGTGAACCTCTAAGCCAATCACTGCTTCAAAGCCGCTGTGCATGGGCGGTAGTCTACCTCGAGCAGCGCAGGGTCGCTCTCCCTCGAGCCGCGCAGCTCGAGCTTGACGCGTTTCCTGTAGGGGTGAGCGGCCGCTCACCCGTGCGACGCGTCAGCGCCAAATTCAAAGCTCGAGCCTCGAGCGCAGTGCTACGATGCAGACCTCATGAATCACAATCTTTTCGACGATGCTTGGGGTCAAGCGGCTGCAACCGTGCTGCAATCGAGCGATGCCTACCGCACGGCCGCCAAAATGTGGGAAGGCTCGATGGTCTTTACGCTTCAAGCAGACTCGAGCTTGGGTGTGCCGGAGCCGCGCAGCGTGTTCTTTGACTTGTGGCACGGCGATTGCCGCGCTGGGCGAGCGGCCACCGCCAGCGATTTGACACAAGCGAATTACGTCATCAGCGCCGATGCGTTCACGTGGAAGCAAGTGATGGACGGCAAGCTCGAGCCGATTGCTGGTTTGCTGCGCGGGAAGCTCAAGCTCAGTCGCGGCAACATGGCGGTGCTGGCGCGGTTCGTCTTGGCGGCCAAAGAGTTGGTCAACGGTGCGAAGGCCGTGCCGACGATCTTCCCCGGTGAGATATGAACTCGAGTCCCGCTGAGCCGAGGTCGGCGTGAAAGCCGTGACGTTTCAGGATATCGGTCAAATGCGCGTGACCGACGTACCTGAGCCAAGCCTCGAGCTACCGAGCGACGCGATTGTCAAGGTGACGTGCTGCGCGATCTGCGGCTCGGATTTGCACCTGTATCACGGCGATATTCCGATGATGCCCGGCGATACCTGCGGTCACGAGTTCACGGGCGTGATCGTGGACAGCGGTAGTCAAGTCACGGGTTTGAAGCGCGGCGACCGCGTGGTCGGTACGTTCCACACGGCTTGCGGCGCGTGCCGGGCCTGTCGGCGCGGCGAGTTTCACTTGTGTGACAGCAGCGCTGTTTATGGGTACGGCCCGATATACGGCAATTTGGGCGGCACGCAAGCCGAGTACGCCCGCATTCCGATGGCGGAGGTCAACTTGCGCCTCATTCCGGACGGTCTGGGGGATGAACAGGCTTTATTTGCGGGCGATATTCTCACCACTGCGTATGGTGCGGTCAAAAACGCTGGAGTTGTCAAAGGCGATACCGTCGCGGTGATCGGCTGCGGGCCGGTCGGTATCATGGCGGTGCAGAGCGCCTTGGCGTGCGGCGCGGCTCGAGTGCTGGCGATTGATTTGGTGCTCCAGCGCGTGCAACTGGCGGTGTCGGTTGGGGCGATCGGTGTGGACTCGAGTCAGACCGATGCGGTCGGCGCGGTCATGCGTTTGACCGATGGCGAGGGCGTGGACGCGGTGATCGAAGCGGTCGGCGGGCCGCGCACCTTGCTGCTGGCGTTTGAATTGGTGCGCCCCGGCGGGCGGATTGCGGCTGTGGGCATCACGGCTGTTCAAAGCTTCGAGTATCCACTGACGCAGGCGCTGACCAAGGACGTGACCTTCAGAATGGGCTTAGCCAACATTCACCGCGACATCGACGAGGTGCTGCAACTGATTGCCTCCGGCGCGATCAACCCGAGCATCGTGATCTCGCACCGTCTCGCGCTCGAGGAAGCGGTGCTCGGATACGAACTGTTCGACTCGAGGGTGGCTAGCAAGGTCTTGCTGATCCCTCAGTGAAGCGAAAACCAACCCGAGCTTGGCTCGAGCGAAGCGCTAGACTTCTGACCATGCAAATGAAAAAAACACTACTCGCCGTTGCCAGTTTCGCGCTGTTCAGCGCCGCAGCCCTCACCGTCTCGAGGGTGTCCGCGCAGGAGATCGTGAGCTTTGAACCGCCGTGTAGCGAGGCGTTGAAGCGCTCGCCGGCTGCGTTCAGTGATCTGTTTGTCGCAAAAACCAGTGACGGTTCAGAGGTGGGGCTGGATCAGGCGGCGACGTACTGGGCCAATTGCCAGCACGACGCGAATCTGGTCAGCTTGAAAGCCTTGCCAGCCTTGAAAGCGCGGCTGACCAACGTGTATCTGCTCGAGTGGAAGTTCATTGATGCGGAAACCGAGCTGGCGGCGCTGGTCAGTGGCGGCGGCACGATGTACCCTCACGGCGCAGCGCGGTTTGGGCCGACGGTGGAACTGCACATGGGAAAGCTGATCGCGCTGACCACCAGTAAAGCGGGCGCAGCGCAATCAGCAGCCATCAATGCTCGGTACGCTACGGCCAAGCGGACGCTCGAGGCTAGATTGAAGCGCGTGCAGACCCCAAAGCCGTTTGTGGACACCTACAGCAAAGCCGAAAGCGATGCTAAACGCAAAGACTGGCTCGAGTTCGCCAAGGATTACAATCAGGCGTACCTGAACATCCGTAAAACCATTGGCTCGAGGGTAGACGCGACCAGCCTTGTGATCCTCGAGTTTCTAGCCAAGGGATTGTGGGCGGAGGAATTATGAGCTTGACCGTTGAGCACGAACGCACGGGATTTCAGACCAGCACCAGCGCCCTCAACCGCACTGGCTTACCGATGCGCTTGTGGCGCAAAGCCAAGAAGTTCGGGATTTGGAATCCGACGGAGATTGATTTCACCCAAGACGCCAAGGATTGGTTGACGCTTTCCGACCTCGAGCGCGAGGTCTTGATTCACCAGACGGGCTTGTTTCAGGCGGGCGAGGAATCGGTGACGCTGGATTTATTGCCGCTGATCGGTGCGATTGCCAGAGAAGGTCGTTTAGAAGAGGAGATGTTCCTGACGAGTTTCCTGTGGGAAGAAGCCAAGCATGTCGATACCTTCGACACGTTTTGGAGCGCGGTCGTCGGGCATCACCCGGATCTGACGGTGTATCACACGCCCAGTTACCGTCAGATTTTCTACGAGGCGCTGCCCAAAGCGCTGCACCGCTTGTCCAGCGACGCCAGCCCGGTCGCGCAAGCTGAAGCCAGCGTGACGTACAACATGATCGTCGAAGGCGTACTGGCAGAAACTGGGTATCACTCTTACGCGCAGATGCTCGAGCGACGCGGGATTCTCCCCGGGATGCAAGTGGCGATGGGGCATTTCAAGCGCGACGAATCGCGCCACATCGCCTACGGTGTGTATTTGCTTAGCCGCTTGGTGGCCGAACACGGCGATCCCGTGTGGGACGCGATTGAAAACAGAATGCAGGAACTGATTATCCCTGCCATTGGTGTGCTGAACGAAATTTTTGAACGCTACCCGCACCTGCCCTTCGACCTCGAGCCGGATGAGTTGGTGAACTTCGCGTTTTCGCAGTTTCAGAAACGCATCACGCGCATCGAACGCGCCCGCACCATGTCGCTCGAGGAGGTATTGGGTGTGGAATCGCACGCGCTCGAGGCGGCTGAGGTACTGGCGTGATGCTTGACTGAATCCTTCGCTGATCTGGCATTGCGAACCTTTTTGGGTCGCTGTGAGGTTTCTTGCCACCCGAACTGACCCATCGTTCGTAAGATCAACGAATGTTGTCAACCGCTCGAGTCGCACTCCGAATTTCACTGCTGCTCGCGCTTTTCACTGCTTGCCAATCAGCCCCCACTCAGGAACCGCCAGTGTCGGTGTCACCACCGGTAGTCACCGCGCCGCCAGCTTCACCACCGCCAGCTTCACCACCGCCAACTTCACCACCACCAGCTTCACCACCACCCGTTACTCCACCGAACTCTGCGTTGCCAGACCTGTTCGTCAAGCGCCTCGAGTGGGGGCAAAGCGTGTTGAAATCCGACTTGCGCTTAGTGCCGGGCAAGGCAGCCGTGCTGCGGGCGTTTGTCAATGCGACTAAAGCGGGAATAACTGGTGTAACGGTGCGGGCAACGGCTTTGGTGAACGGCGCGACTGTTGGAACGCTTGATTTGACCGCACCCGCCAGCGTACCAACCACAGACACCGCGACTGATTTAGCCAGCACGTACTGGGGCGTCTTACCAGCCGCGTGGGTCAATGCGGGTCTCGAGGTTCGGTTGGAAGTGGATGTCAACCGTAGCGTCGCGGAGTCCGATGAGGGCAACAACACGCAGATTCTCAAACCAACTGTTGGTGCAGGTAACAAGCTCTACCTGACGATGGTTCCGTTGATCGCGGACGGTAAATCCCCGCCGACGTTTGATGCGGCGGCAGCGGCTACCTTGAAAACGAGTTTGATGCTGTACTGGCCGCTGGCCGATGTGGACATTCAGATCAGAGCGCCGTACACCGTCAAATCTGTCGGTTCAGATTGGGGCGCAGTGCTCGGTGAAGTCACGACGCTGCGCGATGCCGACAAAAGCAACCGCTATTACTACGGGTATTACAGTATTGGTGGCGGGATCGGTTGGGTGGGCGATGCGGCTGCGGCGGGTAGCCTGAATTTGAAAACCATCGCGCACGAACTCGGGCATAACTTCGGGCAGTATCACGCACCGTGCGGTGGTCCATCTGGCGTGGATGCCAATTACCCTTACCCGGACGGCAGCATCGGCTCGTGGGGGATTGATCCGCGCACCAACACGCTGGTTGACCCAGCCAAATACAAGGACGTGATGGGCTACTGCGGCACAAACTGGGTTTCGGATTACATGTACCGCCGCGTGCAGCTTTTTTTAGAGCAGTACCCGTCCCTTGCAGCCAACGCGGGCGGCCCCGCGACTGACCTGCTGCTGGTCAGTGGCACGGTGACGAACGGGCAGATCAGCCTCGAGCCGATGCAGCGCATTTCTGGGGTGGCGTCCGCGCCGCGCTCGGGCTTGTACAACTTGATGCTCGAGACGGCCACTGGCGTCAAGCAGGTTTCGTTTGATCTTCGCACCGCGACGCACGAGGACGGCACTGGGCAGGTACTGCAAAACGCTCAGTTCAGCTTCACGCTGCCCGATCCGGGCAGCATTTCCAAAGCGACAGTCAGCGGCTACGGTGTGGTGAGTGTGCAGCAAAGCGCTGCCACCACGCTAGCTCGAGCGCAATCTGTTAAGCCAATGACCGTGCAGCGCACGGCCTCGAGCGTGACCGTGACATGGGACGCGGCTGTGTACTCGAGCGTGGCCGTGGCGCACATAGCAATGGATGGTACGCGCACGACGCTGGCGCTCGGCTTGACGGGCGGGTCAGCCACCCTCGAGTTGGGTGCGCTCGGCGCGGGGCAATTTGAAGTCAGCGCGTCGGATGGGTTGAACGGCTTCAAACAGCGTTTCTAGTGCAAACTCGGGAAAATGTGTAAGCATTTTTCGAGCTATGCGAGTACCGACGCTGCACTAGATTCGTTCCTGAAAAATCCCCGTAGCGGCTTGCCACTGCAAGCCGACCCTCGAGCGGCGAGTTTGCAGTGGCAAACCCCTACACTTGATGTTGACAAGATCAGCTTTTACTGTTACTATCATCCGGTGATTGCCCCCGAACCCACTCCCCTCGAGACCCAGCGGGACGCCGCGTGGAAACTCGAGGAATTCGTGCAAGAGGTCAACACGCGCCTCTTGGCGAGGCTGCCCAGCGATCAATACGACGCTCGGCAGCGGGAGGATTTCTCAGTCCGGCTGCTGCGGCATTACAGCAGTCTGGGTTTGGTCGACGAATCCGAGCGCATCGGACGCGAGGCGCTGTACCGCTACCGCCACCTGCTGCAAGTCTTGTGTCTGAGAACGTTGCAGCGCGAGGGTTGGAATTCCAAAGCCATCGCGGGCTTCTGTAGCCGCGACTCGGGCGAACTCGAGGCCTTCCTAAACGGGCGAGACCCCGCTTTGCAAAGCGAACTCGAGGAATTCCAAGCCAGCCGCGCAGCACCTCGAGCAGCCGCACCGACCCAAGCAACGCTCGAGAAAACCGCATCCAGCCCAACCATCGCTCGATCAGCCGCGCCAAGCCGAAACATCAGCCAAGCGATCAGCCAAAAAAGTGCGAAGCTTGAGGTCGCCGATCAGATGCCCGCGCTGCTCGAGCTGAAAGAGGAGAGCGGGCGCGAATCGGCACTGGATTTCCTGCAAGGTCTCCGCGCCCGCCGCAGCCTGAGTCCCACGCAAGCCATGCCCGCGCCACTGCCCGCGTTCCTGTTGCACGACCCGCCGCGCCAGCCCGAACGCTGGAAGCGCACTGAAATCGCGCCCGGCTTGGAGCTGCACGTCTCGGATCGTTACCGCCGCGCCCGCAGCAGCAGCGACAAGAACCGCTTGCTCGAGGTGATCGGCACGACCTTAGAAACCGCACTGTTCGAGCCAACCGAAAGCACCTGAGTCACGCTCGAGTCGCTACCCGTCCGCGTTTCTAACTGTGGATTAACCTCGCATTCTCACACCTAAAAGGAGCGTTTCCCATGCAACCACACATTGAAATCATCAGCGAGAAAATCCAAGCCAATCAACTCGGCACGCAGTTACACGCGCTGATCCGCATTCACGCGCCCGCCGCGCCCCGCAACCCAACCCGCATTCCCCTCAACCTCGCGCTGGTTTTAGACCGCAGCGGCAGCATGAGCGGCGCGAAACTCGAGTACGCCAAGGCCGCCGCCAAGTACGTGATGGAGCGCTTGGAAGCCGAGGATCGCGTGTCCGTGATCGCCTTCGACGATACCGTCGAAGTGGCGCTGCCCAGCACGCCCGCCGGCAAAGTCAACATCCAGCGCGTGCTGGACGCGATCCAAGATCGTGGCAGCACGAATTTGCACGGCGGTTGGCTCGAGGGGGGCACGCAGGTCGCGTCGCAAATGCGCCCCGGTGCGCTGAACCGCGTGATGGTGCTGTCGGACGGTCTGGCGAACGCTGGGGAAACCAACACGGATCGCATCGCCAGCGACGTGCGCGGACTGGCGGCCAGAGGCGTGACGACCACGACTTTGGGGGTCGGGCGCGATTTCGACGAGGACATGATGCAGGCGATCGCCACCGCTGGCGACGGCAATTACCACTTCATCGAGCATCCAACCGCGTTGCCGCACATCTTTGCTGGTGAGCTGGCTGGTTTAAAGAACAGCTTCGCCCGCACGGTCAGCCTCGGACTCGAGGTCAGTCACGGCGTGCAGGTGCTGGATGTCCTCAATGACGCACCGCGCAACCCGCGAGGGCGGTTGATGCTGCCCAACCTGATGTACGCCAGCACGCTCGAGGTGCTGGTCAAGCTCAGCCTGCCCCCCCACAGTGATGCCAAGCCGCTCGAGGCGCTGCGGGTGCGTTTGGCGTACACGCCCTCCAGCGGGGAAACGCGCACCGTCCAGCGCGAGGCACTGCACTTGCACGCGGTCAGCGACGCCGCGTACCGAAGCTTGAACGCTCACCCGAGCGTGCTCGAGGCGCTGGCGCTGTTGGAAAGCAGCCGCGCAAAAGCCGAGATGATCGCCTATTTGGATCGCGGCGACAAGGAGAGCACGTCGGCGCTGATCGGCGCACAGTACGCTGCGCTGGCCGCCGCGCCCGCCAGCCCGAAGATCGCACAGGAAATGCAGGCGCTCGAGGAACTGAAAAGCGACCTCGAGCGCGACGCGTCGGTGATGCGTAAACGCGCCAGCTCGCAGCGTTACGCCAAGCAACGCGGAAATTGAGACTGGCTCGAGAATTGCATCGACCAATGAGTTTTGAGATAAGTGTCAAACCAACGCCCTCGTTTTGATACTTTTACGGTTCACCGATGCATTCCGCTGCTTCCGCGCCCTAGTAAACCCTGCCGCATAGCCGTTTGGCTTGAGGTACTGGGGCTACTGTTCGGAACTACGACTATGAACCATTGTAAAAATCTAACCACATGAAAAGTTCGCGGATCGGTATATCAAGCTGTCCTCGCGTATTAAATTCGACAGATAGCGGACCAATTGGGTGATCCAATCTTTCCAGAACGTTCAAGTCTCATTGAAACGTTTACGTTTGAGCCGAGTTTTTTAATTTTAATATACGTGTTGGTTTGACCAGTACGGAGGAAAAAATCTCCTTCGTTCCCGGTGCTCGCATCAATCGTTTTTTGCGCCCATATGACTTCATTGACATTTACCTGAGAGTTCTTAATGAATAGTGTATCAAAGCAAATGATGTGACTACTTGAGTAAACATTTTGAAAAACGCTAGAGAGGCTGCCGAAGTCTTGACCGTCATATGTTAGTTCAACAAAATCGACGTAATTGGGACTTCCGCTAGATTTTTCGGCCTTTTTCGCTCCTAAAGTAAAAATAACGTTGTAAACTTTTCCATTCTCATCAGGCATGGCCGCGACAAACCGCTGAGCAAATGGACGGTCACGGTACGGAGTGAGCAATCGTTGCGGACGGACAGAAGCGATTTCTCCATTTGTTTTCATTTCCCAAAGCAAATTCCTAACCAAAAGCACCGTTCCTTCTGAATAGGCGGAGCAGAAGGAAAACATTAGCGCAATAATAATGATTCTTTGACGGCTCACAATCCGCCCATATTACTTGATGAGTAAAATCTAAACGCACCCGTAATTACGATATGAGTGCGGTTGAGAATATGACAAATGCCAACCTTTGAGACGTGCGTCTCTACCCAACACTGGCTCGAGGCGGTAGCCTGAACACCATGAACGCGCCCCTCGATCAGTTGAAAAAAGCGCTCTCTGATAAAGTGCGCACGAGTGCGACCGAGACGCTGTTGTACCGTTACGACGCCATCGCGCAGGGGCCCGCGCCCGTCGCGGTGGTGCTGGCGGAATCGACGCAGGACATTGCCACGACGCTGCGGCTGTGCCATGACGCGGGCTTCGCGGTCGTGCCACGCGGCGGCTCGAGCGGCTTGTCGGGCGGGGCCGTGCCGATTGGGCCGTGCGTGATGATCGCCACGAACCGCATGACGCAACTGACGATTGATCCCGTGCAACGCACCGCGAGGGCGCAACCGGGCGTGATTACCGATATGGTCAGTAAAACTGCCAAACCGCACGGTTTGTACTACGCGCCCGACCCCGCCTCGAGCCGCCAGAGCACGATTGGCGGCAACATCGCCGAGAACGCGGGTGGGCCGCAATGCCTGAAAAAAGGCGTGACGGGCGATAGCGTGTTGGAACTCGAGTTCGTCACCTCAGATGGCACAGTGCAGCGCATGGATCGCACGGGATTGGACATTCCGGGCTTGATAATCGGCTCCGAAGGCACGCTGGCCTTCGTGACCGACGCGCTCTTAAAACTCGAGCCGATCCCTGTCTTCACGCGCACCGCCTTCGCGGTTTTCCACGACCTCGGCAAAGCGGGCCGCGCCGTGGCGCTCATCACCGCCAAGGGCCTGACGCCCGCCAAGCTCGAGCTGATGGATCAAAACAGCATTCGCGCCGTCGAAGCCTTCATGCAGATGGGTTTGCCGGTGGACGCCGAAGCGCTGCTGGTCTGCGATTGCGACGGCGATGATCTGGGCGTCGTGACGCTCGAGATCGAGGCTGTGGAAGCGGCGTTCAAAGAAGCGGGCGCGACGACGGTCAAACTCGCGCAGACGCTCGAGGAGGCTGGTCTGCTCTGGAAAGCCCGCCGCAGCGTCTCGCCCGCGCTCGGAAACTTGCGCCCGCACCGTTTCAACGAGGATATCGTCGTGCCGCGCAGCCATTTAGAGCCAGCGATGCGCGAGATGCGCGAGGTCGCGCTGCACTACCCGCAGTTCCCGTTTGCGATCTTCGGACACGCTGGTGACGGTAATTTGCATCCCAACATTCTCTTTGACCGCACCAAAGACTCACTCGAGCAAGTGGACGAATTCGCGCACGAGATCGCAAGGGTCGCACTGCGTCACGGCGGTGTGCTCAGCGGCGAGCACGGCATTGGGCTGATGAAGCGCGGCTTCATGACCGAAGCCACGCCCGCCGCGACATTGGAAGCGTATTGGCGCATCAAACGGGCCTTCGACCCGCGAGGCATCATGAACCCCGGCAAGTTGCTGCCGGATGCGAGCGCCAGCCAGCCGCCGCCGCGCACGGGCTTGCCCGCCAGTGAGCTTGATCTGACGACGTACTGAACAGCGCGGCTCGAGGACGTACTCGAAAAGTCAGCCACATGCTCGAGCACAAGTTGAAACACCGACGCTGACCGCTCGAGCATCACGCAGATTTGACCGCCCGACACGGCGGCCCTGCGATCAACCGTCCGTCACGCGCTGAGCGTTAACAAAGTCTGCGCGAGGACTTGGATGCCGCGCTCGATATCCTCGGGCGCAGCGTACTCGTCGGGGCGGTGCGACACGCCGCCCCTGCACGGAATGAAAATCATCGCCACCGGGCAAATCCGTGCCATGAACAGGCTGTCGTGATAGGCGCGGCTGACCATCTCCAAGCGGCTCGAGCCAGTTTGGTCGCACGCGTTTCTGATCGCCTCGAGCAAGCTCGGGTCACACGCGGCCGGCGGATCGCTGTTGATGACCTCGAGCCTGTCACTCACCCCGCGCCGCTCGCAGATTCGTTTGGTCGCCTCGAGCACCGCGTTCATCGTTGCATCGCGCCGCGCAGCGTCGGTGTCGCGGATGTCGACGCCCATCATGACCGCGCTGGGAATCGAGTTGATCGCGCCCGGATGCAACTCCAGTAACCCAGTCGTGCCAACCGTGTCGATCGCGCCCGTCGCCAGCGCCGCCCGTTCGACCTCGAGCGCGATTTCAGAGGCTGCCAGCAGCGCGTCGCGTCTGCCCGGCATCAGCCGCGCTCCGGCGTGACCGCCCTCGCCGGTCAGGTGCAAGAAGAAACTGGCTGGCGCGGCAATCGCGCTCACGACACCAATCTCGAGCTGTTGCTGCTCGAGTAGCGGGCCCTGCTCGATGTGCAATTCCACGAAGCCCGCGTAGTAACTCTGTGGCAATCGCACACCCTCGAGCGGCGCGGTGTACCCCACGTTCCCTCGAGCCGCCTCGAGCGTCACGCCATCGGCGTCCTTCAAACCGCGCAATCCCTCGAGCGATACCGTACCGCTCAGCGCCCGCGATCCCAAGCAGCCCAGCCCGAAGCGCGTCGGCTCCTCGGCTGTGAACATCAATAACTCTAAGCTGCGGCGCGGTTTCGCGCCGCTTGCCGCAATCGCCATCAGCGCCTCGAGACCACCCAGCACGCCGACCGTGCCGTCATATCGCCCACTGTACGGAATCGCGTCGCAGTGCGATCCCGTGCCAACCGCGCTCAGACTCGCGTCTGACCCCTCGAGCCGAATGAAGGTGTTGCCAAGGGCGTCCTCGCGCCACTGTAAGCTCGCACTGATCGCCAAGCCTTTCAGCCAAGCCCGCATCGCCATGTCCTCGGGCGTCCACAACACCCGCGTCACGGCTGGCGATGGAACGCTCGAGAAACCCGCCAGTGTCTCGAGGTTTCCCATCACGCGCTGCAAATCAATCTGCACCATGACGCATTCTACCTGACCCCTTTCTTGCTCGAGAAGGACAGGTTATGCTCTACCTCGCACAAACTTTTAGGAGGAATTATGAAGCAACGCCTGTCCAAACTCGCGCTCGCGTTCGGCGTGGTCGGCATCACCGCCGCCGCGTTCGTCGCCATCGCCGCACCCCCGCCCAGCGCCAAAAGAATGCCGAACTACTCGCAGATCGGTTTGACGCCCGGCAAGGCCGGCGGCACACTGACGCTCGCCATTGGCAGCGCCCCGCAGACGTTCATGTATTACGGCGCGATTGACTCGGCCGGTCAGCGCGTCGCGCAGCACATGTTCGATGGTTTGATCGAAAGCAACATCGCCACAGGTAAAATTGAGCCAGCGCTCGCGGAAAGCTGGACGATCTCGCCGGACGGCAAGGTCTACACGTTTAAGCTGCGCCAAGGCGTCAAATGGCACGATGGCGTGGAGTTCACGGCCGACGATGTGGTCTTCACTTACGACCAGATCATCACCAACCCCGAAGCCAAGGGCGGCGATTTCAACAATTTT
Organism: Deinococcales bacterium; assembly: GCA_025359505.1. Taxonomy (GTDB): domain Bacteria; phylum Deinococcota; class Deinococci; order Deinococcales; family JAAFIG01; genus JANYHH01. The sequence goes on from JANYHH010000113.1 coordinate 15,257, forward strand.
TCAGCGGGCGGCGTCAAATTTAAATTTGACAAACTAGACAAGTACACTGTGCGCTTCACGCTGCCATTCTCATCAGGCGCGTTTCTGGTGCAGATGCGCGGCTTCATCATGCCCAAGCATCAACTGCTCAAATACACCGTCGAGGGCGGCGGAAAAGCGGCCGACATCAACGGTGCGTGGGCGACCAATGCCGACCTGAAAACCATTGTCGGCACGGGGCCATTTGAGCTGAGCAGTTACACGGTTAACCAAAAAGTGGTGATGGTCAAGAACCCCGATTACTGGAAGGTCGACAGCAGCGGCACGCAATTGCCCTACATCGACAAGCTCGAGCTGCTGGTTTTGGTCGGGCCGCAGGCGCAGGAGGCAGCGTTCAAGAACGGTACTTTGGACGCGCTGGACATCAGTGGTGCACAGTTCCCGGATTACAAAACCCAAGAGCGGGCGGGCGCGAAGCTCAGCGTCGTCTCGCAACTCAAAGACGCGATTTACGGCTCGCCACCGCATCTGGCCTTCAACCAAGATGCCAAAGACAGTGACTTGGCCAAAGTTTTCAGCAACTACAAATTCCGCGAGGCGATCCAGTTCGCCGTCAACCGCGAGCGCATTATCAGCGATGTCTACAACGGTCAAGCGCAACTGCCCGGTCACATGGGCGTGCCACCGGCCGGGCGCTTCTATACCAACACCAAAAACTACCTCGGCAGCTTCGACCTGAAAGCCGCCAATGCCGCGCTGGACGCGCTGGGGTACAAAGACACCGACGGAGACGGCGTGCGAAACATCCGCGCTGGCAAGCAACTCGAGTTCGCATTGACTTACGGCACGGACAGCGCCGTCTACCCAGCGATGGCGGCGATCTTCCAAAATGACTTCAAACAGATCGGCGTCAAAGTCAACTTAAAAGGCGTGCTCTCGAGCACGCTGCTGGGAACAGGTTTAGGCAAGGACTGGGAGACGATTTTCGTCGCACTGGGCGATCAGCCTGACCCAGAATTGCGTAAACCAATCTGGCAACCCGGCGGCAGCCTGTACTACTGGCATCAGAGCACGCAACCCAAAACCCCCGGCGGGCCCGCCAACCGCGAGGCGATGACAAGCTGGGAGAAGCGCTTGTATGACATCTTCGATCAAGGCACGAAGAGCAGCAACCAGAACCAGCGTCTGGCGCTGTACCGCGAGGGGCAGCAGTTGCTGGCTAAATACATGCCGGTCATCATGATCGTCAAGCCTGCCAACATCACGGTCGTGCGCGATACATTGCAAAACTTTGTGTACACCCTCGGCGTGATCCCCGGTTACAACCCCGTGCCGCTTTACTACTTTAAGTAAGCGCTCGAGTCTCGAGATTTTAAAGCCCCCGCCTGCTCGAGGTGGGGGTTTTTTGTGCGGCTCGAGGTTCAAAGTCAAGGGCAACTCGCTGGCGCTCGTCCCCTCTCCCCGACCCTCTCCCGCACGCGGGAGAGGGAGCAAACGCCGTGGCGATGCTGCAAGCCGTGACCCGCGCCTCTGCCGCTCGAGCAGCGCCATATGCGAGGATGCCTTGCGAATGGAACCCCCCGCGCTCGAGTTGACTGGACTGGTGTATCGCTATCAGCGCTCGTATGTGCTGCGCGGTACGGGTCTGACGCTGGCTCGAGGAGCGGCGCTGGCGTTGTACGGCTCGAATGGCGCGGGCAAGACGACGCTGCTGAAAATCATCTCCACCGCATTGACCCCGACAAGGGGTGGCGGGCGCGTGCTGGGTTACGACCTGACCGATCGCCTCGAGCTGCGACAGCGCGTGCTAATCGTCTCGCACGCCTTGGGTTTGTACCCAGAGTTATCGGGTACAGAAAACCTCGAGTTCGCCGTTGCGATGCACGGCATCCCCAAAGCTGGCATCGACGCTGCCCTCGAGCGCGTTGGCTTGGGGGGCGTGACGACCCGCGTGCGCGGGTACTCGAGCGGCATGCGTAAGCGCTTGGCGCTGGCGAAGATGCTGTTGCTGCGCCCGGAGCTGATCTTGCTGGACGAGCCGTTCGCGGCATTAGACCCGCAGGGTAAGGATTTGGTCGAGGGCTTGATTCGCGGTGAGCAGCAGCGCGGCGCGACGCTGGTGATCGCCAGCCACGAACCCGAACGCACGCGCCAGATCGTCAACTTTGAAACGACGCTCGAGGCGGGGATGCTGAGCTTGCCCGTCAATGTGGGTCAACTCGAGGTCGCGCCGCTCGAGGTCAGCCAGTGAGCGCGTGGCGGGCGGTCTGGACGATCGCGCTCAAAGATTGGCGGATTGAGGGCCGCGCCAGAGACGTGCTGATGGCGACGTTATTTTTCGCGGGTATGGTCGTGATGATCCTCGCGTTCGCGTTCGGCCCAGAGTCCTCCAAGCTCCGCGCCGCCGCGCCCGGCATCCTCTGGGTCGCCATTGCCTTCGCCAGCATCCTCGCCGCATCAAGGGCCTACGGCAGCGAGGCCGAGGACGGCGCTTTGGAGACGCTGCTGCTGTACCCCGTGCCGCACGAAGCGATTTACTTGGGCAAGTTACTGGGCAATCTGGGTTCGATGCTGCTGCTGACGCTGATCCTCGTGCCAACCACATTGCTGCTCTACGGCGTGACGCTGCGCGGGCAGTGGCTCGAGTTCGGGCTGACGGTGACGCTGGGCGTGATCGGCTTCAGCATCGTCGCTACTTTTCAGAGCGCGTTGACCGTCGGGCTTCGGGCCCGCGAGAGTCTGCTGCCGCTGCTGATCTTCCCGATTGTCGTGCCCGTCGTGCTGGCAGCCGTCAAAGCCACGGTCGGTATCGTGACGCTTGACCCTTCAATTGATGTCTGGGGTTGGCTAAGATTACTGCTGGCGTTCGATGTGATTTACCTCGTGACCTGCACCCTCGCGTTCCCGTATGCGGTGGAAAGTTGATGTTGAACGAACCTCACCGACGGCGCGTATATTGCTTAGTAAATCATCACTCGAGCCACTGGAGACAACCATGACGCAAAAACAATCCATTTCAAGCGCTTCGTGGATCACGCCTGCTCTGGGTTACTCGAGCCTCGCGGTGCTGCTCGTGGCTTTTTACTTCACTTTCACTGCCGCGCCAGACGTGCTGCAAGGCTATCTGACGCGCATTTTACCCGTTCACGTCGGCGCGTCGTGGCTGGCGTACCTCGCGTTCGGCGTCACGGCTGTCTTCGGGCTGACGTACCTGATCTCGAGACGCGCTCACTGGGATCGGTTGAGCGCGAGCAGCGCCGAGATCGGCATTGTCTTCATTGTGCTGTCACTGTTCAGTGGCGCACTTTGGGGTCGTCCGACGTGGGGCGCGTACTGGGTTTGGGGCGATGCGCGACTGACCACCACCGCGCTGATGATGATGGTCTACATCGGCATGTTGACTGTGCGCGGCATGCTCAACGACAGCGGGCGTCGCGCAAGGGTCAGCGCGGTGATCGCGGTCGTCGCCAGTGTCGGTGTGCCAATCAATTACATGAGCGTGTATTGGTGGAACACGCTGCACCAGACGCCGACCCTCAATCTAGCCACGCAACGCAGCGCCTTGCAAAACCCCGGCATTGCCATCGGATTTGCGTTAGCGCTGATCGGCTTCACAATTCTTTACGCGTACCTGCTGCGCCTGCGCGGGCAACTCGCTCGAGCGCAAGCTGATTTGGAGACGCGGGAGATGGACATGGAACTGCGCGGCACGCTGACCGGAGCGACCTCGTGAGCGGCAGCCCGAACCAGTGGGATGTCTTCGTTTACTGGGTGTACGGCGCGGCCGCTTTGCTGCTCGGCGGCTACGCGGTCTACCTGATTCGACTCAATCGGCAGTTGAAACGCGATCACGAGGAGCAGCCATGAATCTCGAGAACCCAGTTAAAAAACGCTCGAGCGGCGCAGTCAAGTACGGTGTGGCGGCGCTGCTGGTTGTCGGCGCAATCGCGCTGTTACTGTCCAGCAGCCTCAGCAATAACCTGACCTTCTTCATCACGCCGACCGAGTACGCCCGCGACACCGCCAAATTCGAGGGTCGCACGGTGCGCTTGGGGGGGATCGTTGAACCCGGCACGAAATCGTTTGACTTAAAGACCCTCGAGCTAAAATTCAGCATCTCCGATGGCACGACCAGCTACCCCGTGACGTACATAGGCGCTCCGCCAGACCTGATGCGTGAAGGCATCGGTGTGACAGTGCAAGGCAAGTTTTCAAACGGCGTTTTCAGCGGTGAGGAACTGCTGGTCAAACACTCTGAAGAGTACCGCGCTCCGAAGCCCGGCGAGAAGCTCGATTACTCGAGGCTGATGGACGCGATCAAGGACTCGAGGTGATCCGCATCTCAGGACTCGAGGTGACGGCTTACCGTCGCAGGGGCGAACATTCAGTTCGCCCCTACAGACATGGTTTCGTAGGGGCGAGCGTCACGCCCATGCGTGCAGTAGGTATTGTGATCGCCCGCCCCAACGCGCCAACGCCCATCACCACCCTCAAGACTTGGTGGCATTTGGGTGAGGCAAGCCTCACCCCTACGGTTGCTCGAGGACAACATCATGTCTTTACTTGGTGAACTCTCCGTCCTGACCGCGCTGATTTTCTGCGTCTGGGGCGGCGTCAGTGCGTACCGCGCTGGTCAATCTCGAGACGCGAGTTTGGAAACCAGCGCTCGCCGCGCTGCAATCCTGACTTTTATCTTCTCGAGCTTTGCGATGGCGGTGCTGCTGACGGCACTGCTCTTAAACGATACATCGGTGCGTTACGTCGCCAATCACAGCGCCAATACCTCGCCATTGTGGGTCAAGATCGTCTCCTTGTGGGGTGCGCTCGAGGGCAGCATTCTGTTGTGGGCGTGGATGCTGGCGGGCTTCACGATGCTCGTGGCGCTGGTCGCTCGAGCCGACGGACTGCGCCCGTATGCGCTGATGACGTTGTTTGCGGTTTTGGCGTTTTTCTTGGGCGTCAACGCCAGTGTCGGCAGTCCGTTCATCGGCGTGCCAATCCCGCCACCTGACGGGCGCGGCCCGAATGCCTTACTGCAAAACCACTGGATGATGGCGGTGCATCCGCTGCTGATGTATACAGGTTTTGTCGGTTTGAGCGTGCCATTCGCGTATGCGGTCGCGGCACTCATCACTGGGCGCTTGGGCGAGGAGTGGCTGGTGCAGACGCGGCGCTGGAGCATTGTCGCGTGGACGTTCCTCAGCGCGGCGATCATCGCGGGCGGTTGGTGGTCATACGAGGTGCTCGGCTGGGGTGGCTACTGGGCGTGGGATCCTGTAGAGAACGCCAGCGTGATCCCGTGGTTCATGGCGACGGCGTTCATTCACAGTTTGCAAATTCAGGAGCGCCGCCGGATGCTCAAAGGCTGGAATCTGGGCTTGATCGTCGCGGCGTTCACAACGACCCTGTTGGGAACTTTTCTCACCCGCAGTGGCGTCGTCCAGAGCGTCCACAGCTTCACGCGCACACCCATCGGGCCGGTGTTTTTTGGGTTTTTCGCACTGGTGCTGATCGCTACATTAGCGTTAGCGTACCGCCGCCTGCCGCAGATCCGCGACGAGCATCAACTCGACAGCCCCGTCTCGAGGGAAGGCGCGTTTCTGACCGGCAATTTACTGTTCTCGAGCTTCGCGTTCACCGTGCTGGTTGGCACGTTGTTCCCAGTCTTTGTCGAAGCTTTCACGGGCGCGAAGACCAGCGTCGGGCCGCCGTTCTTTAATGCCGTCGGCATTCCGCTGGGACTGGCGATTCTGGCGCTGCAAGCGATGGGGCCCGCGCTGACATGGCGACGCGCCACGGGCGAAACGTTGCGCCAGAATTTGCTCGTGCCAGCAATCCTTGCGCTGGTGATGGGGACGGTCACGTTCGCGCTCGGTGTGCGGCTGTGGGATGTCTGGCTGACGGTCGTGCTGGCGTTCTTCAACATCTTCGTGATCGTGCGCCTGACCCACAAAGCGATCAGTGCGAAAATAAGAGCCTCGAGACAAAACGTATTCGCGGCGATGGGCGATTTGCTGAATGCCTTCCCCCGTCGTTACGGCGCTTACTTAGCGCATCTGGGCGTGGTCGTGATCGCGCTGGGCATCGCGTTCAGCGGCGGGTACAAGACCGACCAGCAGGTGACGTTCACGAAAGGCGAAACCAAGCAGGTCATGGGACATGCCGTGACTTTTAGCGGCATCGTCGGGCAGAAAGAAGCCGAACGCGATGTCACGGCCGCCGAACTGACATTGGACGGCGGAAACGTCTATCCGCGCCAGAACTTCTACCGCGTGCAGCAGACGACGGTTGCGACGCCCGCGATTCAGTACCATCTGCTGGGCGACTTCTATGCGGTGTTTTTGGAGACCAACGACGCGGGTAGTCAGGTTGGCATCAAATTCATCAACAGCCCACTGATCGGCTGGATCTGGGTCGGCGGGCTGATCCTCATCATCGGCGCGGGCCTGACGCTGATTCCCAGCGTCGTCACCGAGTCTCGAGCCACTCACAGCGCGATGCAAGCCGCCACAGACTGAACTTCTGCAAGAAGTTCACAAATGGCACAGCGCAGCGTTTTGCGGTACTCGCAACTATCCTCGAGAAACGTCTCCGGCACGCAAGTGAATCAAAATCACTCATTTTTAACAGAGGACACCATGAACTCGAGCATCCGCAAATTCTTAATTCCCGCCGTCGTGGTCGTCTTGCTCGGTGGACTGCTGGCCGCTTTGCTGACGCCGCAAGCGCCTGCGAACACCAGCACCGCCACCGTGACTGGCAAGGTCGCGCCGGATTTCACGCTGGCGACGCTGGACGGTAAAAAAGTCAGTCTGGCAGAGTTCAAGGGTAAGCCCGTCGTGCTGAACTTCTTCGCCTCGTGGTGCGGGCCGTGCAAGGACGAAGCGCCGATGATCTCGGCGGCAGCGCAGGATTTTAAGGACGTCATCTTTTTGGGGATCGCGTACAACGATAAATTAGACAAAGCCAAGGAGTTCCGCGACACGTACAGCCTGAGCTTTCCAATCGCAATTGACGACGACAGCGATGCGGGGCGCTCGAGCGTCAAATACGCGCTCTTCAGCGTGCCGGAAACCTATTTCATTGACCGCGCTGGCGTGATTCAGCGCCACAACGCGGGCCCGATCACCCGCGCGGATCTCGAGGCTGGCTTGAAGACCATCGGGGGGTTGTAAGTCATGGCTCGGGTGTTGGCGCTGCTGGTGGTGCTGCTGAGCCTGACGGTGTTGGCGCAAACCAGCACCGATGACGCGGCTCGAGCGGTCGGTGCGACGCTCAGATGCCCCGTCTGCAACGGACTTTCCATTACCGAATCGCCGAGCGATTTTGCGAAAAGCATGTACGCCGAGGTCAGATCGCAAGTCAGCAAGGGGCAGAGCAGTGATCAGATCAAAGCGTTCTTTGTTGGGAAATACGGTGTATCGGTGTTGCTCGAGCCGCCGTTTAGCGGCGTGACGCTGCTGGTCTGGCTGTTGCCACTCGGTGCATTGGGCTTGGGCGCGTGGGGCTTGGTGGGTTATTTGCGCCGCGCCGCAACCCCGCAAACCTTAGAGCCAGTGGACGCGGCGCTGCTCGAGCGGGTCAGGCAGTTGAGGGAATCGTGATGACCGCGTTGGTGATCGCCTTGGTCGCGCTGGGGCTGCTCGGCGCGGGCTTCGCATTGCTGCCGCTGCGCCGCAGCTCAAGCGCTGCGCTGCATGTCAAATCTGAGCGCGATGAATTGCGGGACGAGTTGAACGCGGCGCTGACGCAAATCGCTGACCTCGAGCGGATGCGCGACGCGGGCGACCTCGAAACGCCGGAGTTCGAGCGCTTGAAGCAACTGGACGAGGCTCGAGCCGCCAGATTATTGGGGCGGATTGAAACGCTCCCCGAGACTGCCTCGAGCCAGCCAGCCCCCGCCAGACCCGCGTGGCGCGGTGCGGCGCTGAGCCTCGCGGTGGTGACTGTCGTACTCGGCGGCATTTCGGCGCTGGCCGTGCCCAGCCTGCAACGCCTCGCATTGCGCGATGGCGAAGCGGAACTGTACGACCAGAGCAACAAACTCCTCGCGCTCGAGGGCCAACTGAGCCGTGAAGCGGCCGGCGTGGGCGGTCAACCGAAGCTGGCGACGCTGCTGGCTTACGGCGCGGCCTCGTGGGAATTGCAGCAGTGGGAACGCGCCGCGCAAGCTTACGGTGCGATTCTGCGTCTAGACCCCAGCAACATCAAAGCCGTCAGCCGCTATGGGCAATTGGTGTTCTTCAGCGGCGACAACGACCAAGCCCTGACGCTGCTCAGAGCCGCCGCGAAATTCAACGACGCCGAAGCGCTGCTGACCATCGGTAATATTCTCTTCAGCGCTAAGAACGATCCTAAGGGCGCACTGGCGGTCTGGGAGCAGTACCAGCGCGTCACCAAAGGTAAAGGCGAGGCTCGAGTGATCGAACTGATCGCTGCCGCCAAGAAACGCGTTAGCGGCGACGACATCGGCGCGACCACGTTCGCCACTAATTGTGCTGGCTGCCACGCCGCCAATGGCGCGGGTATTTCAGGCACTGCGCCCAGCCTGATCGCCTCGAGCCGTGCCAGAGACGCGGCGTTCATCAAGCAGCAACTGGCGAACGGCTCCGTCAACAAGCTCATGCCTGCCTTCCCCAGCATCAAAGGCTCTGAACTCGAGGCGCTGGTGGGGCACGTGCAGAACCTCAAGCCATGAAGCCTGTCACGCGGCGCACGCTTTTGGAATATTGGTGGGTCGCGCCCGTCGCGGCCGCTGGTGGCTTCTTCGCGTGGTTCGGGATTCGCAGTTACCGCATTTTGCTCGGTAAACCCGTCCCCAGCTCGAGTCCGACCTTCAAATCACTTGAGCGGGTCAGTGTTGCTGTGCTCGAGGAGTTTCCCGCACTCTGGGACAGCAAAGCCTTCAAATACGCGAATGGTGATGCGATTGTGGTGCGCGTCAAAGCGCCGCAGGCGGGCGGCATCAGCCCAAAGGCTGATTTGCACCTGCTGGCATTGAGCCGCCGCTGCACGCATCTGGGTTGCACCTGCGAGTACATCAAGAATCCAGAGATCGCACAGATGGCTTACAAGTACCGCCCCGAGTATGGACACCCCGTGCTGGGCTGCGCCTGCCATTTCAGCGCCTTCGACCCAGAGTTGGCCGGTAAAAGTGTCAGCGGCCCCGCATTGGAGCCGCTGCCGAGAATCAAGCTCGAGGTTCGCGCCGGTCAAGTCTTCGCGGTTGGTATAGAGGGGTGAGCGCGTGGAACTAACCCGCTCGCCGCTGAAATGTGGGTTTTTTCACAGCGCACCGTGTTCGGATGGTCTATTCTCTCCTCGTTCAAGCGTAGCTCAGGCGAAGAGCACCTGCCTTTTAAGCAGATGGATGTGAGGGTCGAACCTCACCGCGAACGAACAAATCGGTGAAGCTCGAGGGACGAGCACCTGCCTTTTAAGCAGTCGGAAACGGGTTCGAGTCCCGTCACCAAGAAAAAAGCCGAGTGGATTAAACCCACTCGGCTTTTTCATGTCGCATTTGGACACTCGCAATTTCATCCATCGAGGGACTCGAGCGCTGAAGTTACCGAAGTCGCGTCAATGTACAGCCGTCTTTGAGCGTCTGGCTTGTACCTTGATAGACGAAGCTCGAGAACCCGACTGTCCGACGCTCGAGCGCTTGCCCGTACTGGACTTGGCAACTGGCGAAATTGTACGGGTCATCGCTGAACCAAAAATAAACTGTGAATAAGTTGCTTTTAGCTAGGACGTAGCCGCTCCCGCGCTTGATGCCGTTCGTGGTGCGAAAGCCAGCGCTGATATTCTCGGTATCGTTCTTGCGAGTCGGTGCGCTCCGCAACTCAAATTGGGTCATAAACGCGGCGTCCCCCGTAGTTACTGAGGCTTCCCATAGCTCGCCGCTCTTGATCGGAAAGACCGATGCGGCGGTCGAACCTCGGTTGTAACAAGAGGACAACGCGAGTGCCAGCAGCGTCCCAACCGCAAACCTCGAGAAAGCTGAGTTCTCGAGCCTCACACGGCCACCGCGCCTTGCTGTACGCGCCGCGTCCGCACGCCTGCGCTCAGAGTCTCGAGTACCGCGACCGTATCAGCCCAGTTAATGCAGGCGTCGGTCACGCTGACTCCATACTCGAGCGGCTTACCCGCAATCAAATCCTGCCGCCCAGCGTTCAAGTTACTCTCGAGCATCACGCCGACGATTCGTGCATCGCCCGCTTCGAGTTGACTGCGGACATCGGCGGCGACCGGAATCTGGTTGAGGTGATTTTTACTGCTGTTGCCGTGCGAACAGTCGATCATGATCTGTGGCTCGAGTCCTGCCTTGCTGATCTCACCCGCTGCGGCGTTGACGCTCGCGGCGTCGAAGTTCGGCTGCTTGCCGCCGCGCAGAATCACGTGGCAATCGTCGTTGCCGCTCGTGCTGACAATCGCGCTGTGACCGCCCTTTGTAACGCTTAAAAAGTGATGCGGTTGGCTCGAGGCTTTGATCGCGTCGACCGCGATTTTGATGTTGCCGTCCGTGCCGTTCTTGAACCCGACGGGGCAGCTCAAGCCGCTGGCCAGTTCGCGGTGAATTTGGCTCTCGGTCGTGCGAGCGCCAATCGCGCCCCAACTGATCAAATCCGCGTAGTACTGCGGGCTGATCGTGTCCAAGTATTCTGTGGCGCTCGGCACGCCCAACTCGCTGATCTCGAGCAGCAGCGCCCGGGCGATTTTTAAGCCATCGTTGATTTTGAAGCTGCCGTCCATCTGCGGGTCATTGATTAAGCCCTTCCAGCCAACGGTCGTGCGCGGCTTTTCAAAGTACACGCGCATCACGATCTCTAAAGTATCCCGGTGCAAATCGCGCTGGGTTTTGAGTAACTTTGCGTACTCGAGCGCTTGCGTCGTGTCGTGGATGCTGCACGGCCCGACCACGACGATCAAGCGGTCGCTGTGACCGTGCAGAATCTGGTGCATGGCGCGTCTCGAGGTGGCCACGGTGTTGCTGGCCGCATTTGAAACGGGGTACTCGCGCAGCAGGTGCGCGGGCGGGGTGAGTTCTAAGATTTCACGGATTCTCAGGTCATCGGTTTGCTGCATATGAACGTTCCTTTCAACCGTAGCGCCAAATAAAAAGCCGCCGGGCTTACCGGCGGCTTTCTCAATCGCAATACGTTTACGCTGCCTTCACCGCCGGGTGAGTGCCGTAAAAGTACGCATAAAATGGCGAACGGTTACACATCTGCCAAAGACTGTATCTCGAGGGCGACAGAAATTGCAAGTTTTCAAAAAATCCCTCGCGCTCGAGGGCGTGAGATGAGCGTCCTCGAGATGATTTGCGGTTTGGTGAGGCGCGGCAGTTCGAGCAGTTTTGTGTGTGGGGCGGGTTGGTGCTCGAGGCAAACGACAGCTTGACGCGCTAGTAAATGAAGCTTAAACTTAACTTGTGAGATTGCTCCAGCCGCGTCACCCCAATCGGCTTGGCGCTCAGCACCCGCGCATTGTCGAGGATTTACTTGAGATGGCAGATGCAGGGCAGCAAGATGCGCTCGACGCGATCATCACCATGCTTGAGGATTTGACGCTTTACAGTTTGGGCAGCCGCTACGCTCAACCGCTCAAGGGAACGCCGATCTGGGAACTAAAAACGCGCTCTCGAGGCGGACAAAAGGGCGGGGCGCGGGTTTACTAGTTTCCGCTACAACTGACAGAGCACGACGAAGCGGAGGTATTCGCGGTGATTGTGAACGCAGAGACAAAAACAGGTCAAGCAGCCAATCGCCTGAAGCTCAGCGAAGCGCTCGAGGTGTACTTTGCTTTCAAACACGATGTGCTTACGATGTTGAAAGGTGCGAAACAATGAGCGACAAACTGCAATTTTTGCTCGAGCAATTGACCCCAGCCGAACGCAGCGGTGCTGTGCTGAGCGTTCGTGCTCCGCTTCCTCGCCACACGCGCTCACCTAAAGATTTGCGCGACGAGGTGCGCGACGTGATCGCCACCAAAGCCGTCAGCGAAGCGCTCGTTCGCGCCCGCAAACAAGCGGGTTTGAAAGCCAAAGATGTAGCCGCAGCGCTCGAGGTCAGCGCACCAAGGGTCGCGCAAATCGAAGCGCAAGGCGCAAACCTAATGCTTTCTACGCTGCTTGAGCACGCCGCTGCGACGGGTTGTGATGTAGAAATTATTCTTCGCCCCAGAGACCCGAAACTACCGCTTGTGACCGCGCCGCTGCTGCACAGCTCGAGATCAGGCACGGCTAGATGATGCAGTGGCAGCTCGAGCCGTTTGGGAAGTAAATAGCAGGTCAATACTCTAGGAACAACCGCTATATCTCGAGCGAGTGCGTGCCACTCGGCTCCAACTTCATCATCCGCTCGAGCGGCACTGCCCCAAACTTCATTTGAAACTCCAAGAAACTGTTGACGCGCTCCTGCGGTGCGCCGTTTGGCAGCAGATGCGTTTCCAACCGCTCGAGGTGCGTTTGGGTAGTCGTTTCGGCTTTTAGCAGTGCAGCGCCGAGTTTGTGCCGCAAGCGCGTCACGTTGAATTTGAAGCTGCTTTCGCTGCGGGTCAGCGCCTTGCCCAGCCCCGCTTCAAACGGCTCGAGCGATTCGCGCATCGTGGCAAACGCCCCCCCGAGACTGTCCAGCGCGGTTTTGAAGGTCTGGCTGGTGCTGCTCTGCTCGAGCAATTTGCCCTCGAGCGCCGCCCGCCCGCCTTTCACGAATTCGCTGGCGCTCAGGTTGTATTTGCCCAATATTCGCACCACGGGCGGCTCGAGGATCGTCACACTCATGCGGGGGTGAATCAGCGGTTGCGGGACGCCGTGCAGCGCGTAAACGCCACCGAGTTCCAAGTGATACGCCAGTTCGCCGGGCCCCAAGACGTTGATCGCCACGGGAAAGGTCGCGTCGGCGATGATCGGGCGCAGCCCAGCGGCGGGCGTAATGCGGCTCGGGTCACTCGCCAGCACCGTCTCGAGGCTGGCGCGGGTTGCGGCGTCAAACTGCTCGCCGCTGACTTTCAACAAGCGCCGCTCGAGCGATTCGTCCTCCAAGAATAAATTCGTCGCGCCCGTCGTGCGCCTGAGCTGCGCGTGAAAGCCCAGCGCCTCGAGCCGCACGGCGGCGGCTTCGATGGCGCGGCTGGAGCCGACTGGTTGCTGCAACTCGCGCTGGATGTGCGGTGCGAACAGCGGTGCAATCGCGGGGTGTAACGGGTCGATCACGATCAGCCCGTGCGAACCCAGCAACTCGAGGGTCAGCCGTGCGAACCACTCGGCGTAGGTGCTGGACAGGTGAAAACATCGCGTGACCGACTCGAGCACGGGCGTTTTGAAGTCTGGTGGCGCATCGAAGGCGTGCAGCAGCTCGAGCGTCTGGGTCAGCCACGATTCCTCGAGCTTGATTCGCCCGATGGCTCTGCCTTGCGGCAACGGCAGGCTCAGCGTGTGCAGCGTCTCGGACAAATCCAGCAGCGTCGCGCTTTTGACTTCATCGGCGTCGTGATCCTGCGACGCGACCCAGAACATCGGCACGACGGGACGAGTCTCGGTCGTGTGCATTCGGGCCAGCAAAATTGCGGTCACGGCTTTACTGACCGCGTACATCGGGCCGCCCAGCAACCCCGCCTGCTGCCCCGTCATCACGACCCTCGAGTCTGGATGCCCTAAAAGTTTGGCGGCCTCGAGCGCAGATTTGGGTGCGCCCATCGCCTTCAGGTACGCGGTCACGGCGGCGCTCAACGCAGCGCGGTCAGCCTTGTGCGGCGTCCCCAGCGCAGCTTGGAAATCATCTGGCTCGAGGCGGTGGAAATCGCGCAGAGCGCCGGAACGATAAGCCTCGAGCAGAGTCACACCCTTGATTTTAAGGGCGAAATCAGACGCGATGCGTTTCCAGCGCTACGCCGCTCGAGGGAAACCGCAACGTCCGATTCTCGAGGCTTTGACCAGTCGCCTGTCTGATGTGGCAGGCGAACATAAAGGAAAGCCCCTACGCAAAACCGTGTCTAGTAAGAGCGTTTGCGTTTTACTCGTAGGGGCGAACCCTAGTGTTCGCCCGTGCAACGGGGCAGTTGACGGTCAAAACAGTTCGCTCGAGCTGACTTTGCGGTTGCCCTGCCACGCTGCTCGAGTCTCAAGGGGGTTCATGACGATTGCCTTTGCGATCAACGTTTTCGCCTCGAGCCGCGCATCTCGAGCCAGCAAAACGGCTTTTGACTTATCCTCGAGCCTCAATGCTCCAAACTGATTTTCGGCAGGGCGCGTTTCAAAAAGCTCGGCATCCACCAGTTCCACTCGCCCGCCAATGCCAGCACCGCTGGCACGAGAATCAGCCTGACCAATGTCGCATCGAGCAGCACCGCGACGAACAGCCCGACGCCAATGGTTTTGTTGGCGATCACATCGCCTTGCACGAAAGCGGCAAAAATAATCAGCATGATGACAGCCGCGCTGGTAATCACGCCCGCCGTGCGCTCCAAAGCGGCTTTGACGCTATCGACCGTGCTCATGCCGCTCAGGTGCGCTTCTTGCACGCGGCTCAGCAAAAAGATTTCGTAATCCATGCTCAGCCCGAACGTCACGGCGAACATCACCAGCGGTAGGCTCGAGTCGATCGCGCCGACATCGGTCGGGACGTTCAGCAAGCCCGCCAGAAAGCCGTTCTGGAAGATCAGCGTGATTACGCCGTAACTCGCGCCGACGGTCAACGTGTTCATCAGAATGGATTTCAGCGGGATCACGAGGCTTCTAAACGCAATGGCCATCAAGACAAAAGTCGCCAGAAAAACCGTGCCGATGGCCAGCGGAATGCTGCCGACCAGCGCATCGGTGAACTCTTGGCTGCCGACGGGCGCACCGCCAAGCAGCACGGTTTTGAAGCCCGCCTCCGCGCCCGCTGCTCGCAAACGCTCGAGCCACCCCGGAATCGCGGGCGGTGGCACGGCGTCTTTGGGGATCACGCTGAGGCGCAGGTAACGCCTGTCCGCGCTGATGCTGCGCGTCGTCAGCGTGGTGAGCGCCGTGATGCCGTTGCCGCTCGAGGTGGTGGTCAGGGCGTCGGATCGGCCCACCAAGAACGGTGAGATTACCAGTCGCACGTCTTGCCAACCCGCCAGCGTCGCGTCCAACTTGCGCCACGCGGCTCTCGCTTCACGAAAATCCTGCGTGCCCAAGTCCAGCACAACCTCGAAGGTGTCTAAGCTACCGCCCAACTCGAGGGGACGGATTAACTCGAGACCGCGCCGACTCTCGACATTGGTGGTCAGTCCGAACGCGCCGGTGTAGCCGAGTTTCATGTGCAGTGCGGGGCTGGCGATGGCGAGTAGAAACGCGCTGATGAGTACAGCCGCGATCAGTGGGCGACGCATCACGGCTTCAGCCCAGTTGTGCCAGAACGGGTTTTTCGCGCCGCTCGAGGTCAGTTTGAATTGCCATTTGCGCGGGCTGTTGACGCGCTCGCCGATGATCGCTAGCAGCGCTGGCACGGCGCTGATGCTGACCAGTACGGTCATCAGCACCGCCAGCACGCCCGCGACGCCGATGGAGCGGATGAACAATAGGTCTGGGATCAGCAGTGCACCCATTGCAATCGCCACGGTCAGACCGCTGAACGCCACGGCTCGCCCGGCGGTGCGGACGGTGTTGCTGGCGGCTTGGCGCGGATCGCGGCCCGCAGCCAACTCCTCGCGGAAGCGGTTGACCAGCAGCAGGGCGTAATCGATGCCCGCGCCCAAGCCCAGAATCGTCACGACGCTCTGCGCGAAGCTGGTCACGGGAAAGAAGTACGTGGCGATGTAAACCAGCCCGAGCGCCGAGGTGATGCTGAACACGCCGATGACGAGCGGAATCCCCGCCGCGACCAGCGCCCCGAAGGCCAGCACCAGTACCAGCGCGGTCAGCGGCAGCGCTGCTAGCTCGCTGCGCTTGGTGTCGCTCTCACTGCGTTCGATGAAATCTTTGGTCACGGCCGTCGCGCCGGTCACGTACAGTTTCGTGTCGGGCAGGCCAGCCACCTTGGTCAACCCGCGAATCTCCTCGAGCACAGCTTCGGGCTTGTCCAAGCGCGTCTCTAAGATGGTGGCGGTGATGTGAGCGCCGTTCACCAACCCGAAGAGTTTCAACGGGCTGCTGGCGTCGAAGCGTGTGACGCTGTACACGCCGTCAATCGCCTCGAGCTGCTGGATTAATCTTTTGTAGGACTCGAGGAACTTGGGGTCGCTTGGGTCGGTGCTGCTCTCAGAAACGATCAAGGTGCTGTCAATCCGGCGCTGCCCGAAGGCATTGACGACTAACTGATTGACGCGCTCGGCTTCGCTGTTTTTGATCGCGCTGGTCGCACCCGTCAAGCGCTGCGGGGTCATCGCGGCCAGCGGCGCAGCGATCAGCAGCAGAACTGCCCAGAATCCCAGAATCCAAGCGGGGCGGGTGGCGACGGTGCGGGCGAGTGCGTTGAACATGAACTGACCTCTGTGGGTGGCGGCTCGAGCGCGAAACCTCGAGATTGGCGGTATCGAACAGGTTGCATCTTTTGGCACAAGCTGTGCAAGTGACGTTGTTACCCACTCAGCCTTGCTTCATGCTCGAGCGCCTGCACCTCGAGACTCTGCTGCTCCAGACCTTGCACCTCTGCGATGAACGCGTTCGCTTTGTGTCGCGCCAGTTCAGCATCATCCAACTCGAACGGCTCTAAAGTCACCGACACGACCTCGAGCGCCGCGCCTAAGTAAACCGCGCTGACCCTCGAGCCGCAGACCTTGCCGACGCTGGCAGAGACGCTAGATTCACGCAAATGCTCGAGCAGCACCCGCACGCCAGCGCGGTCTGGCAGATTCGGCGCAACCTCGAGCAGCGAGTCGGCTGCAACCTCGAGCATGGAGTCGCTGACCAGTTTGAGCCTCACGGCTTTGACCCCGTGGCGACGGGACGCTCAGGGTCACTGACCCAATCCGACCAACTGCCTGCGTAGAGTTTCGCGTCCCTCACGCCCGCGATCTCGAGCGCCAACAGATTCCCGCCCGCGCTGACGCCGCTGCCGCAATAGACGATGATCTCCTCGGCGTCACTGATCTGCGCGAAGCGCTCACGCTGCGCCCCCGCCTCGAGCCACTGGTTATTCACGATGCCCTGCGCCCAGTCGATGTTGACCGCGCCGGGAATGTGACCGCCGACCGGATCGAGCGGTTCAAGCTCGCCGGAGTAACGCTTAGCCGCCCTCGAGTCGATCAGCGCGGCGTCTGTGGAACGCTGCGCGACTTCATCCGCGCCGACGATCATCTCGAGCCTCGGTCGTGCGGTGAATGTACTCGGTGCGGGCGCGACCGGGATTAGCTCCTCGCCCTCGAGCCGCCCGCCCGCTGCGATCCACGCAGTGATCCCGCCATCCAGCACGCGCACGGCGTCGTGACCTAGAAAGCGCAGCAACCACCACAGATGCGCGGCATAAAAACCCTGCCCCTTGCTTGGGTCGTCGTAAACGATCACTAAGTGCTCGTCGCCGATGCCCAACGCGCCCAGCCGCGCTGCCAAGACCTCCGGTGCGGGCAATGGGTGACGCCCACCGACGCCATCTGGACGCGAGGGGGCGCTGAGGTCGCGCTCCAAATCGGCGAAGATCGCGCCCGGAACGCGGTGATCTTCAAACAACTGGCGTCCAGCGTTCGGCTGGCTCAGCACGAAGCGCGTGTCCACCACGCGCAGGTTCGGATGCTCGAGGTGCTGCATCAGCCACGCGGCGCTGACCAGCGGCGAATCGGGCAGGTCTTCAATCATTGTTCCAAGTTTACGAGGCTGGGGTGAGCGACGCTGTAATCTAAGCGCATGGATTGCATTGGCATCACGAAATCTCGAGGTCTCGAGCGGTGGACTGACGATTCCTTCGAGTCTCGAGGCGGGATATGGTCGGTATCGCGTTGCAAAGGGCTTTGCCTTGGATCGCCCCTACGAAAATCTCACACCCCACCACCCGTAGGGGCGAGCGGCCGCTCGCCCGTGCAACGCGCCGCCGCCCTCACCGCCCCTCGAGCGACAGCCCCTCGAGATCATGCCTGACCGCCTGCCGCAAGCCGATTATCTGCGTCAGCGCAACGACCTCTGGCAACGCCTGCGTCTTTTAGAGCCGCATGATGCAGCCTTCGAGCCGCTGCTCGAGGAATTACGCCTGCTGACCAACCAGAGCCGCGATAAGGTCATGGAGGGGCTGGGCTTGAAGCGCGTTCCTGTGACCGACGCGGTGTTCGATCTGGCGATCAACCGGGCCGCTGCCTTTCTGCGCGGCGCTGGAGCGCAAGGCAAGCTGATCGACTGGCACGCTAAAACCCGCTTCGCCGCTCGAGTCGATCTGGAGCGCATCGCGGCTGTGCTCGAGACAATGCCCAAGGACGGCGCGTGGCACTGGGCTGGCGGTTCGGACGGCGCGTGGCAGCGTGGTAAACCGCGCACGCCCTAAGGGATTCATCTCGAGTTCACTTTTTCTACCGTATGCTGGGCCGCGTGGATTTTATCAACGCGATTATTCTCGGGCTGGTCGAGGGCATCACCGAGTTTCTCCCCATCAGCAGCACCGGGCATTTGATCGTCGCGCAGCGCTTGCTGGGGTTTCAGGACTCGGCCGCGACCTTCTTGGTGGTCATCCAGATCGGTGCGATTTTGGCTGTGGTTTTTTACTATTACAAAGACCTGCTGGCTCGAGCGATCGGCTTGTTTCAGGGCAAGCCCGCCGCGCTGCGCTTCTGGCTGAACTTGGTGATTGCGACTGTGCCAGCCGCGCTGATCGCGCTTTCCCTCGAGAAATACTTGAGTGCATTGGACACACCGCTCGTCGTCGGCTTGGCGCTCATCATCGGCGGTGTGATTCTGTGGGTTTTAGAGAACACCCGCGCCAAGCAAAACGCCGCCCCAGAACCGCTCGAGCCGATGATCGACAGCATCACGCCCGTGCAGGCGCTGTGGATCGGCTTGGCGCAGGTGCTGGCCGTGGTGTTTCCGGGCACTTCGCGCAGCGGCGCGAGCATCGTCGGCGGTTGGTTGTTAGGACTCAACCGCGTGACCGCGACGGCGTTCTCGTTCTATTTGGGCTTGCCGATTCTTGGCTTGGCGGGGCTGTACAAGCTTTATAAGGCGCGGGACACCTTGGCGGCGATTCCGGGCGGCGCACCCGCGCTGCTGGTCGGCACGTTGGTCAGTGGTGTGGTCGCGTTCCTCGTGGTCGGTTGGCTGCTGCGTTACGTGTCGCGCAACAATTTCAAAGGCTTCGCCATTTACCGCATCGTCGCGGGCAGCGTGATTCTGCTGCTGGTCGCCCTGCGCGTCTTGTGAACGCATTGACCCGCTCGAGCATAAAAAGCTGTGTAGCACATCAGTTGCTACCGCCAATATCACCATCCTCGAGCCTCGAACGACCTCAAAAACCCAAAGCTGTCACCTCGAGCGGGTGAGGTGCTAACCTGCTGCTCGCACCACAGATTGCTTGCTGGAAAAAACAGGGGGGTACACTTATGACGCTCAATGAAATGCTCACTGCGGTAGTTGGTCAACTGCAATCGCAGGAATCCACGCTCAACGCCGCTGATCCGCAGCACCCGCAGCACGGCACGGAGTTGCTGAGTAAATTCCAAGCCGCGCAAGCGGCCGCGCCGACCGATCCGAACGCCGACCTCGGCGACGCCTTCGCGCAAGTCTCACAGGCGATGTCAGCGCAAGGGAGCGGCTTCACCGCCAAGTCCTACGGCGATGCGTTCGCGGCTGGCTCGCAGGCGTTCGCGGGACGCCCGAACCAACTGAGCATGAACGACCTCGCACCGATCCTCGGGGCGCTGACCAAAGGCTTTGGCAATCACGACACTCGAGGCGCTGGCGTCGCTGGGCCACTCGCGGCGCTCGCGCCCGTGCTGGGCATGCTGACCGGCGGACAGCAGGGTGGCGGCGGCTTAGACCTGATTGGCTTGGCGCGCAGTTTGCTCGGTGGCGGCGGCAATCAGGGCGGGATCGGCGGCATTCTGGGCAGCTTGATGGGCGGTGGACAGCAGCAGGGCGGCGGGCTGGGGGGGATGCTCGGCGGTCTGATGGGCGGCTCCCCTAGTCAGGGTCAACCACAAGCGCAGGGCGGACTTGGCGGTTTGCTCGGCGGTCTGATGGGCGGGGGACAGCAACAATCTGGCGGCTCAGGCGATCTGTTCGGGCAACTGATGGGCGCGGTGCAGCAAGGTGCAAACCAGACGAACGCGCATGGCACGCGGGACGCGGGCGCGGTCAGCACCGGCGCGGTACTCGAGGGGATTCTCGGCGCGTTTATGAAGCGCTAAAGCGACCAACTCGAGTCACTGGGTTGATGCAATCGTCGTGAAAGGGCAGCGCAACTGCGCTGCCCTTTTTTGCACCTCGAGCAAGGCTTTGGTGACAACTCGAGCATGTGCGAAAAACCGTAGGGGCTTGCCACTGCAACATACACTCCGACTTCATCACTGATGCCGTGAGACACGAGGGTTTGACCGCGCAAGGTCGTGCAAGCGTCGCCACCCTCTTCCGTCGCTAAAGCGCCACCCTCTCCCGGTCACGCCCATGCGTGCAAATCAACACTGTTCGAGAGAGGGGTTGGGGGAGAGGGTTGTGCGACGCTCGAGATTCGCACAGATGCTGTACAGCACGTGTTCTGAATGAAGTCGGAGTCAATGGGCATGCCTCGCCCTGACCACCGAGCAGCCCTACGCCAAAAACATCACGAGGCTCGAACCGTGAATTTCCTCGAGCCGTGCTAAAAATGGTCATGCACCCCGAGGTTGAGCGCCTGATCGCGCATTACCGCCTGACGCCGCTGCCCGTCGAAGGCACATTGTTTGCCAGCACGTATCGCTCGATCGGTGATACTCCCGACGGCGCACCAGTCGCCACGGCGATGATCGGACTGTACTGCACCGAACCGCACAGCGCCTCGAGTTTTCACCGATTGCCAAGCGACGAAATCTGGCATTTTTACGGCGGCGATCCGCTCAGGCTGGTGTTGCTGCACCCCGATGGCTCGAGCGAGGATGTGATTCTGGGAGCGGACTTCGCGGCTGGGCAGCGCGTGCAGTTCGTCGTCCCCGCGTTGACGTGGCAGGCGGGGCAGGTCTTGGCGGGCGGCGCGTATGCACTCTTTGGTTGCACGATGGCTCCGGGCTTTACCAGCGCGGGTTTCAATGGCGCGGACACGGCGACTCTGCTCGCGGCGTACCCGACCAGAGCCGCCGATATCCTCGAGTTCGCCGTGCATGGCGAGACGGCGATGCCCGATGGGTTTGCGACCTGAAGGACTCGAGAAGCCGTAGGGACAAGGCTTGCCTCGTCCCCGACAAGTAGAATGCGCCTATGGCTAAACCAACGATTTTCATTGATGGCGAGGCGGGCACGACGGGCTTGCAAATCCGCGCCCGACTCGAGGGACGAGCTGACCTCGAGATTGTCAGCATTGACCCTTTGAGGCGCAAAGACGACGCCGAGCGATCAAAGCTGCTCAACAGCGTTGACTTGGCAGTGCTGTGCCTGCACGATGATCTGGCACGGGCTGCGGTGGCGATGATCCACAACCCGCAGACTCGGGTGCTGGACGCCAGCACCGCGCACCGCGTGGTGGCTGGCTGGACGTATGGCTTTCCCGAGTTGACGCCCGATCAAGGTGCGCTGATCCAAGGTTCACACCGCGTCGCCAATCCGGGCTGCTACGCGCAGAACGCGATTGCGCTGCTGCGCCCACTGGTCGACGCCGGACTGATCCCGAGCGACGCGGCGCTGTCTATTCAAGGCGTGCAAGGCTACAGTGGCGGTGGGCGGCAACTGATCGACGCCGCCCTAGGTCGCGGCTCGGATCATCACCTGAACGGCGCGTATCGCGGGTACGGGTTGAACTTTGAGCACAAGCACCTGCCAGAAATTCGCGCTTACTCGAGGCTGACGAGCGACCCGATTTTCACGCCCGCCGTCGGGCGCTGGTTGCAGGGGATGCTGGTGCAGATTCCGCTGCACCTGTCCAGCCTGCTGGGCCAACCAAGCGCCACTGATCTGCACGCGGCGCTCGAGGCTCGGTACGCGGGGCAGCGCTTCGTCAACGTCCTGCCGCTGATCGAAAACGCAGGTGCGACCACCGTCCTAGACCCAGAAACCCTGAACGGCACGAATCGATTGGAAATCATGGTCTTCAGCAACGCCAAGAAACAACAGGCGCTGCTGGTGGCGAGGGCCGATAACTTGGGCAAAGGCGCGTCCGGCGCAGCCGCGCAGAACATTGACGCCATGCTCGGACTGAGCGGCGACTGGGATTACGCGCTGGCCTAACAACGCGCTCGAGACGGGAGGTTCTCGAGCGCGAAGTGGGGAGGGGCTTATTCGCATCCCCAAGATCAGTGTATGAATACCAAAGGCAGTTCAATGTGCATTTCCGACGGCGCTTCCCAGCATCGGCACGTCCAAGCCTCGCGCCTCGAGCTGCCCGCAGATCCAGCCTAGCGCGTAACGATCAACGATGAAATCTAGTTCGTCACCCGGTACAGTAATCACGGGCGACAACGTGTAACCCTGCATGAACTGCTCGTACAAGGCGTTCAAGCGCAGCAGGTACTCATCAGGGATACTCTGCTCGTAATCACGTCCGCGCCTCGAGATACGTTTTTTCAGCGTGGCTAAGCTGCATTTGATGTAGACCGTCAGCGTCGGCACGTTCAGCGCAGGGGAGATGCCCTCGTACAAATTGCGGTAGGTGCGCCAATCGCGGTCATCCATGAAACCGCCATTGTGCAGGTTCTGCGCGAAAATCGCGGCGTCCTCAAAGACCGTGCGATCCTGAATCACGCGCCCACCCGTGTTGACTTCTCTTAAGTGCTGCTCCAAGCGCTTACCCAAAAAGAAGACTTGGCTCTGAAACGCGTAGCGCCCCATGTCGCGGTAGAAATCCTCCAAGTACGGGTTTTCACTGACCGCCTCGAAGACGGGTTGCAACGAGTAACGCTCTGCGAGCAGCGTCGTCAGACTGGATTTCCCAGAACCAATGTTTCCAGCAATCGCTATGTACAAAGGCAACTCCTCAAAAGTATCTCGAGCCTGCAACACTCGGTCTCGAGCGAAGCCAAACCGTGTTTAGAACGCGCCCTCGAGCGCTGCGAGGGCCGCGTCTGTATCTTTGACGCCCGCCTGCGCCATGTCGGGCCGCCCGCCGCCCTTGCCGCCCCCAGCCGCCGCGAGCTTGCCGATGAGTTGCCCCGCGTGCGCCCCCCTTGCCACGGCATCTTTACTGACCTTGACCGCCAGCCCGCCATCCGAAGCGACGACGACGATATCGGCTTTGCTTTTCTCCAGTAGATCATCCGCCGCACCGCGCAGCTCGTTACCGCTGACGCCAGTCAAACTGAGCCGCGCAATTTTAAACCCGCCCAGCTCGAGGTTATCCACGCTAGAGCCGCTGCCCGTTTGGGCTTGCATCAGCTTGGTTTTCAGCGCTGCGATTTCCTTGTCTTTGGCTTTGAACTCGTCCTGTAATTTCTCCAAACGTTCAGTCAGCATCTCGGTCGTTGTACCGAGCGCCCGTGCCGCCGCGCCTGTGCGCTCGAGCGTGTCGCGCACGAAGGCGGTCGCCGCCTCGCCCGTCAGCGCCTCGAGCCGCCGCACGCCCGCCGCGACGCCCTCCTCACTGGTAATCACGAAGCTGCCGATGCTGCCCGTGCTGGGGACGTGCGTACCGCCGCACAACTCCATGCTGCTGACCTCGGTCGCACCCGTCATCAACCCGCCTTGCACGCGCTCCAGAATCCCGACGCTCGAGACGCTGCCTTCGACGCTGACGACGCGCACGGTATCGCCGTATTTCTCGCCGAACAGCGCCATCGCACCAGTTTTGCGGGCTTCCTCGAGCGGCATGAGTTCCGCCGTGACCGCGTAATCGGCTTGCACCCAGCGGTTGACGAGCTGCTCCACCTGCCGAATCTCGAGCGGCGTCAAAGCGCTGTTGTGCGTGAAATCGAAGCGCAAGCGATCCGCGCTGACCAAGCTGCCTTTTTGCTGCACGTGATTCCCGAGCGTCGCCCGCAGTCCAGCTTGCAAGAGATGCGTCGCCGTGTGGTGCTTCTCAGTCGCCGCTCGCACGGCAACTTCCACCAGCGCCTCGAGACTCGAGTTGGATTGCAACGTGCCGCGCAGGATTTTCGCACTGTGTACAAAAACGCCCTGTGCGTTCTTCTGCGTGCCAGTCACGACCGCCGCGCCGCCGTTCCACTCGAGCCGCCCGGTATCGCCGACCTGCCCGCCGCCCTCGGCGTAGAACGGCGTTGCGTCCAGCACGATCTCCACGGATTCGCCCTCGGACACCGCGTCCACTCGAGCGCCGTCTTTGACGAGTGCGACGACACTGCTGTTGGACAGATGCGAGTCGTACCCGACGAACTCCGTCGCCTCCAGCCCCTCGAGCGCGTCCGCACCGCCGCCGAACACGCCGTCTTTCTTGCCGTACTTGCTGCCCGCTCGAGCCAAAGCTTGGGCTTCTTTCAATGCGAGGTTATATCCGTCTTCATCAACGGCGACACCATACTCTTCAGCGATTTCTCGAGTCAGGTCAAGCGGAAAGCCAAAGGTGTCGTACAAGGTAAAAACTTCCGTGCCAGATAAAAAAACTTTATCGGGTGTTCTGTCCGTATCTACAACGCGCTGAACTTTTTTCAGGGTTTTCGCTAGACCAGAATCTGCAAAGAATTTATCTGCATAAAAGGACAGATTTAAACCAACGTCAATACCTTGAGACCAGTCAAAGCTTCCTGCGCTGTACTTAAATTTCAAAACGTCAGCAGTACGCTTCTCCAAAGTGACTTCGTTATTACCTTCAGAATTAATAAAAGCACTCGCACCGGATTTGAATACCTCATAGTCTAGTTTTTTCAGCACATCCTCGAGCCGTTCGATGCCGTTCTCGAGGGTGCGTAGGAAGCGCTCCTCTTCTTGCTGTATCTGCTTAGCGACGCTCTCTTCAGCCGCGACCATCTCTGGGTACGCTTGCCCGAGCGTCTGCGCGACGATTGGCACGAGCTTGTACAGCGTCGGTTCTTTCATGCCCAGCAAATACGCGTGTCTCGAGGCGCGGCGCATGACTTTTCTGACGACGTATTCGCGCTCACTCGTGCCGAAGCTCACGCCGTCCGCGAGGGTCATGCTGACCATGCGGATGTGTTCGGCGATCACGCGATGTGACAGGCTTTTCATGCCTTCGTAGGGCTTGCCGCTTAGCTCCACAACGGCTTGAATCAGCGGTTTGAAATCGTCGGTATCGAACAAATCCGACACGCCCTGCGAGATAAACGCGGCGCGAATCATCCCTAGTCCCGTATCAATGTTCTTGCGCCCCAAATCCTCGAGTTCGCCCTTGCCGTCAGCGCCATCGGTGCGGTTGTAGCCGGGGAAGACGAGGTTCCAAAACTCGAGGAAGCGATCCGATTCTGGGTTGCTGGCGTAATCCTGCCACGTGTCTGCTCCAAACGCCTCGCCTCGGTCGTAGAAGATTTCAGAGCACGGCCCGCACGGGCCGTTGGGGCCTTTGAGCGGCGCGTTCTGCGGCCAGAAGTTCTCGTCGGCGTCAAAGCGATTGACACGACTCGCCTCGAGACCGACGTTTTGCGTCCAGTACGTGAAGGCTTCCTCGTCGTCTTTGTAGATCGTTACGTAAATTCGGCTTGGATCGTAGCCGAGCCATTCTGGGCTGGTGATGAACTCCCACGCCCATTCGATGGCTTCCTTTTTGAAGTAACTGTCGAGACTGAAATTGCCAAGCATTTCAAACAAGCTGCAATGTCTCGAGGTGCGCCCGACGTTTTCGATGTCCGTGAGGCGGATGCACTTTTGAGCCGTGGTCACGCGTTTGTGTTCGCCTTCGTGTCCGGGGAAGTTGGCGGGTGCGCCGACGAACTGCGGTTTGAATTGCACCATGCCCGCGATACTGAACATCAATGTCGGATCGCCGTACACGGGAATCGGGTGCGATGGGAAGCGCAGATGCCCTTTTGATTCAAAGAACTTCAGGAACATCTCGCGGATTTGGTTGGTGCTTAAGTATCTTGGCTCGAGCATAACGCGCAGTATACGAGAGCAGGCGAAGGGCAAAAGGCGAAGGGAAGTGCCGTGAGTGGTACGAAGCTGGCTCGGGCGGTGCGGTTCCCACAGGGGTCGTCTCGAGGACGTTGATTTTTACTTTCGCCCTTCGCCTTTTGCTAATGTTCAACATGGGTAGCGTAACGTGATCCGAACCAGTATTCTGGTACGTATTCCAAATAGGAGCGTGTATTTTGATTGCAGCGGCTGAATCCAGTGGCGGTTTGATGTCGAAACTCACGGGGTTGTGGCGGTTGTCGCGCTTCAAGGATTACGCTGGATCGGTGATCTTCACGACGGGTCTGGGCATCGCGGCGGCGGGCGGCGTGTGGTCATGGAAGCTGCTGCTGGTGCTGGCGGCTAACCTGCTGGCCGTCGGATTCGCGTTCATGTACAACGACTTGGAGGACGCGCCAGACGATGCGCTGGACGCCAAGAAAATCAAGCGCAATCCCGTGAGTGCTGGCATGATCTCGAGCCGCGAGGCGGGTCTGGCGTCTTGGCTGGTGGCGGGGCTGGCGATGGCGTTGTTCGTGCCGCTCGGGTTGACGGTCACGCTGTTGGGCGGCTTGTGCATCGCGCTGGGATTTCTCTACTCGTACCGACCGTGGCGCTTGAAGGGGATTGCGGTGATCGATGTCGTGTCGCACGCCTTGATGCTCTCGAGCCTGCAACTGATGTGTGGGTATTTCGCGTTTGCCGATACGCTCAACACGGCGTACATCGCGCCGCTGCTTTCTATGACAGCCGCCAGTGCCTACGGTCAGCTCTTCAACCAAGTGCGCGACTTTGAGGTTGACCGCGAGGCGGGCTTACGCAACACGGCTGCGCTGCTCGGTAAACCTCGAGTCCAATTCTTGATGCAGTCGCTGTTGACGCTGGCGATTGCGGCGGGCGTCTGGGCATTGCTGATTCAGCGCATGGCTCCGTGGTGGGTCTTCGCATTCGGCGTCGCATTGCTGTTCGTGATGGTCATTCCGGGCGTGGTGCGCGGCGTACTCAAGGGTAATTTGCAGCAAGCGCACGCGCCAGTGATCTACGCGTTGCCGTATACGGGCACGGGGATGATGGTCGCGTGGTTCATCGTGCCGTGGCTGATCCCAGCATTGCGCTGAGGTGATAGCTCGAGCCTCGAGATGCTTGTATCTGTTCGCCTCTCCCTCAGTGGGACAGGCCGCCGCGCAGGCGGCGGTTGAGGGGGGCGAGCGCAGCGAGTTGCACTTGACGTTTAAAGGTCAATGGCACTTCGCTTGCGTTCAGCTTCCCTCTCCCGCCAGCAGGAGAGGGAGAAACCAAACAAATTCGCGCTCGAGGTTGACTGCTCGAGGTGCTAGCTCGAGCTGATTGCTACGCGGCGATTGGCGAGGTACACGCCCGCGAGGATCACTGCGGCGGCGATGATTTTTAGTGGCGTCAGCCTTTCATTCAGAACCAATGCCGCAAGCGCCAGTCCGACGATCGGGGTGATGTTCAGCAACACGCTGACCTTAGCCGCCCCCAAACGCTGCGTACCGCTGAACCAGCCGATGAAGCCGATCACCTGCGCGACCAGTGCGCTGACCACCACCCAGAACCAAGCTGATCCGCTGATTTGCGCGACATCGGGTTGCGACCACGCGCCCGCGCTGAGCAGCAGGTACGGCAAGCCACCGAGCGCAAAGGAATACGCGGTGAACTCGAGCGGCGAGAGGTATTTGAACAGTGACTTTGAGGTGATCGTGTAGACCGACCACGCGAAGTTGGCGATCAGCAGCAGTGCCACGCCGAGCGGGGCGACCTTCGCCACAGTGATGCTCTGCCAGCTCAGCAGCGCCACGCCGAGGATCGTCACGGGAATGCCGATCAGTTGCCAGCGGTTCAGGCGCTCGCCCGTGCGCCCGGCGCTCAAGTTGTACTGCGTCGCGCCGATCAGACCGATCCAGACCGGATTGGTTGATGAAATCAGTGCAGTTAGACTGGCGCTGGATAATTTGATGCCGCTAGCGAACAGGTACTGGTAGAAGCTCGTGCCGATTGCACCGACAATAAAGATTTGAAACCAGACTTGGGCGGGCAGCTTGGGGATGCCTTTGCCGCGCCGCACGACGCCGATAATCAGCAGAAAACTGAGCGTCGCAATCAACAATCTCGAGGCGTTGAGGATTGGGAGCGGCATCGCGCCGGTCAGGTATTTGAGCATCACCGCGTTCGCGCCCCACGCGGTCACGGCCGCCAGTCCGCCGACGTAGCCAGCCGTCTCAAGAGAAGGGCGTGCTGGGTTGCGGGTCACTTCGGCGCTCACGGAGCCGAGTCTACGCGGCTGGGCTGTTTGTTGCCTTGGTCTGCGCGGCAATTAGCGCCCGAGCGGTCGCGCCTGCTCTCGAGCCGTGGTTGCCACCGCCGAAGACGCGGGCGGCGCTCCACGCGCCGTCCATCGCGAGCATCAAATCCTGCGCCAGTCCAAGTGGGTCGGCGGCGTGTGCGGCGCGGCTGAGTTGCGTCAGACGCTCGAGGACTTGCTGTTTGTGTAGCAACGCAATCGCGTGTCCGGGGTGATCGAAGTCTGGGAATTCGGCGGCCGCGTGCGTGAACGAGCAGCCCAGACAGGCGGGGCTGCTGCTGAGCTTGGCTACACCGTCAAAAATTGCCTCGAGTTGCGTCTTTGGGTCGTCATGGGCGCTGGTGATGCCATCGATCCAGCGCCAGAAGCCCGCGTTGGTCTGCTCCAAATACGCAGCGATCAGGGCGTCTTTGCTTGGGAAGTGTTTGTAGAGCGTCATTTTGGCGATGCCGGATTCGCGGATGATCGTGTCGATGCCGACGGCGCGATAACCGTGTTTTGAAAACAGCGCCGCTGCGGTTTGTAGGATGCGCTCGCGGGGAGCGGGTTGAGTCACATTACGTAGCGTACCAGTGCGCGTGCATCACCTCGAGTATCAAAAAATATAGACAGGTCTGTCTAGTAGCGACGTATGCTTTGCCCCGTTAGCGCTCGAGAGACTCGAGGCTACAGGGGGACATTATGAACATAGGCATCATCGGTTCAGGGATCGTCGGTCAAAAGCTCGCCGCAGATCTCGCGCAGCACGGGCACAGCGTCACCATCGGTACTCGGGAACCAGCCAAACTCGCAGAATTTAAGTTGACCGCGCCAGACGTGCAGATCGGCTCCAACGCGGACGCGGCTACTCACGGCGAGATCGTGCTGCTGGCGACCAACTGGGGCGGCACGCACAACGCGCTCGAGCTGGCAGGGATCAGTCACCTCGCGGGCAAGATCGTCGTGGACATCACCAACCCACTGGATTTCAGTAGCGGCAAGCCCGCGCTGGCGCTCGGCTGGAACACCTCGGCGGGCGAGCAGGTGCAGGCATGGTTGCCGCAAAGCAAAGTCGTCAAGGCGCTCAACATCGTCACCGCCGACGCGATGATGAACCCGCAGTCCTACATTGGCGGTTCGCCGGATATGTTCATCGCGGGCAACGACGCCGACGCCAAACAAGCGATTGCCGCTTGGCTCGAGGGGGTCGGCTGGGGCATCGTGGACTTGGGCGACATCGCGCAGAGCCGCTTATTAGAGCCGCTGGCGATGATTTGGATCACGCACGGCTTCAACAGCGGCTGGAAGATCACCAAGCACGCGTTCAAGCTGCTGAACAAAAGCGGCTCGTAACGCCGCTCGAGCAGCTAAGCAATCCTCGAGTGCTCGCTTGACCGTAAACAGGCTTTTATCATGACTCGAGTTCAAATATTCTTCAGATGCGTGTGCCATGTACCCGTAGCCCCTACACCAGCGACTCCCGACGCTAAAAGCGCTCTGTGTCTCGAGTTCGACAGCGGTATTAGACAGAATTGAACTTAGGTCGTGATAAAAGCCTAGACCGTAAACACTTGAGCATTTGCCCGTCCCTAAACCCGTTAAACTTCTGGTTGTGCGCGTCCTCGTCAATCTGATCTTGTTTCTGGCTGTACTCGCGGTGATCGCGTGGTGGTTTCGCGGTTACTGGTCTGGGCTTCGCCGCAATTACCAGCGCTTGCGCGACACCGTGCGAATGATCTCAAAAGCCAGAACGGTGATGCGCGATGCTCGAGCGGGGCGCGGCGCGATGAACGCGCAGGACTTCATGCGCGACCTGAACAGCGCTCGGTCTCAAAGAGGCGACGCGAAGACCGTCGATGTCACGCCCGCCGGTTTCAAAGTCGTCTGCCCAACCTGCGGCGATTCGCTGTCCGAAGCGCAGACCAATGCGCTGCGCGTGCGCGGCCTGCGTTGCCCCGGCTCCGGCCGCACGCAAAAAGAATGCCCGTATTACGGGCATTCGCTGAACTGAAATTGGGTTTTTTCAGGCACTCGAGTAGCGACCCGTTTCGTCTGGCTCGAGCCGGGGCGTTTGATGACTCGAGCTTGAGATGCTGTGTGGGTTGGCCGCGATTTCTCGGGAGACTCGCTCGAGGAGATGGTTTGCCGACTGTCGGACTGGCGAAAGCGCTTGGTCAGCCGCGCACGAACAGGCTGGTGACGATGCCGCCAACGACGACCGAGGCCAGCACGCCCGCGATCAGCGTGATGACGACTTTGGTCGAATCAGTCATGTTCATGCTGCTTTGAATCGCGGTGTAAGCGAAGTACGCGCTGGCTACCAAGGCAGCCAAGCCGAGCAGCGGTAACAGCAAAATACCAATCAGCGTGATCGTCAGGATCAAGCCGATGATGCCCGCAACGATCTGGAGTGGAATCACGAACAGCGCGAACGTGTACGCGACCTGATCGAGCGTGCCCGTACCGCCTTGGGCTTTGCCGACGAATTGCACGACATACGTGAAGACGAAGAAGCTCAGCACGGTGCTGATGACGCCACCAATCGCGGCCGATAAGCCTCCCGCCAGCCCCAGCAGTCCAATCGCGGCCGCGCCGATGGCGACGTAAATCAACGCATCGCGCAAGCTCCCGCGATTCTCGAATTCTTCAAAAGTCTGCACGCTGGGCTTGGTCAGTACCTTGATGCTGTGCTGCACCATCTCTGAGAGCGGGACACTGCTGGGCGTGGTCACATAAACCTCCTCGTGGATTGAGTGTTGCGCTTCAAAGCCTAGCCTATTTTTCGGGCCGCAGCACCAATCGGTTCAAAGTCAGCGTGCTGCAAACATTGGTCGCTGAAAAAAGTCGTGCCTCACAATTGATCGTAAGACTCTTGTGATTTCGCGCTGGCTATAGTTGCTTTAATGAAACGCACCTCGTCACCGCTAGAAGACACCTTGAAGGTTATTGGACGCAAAGGCACACTCATCATTTTGGACATGTTGACTAACGGCCCGACGCGCTTCACGGCTTTGGAGAAAATCCTCAAGGTCAGTCCGCGCACGCTTTCGGAGCGCCTCAAGGAACTCGAGGAGCAAGGCATCGTTCATCGGCAGGCTTACGCCGAAGTTCCGCCTCGGGTCGAATACACGCTGACCGCGAAAGGCGTGGCCCTCGAGCCGCTGCTGGGAAATATCGGCCATTGGATCGAGGATTTTGACAAGAAGTCAAAGAAAAAGAATGGCATCGCTCCGCAGCGCTCAACGGATGATCTTCGCCGGCTCGACGCGGGCCGCTAAACGCGCTGGGATGAAGGCAGCCAGTAAGGTGGCAGTGAGCGAAACCGCGCTGACCCACAAAAAATCGGCTGCTTTGGGTTGAGCGGGCAGGGCGCTGATGAAGAACAGATCACCGGGCAGCCTGAACGGTTGCCAAACGAAGTAGTAGCTCAGGGCCAGCCCCAACAGGTTGCCGACGATCAAACCGATCCCACCCAACACCAGTCCTTTTAATAAGAAAACGTTTTGCACCAAGCGCGTACTCGCGCCGATGGCCCGCAAAATGGCGATCTCTTGGGTTTTTTGAAAGACCGTCAGCAAAAAAACGTTGACCATGCCAAAAGCCGCGACAATCACAATCAGCGTCAGTACTGCCGCGATCACCTGCTTTTGCAACGTCATCGAATCGACAATATTGCGGTACTTCTCCTGCCACGGCTTACCAATAAAAGTCGCGCCGCGCTGATTCGGCAGGTTGGTCGGCAAGGTGTTGGACAAACGCGGTGCGAGATCGGCGTCACTCAGGCGCACGTGATAACCGCTGATCAGACCAGTTGCGCCGCGCAAGCTTTGCAGCGGCTCGAGTTGCGTGAAAGCCAGCACGTTGTCAATGATGAAATTGCCAGTGGTGAAGATGCCAGTCATTCTGAAGGCTTGGCGCTTGGTGGTGGCTACATTGTCGCCGCTCGAGGTCAGGATGTAGACGGTATCGCCGACGAACGCGCCCAAGCTGCGGGCGAGGTCACGCCCCAAAAGTATCCCGTCCGCTGGCAGTGTCGCCAAGCGCTGGCGATCGAGCGGACTCAGATTCAGCGCATTCACCTCGAGTTGCGGAGTGACGCCGTAAATTTGGGCCGGACTCTGCGTGCCGCCGCGCCCCGACCCCGCCCGACGAGCCAGCAGACCCTGCGCGGTGATGTACGGCGACCAACCGACGACCTCCTTGGTGCTCGAGAGTCGCGCCTCTAAAGCCGCGTCTCTGGGGACGCCCGCGAGGTTACTTTCCCACGCCTCGAGTTCAATGTGCGGCTGGGCTTTGATCGTGCTGTCAAACAGTGCAGACACGAAACCGTTGGTCAAAGCCAGCGCGGTGGTCAGCACCATCACACCGATGGCCACGCCGAGTACCGACAGCACATTCTGAGTCTGGCGGCGCTTCAAATGCGATAAGGCCAGCAGCCACGTCAGGGACATGAGCTGAGTCTACTGCACGCA
Organism: Deinococcales bacterium; assembly: GCA_025359505.1. Taxonomy (GTDB): domain Bacteria; phylum Deinococcota; class Deinococci; order Deinococcales; family JAAFIG01; genus JANYHH01. The sequence goes on from JANYHH010000113.1 coordinate 48,087, forward strand.
CCTGAGTGCTTGTGCTCGCAGGGTCAGCGCACGCTCGAGACCACTGTGTGACGGAACTCGAGCCGCGCTCTACGGCAATGCTCGAGCCTGATCGGGCTAAGGATTGCCGCTTTGCCCAGACGCTCAGCGGCCGCGTCTGATGATGGTCAGTTTGACCTGCCGAGCGCCCCATTGCAGCGCCTGCGAGCGGCTGTAAAACCAGACGTCGACGGTGCGAACCTTGCGCGGGTTCATCGTGTCCTCGACTTGGAACAGCACGCCGGACAGCATGCGGTTGTACGTGCCGCGCCCGCGCCCGGATCCCCACGAACCCAGATCCTCTATTTTGACCAGCGAGCCGTAAGGCACGCTTCGCAGCATGTCACGCGACAGGGCGATCACCCCAAAGCGCGTCCGAGCGCCCGTGGCGGTGATGAACGGCGTGCGATCCGTCTGACTGGCGTGCGAGTTGTACGCGGTGGATTTGAGCAGGTAGCTCGGGCCGCCGCGTTGCGCTGCTGCCACGACGGGCTTCGGAGCGACTGGTTTGGCGGCGACGACAGGCTTAACGACCACGACGGGCTTGCTCGAGATGACGGGCTTCGGTGCGACTGGTTTGGCGGCGACTGGTTTCGTGGCGACGATGGGCTTCACCACGGCTGACTTCGCCACGGCCGTTGGGAGGAGCTGAATGCCGATCAGCGGCAGGTTCAGCAGGTTGTACGGCAATCCGAGGCTCGAGGTCAGCAGCGTGCCGTCGGCTTCGAAGCTTTGAAGATCGGTGTTGCTTTGTGGGGCGGTCACGCTCTGCGCGAAACTTTGTGCAGCACACGTGAGTGCCAACAGGCACAGGATGAGATAACGCATGTGTTGTTGCCTCCTGATGAACGGGGCCGCGCCATGAATGGGACGCGGCTTTGCGGCACTCAGAGATCTCACTTGGCTGGCTCAGGTGACTGAGCTGCTTGGCTTGCCAAGTTCGGGTCGTGATCTTCGAGCGCAGCGCTTCGTCGGTGAGGGCGACCGAGAAAGAGTTCAGTCCAGCGACCTAGCGCCGAACGGACATGAAAGAGAGTGTAGGGAGGATTGATAAGCAACACCTGAGATTTGGTCTCATATTTTCTCATAAAATCAGCCAAAAATAATGATCTCGAGCTTAAAAATTCCAATCGTGCTCGTGTTAGTCACGCCGATACTCTGAGAGAACTGCCAAGGTTTGGCGATGGCTTCTCATCTAATGGTGTGAATAATTCGACATCGTGGCACTCAATTGTGTCACCCAATCGCCATCACGACCCTCGAGCGACCCCAGCCGTACCCAAGTTGGGAACGATCCCTGAAGGCTTCGCGTATCGAAATCTATGAATTTAAAAACTCAAGAGCAGCAAATTGGTCTGGCTTTAATCGGGTTGGGAGCCTTGTGGTTTTTAACGACGGTGATTGGCGGTGACAGCGGTTGGTTGTGGATTGCCGCCATTGCTGCCGCGTTTGGGGTTGCGTACAGCCGCACACGCAATGCTGGCTTCGCCGTGCCGTGCGGGATCCTCGCGGGCATCGCGGTCGGCGTTTTGTTGGAGGCGTTACTGCCGTTTGAAGGCAGCGCATTTCTACTCGGCTTGGCGGGCGGGTTTTACGCTGTGAAAACCTTAGAGCCGAAAATCCACAGGTGGGCGATTTACCCCGCCAGCATCCTCGCCGCGATTGCCATCCTGATTTTCGTCACGCAGAACGCGTTGCTGATCGCCTTGGTGCTGGTCGGTGCGGGTGCGTACCTGCTGACCCGAAACCGCTCTGCGACCAAATCCGTAACGGTCATCAATCCTCTCGAGCAGCGCCGAGCCGCGCTGGAGAAATGGCGCAGCAACCTCGCCAAACTCACCGATAAAGACAAATCTGAAATCCTGAGCGACGCGCAGCTCGAGGCACTGGTCAACGCACCCACCGCGACGCTCGAGGATCTGCACGACACGCTCAGTAGCGACCAAATCGCCCGTTACGGCAATCAGGTGCTCGAGGTGCTGCGTTCAGCCGCGTGACCGATCACCGCGTAGAGCGGATCGCCGCGCTGAGGACTGCGATTGAGCGTCGTTATCGACGCGAAATTCCCAGCCGCCTCAAGGAAACCCTTGACCAACTCCACGCGCCCCGCGTCGTCAAGCGAGAGCCACGGCGCGATGACTTTCGTCGGGAAGCAGCGATTGGAAAACGTGATGACCAGCGGCGCACTATTCTTGAGTACCCGTCCGACCTCGCGCAGCACCTGCACGGGGCACGTCAGGTAATCGACGCTGACGCAAATGCACGCCCCGTCAACGCTGGCGGTCTCGAGCGGCAAAATAAAATCGCGATTGAGGTTCTGCACGATCTGAGTCGTCAAGCGCGGATTGGCCGCCAGCTCCGCCGCGTTCATGCCCAGCCCCGTGACGCTCGAGTACGTGATTTCTGATGGCAAGTGACTGACCCACGAGGCCATCAGATCCAGAATCGCGCCCCCCTCGGGCAGGTACTCGCGGTAGAGCTGCGTCACCGCCGCAATCGCACCCGCGTCGATGTGCGTGACGAAACGCGGTGCGGCGTAAAAAGCCTCGTCGCTCGAGTCGTCCGCACGTTTAAAGATTGGGTCAGTCACCCTGCCATTCTCGCTCGAGATCGCCGTTTGATTTGCGCTCGAGGGCAAGATTGGCGCGGCGGGTTCTCGGCCTGAATTCGAGATGACTCGAGCCTCGTCACGCTTTTGGTGTGGGGCTGCGCGGTTGAAAGGGCGCAACATGGCGTCTTGAGGCGCAAAGCATGCACCTTCGGGCTGGGTCGCTTCTTGACCGCAAAGCATGCACCTTCGGGCTGGGTCGCTGCGACCCTACGGTTTTTCGCTCACACATCTGAATACGTCCTTAGACTCGAGCCACGACAAAAATCTAGACGAGATTCGCAGCCTCAGGCAGTCACTTGAGACGCGGGTGCTAAAATCCAGCGCGATGAGTTCTTTACCGATTGCACTGGACGCGATGGGCGGCGATCATGCGCCAGCCGCGACCTGCGAAGGCGCGGTGCTGGCTGCCCGCGAAGGCATTGCCGTTACGCTGGTCGGGCGCGAAGCCGATTTGCGGCGCGAACTCGAGCGCTTTGCGGACTCGAGCCGCTTGAAAATAACGATCGTTCATGCCTCGGATGTGATCGGTATGGACGATCACGCGACGGTGACGCGCAAAAACAAAAACCTCTCGATCAATGTCGCCATGAACCTGCTGCGCCAAAAAACAGTCAGCGCGGTGGTCGCGCAGGGTCACACCGGCGCGACATTGGTCAGCGCGTTGTTCGGCTTGGGGCGCTTGCCGGGCGTCGAGCGCCCCGCGATTCTGTCGAACTTCCCCAATAAAACCGGGCGGATCACCTTGGTTGATGTCGGCGCGAACGCCGATAACCGCCCGGAGTTCCTGCAAGGCTTCGCGCTGATGGGCAGCGCTTACGTCAGCGCGATGCAGGGCAACGACTCGCCCAGCGTGGGACTGCTGAGCATCGGTGAAGAAGAGGGCAAGGGCAACGCGTTGACTTTGGAGACGTATGACCTGCTCAAAGTCACGCCGGGCATTCGCTTTCACGGCAACGTCGAAGGGCGCGACATTTTTACGGGAACGGTCGATATCGTCGTCACCGACGGCTTCACGGGTAACATTGTCTTAAAAGCGGCCGAAGCCGAAGCCAAAGTGATGATCGGTTGGATCAAAGAAGCCCTGACGGGCGGGAATCTGTTGACCAAAATTGGCGCGGCGCTGGTGCGCCCCGCGCTGAGAAGTGTCGCGGATAAGCTTGACCCCAACGAGTTCGGCGCTCAGCCGCTGCTGGGCGTCAAGGGACTGGTCTTCATCGGTCACGGCTCGAGCAACGCCAGAGCCGTCTACAGCGCCCTGAAATTCGCCGCTCGAGCCGTGGACGCGGGGCTGCTGGAGAAAGTCGCTTCAAGACTCGAGGTCATGACGAGGAAGCTCGAGACGACGCAGATTCCCGTAGAGACGCCGTGATCGAGGATCGGCTGAACCGCTGGCTGGCGGCGAGTCTCGAGGTGCTGCCGAGCCTGTTGCTGACGGTGCTGTGCGCGTTGCTGGCGCTGTGGCTGATGCGACGACTGGCGGCCAAGGTCACGGTCAGTCAGGGCTTCACGCGCCGCACCGTGCGAACCGACACCCTGCGCGGTGTGCTGACCAGCGCGTTGACAGTCGTAATTTACGTGGTCGGCGGCGCAGCGATTCTCGGCGAACTCGGCGTCAACGTCGCAGCGCTGCTGGCGGGCGTCAGCATCTTCGGACTGGCGATCAGCTTCGGGGCGCAGAGTTTGGTGAAAGACGTGATTACCGGGTTCTTCGTGCTGTTGGAAGATCAGTACGGTGTTGGCGACGTGATTCGCGTCAACGGCCAAGCTGGACTTTCTGGCGCGGTCGAAAGCCTGAACCTACGCGTGACCGTGCTGCGCGACCTCGACGGGACGGCTCACGTGATTCCCAACTCTGAAATCAAAACCGTCAGCGTGCTCTCTAAAGACTGGGCTAGGGTCGTCGGCGATATCGACGTGCCGCACGATTACCCGCTCGAGGACGCGCTCAAAACACTGCTCGAGGTTGCCAATGGTTTACACGACGATCCCGCGTGGCGGGACAAGTTCCTCGAGCGGCCAGAAATGCTCGGCGTGCAAACCCTCAGCGCTGCCAACGTGACGATTCGCATTTTGATGAAAGTTCAGCCCAAAGAGCAGTGGGGCGTATCACGCGAGTTCAAACGCCGCGTTAAAAACGCGCTCGAGGGGCTGGGTGTTCGGTCGTCACTGCCACAGATGAGCCTCGCGCTGCCAGCCGCCTTGCAGGTCGGTGACTCGAGCAGTGCTGGCTCGAGCAGCCCAAGCGAAGCGCGTTGAGCGCCGTCGATAACCGCTCTACGCTCCGCCGGGTTTGGGCAGCAGCGGCGGGATGAAACCGCCCGACTCTGGTTTGCTGCTCGGTGGTTTGACTGGCTCGCGCTCCTGCTCCACGGGCGGCAGTGGGAAGCCCTCGATCAAGAGCTGCACTTCCTCGCCCGTCAGCGTTTCGCGCTCGAACAAGCCATTCACCACGCGCAGTACAGCCTCGCGGTTCGTCTCGAGCAGGGTTTTGACGCGGCTGTACTGATCTTCGATGATCTCGCGCACTTCGGCGTCGATGGCTTTGGCGGTCGCATCGCTGTAATTGCGGCTCTCGCTGGCGTACCCCAAGTAGCCCTCGCTCTCGACGATGTGTGCGACATGCCCGAGGCGTTCACTCATGCCCCACTCCGCCACCATCCGCCGGGCGATGCTCGTGCCCTGCTGGAAATCCTGCTGAGCGCCCGTGGTGACATCGCCGACGAACAGCTCCTCAGCCACGCGTCCGCCGAGCGTCGTGGCGATCTCGTCCAAAAGCCGCAACTTGGTGTAGTGCATCGTCTCAGTCGGCATCGGCAGCATGTACCCGCCAGCGCGGCCACGTGGCACGATCGTCAATTTATGCGTTTTGTTGGCCAGCGGTAGCAGGTTCGCCGTGACTGCGTGACCCGCCTCGTGATACGCCACCAATTGCCGATCCACCTCGAGCACCTGCTTGGATTTGCGGGCGGGCCCCATGCTGACCCGATCCGACGCCTCATCCAAGTCCTTCATGCTGACTTTCCGGCGTCCAGCTCGAGCGGCTAGGAGCGCCGCCTCATTCAGTAGGTTCTCGAGATCCGCGCCCACAAAGCCCGGTGTGCGCCGCGCCACGACCCTGAGATCCACGTTCTCCTCGAGCGGCTTCTTCCTCGAGTGAACCCTGAGAATCTCCTCTCTGCCTTTGACATCCGGTGCGTCGACCACGACTTGCCGATCGAACCGTCCGGGTCGTAAGAGCGCCGCATCCAGCACATCCGGGCGGTTGGTCGCGGCGAGGATGATGATGTCACTCTTGGTTTCAAAGCCGTCCATCTCGACTAATAATTGATTCAGTGTTTGTTCGCGCTCGTCGTTGCCTCCACCCATGCCGCTCCCGCGCTTCCTGCCCACGGCGTCGATC
>JANYHH010000115.1 GCA_025359505.1 Deinococcales bacterium
GATCGACGCCGTGGGCAGGAAGCGCGGGAGCGGCATGGGTGGAGGCAACGACGAGCGCGAACAAACACTGAATCAATTATTAGTCGAGATGGACGGCTTTGAAACCAAGAGTGACATCATCATCCTCGCCGCGACCAACCGACCCGATGTGCTCGACGCGGCGCTGCTCAGACCCGGACGGTTCGATCGGCAGGTTGTGGTCGACGCACCAGATGTCAAAGGCAGAGAGGAAATTCTCAGGGTTCACTCGAGGAAGAAGCCGCTCGAGGAGAACGTGGATCTCAGGGTCGTGGCGCGGCGCACACCGGGTTTTGTGGGCGCGGATCTCGAGAATCTGCTGAACGAAGCGGCGCTCCTAGCCGCTCGAGCTGGACGCCGGAAAGTCAGCTTGAAAGATTTGGATGAAGCGGCCGACCGCGTGACGATGGGCGCGGCCCGCAAGTCTCGAGTGATCCCCGATGCGGACAAGCTCATCACCGCGTACCACGAGGTCGGCCACGCTTTGGGGATGCTGCTGCTGCCACACGCGGATCGCCCGCATAAACTCACGATCGTGCCACGCGGTCGCGCCGCTGGGTACGCGATGCCGATGCCTTCGGAGAGTGAGCATTACAGCAAGAACCGTTTATTGGATCGCATTGCGGTCGCGCTGGCTGGACGCGCAGCCGAGGAACTGCAATTCGGCGATGTCACGACCGGCGCTCAGAACGACTTCCAGCAGGCGACCAACATCGCCCGCCGAATGGTCGCGGAGTGGGGCATGAGCGACACGCTCGGTCATGTGGCACTGATCGAGGAGCAGCGCGGCTATCTGGGCAACGGCATGGAATCGCGCAATTACAGCGAGGACACCGCCCAAGCGATTGACTCCGAGGTCAAAGAGATCATCGAAGTGCAGTACGCCCGCGTGCTCGAGTTGCTGCAACATCACCGCAGCGGCATGGAGCAAATCGTGCGCGTGCTCTTAGAGCGCGAGACATTGACGGGTGAGGAGTTCCAGATCGTCCTTGAAGGCGGCGAGCTGCCCGAGGAAGAACCAATCACGAAACGCCCGATCAAGGACAGGCTCGAGCCGGGCTTCATCCCGCCAACGGTCTTGCCGAAACCCGGCCGCGCCTGAACGCCTTTCACCTCGAGCCGTGCAACTTCAAGCGAGGCACGGCTCGAGGTATCCTCGGGTGCATGCAGAAACTCGAGTTCAGTCCGGCGCGGAGCGCAGTACTAACCTCAGCGCGGAGCGCACCGTGTCGACTTCAGCGCGGGGCGCTCGAGAAACCGCTCAGCAGCCCCGTCATCTCGAGCGGCGCTTTGAGGCTGCCTGCGATCTGCTCCAACTCGCTGCGTGCCAGATTACCGATCACCCAGACCCACGATCCCTTGAGGTCGCGCACCGCGAGCTTGGCGTTGCGACCCGTCGCAATCGGCGCGAAGACGACCACGATCACGCTCAACCCGTTGCTGGCCCGCAAATCCAGCGCGGCCTGATTGTCGCGCACGGTGCGGGGCCGGACATCGACGAGCCGAAAGCCGTCTGGCAAGTAGTAATTGCCGATCTGCGCCCTGACGAACTTCTCGAGCAGCGGGCGCAGCTCGAGGCGGGTCAGGCTGCGGCGCTGGCTGCGCTTGGTGGGCTTCTCGATTGATTGGTAACGGGCGCTGTAGGTCACGTCACCCACGGCGTCGCGCTCCTCGACGGCTAAACGCAGATTCCATTCACGATCCATCCAGTATGTGAAGCGCGGCGCGGCCATGTTGGCTGGGGACAGCTCGAGCTTCCACGTGTCGCGCCCCGCGATTTGCTCACCAGTTGAAACGGTGACGCTCCAGTTTTGGCGCAGTAGCGTCACCACCAGCGGGTAAGGCGCGGGAAAATCCGTGCGGGTGGCATCTGCTTGTTTGCGCGGCGGGAAGGTTTGCCGCTCTGTGACGACGCCCCGCACGTTTAAACCCGCTTCGTTCTCTAAGCTTTTCAAGAAGTAATTCAGCGGATTGGCGGGCGACACGGGAATGTTCTGTGCCGCCGCGACGATAAAGCAGCAGAGCATCACTGGGAACAACAGCGCGAAGTGGCGCATCACCAACCTTTTGCGGCTTCCTGATAAGCGCTGTACGCATCAGTGGCGTCAGCGCTGCGCGACGGTGCGAAAACCGCGACTGCTGCGACAACGGCAGCAACTGCGGCTGCACTGGCAATCCAACGCGTGACCGACCCGCGCCACTGGCGCACGCGGCGACGCTCCAATCGCAACGCTTGTAATGTGGGTTGCACCGCGTCGAAATCGCTGTTTTGCAACTGCGCCGCGCCCGATAAATACCGCGCCCACGGTGAACCGTCCGCCACACGCTCACGCTCGAGTCGCAGCGCACCCAGCACGGTCGGCACGACCCGATCATCCGCTGGGATGCTTTCCACAGTTTTTGACAGCAACGCCGCCCAGCTTCGCTCCTCGGGATGCTGCTCTTCGAGATCGGTCATCTGGGAATTGTTTTCATGGTCTTCGTTCATGGGCGATACCCCCATCCCTCGAGTATGTCGCGTAAGCTTGCGCGGGCGCGGTTCATGCGCGATTTGACCGTGCCAAGTTCGACTTGCAAGATTTGAGCGGCGCTGGCGTAATCGAGCTGCCCGAATTCTATCAGCACGAAGGTTTCCCTGAAGTCTTTGTTGATGCGGGCTAACGCAGCCTCCAAAGCCGACTTGAGATCGCGGTTCTCACTGACTTCGACTGGCGTGACGCCCGCATCGCTGGCATCCAGTGGCAGCTCTAGATCGTGTCCCCTATCCGGGTGTTTCCGCATTCGGGCGTAGCAGCAGTTGAGCGTGATGCGGTGCATCCACGTCGTGAATTGCGCTTCACCTAAGAACTTCGGTAACGCACGGTAAGCATTGATGAACGCGTCCTGCACGACATCATGGGCTTCTTCCGTGCCAACGATCCGTTTGGCGACCGCGTGCAGTTTCGGCGCGTGACGCTTGACGAGTTCATCGAACGCCTCATCCTGTCCGCGCTTAGCGAGCAGCACCAACGCCGCATCCTCGAGCTGCTCGAGGGCGGGCGGAGCGGGTGTGAAGCGAATGGTCAAAGCACCAGTCATTCTAATGGGTCAGATGCGCTGGCTTGGCGAAAAGTTCCCATGGTGTGGCAAAGGGCAAAGTAAACAGCGAAGCGGCTCGAGTCATGAACCTCGAGCCGCTTCGCTGTTTACCTCGAGCTACGCTGTCTACTATTACGCCGCCTCGAGCACCTGCCCAGAGAGTTCGCGGTACGTGCGGCGTAAGTCGGCGTACAGACCGCGCCGATCCGTCGGCTCTCCGGGGGCGGCTGAGCGGTTATAGCGGCGCAAGATACGGCGCAGCGCGTTCTCGCCACCGGGCAACTCGCGCACGGCGCGGATCATCTGTTGAATCATCTGCTCTTGGTTGCGTTGCTCTCCGCGCTGCCGATGCTGCTCGCTCACTGCTACGCTCGGCACTCGAGCAGACGATGGGCTGCGCGGCTCGAGGCTGCGACTAGGAACGACTGGGCTTTGCGACATAGCCCACTCGGGCAGCACGGGCGTCTCGAGCGGTAATTGGAGCTGCTCGTCCCAGTCCACCCAGACGGGGGCGACGCGCTCCAAGCTGCGCCCAACACCGAATTTAGTGGCGGCTGCTCGTAAGCTCTCCGCCCTATTCTCACTGACGTGCTCACTGCGGGCGGACACGGCTTCCTTATCAATCCCCATGACCGTTAAACGGCAACTGATCTGACCACTTGGCAGCGTGGTGTAGCGTTCCGACCAGTGGCTCGCACCGACGGCGTGATCCAGTCGGTCAATCACGCTGCGGGTGTTGACGGTTGGCTTGAGAAACGCACGGCGCTGGTCGCGGCTCAAGCCGACCACTTGCCACTGGATTTCACTGATCGTAAACGGTCTGACGAGTTCGTCAAACGCTCGAGCGCGAACACTGAATTGCGTCTCGAGCTGCGCGGCGTACTGCGGGTTGGGTGAGGCGTTGAGTGGAATCTCAATCAACTCCAACCGCTCCGAAGCGCGGCGGTTGAGGTCTGGGATGCGCGGGAATGGGCAGCCACTGCGACCAGCGCTGGCAGGGCACTTGAAATTGGTTTTCAGGCGACACCAGTCACCGACTGGGCTGAGGTGCGGGCAGGTGTGATCGGGCATCTCAAAACTCCTTTAGGCTGACCGCATCAGTGTTTGCGCTTGATGCGGCTGTAAGACGCTGAAAGCGCTCAGCACTCGGGCGTGAATGCCAGTCTGGGCTTGAATCGTGGCGGTTGGAAGCGGCTCAAGCTGCGCGTGGGTTTCGCAGTAGGCCCGCGTCGCGTTCAGCCAGCCTTGGGCGACGGGCAGCGCGTGGTCGTCGCGCTCGCGCATGGCGCGTACCAAGCGGGCGAGGCGGTATTCCAGCTCAAAAAGGGCTGTATTGCCGCCAGCGTTCTCGAGTTCGATCAGTGCGTTTAAAACGGTCGTGGGGTGTGCGCGTGCGCTGCGTAGTGTCTGGGCGATGGTCTCGAGGATTCGCATGGGCTGCCTCCGAATGGAATTTGCAAATGAGCTGTATTTCTACTTCGGATTTAAGTTATAACATAATTTAGCTGTGAGTTCAAGTCGTCCACGCAATTACGTCTTGACCGTAAGGGTTCAATCGTGCTACCTTCATTCCAAGCAGAACCACTGCCTGTAATTCAGCACACGGCAAAACTCGAGACTACGCTCAGGCGCTCGAGGAAAGGAGCATTATGAAACTGCACGAACGACTGCGCGAACTCCGTCAGGAACGCGGTCAACGCCTCAAGGACGTGTCCGAAATCGCGGGCATCAGCATCCCGTACTTGAGCGACTTAGAGCGCGGCCGCACCAACCCCAGCTTGGACACGCTGCAAACGCTGGCTGGCGCATACGGCATCACCGTTCACGACCTGCTGCTCAGCGTCGAATTTTACGGCGAGGTCAGCCAGCAAAGCCTGCCAAAGGGTTTGGCCGAGCTGATCGCCGATCCCGTCTTGGGTCAGCAAATGACGCCCGACTGGATCAGCAGCCTCAGCCGCATCGAACTGCGCGGCAAGCGCCCGCAAACCAAGGAAGACTGGTACGACATCTTCCGCAACCTCAAGCGCATCCTCGAGTAGGTACAGTCTCGAGCAATACAGTCTCGAGCAATACGGTCTCGAGTGATCGCGCATCTTCAAGCGATGCAAGCTCCAGAAACGCGCTCAATGCGTAACAGGTAGAGTAAAAGTCGTGAGCCTTCAGCTTGCGGCTTTTTGGTCTTACCCAAACGCCGCTCCCATTCAATACGGCGCGACTTGGTTTTTATGGCCAAGCGCAACCCGAGCCGCTTCAGAGCGAGGCAGCGCCCGATGGTCTTAAATGAGCACAAAACCCGCGTGCGCGAGATCGCCGCTCGTTTTAGCCTCAGCGACCCATCGCGTGAACCGCTTGACCTCGCCGAACGGGTCGGGGTGAAACTCGAGTACGGAGACTTGGGCGATAAAGACGGCGCGTATGACCCGAGCCGCAACGTAATCTTTTTAAACCGCACCACGGTCGTTGAGCGTCAGCGCTTCACGATGGCTCATGAAATCACGCACTTTCTGATTCTGGCCGACGAAGAATTGCTTTCGGATTTGCACGACGCTTACGAAGGTGAGACGTTAGAGGAAGCGATTGAGGTGCTGTGCAATATCGGCGCGAGCGAAATTCTGATCCCGCAAATTGAGCTGGAAGAAACGCTAAACAAGTACGGGCGTGGCGCTCGAGTCCTACCGCGCATCGTCGCGCAATTTAAAGTCTCAAAACCAGCCGCCTGCATCGCCCTAGCGCAGCAACTCGAGGGGCAAGCCATCGTCGCCGTGCTGCGAGCCACCAAAAAAGGGGATCGCTCGAGTTTCGCTGTGCAGTTCAGCAGCAAAACCGCTGAGATGCGTAACGGTCTGGCAACTGGCACGCCAATTCCATTAGACCACCCACTGATGATCGCTTTTGAAACTGGTTTACCGCTCATTGAAACCAGTTACGTGCCGTTTCGCAAAAACCACAACAAAGTAGCTTTAGTGGACGCGCACCCAGAAGGCAACGTGGTGTATGCGATTTTGACGATGCTCGAGCCAGCGTGAAGTGCCACTGCCGCTTAGCAAAGATGAGAGCGCGGTCAGCGAGTTGTGAAAAATCCGTGCTTTGAATTGCACGGTTTCTCATCTGATTGAGAGCATGCACTTTTGCTGGCGGAAAAACACCGTGATTTTGCGATCTCGAGCGCTCTCATCTGCCTGAAAATCAGTTGGTCGGAAAGCGATTGCCGCTGTGAGCGCAGCAAAAACAGATGAGTCAAACTTAAACAGTGTCCAAGATGAGATTTCAAAATTAAAAAATCGTTTTTTATGATAAAGAATCGCGTTCAATTTACATCCTGCACTGCGACACTTTCCTCGGCAGATCACACATGCCTTCTACGGAGGAAAAAATGCAAACGGCCACAGCTAAAATACTCGTTTTATCCGCAGCACTCGCCACCACCGCCGCCTTCGCCGCTGCTAAACTGCAAACGAAATTCAGCGACATCCCCGCTGGACACTGGGCTACCGAGGCTGTAGAAGCGATTGCCGCCGACGGACTGATCACCGGCTATCAGGACGGTACGTTTAAAGGCGCACGCACGTTAACGCGCTACGAAGCCGCGACGATATTCTACCGACTCCTTAAAAGCGGCAAGCTGCAAGCCATGCCAGCCGCTACGCAAACCACCGTTCAGCAGGGCATCGCCGAGGTTGGGCCAGAGCTGACCGCGCTGACCACCCGCGTCACAGCCTTAGAGACCGGCAACGACACGCGCCTCAAAGCTTTGGAGGAACAGCTCGGTAAGCTAACCGCTGCGCCAGCTTCTGGGACAGCGCCAGCCCCCAGTGAAGCCAGCGCCGCGCTCGAGGACAGGATCGCCGCAATCGAAGATGAAATCACCAAGTTGCGCGACGCCGCTCCAGCAGCGGCGACGACCACTCCAGCGACCGCCACTCCAGACACTGCGCTCGAGGATCGCCTCAAAGCCTTGGAGACTGAACTGGCTGCCCTGAAAACCGCTGCCGCCGCACCAGCCACCGCGACCAGCAACAGCGATCTCGAGGCGCGGCTCAAAGCGCTCGAGGATAAGGTTGCGGCTGCGCCTGCCGCACCAGCAGCCACGACGACCGCTGCGCCAGCCGCCTCGAGCGACGTGGACGCCCGCTTGACCGCGCTCGAGACGAAGATTGCTGCACTGCCCACGGCTGCGGCTGCACCCGCTGACACCAGCGCATTGACCGCGACGGTCGCCGCGCAGGACGCCCGCATCGTCACGCTGGAAAGCGCATTGACGAAGCTACAAGCCGATGTCGCCGGTCTGAAAACGGCCGCTGCGACAACCAGCACTCCAACGGCGACAACGCCAGTGACCAGCGGTAGCAGCACCACGACAGCCGCCACCAACACCAGCTCCTCGAGCGGTAGCAGCACGCGCTTCTCGATTGGATTGGGCGGCGCGACCAACGTCTCAGGGCCAGTCGGCGCGGGCGCGTCACCGTTTGGCTTGTACGGTCAGCTCGGCATCAGCAACTTGGTCGGGCCAATCGGCCTGCGGGCCTTCGCCGATCTCTCGAGCGTGCCGACGGCCGGAGCGCAACTGATGCTCAACCTCGGCGACGGCGGCTTCGACCCGTACATCGGCGTCGGTGGTGGCGTGATCTTCGGCGGCGCAACGAACTTCTTCGTCGCCGGCTCGGTCGGCGCGAATCTAGGCTTGGGCGGCGGACTCGGCGTCTTCGCTGAGATCAACCCGCGCTACAGCCTGAGCGCCTCGCAGTTCAGCATCAAAGCCGCGTTCGGCATTCGCTTCTCGCTCTAAAGTCAGTCGTCACTGATCCCTTGTCCCGCGTTTTGAACGCGGGACTTTTTGTGTTTCAAACCCAACATCTTCTAGAGCTAGGCATATCTCGAGCCAGACACATGCAGCCGTGACATACTGAATCGCCATGAGCATCAAACCCGACTGGTGGATTCGTCAACGCGCTTTAGAAGGCATGATTACCCCGTTTGCCGACGCACAGGTGCGATCAAGTAGCGCGGGAACAGGGATCATCAGTTACGGCGTCTCGAGCTTTGGGTACGACCTGCGGGCCGCCCGCGAGTGGAAGATTTTCGTCAACGCGTTCAACACCGTCGTCGACCCGAAAGCCTTTGATCCAAGAGCCTTCGTGGATTTCGAGGGCGACGAGGTGATTATCCCACCCAACAGCTTCGTGCTGGCCCGCAGCGTCGAGTACATGAAAATCCCCGATAACGTCATGGTGATCGCGCTTGGGAAAAGCACCTATGCCCGCGTCGGCATCGTCGCCAACGTCACGCCGCTCGAGCCGGGCTGGGAGGGTCACGTGACGCTGGAGTTTAGCAACACCACGCCACTGCCCGCCAAGATGTACTCGGGCGAAGGCTGCGTGCAACTGTTGTTTTTTGAAGGTGAGCGCCCCGAGGTCACGTACCGCGACCGCGCAGGCAAGTATCAGGGGCAAACGGGCGTCACGCTGCCAAAGCTGTGAGGCTCGAGCAGCGCTGCTCGAGGTTCGCGTAGATGCCCGCTGGGTGAGGCGAGCCTCACCGCTACGATTCCATACTCGAGTTCGCATCTAAGAGGGAAGCCGCAAAGTCAGTTCTCTCGAGCTGACTTTGCGGTTTAGCGGGCTGGTGCACGGGGCTTGCAGTGGCAAGCCCCTACGATTTTTTGGTGACGCCTCGAGCGATACACGGTTTTCTGTCGGGGCAATCCGAGGGCACAGCCCACAGAAGGCAACCAACCTATTCAAGCCTCGGAAATCGGACTTTGCTGCTGTCTCGAGTTCGTACCCCAACGCACCGCGAATCTCGAGGCGCGAGCGGTAATTTAGGGCTATGTTGACAGTCTATTTTGACTTCCTCTGCCCCTACGCGTGGCGCGGCATCGAACTCTTGAACGCCCTCGAGCTGGAGTTTGAAGCCGTGCATTACAGCTTGGTGCAAGGCAACCACAGCGACAACAAGGGCTTGCCTCGAGCAAATCCAGTTTGGAAACTGGTTGAACAACCCGTCGAGTCCGACAACGCCTACCAACGCGAGAGCCTGACCGCGTTTCTCGCGTCGCACGCGGCCGCTCAGCAAGGCTCAGCGCTGCATCGCGCCTTCATTTTAGAGCTGTTCAGGTTGCGTCACCGCGACTCGAGAAGTTTAGATGCGGCCGCAACGCTCGAGGCAGCTACCATTGCCAAGCTCGACCTCGAGCGATTCGCTGCCGACCAGCGCGACGAATCAGCCCGGCGGGTTGACCTGAGCCGCGACCTCGAGCGGGCCGGGCGGTTGGGCGTCTTTGGCACGCCGACGATTGAGCTTGACGATGGCAAGGCGGCGTACTTCAGATTTGCGACGCTGCCAGAGGGCAAAGCCGCTCAGCGAGCCGCGTGGGAACTGTATCTGAACGTGCTCGACAGCGATGCGGGCATCGAAACGATCAAACGCGCCAAGCCCGGCGCGAACGCTTAGGGGTGAAGCCGTGCTCGAGGTGATACGAACTCGAGACCTGATGCAGTTGTCCTCTGATCCTCGAGATAATGTCAAGGACGGGTTGAACTCGAGGGAATCTTTTGCGAAGCGATGCAGATGACTTGTCAAAGTGAGTTTCAGAACTACTGACTATCCTCAAGCAATCAAAGCGTTTTCGCGGCAAAGGTATTGCACTTAGCGACATCGCCCGTCTGCAAACCGATCGTGAACCAGCGTTGACGCTGGGCTGAACTGCCGTGCGTGAACGAATCGGGCACGACCGCGCCGCGTGAAGCGCGTTGCAGCGTGTCGTCCCCGATTTCGCGGGCCGTCTCGAGGGCTGCCGCGATGTCCGCTTGCGACGCGCCGCTCAGAGCCGCGCCGGATTTGCCCCAGATGCCCGCGAAGCAATCGGCTTGCAATTCAATCCGCACGCTGATCGCGTTGGCGGTGGCTTTGCTGCCCCGAGCGGCTTGCGCGTCGGCTTTTTCACTGATGCCCAAGAGATTCTGCACGTGATGCCCGACCTCGTGGGCGATCACGTAGGCTTTGGCGAAATCGTTACCGCTCGTGCCGCGCAGCTCACTGTAAAACTGCGTGTCCAAGTAGACCTTCTGGTCGCTCGGGCAGTAGAACGGCCCCATCGCGCTTTGAGCCGTGCCGCAACCGCTGTCTGTCTGAGCGCTGAACAGCACCAGCTTCGGCGGACTGTAGGTTTGACCGCCGCGCTTGAAGACATCGCCCCACACGCGCTCGGTGTCACCCAAGACGCTTTGCACGAACTCGAGATCACGCTGCATCGCGGGCGTACTCGTGTTGACGTTGCCTTGCGTGGTGTACGACGTGCCGCCGCCCAGTAACCCGAGAATCTGCAACGGGTTGACGCCGAAGATCAACCCACCGATCACGGCAATCACGATGCCGCCCAAGCCCAGTCCGCCAGCCCGCCTCACGCCGCCGCCGCGCCGATCCTCGACATTGCCGCTCTTATTAAAGTTTCGCCAGTTCATGCTGCGTATTCTAGCGCTTCAAGTTGAAGAGACTCCAACCCTGCCTGCCCGCTCGAGTTCAGATGCTCGAGCTGAGGCTGTTTCCTCGACATGTTGTTCAAAATGATTCTGTCGATTGCATCAACATTGCATCAACACGGATGAAGCTTGCAAATTTTCGGGTCTCGAGTGACTAAAAACTCTCATCGTGCGTCCAGCAAAGATTTCGCCCGTCGAGAAAATGAGCACATTTGCCGTAAGCTGACGTGATGAACGCTTGCAGGCTCGAGCTTTGAGGTGTTACCGTGACCGTTGTCATGTCCGTTCCCTCTGTCGCCGATGCCATCCAGCGCTTCGTGGACGACGCATTACCGCGTTCCCACCCGATCCCCGAGATTGACGGGCTGTACCGCATGATGCGCGATTACGCGCAGCGCGGCGGCAAGATGATCCGTTCCAAGTTGCTGATCGCGTCGTGCATCGCGCACGGCGGGACGTTTGAAGCGGCGCTGCCACTCGCGGCGGCTTTGGAGATGTTCCAAGACTGGGTGCTGATCCACGACGACATCGAAGACGAGAGCGAGGAGCGGCGCGGCTCGCCCGCGCTGCACCGCTTGCATGGCGTGCCGCTGGCGCTGAACGCTGGGGACGCACTGCACGTTTACATGTGGCAGGTGATCCACAAAGCCAGAGTGGACGGGGCTTTTGAAGAGTTCTTAGAGATGATTCACCGCACGGCTGAGGGTCAGCAAATTGATCTGGGCTGGATTGCCGCGAATCGTTGGGACATCAGTGAGCAAGATTACCTAGAATTGGTGCAGCGCAAAACCGCTTTTTACACGGTCGTCTCGCCGCTGCGCTTGGGGGCGCTGGCGGCCAGCCGCGACCCCGACCCGCGCTTCACGCAGGCGGGCTTGGATTTGGGCGTGGCGTTCCAGATCAGGGACGACTGGCTCAATCTGGCGGGCAGTCGCGCCGTTTACGGCAAGGAAATTGGCGGCGATTTACTGGAGGGCAAGCGCACCTTGATGCTGGTGCATCTGCTGCACCACTTGCCTGATGCTCAGCGACTCGAGGTGACGCGAATTTTATCGCAACCCAGAAGCGATAAAACGCCCGCGCAGATCCAAAGCATCCTCGAGTTGATCCGCACAACTGGCAGCCTCGAGTACGCGCAGGGCGTGGCGGATCTGCACGCGCAGCGCGGACTGGAGTTGCTGAACGCGGCATTATCAGCACTGCCGGGCCGCGATGCGGCTCAGCAGATCATCGAGGTCAGCACGGCTCTGGCGACGCGCAGCGCGTAGGCTGTTGCCAAACCGCTTATTGCCAAATTCAAACCGCAAATCGAGTTAAGGTGTCCACGTGCCTTCGATTCTGGTACTCGACGACGAACCCTCACTGACCAAGCTGCTCGTGATCATCCTCGAGCAGCAGGGCTACGTCGTGCGCGGTTTCACCAATCCGCTCGAGGCGCTGGAGGCACTGCCCAGTTTCACGCCGGACGCGATCATCTCCGATGTCTCCATGCCGCTGATGGATGGGCTGGAATTCTGCCGTCAAGTGCGCTTGATCGACGGTTTGGAGAGCATTCCCGTGATTTTTTTGTCGGCGCTGGCGGAGCGCCGCGATGTGCGCGACGGCATGAACGTTGGGGCAGACGATTACCTGACCAAGCCTTTCCAGCGCGAGGAACTCTTGGAGGCGTTGGAAGTGCGGTTGAAACGCGCCGCGCAACGTGGTTCGCTCAGCAGTCCAGAAGCGTCTGATTTGATGCAAGCCCAAGCCTTCGGCGCGGCCAACCTCGTTCACCGAGGGGTGCAGGTCAGTTGGGGGTCACGCAAGGCAGCCGAGTTCTTTTTCTTGTTACTAGAACACCCGAACGGCCTCACGACTTGGGCGGCAGCCGAAGCGCTGTGGCCCGATAAGGACGAATCCAGAGCCGCCAGCGTCTTTCACACCACGCTGCACCGTTTACGAAAAGTTTTGGACGACGATATGGTCTACACCCGCAATCGGCGCTATTACCTCAACACCGATTCACCGATGAGCTACGACGTGCGCGAGTACACGCAGCTCGTGCACCGCGCTCAGCAGGACAACGATTTGGAGAGCTTCGCCACGGCCGTGGGACTCTACCGCGGGGCGTACCTCGCGGATTTCGAGAGTTCGTGGTGCGTGGATTTGCGCGAGACCCTGCACGCCACGCACCTGAGCTTATTGCAAGACGCCAGCAAACGCGCTGAGGGCTTATCGGACACGCGCCGCGCCACGTGGTTCGCGCATTTGGCTACCCAGCACGACACGTACAACGATACTGTATGGCTCGACCTCAGCCGCCTATACGAGCGCTTGGGCGACACGAAACGCGCCGAGCGGGCCCGCTCGAGGCTCGAGACTTGGGACTGACTCGAGGTTTCTTTGACTCAGCACGCTCGAGGTTTCCTTTGACTCAGCATTAACGAACATTAGTCCAACTCCCACCGCCAGACGAACCACAGGTCGTAAAATATCAGGTAATGCGCCACTTGATTTATTTGATGATGATTTTGAAAGGAACACTGCTGGCCATCACGCTCGCTGCGACTCTATCGCCATTGACGGGCATCCCCGTCATCCCTGAAGGCAGCGATGTCAAAGTCGTCAGTTTAGACGCGGCCGTTTACGCGACCGGCATTGTCAAAGCGCGGGTGTTGACGATGAACACCCCGACTGCCGCTAAGCGCCTGCCCGCCAACGAGCGCGTGCAACTCTGGATCGGCATTCCCAGCGCGACCGATCCGAGCAACCGTGAGCTGAAAAGCGTTCCCGCCGTGACAACCGCGACGGGTACAGATTTACTGATCGGCGAAGGCAAAGATCGCGTGTCACTGACGCAGCTTTTGCGGGAAGCTTACGGCATCCGCTTAGAAATGCGTTAGTCGATCACGTGACAAAGCAAGGCAACCGCAAAGTCCGCTCAGTGTGTTAAGACTCGACTAACACAGGCCCTTTTCACTGAGAGCGGAATTGGCTCGAGCCGAATTCATGCGTGAAAACGCGTAAATTCACACGAATTCTTGATCGTTCTATCTCAGCTTTACACTCGAGATCACTGTACAGCACAACTCCAAAAAGCCAGTTCCGACTTTGCGGTTGCTCTGCGCGACAAAGAGTGATGAAACTTAAAGCGAATGACACAGTTCACTTGAGCGAGTACACCAATCCCAGCGCGAAACTCAAACGTAGATCGCTGAGCGTTGAAACGCGCACGACGCTTTCGGCGCAGACCCGCAAATTTGAGCCGATGTCCCACTCGTACCCGACGAGGGCGCGAAACTCCACCCTGCGCGACAACCCAAGTCCCAGACCAATGTACAGATTTCCGTAATCCGAACCATCAAAGCGGTACATGCCGTCCAGTGCGATCTCAAAGGCATCGCTGAAACCCGCGCTGCCGCGCAGCCCGACACCAGCCGTCAAGCCTCGAGCCTCGGCTGTCAAGACGAGCGCGTAGCTCGAGGGTTGCGCGAAGTTGAGGATCAGCCCAGTCTGAGCGCCGAAACTGAACTGCTGCGCCAACGCGCTGCTCCCGCAGGCGAGCGTGATGAGCAGGATGCGAAGCCACATGGAAAGCAGTTTACGCGGCTCAAGTGAGGAGCTTGGCGGGGCGGCTCGAGGTCGGGCTATGGCAGCGCAGTGATATGGCAATCTCGAGCGTTCGTCTTCGTCAGGCCCTAGCATCAGGCATCCGTCCTGTCGCTTCTCGAGCTAAAGTGACGAATGTGAAACGCTGGATTTGGGCTGGTGTGCTGTCATTGATCGCACTGATTTTCGGTGCGTCGTATGTGTTGCTGCAACTGACGATTCTGCAACCGCCAGTGATTGAGCCGAACATTTTAGAGAAACGGCTGGCGCGGGCTTACAATGAAACCGCAACGATCCCGCCGATCACCACTTACCCGGTGATTCGGGTCGGTCAAGCGGCGCTGTTTCACAAAGCCGCCAGCGGCAAACGTTCAATACTTTTACTGCCCGATCTGAGCGGCGGCGCGTGGGTTTTTGAAAAGTACCTCAGCGCGTGGCGCGACGTGGACGCCTACGCGCTCTCCTACCGGGGCGGATTGGGCGCGACGCCCGCCACGAGCGCGACGCTCGAGGAGTACGTCATTGATGCCAGCGCAGCCCTCGAGCGGGTGACGGCGTTGACGGGCGAGCAGCCCGTGCTGCTCGGGCAAGGCATGGGGGCGCTGATTGCGAGTCGCTTGGCGCAACGCAACCCGTCCGCACTGGGCGGGCTGGTGCTGGTCGCGCCGTATGTGCCACGCGACTGGAGCGACCAGCAATTGTGGATGGCCCGCACGATTGGCAATTGGGCGTACAGCGCGGCTTACTCCGGCGGTCAGAACGCCAAGGACTTCTGGGCGGCGAATTTCCCCAGTGGCTTTTTGCAATCCAAACTGGCGGTGGAGATGCTGAACAATGACGCGCTGACCAGAGACCCGTTTGAGTACAAAGGCGTGATTCAGGACGTGCAATTCACGAAGCTCGAGTGGCTGGGTGAGGCGTTGACGAGTCTCGAGGCGGCGAAGCTGAACGTTTTGCACATCGTGGCCCGTTACGACACGATCAACCCGCTCGGGGCGCAGCGCCTGCTGCGTAAGCAGCTCGAGGCGGGTCTGGGGCAGCGTTACAAAGTCGTAATCCTTAACAGCGCCAAGTACGTGTCATTGGATTGGCGTTGGACGCAAGCCGCCAAAAGCATCGCAGAGTTCGTGAGGGACGGGCAGCTCAAAACCAATTTCATCGAGAACGAAACCGTGCTCGATCCCGTCACCGCCGACCCGGACAAGTAGCATGCCCGTTCGAGTGAATGGCAGGCATGTGACTTTCACCGCACCCAATGGCTCGAGCGCGATCATCGGGGATTTCACCGATGACACTGACCGCCCGATCCCGCTGTCGGCTGGCGAGTCGGTGACGCTCGAGTTTCCGCTGCGGGCGCACGTCGAATACGCCTTTTTGGATGCAAGCAGCAAACGTATGTCTGATCCAGACAATTCATCAGGCGCGAATCACCCGTGGTACAAGGAGTACCGCAGCCTGAGCTTGGCGGGCTACCAGCCGCCGCTCGAGCCGGACGGAACCGCGCCACAGGGTCGGATTGAATCGCTGTCGTGGAACTCGGCGCGGCTCAGCGGTACGCGCCGGGCTTACGTGCACCTGCCGCACGGATACGACAGCTCAAAGACGTATCCCGTCTTTTACGTGCAAGACGGCGTGGCGTTTCGGCGCACGGGGCGCTTGGGGGCGCTGCATGACACGCTCGTCTGGCAGGGGCGCATCTCCCCTGCCGTGCTTGTGTTTTTAGAGCCGCAGAACCGCACATTGGAGTATTTCTTCAACCCGCACTACCCCGAGTACCTGCTGCTCGAGGTCTTGCCGCGCATCGAAGACCAATTCTCAGTTTCCAAAAACCGCGAGGCGAGGGGCTTGTGGGGCGCGAGCCTCGGGGGACTGGCGAGTTTGTGGACAGCCTTGCAGCACAGCGAGACGTTCGGGCGCGTGATCGCGCAGTCAGCCGCGATTCAAGGTCAGCCCGGTCAAAGCTACCAGCGCGGCGCAGCCGAGTGGCTGCTCGAGCAGTACCGCGCTGTACCAGCCCTGCCGCTCGAGTTGTCGCTCGATTGCGGGCAGCTCGAGTGGCTGCTGGGCGCGAATCGGCGCTTCGCCGGGATGTTGGTCGACAAAGGCTACAGGCATCAATACGTGGAGCATCCCAGCGGTCACAACTGGGTCTCGTGGCGCTCGGGCATCCCTGAGCATCTCGAGTGGCTGCTGGGCTGATGCCGAATTACAGATGATCTCAGCTCGTGTTCACGCAACGCACGGTCTTCTAAGGTCTGATCTCATACAATAGATCTTGTATGTCTCGAGCGCCGCACGCCTCCAAACCGATTGCGGCGAATGTGACGCAAAAACCGGCCCGGCAAAAGGGGCGGCGAGGCTGGATCGCGCCGCTGCTGCTGGCGGGCGTCGGGCTGCTGGGCGGCGGCGCGTACCTCGCCGCGGGCAGCCAACCCGCCCTACGCTGGGCGCTCGAGCAAGCCAAGGGGGCGGGTTTCACGGTCAGCACCGCGCAGATTGGCGGCAACCTGCTGAGCGGAGTCACCGCGACCGATGCCCGCGTCAAGAGCGCCTTCGTCAATGGCGCTGTGCAGACTGTCACGGTGCGCTACGACCTCTGGGCACTCATCACCCGGCGCGAGCTGCGCCTGAACGCCAGCTTAGAGGGCGGCGATCTGAGCTTTGAACCGGGCAAACTGCCGGCCGTTCAACCCAACGGTGCGCCGCCGCCCGTCACCGTCAGTCTCGAGTCAGTCGGCTTGAAAGAGGTCAGCGTTAAAGTCCTCAACCGCGTCTTCGCGTCACCGGACGTACGGGTCACGGTCTTAAAGCAAACGCCAATCAAGGGTCAAACGCTGCGCGGTGATCTGAAACTGGCGCTGTCCTCGAGCGGCGGGACGGGCACGGCGGATGTGCGCTACGACATCGGCAAGGATTTCGCGGTCAACCTGAGCGTCACTGCCGATCTGGACGCGAGCATGGCGCGGCACTACTATGAGCCGATTCGCGCCGGACGCGTGCGCGGTAAACTGAACGTTACGCCGAAATTCGTCAGCGCCGCCGCGACGATCTCAGGCGGTGTGCTCGAGCCGATCAAGGGTTTGTTCGTGCGCGGGGTCAGTGGTCGCGCTAACCTGAGCAGCGACGAAAAGGTCAGCGCTCTGCTGACTGGCACGGCGCTGGGTGGGCAAATAGAGGCTGATCTGGCGGTGGACATCAAGGCCGAGCGCTGGGATGTCATTGGCAAGCTGCAACCGAGCGTCCAATCCACGCTCGAGGCCTTCGCGGCGGGAACCGTTGGCACGGGTCGCTTGGCGGTCACGGTGCGCGGTAGCGGCTGGGAAAGCGTCGATTTGCGCGGCACGGTGACTGGTACGTCCGACACCAGCGTCGCTGGCTTCGCATTGCGGGCACTAAAGAGTGACTGGCGTTTCACAAACCGACTCGAGGCGACCGCCAGCGCGATCACGCCGCTGATCGGGCAGGACGTGGCGCTCAGTGCAAAAATCAATACGCGAGGCGAGCGCGTGCTGGTGGACGCCACCGCCAATGGCAAGCTGCTCGATCAGCCACTGACGGCATCCGCGAAAATCGACGTGCTGAACGGCGTGACCAGCATCAATGCGACGGGTACGGCGCTGCGTGGGCGGGTCAGCATCGCGGGCAAAATCGAAGCTGAGCGCCTGAATTTCTCCACGCAATTTGCGAAGCTGCAACTGCCCGTGCCGTTCGGGTCAGTGCTGACGGGATCAGCCAAAGCGAGCGGTAAGACCAATGATTTGCGGGTCGCTGGGTTGCTGTCAGAGGCGACGGTTCGCGTGCCGAGCGTCAAAAACACCGCCTATCCGGGCGCGTTCAACCTCGCGTGGAACGGTCGGCGCTTGAGCGGTGACGCGAGGCTGGCGGGCGGCGATCTGACTTGGCGCGGCGCGATTTTGAATCAAAACGGCTCGAGCGCGACGGGCGACATTGCACTGAACGGCGTTCAGCTCCAGCCAGCGGGCGTGGTCGCGGCGCAACTCGGGTACGCGCTGAATGCGAACGGTTCGGGCAGTTTGCGTGGCACGGCAACCGCGCAGCAACTGACGCTGCAAGGCGCGAAGCTCGAGGATGCAGCCGGCCCAGTGGCGCTCGAGTGGACTGGCGCGAAACTTGCTGGGCGCTGGGACGCCGACAAATTGCTGGCGACGCTGACCGAGCGCGACCTGCGGGTGCAGCCAAAAGGTTGGGGGCTGAGCTTCGGCGGGCAATCCTTGGCACTGGGTGGCGACCTGACGCTCGGCTTCAAAGATTTGACGCTGACGGGCGGCATCACTGGGCGCGGGGCGCTCGGGGAGATCGCGGCGACCGGGCGCGGCTCTAATCTTGATTTGAGCGGCACGGCCCGTTACGAGGCGCTGCGGGTCGCGCTGAGCGGCGCGGTCAAGCTCGAGCCGTTCGCGCTGCGTTTGAACTTGCAGCCCTCGAGTTCAGTCGGCGATCTGAGCGGCGCGATCAATTTGGCGTTTGCGAAAACCTTGCAGGCGTCTGGCACTGTCACGACTGGCAAAGGCAAGCGGCTCGAGTTCGCCCTGAACGGCGCTGACCTAAAAGCCAACGGCGAACTGGATGTCTCGGCGCTGGACAGCGTGCTGCCCACCAACTCGAGGGGCTTGGCTCGAGGCGTGGCGAATTTCAGCTACGCGGGCGGCGCAGCGACCGCAAGCTTCACGGGCGCTCTTCAGGGTCAGCCGCTGACCGCGCAGCTCGAGTGGCGCGGTGGGCGCGTGACGACTGCCGGAGCGAGGGTCACGGGCGGGGAGTTCAGCGGCGCTCGAGTGACCGGGCAACTGTTCCCCAGCGTCAACGCCAATGTGACCTACAAAACCCTCGCGGCTCGAGTGACGGGCGGGTACGACGATTTGCGCTTTACCGCGACTGGTACAGCGCCGAGGATCGCGGCGCTCGAGCAACTTAAGGTCAGCTTGCGCGGGCAGCTCGTGACGGCTCGAGGGCGCTTCGCGGCTGGGACGCTGACGGGCAGCTTTAATCTGGGCGATTTGCAAATCTCGAGTGCGACCTACCGCGACGGCGCGTTCAGCGCGAGGCTTTCGGGCACGGCGAGAGGTCAATATGAGGGACGCAACCTGACCTTTGAGCGAGTCAATGGCAACGTCAGTTACGGCTCGAGCGGCTTGAAACTGACCTCGAAAGCGTCCAGAGCGACGGGCAGTTACGCCAATGAAGGCGCAAAGCTCGAGGTCTCGGGCAGCTTACAAAACGTTAAGCTTGACGTTTTGCAAAACAATCGAGCCATCCGTGCGAACCTGACTGGCTCAGGCGGCGCGGTCAGCGGTCAGTACGACGCGCAGCCGTTCATGGCTCGAGGTCTTGGTGGGGTGCTGGAATTTAAAGGCAACGCGCTGCGCGTGAATTTTAGCGCTCGAGTTGCCGAAGGCGGTTACGTGGGTGCGCGGGCGAGGCTCGAGGGCTTGCGCGGCGCGGTTACGCAAGCGAGCAGCGGTAATCTCAAACTGACCGTGCAGTCCTCGAGCGGTACAGCCATGTACGCAGGCGAGCGGGCGCTGCTCAGCGCGATCAACGCCAGCCTCAACCTGTCTGGCTCGAGGCTGACGACGGGCTTCGATGCGGCGTTTAGCGGTTCGCCGCGTGGCGAACGGGTCACGGGCAAACTCAGTGGCACGCTCGGACTCGACCTCGAGCAATCCACCACTGAGCCTCAGTCAATTTGGGACGGCGCGGTGAACCTGAGCGCCAGCGGCGAGCATTGGCGCGTCAGTGCGAGTGGCCCGTGGGCGCGGGTGCGGGTCGATGCGGTTGCACCGACGGCGACGCTGGCGCGACTCGCGCAGACCACCCTGCCGACGCAACTCGAGACGGTGATCCGAGCACAGGGCTTTGCGTCGCTGCCCGCCCAGACGTATCAGGTCAATCTGAACAGTGCCCTCGGTGCGGGAGATCAGCGCCTCAGCCTGAATGGGCGCGTGGACGGCATCGGTGCGGCGTGGCAGGCAAGTGCGACCGTCAAAGACGCACAGAATGGCGCGGGCAGCCTCAGTTACGATTCCGCAGGGCGCGGGAGCCTCAAAGCCTCGAGTTTGGAGATCACCGCGCTGACCCAAACGCCAGCGACGTTGAGCGGAGCGCTCGAGCTGCGCGGCGCGAAGATCGTGGGGGGGTTGAGCGGCGCAGTCGCAGGCGTTCCCGTGACGGCGCGTTGGAACGACGCGGGCGCGTTCATCGGCTCAGTCGGCGGGCCCGTGCCGCTGACGCTGCGGGCGACGCGCTGGGCGTTTCCGCTCGAGGTCTCACCGATCATTGTCTCGAGTAACCCTGCCACGAGTGGCGCTGTCTCGAGCGGTGCGGATTCGCCCGTTTCAGTCACGGGTGCATTGCAATTGACGGGCGGGGTTCGTTTCAAAGGCGATCTCGAGCTACGGGCGCTGAGCCTGAACGTGCCGGGCGGTGCGATCAGCTTGCCCGCGCAATCGTTCCCGGTCACGTTCAGCGCAGTCGACGGCTTGAAGGCGCGGCTCGAGGGTGACGGCTCGGCGCTGACCTTCAATGGGCGAAACTGGAGCGGCGGGTTGAACCTGCGCTACCGCACATGGGGCAAGGACGCGACGTTAACGGTCACGGCGGCGGGAGCGCTGAGCGACCCGACGCTGAACCTCGAGACTCGCGGCGACCTCAATCTGGCAGGGTCGGTCTCGCTTGAGAGAGCCGAGTTGTTCGGGTCGCTGCAATTGGAATCGCTAACCGCAGCCCTCGAGCCGAAATTGAGGGCGCAAGTCGTGGCTGGGCGCTTGCAATTTAAGGCGCTCTTCAATCCCAGCGCCTTGACGGGCAAGGTCAGCGCCAACTTGGTCAGCTCGAGCGTGGACGGTGAGGCGGCGCGGTTACAGCTCGAGGCGGCTTATAAGGACGGCTTGACCGTGCAGGGGCAACTGGCGCTCGGGGCGAGTTCGACGCGCTTCACGGCGAGCGAGCAAGGCTTGAGTGCCAGCCAGATCGATCTGGACTTGCGGCTGCTGCGGGTCTTCGGCGTCACCGCCAGCGGCGCGTTGCGCGGCTCGCTCGAGTTGCCCGCATACGGTTTAGCACGCAGTGATGGCAGGCTCGAGCTGGTCGGCGCGAAAGCCTTTGACGCGGCGCTGGATGGTTCAGTGACGCTGCAAGCCGGGCGCATCTCGAGCGACCTGCGCGGCACACTGCCGGGCAATCTGCCAGTCACACTGCGCGGGGCGCTGTACCCGACGGCCGACGCCGCCATTGAGCTGGATGGGTTGAGCGGGCGCGTGACGGGCAGCGATCTGGGCAACGCCCGCGCTCGAGTGGCGAGTTTGGCGCTGACGGGGCGCTTCCAGCAAAAAACTGCCAACCTGAGCGCCGATCTGCAAGCCAGCAATCTGAAGCTGGGCGGCGCGTGGGACGCGCTGCGCGTCGCGCTCAGTGGGCGCGTGTCCGAGGGCGGCGTGCGCCTGAGCGGGTCAGCCAGCGTCAGTGATTTGAGCGGTTTGACGGGCGTGGCGGGCAATCTGTCGGCGCGGCTCGAGGTCGATGGTCTGAACGCCAAACTGCGTGCGCTGGGCGGTGTCGTGGCGGGCTTCAAAATCGGCGATGGCGCGGCGAGTTTCGAGAATGGCGTGTTGAGGCTCGAGGGGCTGGGGCTACGCAACGCGGACTTCACCGCCAGCGCCAAGGGATTACTGTTCCCGAAGCTCGAGGCGAGCGCAAGTGTTGAAAGCCGCAATCTCTACGCGCCGGGCAAGTTCAGTGCCCTCGCCAGTGGCACGCTGACCAAACCCATCGTGACCTTGAGCGGTCAACTCGAGGCGGCGAAAATCGGTTTGATCGCACCAAACACGCGGGTCGCGGGCAAATTCGATGGTCAGAACTGGGCGATAAACTTGAGCGGCAAGGCGATCACCGTCAATGCTTACGGGAACTTGAGCGCCGTGCAAGCCGTGACGCTCGAGGGGATCGACGCGCCGCTTCGTTGGGACGGCTCGAGCGTCAATCTCAAAGGTGCTGGCGCGTGGTCGGCGCAAACTGGCTTCGCGGGCAAGTTGAACGCGAGCGGCAATTTGATCGGCAGTCCAGCCACACTCAGTCTCGAGGGCAAGGGCGCGTTGAATGCGAGGCTCGAGTGGCGCGGCGGTAAGCTGAGCGCCACCTTGCCCGCGCAAATCACGGAGCGCGTCAACGCCAGCCTCGAGTTCGAGCGCTTCGATATCGCTGGACTGTGGGACAAGCCCAAACAGCTTTGGCTCGCGGGGACTGGGCGCGTGACGGGCGCGTGGAGCGACCCGCAGGTTGACTTAGACGGTGCGGTCTCGAGCGCGGACAAATCGCTCGATAGCCGTTTGACGCTGCGCTACGGCACGGGTGAGGCGGCGCTGAAACTCATCGGCGAGCGCGTCAATCTGGACGCCAGTCTGAACGGCGCTGCGTACAGCGCGACGGGCAACTTCCAAAGCGTCAGGCTCGAGGCGTTGCTGCCCTTTCCCGCGAAGTCGCTCAGTTTGAGCGGCGCGGTGCAGGCGACGGGCAAGTTGAATGACGGCTTACCGAAAGTCAGCTTGAGCAGCTTAGATCTGCGCGGCGAGATCGCACCAATCGGCGCGTTCAGCGCGACTGGCAGCGCCAGCAGCAACGCCAGTTTCCTCAGCGCAGACTTGCTGGTCTCCGCGCTGTCCGGCACGGTGCGAGCCAACGGACGGATCGGCGCTCAGGGCAGCGATCTCAAACTGACCCTGCAAGGCATCAACCTTTCACCATTGGGTGTGCTGGGCGCGGTGGCTGGGCAGTTGACGCTGCGCGGTGCGGCGAGCGACCCGACGGTCAGCGGCAACTTAAGCGCCAAGGGTTTGACATTGCCCAAGCTCGGTTGGGGCGCGGACGCGACCGCGCAGATCAGCGCTCGCCTGCTCGAGCCGAACCTGACCGCGACGCTGGATTTGACCGGCAGCGCCAAGGGGCGCTTGCAACTCAGCGCCCGCAAGCTGCTGAGCGCGACGCCAATGCTGAGCCTGCGCGGATCTGGCGCACTGCCCGACGGCAGCTTCGACGCCAATCTCGAGGGGACATTGCCCGCGCTGTCTGGCACGCTCGAGGCGACCATACCGACACTGCCTGCCATGTTGCAGCGCGTCAAACTCGAGGGGAATGGCAACGGCGCGTACCGTGTTAGCAACGAAGCTGTCAGCGGCGAATTCAGTTTGAAAGCTGGCAAGACGCTGCTGGGGACGGCGCTCAGTGGCAAGTTGTCCGCGAAACTCGAGTTGAATATGTTGCTGGCTGGGTTGACCGGGCGCGTGACGGGCGATCTGGCGTTGGGTGGCACGGTCAGCGATCCAAGAGCGATCCTGAACGGATTGGCCAGCAAACTGGCACTCTCAAATATCACCGCACCGGACGTGCAACTGACCGGGCAACTCGAGGCGGGCAAGCTCAGTGCGCGGGGCGTTTACGCGGGCGGCGCGGTCAACTGGGATGGGCAACGCGTCAGCCTGACCGGGCTGCCGCTCAAATTCGGCGATTACACCTTGAACGTCGCGGCGACTGGCCCGACCGCGCCGCTCGATCTGAGCTACACCAGCACCCTGAGCGGTGCTGGCTCGAGCGGAACGCTGGCGGGGCGCTACGCGGCAGGCACGCTCGATGCGCGGCTCGAGGCGATGGTGGCGGGCTTCGCGCTGTCGGGCGGGGCGCAGGGCGACCCACAGCGCGGCTGGTCGGGCGCGGTCAGCGTCAACGGCTTACCCAAAGATTCGCTGTTCGGCAAGATCGACTCGGGCAAAACGGCGGGATCAGCGACCTTGAGTCTCTCCGGGCCGTTTGCAAATCCGACGTTGAAGGGGACTGTTCAGACGCTCGGCAGGCAGCTCGAGGTCGCGGCGGCATTGACACCGCTCGCGGTCAGTTTGCGCGGTGTCAGTTTGCGCGGTGTCAGCGGCTTCAGCGGGGCGCTCGAGCTGGCGAGCGACAAAATCAGCGGCTCGCTCGGCTACGCTGAAAACGGCTTGGAATTGACGCTGCAAGGCGCGGGCACGCTCGAGCAACCCAGCGCGAACCTCAGCGCGAATTACGGTCAGGCCAGCGCTGCGGCTGCACTGCGGCTCGAGGCTGGGCAACCGCAGGGCACGCTGCGCGTTACCGACGGCGCGAAGGTTGGTAATTTCACCGTGCAAGGCGGGCGGATCAGTGGTGCGGCGCAGAACTTGGATCTCTCGAGCTTGGGGCAACTGGGTTTCGGTGGCACGGTTTCCGTGCAAGCCGACGTGCGTCAGGATGCCAGCGCGAGTTACGGCTGGCGCGGTGCGCTCAGCGCGACGTGGGACAAGGTGGTCACGCCGTTAACCCTGCCGATCCTCGAGTGGAACATCGACGGTACAGGCAAAGCGAATCTGGATTTGGACACTGGCGCATTGAACTTGGAGTACGCCGGATCGCCGGGGACGGCCAACGCCAAGTTGCGCCTGCAAAACGGTTTGTGGGTCGGCGCGGTCGCGGCTGACCTGCGCGGCAAAAGCGGTCTGGGCAGCATCAAAGGCGCGGTCACATTGGCCAGCGGCCAGATTGACGGCTCGGTCGCCGTCAGCAACCTGCCGCTCGAGCTGCTGGGCATTCCGGTGGCGGTCAGCGGTTCAGCCACGCTGGAGAAAGACAGCTTCAGCACGTCGCTGACCGCGCAGACGCTCGGCGGGCAGATCACCGCCACGGGCAGCGGCGGTTTGAGCGACCTCGCGCCGTTCTTGCAGCCCTACACCAAAACCGCGCCGGGCGATCTGGGCTACACGCTGCGGGCACGTTTGGACACCGTGAAACTCGAGGACATCGACTTACTGCACGCGGTCGCGCCGGGCGTGACCGGGCGGGCGATTGGCGTGGTGCAGGTCACGGACGGCATCAGCAACTTCCAACTGAGCGTGCCGGAGCTGAGCCTGCCCGACCTGACCAGCGACCCCAAAGACCGCGTGCGCTTGGGCCTGCGGATCACCGGCACGGCCGCTGGCAGCAACCTGCGTTACAACGGGCGCTTGGTGGGCTTGCCGAGCAGCGCCGCCGCCGCCAGCCTGCAACCCAATTTCGACGGGTACGGCGAGAGCCTGTTCAGCGGTTCTTACGATGGCGAGCGGGCCAGCGGTCTGGTAGAAATGCGCCGCGCTCCGCTGCACAGCATCATCGGCAGCGTCTTCGGCGCACTGCCGGGGCGGGCCGTGGCGACCGGCATCGCCCGCTACGACATCCCATTCAAAAACTTCGCGCAATCCGAGATCCGCGTCGCGCTTGAAAAATTAGAGATCGAGGGCGGCGGCGACAAGCTGGTCGGTTTCGCAGCCGCGAATTTCAAGAACGGCAACCTGACGCTCGATCAGCTCGATCTGCGCGGCAAGGGGCGCTGGACGGGTGCTGGGCGCTATACGAGAGACGGCGTTGATCTAAAGCTGAACTTTGAAAACACCAGCTTCACGCCAGTGCTGGCCCTGATCCCGACGCTGCGCGAGTACAACCCCGATGCCAGCGGCACGGTCAGTTTGGAGCTATCTGGAAAGTACGCGCTGCCCGACGCGAAGCTCGAGGTGTCGGGCTTCAAGGGGCGGTTGAGTGGCATCGCGCTGAGCGCCCCGAGTCTGTCGGGCAGCCTCAAAGACGGGGCTTTGAATGTGACCGGCACGCTCTCGAGCGACGACACGCTCGGCGCGGTGCTGGAGACGACCGCCACAGCCAAAGTCACCAGCTTGATCCCGACGAACGTCACGAATCTCGAGGGGCGCTTGAAGGGCAGCCTCAACGTGCGCCCGATTGGACTGATTCAAAATATTGACGCTCGAGTCTTCGGCGCGTCGGGTGGTTTCAAGATCACTGCAACCGGGCAAAAGGGCGGGGCGCTGAGCGTGACGGGCGACTTGTCACCGCTGCTAAACTTAAAACTCACTGGGCGCAATCTGCTCGTACCCGTTCCCGATTACTTCGTCAGCGACAGCTTGGTGGACGCGGATCTGGGTTTTCGCGGCGATGGACTGCGGGCTTATATCCTGACTGGCAACGTCAATCTTTTGCGTTTGAGCGCGGCGCTCAACCAACCCGGACGCAGCACGGCAACGGCAACGGCGACGCCGCAAACCGCGCAAACCAAAAACCCCTTCCTCGAGCAGATCAAACTCGGCAGCATTCGCGTGACCGCACCGCAAGGCGTGCGCCTGAACGAGTCCTTCGCGGCGCTCGAGGCGGGCGGCACGCTGATCTTGACGGGCACAGCCGCCGCGCCGGAAGCCACCGGGCAACTCGAGGCGCTGGGCAACTCGAGCGGGCGCGGTTTCGTGCGCTTGGGCGCGAACTCCTACACGATTCAGACGGCGGTGGCGAATTTCAGTCAAGTCGAGGGGATTTATCCAGTCGTCAGCGTGGATGCAAAAGGCAAGCTCAGGGCGGCGTTGAGGCCAACCGCAGGTGGAACAAGCGTGACACAGGAGATCGAGGTCAATTTAAAACTGGATATCCGCTGGATTCCAGATGCTGCGGGCACGCGCAAATTGGTGGTTGAACCGATACTGAGCAGCAATCAGATCAACGGTTTCGAGAATTTGACGACGACCGAGCTGTACAGCCTCGTCACGCTGGGAAGCACCTTGGGCAGCGCCAACGCGGGCTTGAGCGGCATCGGACAGCAGGCGCTCGATACCGCGTTCAGCTTATTTTTTCTGTCCGAATTCAGCCGCCAATTCAAAGAAGCCACTGGCGTTGACTTGACGGTCAGCACCAACCTGTTCGATTACATCTTCAACCCGCCCGACTCGAGCTTAAAACCAGAAGATCAGAACCGTCTGAATTTCACTTTCAATTTGGGCTTTGACCTTTCCAGAGCCGTGCGTTTGAACCTCGAAGTCGGAACGGCCGGTAAAGGCGCAGTCAACCTCAATTATCAATCGGAAGACGGGCGCTTCGGCATTCGCTTCAATACACCGTTCGATTTGAACACCGTCAGCGATCCCACGGCCTTGTACGGCGGTTTGCAGCCAGAGTTCGGTCTGAGTTACAACATCTCCTCGCTCAACGCCTTCACGCTCGGATTTCAGTACCGTGGCAACAACAATTTCTCATTCAAATTCGGCTTCTCGTTCAGGTTCTGACCGCTCGAGACCGTGTGTTCTGACCGCTCGAGACCATGTGTTCTGACCCGCTCGAGACCATGTGTTCTGACCCGCTCGAGATTGCGACAACGGCTCGAGCCATGTACAGTTCAAACGTGATTACCAAGGGTTTGCTGATCGTCTCGAGCCTTGTTCTCGCCAGCGCAGCGCTGGCCGCGTCGTTCACGCAAAGCGGTCTGGCTGTGTATTATCCGGGACGCTTTGACTCGGCAACGCGCTTCACGGCCGCGCACCGCACGCTGCCCAAAGGCACGTGGGTGCGGGTCACGCATCGGCGCACGGGGCGCAGCGTGACCGTCAAAATCAACGACCGTGGCCCGTGGGATAACAAGGCCAGAATCATCGACTTGTCGCGCACGGCTGCTGTTCAGCTCGGCATCATCTCCGAGGGCGTCGCCCCGGTCACACTCGAGGTCATCAAGCGCTAAGGATCAACTCAACCATGCAGATGTCTCAGGTTGTCCACGGCGTCTTTGGCTTCTTTTAAGCCCAGACCAGTTCGCTCGCGGTAGAGTTTGACTGCTTCGATTACGCGGTCAGCACGGATCAATTCAATCACTTGACGCTCGAGCGAATCCTCAGACGATGCGCCAACCCCGAGATGCTCGAGCAGCGCCTGCATCTGCGCTTCCAGCGTGGCGACGCGGGTTTGCAACATTTGAACTTCGGTCTCGAGATTCACCGTTTGATTAAAGCACAGTGCTCTAAGTCGTCAAGGCTCGAGGGAAACTTGCGTCGTTGCTCGAGCGATCACTGGTGAACGCTGAGCCGTGTTACCGTGCGATCCATGCTCGAGTCCATCCGCGCCCGCTTTGCCGAATTTGAAATTCACGCGCTCTGGGTTGCCAAGCCCGCGAACATCCGCTATTTGACGGGTTTCACCAGCCCCAGCGACGCCAAATTGCTCGTTACCGAATCGGCGGCCGTGCTGTACACCGATGCTCGCTACACCGTGCAAGCCCAAAACGAGTGCCGCGTACCGCACGTGATCGCCCGTTGGGAAGAGGTCTTCGCGCATGTCAAGCCGCTGGTCAGTGGCAAAAACGTTGGCTTTGAAGCGGACGCGGTGATGTACTCGGATTTTCACGAGTTGCTGCAAGGCTTGGCGGTGAGTTTACGTCCCGTGACCGACATCGTTGAACCGCTCAGGGCGATCAAAACGCCGATTGAAATACAAAAAATGCGTCACGCGGCGCAGATCGCCGATGTCGCGCTGGAGCAAATCCTGCCGCTCATCGTGCCCGGCGCGTCTGAGCGCGACATCGCCTTGGAACTCGAGTTTCAGATGCGTCGCCTCGGCGCGGACGGCGCAGCTTTTGAGATCATCGTCGCCAGCGGCGAGCGCGGCGCGATGCCGCACGGCACGGCCAGCCACAAATTGATTCAGGACGGCGAATTGGTGACGATCGACTGGGGCGCGTTTCTGGACGGTTATCACAGCGATTGCACCCGCACGGTCGCGGTTGGACAGGTCAGCGATCACCTGCTCGAGATTTACCGCACGGTACTGGAGGCGCACCGTCTGGGCATGGCGGCGGTCAAACCAGACGCCAAGTGCTTCGATATCGACGCGATCTCGAGGGATTTCATTCACGGCGCTGGTTACGGCGAGTTCTTCGGTCATAGCCTCGGGCATGGCGTGGGCTTAAACGTTCACGAAGCACCGCGACTGTCTTTTCGCGCCTCGGGCGATGAGCGGCTTGAGGTTGGCAACGTCGTGACGGTCGAGCCGGGAATCTACGTGCCGGGCATCGGTGGCGTGCGGATCGAGGACATGGTGCTGGTCACGCTGGGCGGCTGTGAGTCTTTGACGCACGCCCCGAAGCAAATTTTGTAGCTGTGCACAGCCGGTAGCGCAGACCATTCTCGAGGCTGCAAGAAACCTGTTAAACTTCGCACCCTATGGACATTACTCCCCTGCTGACCTTGGAAACCATCGGCGTGTACTTGAAGAAAAAAGACGTGAATTTTGAGATCGAAACCAATAATGGTAGCCGCTTCATTCGCACGAACTGGAAATTTGAGATGGGTGACGGCGCGTGCATCATCAGCCTCAACGACGCGCAGGGCGGCGCGAGCCGCTTGGAGATCACCTGCGTGACGCACAACCAGTACCGCAGCCGCCGTATGGAAGTTGTGCAGATTCTTAACGAACGCAACCGCCAGCGGGCGTTCAGCCGCAGCATGGATGAGGACGGCAATATGTTTTTGGAGTACATCGCGTTCTACCCGATTGGGATGCAACTGACCGAGGAGTTGTTTGAAACGATCTTCGGCGGCGTGCTGGTGCATTTCCAAGACGATTACGCGTTTTTAGAGGGCATCCAACCCAAAGTCGAAGCTTGAAGGCCTCCAACCAGCCGCTCGAGCCAGCGCGGGCGACAAACGGCGCTGCGCGTTCTGGGACGAGTTCAACCGAGGATGCGACGATCTAAAACTCCAAAAAAGCGGGGCCTGCGTGTTGGTCGA
>JANYHH010000004.1 GCA_025359505.1 Deinococcales bacterium
ATTGCGTTGAAGAAGAACGGGTCACCGCCGAGGAGCGTGTTCAGGGTGGGGTTGGATACGTTGCGGCAAATCTTGTTATCTGGGTGCGCTGGGAGGCTCGTGCTGGACGACGTGATCCCACTTCTGTCCAGTAGTTAGGAAGGAAATGACGGAGTGATCAGCAAGCAGTTGGAAATGCGCCTTTGAGAACTCTCAAAGGCGCATTTCCTTTGGTATCTCGAGTCTAGAGGGTGCAAATGCCTTTACAAAAAGTCAGCAATCCTTAGCTTGTGTTTCGCTTTTGATTTAACCAATCAAGTAACGCCTGCTTTGATCCGACCAAAAATTTACTGTCTGGTGGAATAATTATAAAGAATCCATTATCGAAACTAATAAGTATTCTCTTATAAAAAAATTTAACTAATTTCACAGATTCGGCACTTTTTTCCAGCTTTTTATCATCAAATTGTTCAGTCAATATATTATTAGCGATAGAAATTACAGAAGAAGCCGAAAAAACTTTTTCTCGAGGATAATATATAATGAAAATCAGTAGAGTCATACTTAGTACCAACAAAAAGAAAAAGTAAATTGATCGTGCAATCAATTCTAACGAAAATTCCTCATACCTAGAAGTTGCATAAAAACCTAAGGCAGTCATGAAGAAAGCGAAAATAGAGGCACTCCACAAATAATCGCGAAGAACGCAAGAATACCCGATTAAAAAATCAATGAACGTAATTTTGCATTCTACCCGAACAATCTCAGAACTCGTGTTCATGAATCATCCTCTTACCGCAGTTTCTCGCGCAGGAACCCCTCGAGATCACTGATCTTCACGCGCTGTTGCGCCATTGAGTCGCGCTCGCGCACGGTCACGGTGTCGGTCAGGCTGACAGCCCCGTCCTTGCCCTGCCCGATGGTGTCGAAATCCACGGTGATGCAGTACGGCGTGCCGATCTCATCGTGGCGGCGGTACGCCTTGCCGATGTTGCCAGTATCTTCGTACAGAATCCGTCCCAGCCCCAGCGCTTGGATGCGTTGCTTCAAGGCTCGAGCGACGGAGGTGATTTCCTCGCGGTTCTTGGCGAGCGGAATCACCGCGACTTTGATCGGCGCGAGGTGCGGGCGGAGTTTGAGCACAATGCGCGTCTCGCCGTTCTCCAAAGTCTGTTTGGTGAAGGCTTCGGTCAGCACCGCCAGTACGCCGCGATCCACGCCCGCCGACGGTTCAATGACGAATGGCACAATTGGTTTTTGCGTCTCTGGGTGTGCGATCGTCAGTTTCTCGGTGCTATCGGTATTGGGTTCAACTCGAGCCGTCAGATTCAGGCTGTCCTGATTTTTGCTGTGCGATCCCAGATCGAAATCCGTGCGGTTGGCGATGCCTTCGATTTCTTCAAAGCCGATGCTCGGGTAGTGGTACATCAGGTCATACGTGCGTTTGGAGTAATGCGACAAATCCTCGCGTGGCACGTCTAACACCTGAATGCGCTCGCGGGACAAGCCGACACTTTGCCACCACGCGATTCGCGCTTCGAGCCACGTGTCGTGCCAAGCTTCGTCCGTGCCGGGCGTGCAGAAAAACTCGAGTTCCATCTGCTCGAATTCCCTGACGCGAAAAATGAAATTGCGCGGCGTGATCTCGTTGCGAAAACTCTTGCCGATCTGCGCGATGCCGAACGGCAGTTTGCGGGCGGTGCTGTCCACGACGTTTTTGAAATTCACAAAAATGCCCTGCGCGGTCTCGGGACGCAGGTACGCGTAGTTCTCGTCGTTGACGACTGGCCCGACGGTGGTTTTGAACATCATGTTGAACAAACGCGGACTCGTCCAATCACCGACTTTGTTCTCACCCGGCTCGAGGACTCGAGCGGCTTTGAGGACGCTGCCTGCGTCCTCGTGGGCGAGCAGTGCCGCGACCATCGCACTCAAGTTATTGTCGATCTCGAGGCGTGCCGCCAGCATCTCGAGCACGGCTGGGGTTTGGTCTTTAAGGAGGTGATCGAGGCGGTAACGTTTCTTGGATTCGCGGCTGTCCACCAGCGGATCGGTGAACGTCGCCTCGTGACCGCTGTGGCGCAGCACCAGCTTATGCGTCAGAATGCTCGAGTCCAGCCCCTCAATGTCGTCGCGCTCGTAAATCATCGAGCGCCACCACGCAGCTTTCAGGTTGTTTTTGAGTTCCACACCCAACGGGCCGTAATCGTAGGTTCCCTGCAAGCCGCCGTAAACCTCACTGCCGGGGAAAATAAACCCTCGGCGTTTGCACAAACTCACCAGCTCGTCCATCGTCTCTGCGGGCATAGAACTCCTCCTCCAGCAACACCGCTTGCAGGCGGTCATTGCTATTCTAGGGACGCAAATTGCTTTGCGCGGTTCCACCCCAGTTCCTCGAAGCTGACTTGCGAACATCAAATTTGCTCGCGCTCGAGACGCTTTTACCCCGACGCTCCCCGCTGCCTTCACGCTGGTCTGACCGTCTGGCTCTCACCGCCCCAGACTCGCTCGTGGTTCGCTTTCAGCGCTACTCCTTCGGATCACCGCGTCAGATGCGATTATCGCGCTCAAAACGGCGGCGGTCAAGTTTTGAAATTTTAGGCAATAAAAAACGCGCCTCTCGGCGCTGATAAGTAAAAATATAGCACGATATGCGCCATACGTCAAATCCATGCACTCGAGCGGGTGAATCTCGAGCATGCAAGGTTTGATCTCGAGGTTTGAAGGGGGAGTTCTCCTCGAGCGGCGGGCGAACACCGTACAGATCGCACGCGTCGAACCCATGTTCGCATGAGCGAAACGGCGTGACGTTCGCCCCCGCAAAAACCGTACCTTGCACGAGCAATCATCGCGTAGGGGCTTGCCACTGCAAGCCCCATGCAGCAGCAGAACCCCCTCAAATCGCCCGAAACCCCAACGCTCGAGAGCCTGTTAAACTGCACAGTATTCAAGCGTCTCGAGGAGTAACCCTCGAGTTTCCAAGGAGATCAGATGCAACCAGTGACGCAACAAGCACCACATCAGCAGGTTCTTCCAGCGGGCGCGGTCGCGCCGGATTTCACGGCGCAGAGCATCGGTGGGCAGCAGCTTTCGCTGTCGGCCGCCCTGAAAAATGGCCCGGCGCTGCTGGTGTTCGCGCATCCGAAAATCAACGC
This sequence comes from Deinococcales bacterium, assembly GCA_025359505.1. Lineage (GTDB taxonomy): Bacteria > Deinococcota > Deinococci > Deinococcales > JAAFIG01 > JANYHH01. The sequence continues at coordinate 3,135 of JANYHH010000004.1, forward strand.
CTCGAGACTCGTCGTTGGGTACTTGCGGCGCATGGCAGAGATCGCGCCCGCGCTGCCCGTGTGGATTTTCAGCGAGGGCCGCGAAGCCGAAACCTTGGAGTACATGGGGTCTGGCGACGGTGCGTACCTGAAAATGCCGGTGGTGCTGGACAATTGCGGCGTGGCTGGTTTGTACGGAGCGAAGTTTTTGCCCGCGACGTATTTGATTGGCGCGGATGGTTTGGTCATCAGGGCGTACAGCGGGTTCAGCCGCGACTTTCTGAACTGGGTCGCCAACGAAGCCGCGACGCTCACAAACGGCAAGCCGAAAGAGCTGATCTCGGACGGCGACAATAAAGGCTTTTACGAACTGGCGGAGCGCGGGCCGTGCGCGTGATTCAAATGACCTTCAGATGAACTGGCTAGCGGTCATTCTGGGGACGCTGCTGGGCTTGACGGGCGTGGCGGTGCTGTGGTTGCTGCCCAAAGTCAGCGCCGATCAGCGCCCGTTGCTGCGCGGCGTGGCGATGGTACAACTCGCGCTTGGTGTAGGCGCGGTGCTGTTGTCAGCGCTGGTTGGGTTGATCCCGTCGCAACGCTGAAATAACGGCGCGTCTCGAGTGATCGTGTGAGCAGCCTCAAGGTTTTCACAAGTAACTGAGCGTGTCGCCGCACAGATGTCGAGCGCTTCGTTTTGTAAACTGTCGTCACTTGTGAGCAACGCGTCATTCCAGAAAACCGCTCGAGACGCGCCGCTCGAGGCGTTGCTGGCGGTCTGGCACGGGGCGCGTCAGCACCATCCGCGCAGCGTGCTGCTGACGGGCGAGGCGGGTCTGGGTAAAAGCTGGCTGATGCGGGTGCTGGCGGATCGGCTCGAGGCGCAGACCAGCGTTCATGTCACGGTCGCGGCGGCTGGTTTGCTGAGCGGTTTGCTGCGGGCCAGTAAAAACTGGCTCGAGGGTGAGCGTAGCGCCGCCTTTCTCACGGCGGCGCGGCGCGTACTGCCGAATGAGCGCTGGCCGCTCACAGCGGGCGAGGCGGGTGAGGTCAACATCGCGCTCGAGATCGTCAGTGCGATCGAGCGCAACGCAGCGCGGCTCGGTGGGGTGTGCCTGATCTTGGAGGACGCGCATTGGTGCACGGAAGATGATTTGGAGTTGCTGCGCTTGCTGCACCGTCGGGCGCTCGCAAATCGTTCACCACTGATGTTGGTGCTGACCGCCCGACCCTCGCCGCTGAACCTGCTGGATCTGCTCGAGGTCGATGCGAGTTTGAGCGATGGTCTCGCGCCGCTGCACCTCGCGCTCGAGCGGCTGGATCTGGACGGCGTGGCGGTGCTGACTGCGAATGTGCTGCGTTGCGATGACGTGCCCGCAGAACTGGTGACGTGGCTCTCCCAGCGCTCCGAGGGGCATCCACTGCACGCGCAGGAGCTGCTGCGCTTCTTGCTGGGCAGCGGACACCTGCGCGACATCGGCGCGACGCAACTTTTCATTCAGCCGCCCCCCAGCGCCATCCCCGTGGGACTCGAGGCGGTGCTGATGGCGCGGCTGGCTGCGGCTGCGCTCGAGCCGGATTTGTGGCGCGGCTTGTCGGCGTTATCAGTGCTCGAGCGGGCGGTCAGTTTGAATGATTGGGCAACAGCGGCGGGTTTGAGTGCTGAGCGGCTCGAGGGCGTCTCCCGGCGGGCGCTGAGCTTGGGGTTGGTGCACAGTGAGAGTCAGTCGGGAGCGCTGAGTTTCGCGTTGACCCATCCGCTGTACCCACCTTTGCTGCGCGGGCAGTTACCGGAATCCGAGTTGAAAACGCGTTACTTGGCAGCAATGCCCGTCGCACTGGACGCTTTCGAGCGCTCCCGCTGGGCGCGGCTCGGCGATTCCCCGAACGCGACTGAGCTGACGCGAGTCGCGCTCGAGGCGGCGCGAATCCGCACGGCGTGGAATGAAATTTTGCAGCTCTGCGATGCGCTGCTGCACCTCGAGTCAGATGCGGCTCAGCCCCCCGAGTCAGATGCGGCTCAGCACCCCGAGTCAGATGCGGTTGACCGTGGTGAACTCGAGTTCGAGCGCGGCGAAGCGCTGTTCAGGTTGGGTCGTTTCGAGGACTCACTGACCGCGCTGCGACCGCTCGAGACGGCGGCAGCCGTGGAGTTGACTTGCTTGGTTTTCGCTCGGCTGGGGCGCGACTTTGATGGCTTCGCGTTTTCAGAACGCTGGCTTGGGCGCTTTGACGCCGACACCAATTTTCACCTGCGCTACTTCTGGACGTGCTTTCAGGCGCGGCTCGGAGACGAAGCGACCAGCAGCACGTGGATCGCGTGGCTGTTCAGTACAGCCGTCACACCAGACCAACGCGTCACAGCGCTGGATGCGCTCGATTGGCACAGCAAAATCTACGCGGCTCACCAGCCGATGCAGCGCCTGACGCGCAATCTCGAGGGGCTGAGCGCGTTTCAGGCCTCATCCGAGTTCACTCCATCCGGCGAGATCAACCACCACATCTTCATTGCTGAAAACTACGTCGCCCTGCGCGAGTTTGACCAAGCGCTCGAGTCGCTGCAAACCGCGCAGAGCTTGATGCAGCGCACCAGCAACATCGACACGTTGACGATCTACCACCTGCATCTGGGATTGTGGGCTTTGGAAAGCGGCAAGCCCGAAGCGGCGCGGCGCTCGCTGCTGAAAGCCTTGACGCTGGCTGGGCAGATGAACGACCCGATCCAGACCGCGCACGCGCTGTTTGAACTGACCCGCACGGAATTCGCGCTTGGGCAGTTTGGCGCAGCCGTGGAGCGGCTGAGCGATTACGAGTCAGCCACGGCGGCGCTCGAGCGAGGCTTCGACGGTCAGCCGCTGCGCTACCAGCGTCCGTTCGATCTCGAGGTGGCTGCGATGCGAGTGCAACTCGGACTGCCAAGCGACGCACCAGATTCGAGGCTCGAGGCTGCGCTCGGGGATGATGCGTTGCACGCGGCACTGATTTACCTGCTGCGCGGACAGCCAGATGCGGCGCTGGTCATTCTGGGGAAACCCGTAGACGCGGGGCAGCGTGAGCATCCGACGCGCTCGCTCTTGCGCGGCGTGGCGCACCTCAGGCGCGGTGAGTACGACGCGGCTCAGGAATCCCTCGAGCACTCCAGAAGCCTTGCCAAAACCCAGCGCCACGACGCGCTCGAGGGTCAAGCCGAGATCGCACTGGGTTTCTGTGCGGCGCTGCAAGGGCATCTGCCTGCTGGCAAACGCTTGGCGCAGGGTGGGGCGGCATTACTCGAGATGACCCGCTGCACGGGTTACTTGCAGCAGTGGCGGCAACTCTTCCCAAATCTGGCAGATGCGTTGCTCAGCACAGAGCCGGTGAAGTCACTCGCACCCGCCAAACCCGTGCGGTTCATCCGCACTTTCGGCGCGTTCGGCTTAGAGGAACACGGCGAGGTCAAACCGTGGAAAGCCCGCAAAACCCGCGAACTGCTGGCGCTGCTGCTGTGCTGCTCGGTCAGCGAAACCGGCCCCGGCGCTCCAAGGGACGCCTTGATTGCCGCACTGTGGCCAGAAGCCGATCCAGACAGGGGCGAGAGTTCGTTTCGCGTGACCCTCGGACGACTGCGCGAGAGTCTCGGCGACGCCGCGACGATTGAGCGCGACGCCAGCGGACGCTACGCGCTCGTGAACGCCAAAACCGATCTGACGTTGTTCCTAGCCAGCGCCCAAGCCCGCGATCTCGAGGGGGCGCTGGCGTGGTACGCCGGGGAATTCCTGCCCGGCATGGATTTGGAAGTCGTGGACGACCTGCGCGTGTCGCTGCGCTCGCGCTGGCGCAGCGCGGCTGCACAAGTGATCTTAGAAAGCGATCTGACACGCGGCGCAACGCTACTGGAGAAACTGCTCGAGGACGACCCGTTTGATTTAGGCGTGCTGGGTCAACTCGTGCAGCACTTATCGAACATCCCCGATGCAGCACGACTGAGCGCGACCCTCGAGCGAGCCAAGAAACGCTTTGCCAACGAGTTGGGCTTCACCCCGCCAGAATTTGAAACGTGGACTCGAGCCGCGCAGAACGCTTGATTGCCCTATCTTTTCGCCTCTCCCCGACGTGGGAGAGGCCGCCGCAGGCGGGTGAGGGGGGCGAGCGCCAGCGAGTTGCCCTTGACCTTGAACATCAAAAGCAATCGCTGCGCTCACCCCTCTCCCCGACCCTCTCCCGACATCAGGAGAGGGAGAAATCTAGGCTCGAGCCTGCCCCTTCAACCCTCGAGCGAGCCGTCGCGGATGTTGACGATCCGGTGCGCTCGGCTGGCCACGTCCATGTCGTGCGTGATCAGGATCACCGTGCGGTTGCTGCTTTCTGCCATTGGTTCGGTCAGCAATTCCAGAATCCCGCGCCCGGTTTTGCTGTCCAGATTGCCGGTCGGTTCGTCGGCGAACAGCACGCTCGGGTTGGTGGCGAGCGCTCTGGCAATCGCCACGCGCTGCTGCTCACCGCCGGAGAGCTGATTGGGGTAATGCGTCATGCGTTTGTCTAAGGATACGCGTTTTAAGAGGTCTGTGGCGATCTGAGAGCGCTTGGCTCGAGGAACGCCCGCGAGGGTCAATGGCAATTCGACGTTTTCTTGGGCGCTGAGGATGCTGACCAAGTTGTAGTTCTGAAAGACGAACCCAAAATGCGCCAAACGGTAACTGGCTAACTTGGTTTCCGGCATGGATTTGAGGTCGTTGCCTAGGTGCAGCACCGCGCCGCTCGAGGGAATGTCAAAACCCGCCAAGAGATTGAGCAATGTGCTTTTGCCACTGCCGCTCGGGCCGACAATCGCGGTAATCCGTCCCGCTTCAAAACCCACGCTGACATCGCGCAGCGCGACGACGGTACTCTCACCGCTCGGGTAGATTTTGGAGATGCCGCGAGCCTCGAGCACGGTGCTGGTGGGGGTGATGATTGAAGTCGGCGCAGTGGTGGTCTGGGTCATGGTTTGGCTTTCTTTTGCTCGAGCGGCTTGACTGGAGGAGATTTAATTGCGACCCAAGGCTTGGGTGATGACCAGTCTCGAGGCGGTGCGGGCGGGCAGCAAGCCCGATAGCAAGCCCAGCACAGCGGCGATGCCGATAGCCAGTAAGGCGAGGCGTGGCGTGACAATGGCAATCGCAACGCTGACCAGATCGCGCACCGCGAAATTCACCGCCAATGTGCCCAGATACCCGATGAAGATCCCGCCGATGCCGCCGATGATCGCCAATAGTAAGCTCTCCAAAACGACCAGTTGAAACACGAAGCTGGGCTTCGCACCGATCGCTCGGATCACACCAAATTCACGGGTGCGCTCGTAGACGCCCATCATCACGGTGTTAGCGACCGCCAGCCCGCCGACGATCAAGGAAATCAGTGAGATACCAAACCTGAACGCATCGCCAATCGCAATCGCTCTGTCCAAGACTTTGAGGACATCACCTTGCGTCTGCGAGCGCAGCTCGGGAAAGCGAATCTTCAGCGCGTCAGCGGTTTTGCGAGCATCGCCAGAATCGCGCAATTTTACGGTGATGCCAGTGGCTTTGTCGCTAACGCCCAAAGTCTTTTGCAACGCACTGAACGGCACGAAAATGAAGCTGTCAGTGAAGCCATCGCCGCGCTGCAAAATGCCGACGACTTTATACCGATCCGCACGATTGAGCCGCAATTCATCGCCCAGTTTGAGGTTCGCGGTCTTCGCCGCCTGCGAACCGACCACCGCGACCAGCGCCGTCTTGTCCGCCGCCCCCAAGAAACGCCCCTGACCGAGCTTCAAACTCGGGTACAAGTCATTCAGCGCAATACTCTCAAACGGATTGCCGCTAATCAAATAGCCGCTGCCGGACAAACTGCCCCTCGGAGTCAGCAGGTACGGCGCGACTTGCGTGATGCCGAATTCAGCCGCCGCTGCCTGTAACTTGCCGACGAACTCGAGCGGCACGTCGGGAATCGGACTACCGAAGATGCTGCTCGAGTCCGAACCTTCCAAAGTAACTTGAATGTCGGGCCCGATGTTGCCGACCTCCTGCCCCAAGGCGCGGCGAAAACCCTCACCGAGCGACAAAAAAACGACCATGCTGGCGACGGCCACGACAATCCCCAGCACGGTCAGCAATGTTCTGACGGGGCGGCGCAGCAGTCCGCGCATGGCGAGGTTACTTAAATCGCTAAAATTCACAAAGCAGAGTCTATGCCCTGCGCCGCCAGACGAACGTCACACAAGCCGCACGGTCTCTCGAGAATTTCACAAAGAGTCCCCGATTGGCCGGTTGTTTTTGCGTGTTGACCAAGTTCGAGGAGTGAAGGGTGTCGTTGGGGCGAACCTTGTGTTCGCCCGCCCCACAACGGCAACGATGATTACATCCCCCGAGCCGTGTCTCGAGCGCATCACCGATTTTCGACACATGACGCTTAAACTGACACCTATGGAACAACGTCTCTTGGGCAAGCAGGGTCTGACCGTCTCGAGTTTGGGATTGGGCTGCATGGGCATGAGCGAGTTTTACGGCGCAACCGACGAGGCTGAAAGCATCCGCACGTTGGAGCGCTCGCTCGAGTTGGGCATGAACTTCTGGGACACGGCCGACATGTACGGCCCGTATCTGAACGAGGAATTGCTGGGGCGTTTCCTGCGCGGGCGGCGCGAGGAAGTGGTGCTGGCTACGAAATTCGGTTTCACTCGAGACCCGAATACACCCGGTTCTCGAGGGTTGAACGCGTCGCCCAAGTACGTGGCAAGCGCGTGTGATGCGTCTTTGAAGCGGCTGGGGACGGACGTGATTGATCTGTATTACATGCACCGCCTCGATCCGCTCGTCCCGATTGAGGACACGGTTGGCGCGATGGCGGAACTCGTGCAGCAAGGCAAAGTGCGGTACTTGGGACTGTCCGAAGTCTCGAGCGATACTTTGCGCCGCGCCAACGCGGTGCATCCAATCAGCGCGGTGCAGAGCGAGTACAGCCTGTGGTCTCGAGATGTGGAAAGCAGTTTGTTTCCGGCGCTCCTCGAGTTGGGTGTCGGCTTCGTGCCGTACAGCCCGCTTGGACGCGGCTTTCTGACGGGGCAAGTGAAGAGTTTGGATGACCTAGCGCCGGACGATTTCAGGCGCGGGCTGCCCAGATTCCAGCCGGAGCATTTCCAGAAAAACTTGGAATTGCTGGACGCGGTACGCGCCATTGCCAGTGCCAAGGGTTGCACCCCCGGTCAACTGGCGCTGGCGTGGGTGCTGGCGCAAGGAACAGACTTCGCGCCGATTCCCGGTACGAAGCGCGTCGCGTACTTGGAGGAAAACGCGGGCGCGGCAACGCTGACACTGACCCCGCCGGAACTCGCGCGGTTATCAGCCCTGTCGGGCTTGGTGTCCGGCGAGCGCTACAGCGAGGCGGGAATGCGGATGATTCAGCGGTCGTGAACTGCTGCTCGAGTCTTTGGGCTGAGCATGACGGTCTTCGTAGGGGCGAGGCGTGCCTCGCCTGTGAAGCACGGGTTCGACTATTCAAACCTTTGAAACACTGCTACTCGAGCCGCGAGTAATCCGTTGCCGCAGACGAAAACTATTTGCTGAGTTTGCTCGAGGGCACGAGTTCAAAAGACTTTTTGTTGTAGCTCAGGTCAGACGTGAATTTCAGCACGGCGATGTCGCCCGCACCATCTTTCGGGGTAACGCTCAAGCTGCGTAAGTCGTCTTTGAAGCGCAGTGTTTTGGCGTCGCTCGGGTACTCGAGGATGCCGTCTTTGCCGACTGGCGCAATGTACGTGCGCGTGAAGGCGGGGTAGACCCTGTTTTTACCTTCGTACTCCAAACTGTGGCTGGGTTCTCGGCTGGCGACAACGACGATTTGCCCGGCAGGGAACTGGGTTTGAATGCGGTGCTTGTGGCTTCTGAACAATGATGGTGCGCCATACATCTGAACTTGGCGCTCGACGTTGTTGATCGTGTCTGGCATACTACTTTCGGTCGTCCAGCCGTTGAACAGCGAGAAAAGCCGAGTTTGCAGCACATTCGGGTAAAAGTTTACGCCACTGATTGGCGCTGTGGCCGTGCCGATTTGGAAGCGCGTTTTGCCGATTCGCAAGACTGGATTGTCCCAGCCGGACATCGTGAACGAAACGCCTGCTGTTCTGAATGCTTCGATCAGTGTGCTGCCTTCAACGTAACCAGAGACGTAAGGAATTTTCTCGAGCTTGTCGGTAGCAGAGCGCTTGAAGTAAAACATTTTGTGCAGATACAGCGACACGGTAGCTCCATCTGGGAAATTTAGATAAAACTGCTCCGACTCTTGCAACTGCGGGTCATTGGCTCGCTCGATCTTGACACCCAGCGGCTCGAGGGTCGCTCGTAGGCTTGCAAACTCGAGCCAAAAATCGCCTTGCTCGCAAGGAAACTTTTCAATTGTTCCGCCGATTGGCGTTTTCAAGGTGATGATTTGAGCGCTGCTGCTCTGGCACTGCTCGAGCGGCACGCGCAACGTCCCGACGATCTGTGCGCTCGAGACGCTGAGTGTGGCGAGGATGCCAGCGGCGATAACGGCACTGAGTCCGGTGGTTGCGAAAAATTTTGGCATCGTGTGAACTCCGATCATGCCTGCGCGAATGGTTCGTGCGTCGCCAAGCTCTTCGATGGCTCGAGCCAGCGCGTCAGGGTGCGTCAACCCAGCGATCTCGTATTTATGGGTGCGTTCAAGCAGGTGCGCGGTCAGTTCCTCGCGCACCTCGAGCCGCTTTTTGCCGATCAGTCCGCTCGTGGCTCGCTTCAGGTACTTTTCAAGCTTCACGGTCTGCCCCGCAGACTTTCAATGGCACGTCCGAAGCGTTGCCATTCGGCGCGTTTGCGCTCGAGGGCGCGGTTGCCTTTGTCAGTCAGGCGGTAGTACTTGCGGCGTGGGCCGCCGCTATCGCTGTCTTGGAACGCGCCACTGAGCCAGCCTTGCGCCTCGAGTCGGTGTAGTGCGGGGTAAAGGCTGCCTTCTTTGAAGTCAAAATATCCGTCGGTGCGGGTCTGGGCCTCGTTGATGATCTCGAGTCCATACATGGGTTGTGCTTCCAGAATCTCCAAGAGGATCAGGTCGAGGTTGCCTTTCAGGAGATTCGCGTCGGGTGATAATTGTTCCATCTGTCCTCCTACCTAGGATAGCTATATAGTAAGCCTAGGGAGTGATTTGTCAAGAGGGCAACACGGCTCGAGACTCGAGGGTTTAGCGAATCGGCTGCCGATAGTGCCGGGCGAACACAAGGTTCGCCCCTACGAAAGATCGTGTCCTGCTCGAGTGCTTGCCATTGTTTTCGCAGGGGTTTGCTCTTCTGCAAACCCCGTGCAACGCGCCGACGCCCTATTCAACCAGACGTAAATGCTCGAGGCGCACAGAACTACTCGGTGCGTTGCCAGCGCCACAAAACGAAGCTCGAGCCGCAAATTGGCTCGAGCCTCACTAACTTTTCAAGCTACTGCTTGACGGTCATCGTCGCGTCAGCTTTGCTCGCGCCAGAACCGCGCAGGTGCATCCGCAAGGACGACACGTAATCGGAGAGTTCCGTCAAGCCGCGCTCGAGCGGGATTTTCAGGTGGTACTCGCCGAGTCCGACGATGCTGAGAATACCGAATGGGGCTTTGCAGAGTGTCTCCAAAACTTCGATCACCGTGCCGGTGGTCACACCGCTGCCGGGCAGCTTGGCGCAGATGTCCTCGGGGGTGACGATGCACGGCGCGTCGAAGTGTTTCAAGGCCAATGTCACGAAGCTAAAGACACCTTTGGATTCCAAGCGGCTGGTCGCGTTCTCTTGCAGCGACTCGAGCGCGGCTTCGCTGATGCCGTCGGCGTTCCAGTAACCTTCCAGCTCTAATGGCGTGATGTTGAAGCGTGTCTGAAGCGCGTCCAGCGCCTCGAGCGCTTCAAATTCCACGCGGGCGACGCGTCCGAACGGTGAGACTGGGTTGACCAGCCCGACGCGTTCCTTGGGGGCGACGACCGCCAGATACTTGACGCCTTGCACCCGAGCGCTCTTGAGCACGGCGTCCGCGCCAAGTCCTTCGAAGCCCACGGCGACCTTGTGACCCAGCCTGCCGAGGCGCGTCTCCAAAAGCAAGCCACCCTCGAGTTTTTGAACGTTGTAGCCCATGCGGGCGAAGACATCGGCCGCCCGAGAGACTGGACTGGCGGGCGCTTCTTCTGCGGCGGTGACGATCTGATCGGGCACGGGCGCAGTCTTGACGGGTGGGATGAGTGCGGCTCGAGGGCTGGATGAGGACGGCGGAGTTGGCTCGAGCGTTGCGGGAGGCTGGGTGGACTGCTGTTGGGTGCTGACCGACTGGGCATTCCCCTGCTGTGGGTACAGAATGCCGTTCGGGTAAGGCGAAACTGGCGCGATTCTGACCTCGCGGATGTAATCGCTTTCGTGTTCGACGATTCGCTCCGTGACGGGCTTGGCGAGCGCCGCGGCCGTGACTCTCGGCGCGGCATCGCGGTGCTTAGAAATCCCCTCGAGTTGCAGTTTGCGCTCCTCGAGCGGCGTGATGTACAGCGCGTCGTTGACGCTCATGCCCTGCGCGGTGAAGTAATCGGACAGCCCGTAGATGCGACCGTCTTTTTCCAATTTGGTTTTCAGTTCCTTGCCGCTCTCAATGATGAACGAGAAGCCCTCGTCCACTGGAATGAACGGCTCTAAATACTTGAGCAGCGCGATGGAACCGCTGTCCAAACACAGGCGGGTGACGGTGTAACGCAGTCGTTTAGCGGCCATGACGCCTCCGCTTGGGATTGGATCGGACGTGTTTTGGGGGGGGAGTGGTTGAAGGGGTGTCTTTGGTGAATTCATGGTGAAGGTCTTTGAGTTGCACGTCTCTAGCGCCAGCCAACGAGAAGTAAAGGTTTTCGGCAATCGCTAAAGTGATTCTGGCGTCGTCTAAGGCGCGGTGACGGCTGCCTTGCGGAACATTGTAAAGCAATGAAAGCGTATCCAGCCCACGCTTACGTCTGCCCGGCAACGCCGCGTGCGCGAGGTCGACGGTATCCACCACTGGATTATGCAACGTGTAAGACAATTTACCAAATTCTCGCAGCAATAATGCGATGTCGAAACTGGCGTTTTGCACGACCAGCGTCGCATCGCCTAGAAAATCCCTGAATTGGGAGAGCACTTCCGGCGCTCGAGGTGCGCCTTGGAGCATCTGCGGTGTGATGCCAGTCAGCTTTGACACGAACGGCATCAGTGGGCGGTCTGGCGACACGAGGCTCTGGAATTCCTCGCGCCCATCAGGCCCCCACTTGACCGCTCCGACCTCGATGATGTCTTCAATCTTTGGGTTGCCATTGGTGGCTTCCAAATCCAGTGCGACAATCGTTTCGCCCGTTGGCGGAAACGGCCGGTTCCAACGCTGCAAACCCACGCCGTCTGCGGACAACGCAAAACGTCCGTCGAGCAAACGCTCCAATGCCGCCTCACAGCCGGGGACGCTTAAGCCTAAGCCAACTAAAAACTCTGGCATTGGTGTGGGTGTGCCGCGTGCCTCGAGCGTCAGCAGTGCCAGTCTGGACAACTGCGGATAAACGAGGCGACGGTGCGGCATCAAAAAGATTGTAAGGCCAAATACCTAAGAAAATCTTTTGATCCGGGAGCGTTTCATCAATCTCGAGCCAGACGGGTTCTGTTGCATCTCGAGCCTAGTATTTGAATGAGCGACTTAGAGCAAGGCTTGCAGTGGCAAGCCCCTACGGATGCACAGACTGACCTTTACAAGACAGGTTGCTCGAGCCTCGTCAGGTTTCGCTGCTGCCTTGAACCTTTGCCTTTCGCCCTCTACCTTCTAATTTGACTCGAGCTAGACTCTGCTTTATGCGTTTCTTCAGAGCTGTCCCGCTGCTGGTGCTGCTCGCGGCTTGCGGCAATCAGACGCCCGCGACGGGCGAGGTGTTGACGTTCATCACCAAATCGCTGTCGGTGGCGTACAACAATGAAAGTTACTCTGAGGAGATCAGACTCTCGAGCGGCACGCGGCCGTACAACGTCAAAGTCAGCAAAGGCGGTTTGCCGCCGGGTCTGACCTTGCAGGGGCGCACGGTGACGGGTGTCGTCAAGGCGGATCTGAAAGACGCCCCGCAGCGCGTCTTTGAGTTTACGTTGGAAGCCAGCGACGCCAACCTGTCGGTCAAAGCCCAAGATTTCAAATTAGAGGTTAGAAGCCTGCCCGCGCCGTCTTTGGAGTGGCAAGTCGCACCGACCGAAGTCAAGGGTGAGACTCGAGTACCGCTGGTGCTAAAAACCCCGAAGAAAGTCGCTTCGATGCGCTTGTTCATCCCGATCCCCGAAGGCATGACTTTCAAGCGGCTCGAGGCGGGGGCGGGCCGGCCGATTTTCGTTTATCAGCTTAAAGACGGCGTGCTGCGCGTAGATGCGGCGCTGACCGAGCGCTTGCCGACGATTCGGGATCAGACGGTGCTGTACTTGACGCTGACCGTCGAGGGCAGCCGCAAGGTGCTGGGCAGAATCGGTTACGAGCTGCGCGACGCAGGCAAGATCGTGGCAGGCGCGAAGCTCGAGACGGGGAAGCCAGCGGCGACACCGCCGACGACACCAGCACCGACAACTCCACCGGCCGCACCACCGACGACACCACCCGCGACACCACCGGGGAGCAAATGAAACGCTTTTTCACTGTGCTGACGCTGCTCTCGAGCCTCGCGCTGGCGACGACATTTCAAAAACTCTCGCTCGAGCAGCAGGTGGATCGCGCTGATTTGATCGTCAGAGCCACGATCAAAACCGTGGCGATTGAAACTCGAGTCGGGCGGGTGTGGACGGCCTACACGCTCGAGGTGAAGAGTTACTTGCGCGGCGAGGCGGCAGCGCTTTCCGTGCGCGGCGGAGCGCCGAGTTTCGCGGTGCTGGGCGGGGATAAATTGCGCTTAGAGGGTGCGCCCGCGTTCAAGGTCGGTGAGGACTGGTTGCTGATGCTGTACGCCAAACCTTTTGACTCTCCGATTGTCGGCTTCCGGCAGGGCGCGTACCGCTTTGACAACACCCGCGTGCTGGACGTGGACGGCAGAGCGGTGACGCTCGAGGTGACGGGCAAGCGCAGCGAAGCGACCGAGACGACCTTTTTGAAGACAGTCAACGACCTGATCGGCGGGCGCAAATGAAACGCGCTGGCTTGATCGCGCTGGTTGCCTCGAGCCTCGCACTGGCCGCGCCCGTCGCGTATTTCGTGGTGAAAGACGGCGCTCCTGACACGTTCGAGGCGCAGGTCAGCGAGGCGTACAACGCGTGGTTGAAAGTCCCCGCGACGACGCTGGGGGTGCAGAGCAACCCGAACGCGACGACGCGCTACTTGTGGGGCGGCGATAAAGAAATCCCGTTCAATCCAGATGTGGCGACGCGCACCTTGGAGACGACCGAGGGCGCGGTCACGAAGCTCGAGGTGCAAGTCAACCCCGATCAGCCCGTCGACCTGCCGAGCGCTTTATTGATCGAAAGTGGCTTGCGCTTGGGTTTGACGCTCGAGGCTGGGATTGACGGCAAGCGCAGCATCGGCGAAGCCGAAATCAAGGCGCTGAGGGCGCTCTACAGCCCCAATGGAGACATGAACGGCGATGGGCGCGTGGACGTTGATGATCTGGAATTGTTCGCCAAGGCGTATGGGCAACGCGGCGAGCGGCGAGCAGGCGATTTCAACGGCGACGGCGCGGTGGACGACAAAGACCTCGAGATTCTGCGCTCCAATTACGGGTACGGTGGCGATCCGTTGCTCCCCAAGCTTGATCCTGTCGCGCCCGTGACCCCAGCACCGACGGTTCCTGCGACACCACCCGTTCCACCCGTCACGCCAGCGCCGCCCGCGACACCGCCCGCCGCCCCAACTGCTCCGGCAACTCCACCAGCGCCGCCCGTCGTGCCGCCAGCCAGTCCTGCACCGCCAGCGCCACCGCCAACACCGTGAGGCTTGAAAGTCCACCCAGGGCAACCGCAAAGTCATGCCGTGTTCTCATCGTAGGCTAACGGGCCGTTGCACGGGCGAACTAGGGTTCGCCCTACGAGTAACGCGCAAACGGCTGATTCGACACCGTTTTTTGTAGGGGCGAACTTCATGTTCGCCCGCCACTGGAGGCAGTCGGCTCGTCAAATCCTCGAACGTAGGACTTTGCGGTTGCCCTGAGAGTCCACCACGTCTGAGCGCACCCGCATTGCGATGCGGGGTAGAGTGACGCTTGTGAACGCGCTCGAGCTGCTAGGCACGATTCAGGCGATGGACTTGGAGTTGGATAAGCTCCGTCTCGACGAGGATAGCGTGCCAGTCGCGCTGCGCGGCGCGAGGGACGACCGCGACCGCTTGAATGTCCAGCTCGAGGGCGTGCGAGCCGAACACTTGGCGACGCGCAAGAGTTTAAGTGCGGCTGATTTGGAGTTGAAGGACTTAACTGCAAAACGCGAGCGATCTCGCGCTGACCAGCGCACGGGCAACGCCAAGGAGCAGAGCCAGTACGAGAGCGTGATCCTGCAACTGAGCGGGCGCATTGAGGAATTAGAAAACGATTCGCTGCCGCTGGTGGACAAGCTGGACGGCTTGCAAAGCCAGATCGCGTCGCTCGAGTCTGAGCTGCGTGATCTCGAGCCGCAACTGAAAGAACTCGAGGGTCTGGACGAGGATCGTGTGGCAGCCTTGCGAGCCGAGTATGACGAAAAAATGTTTCAGCGCAACACGGCGGCCGAGGACATTGACGAGAAATTACTGCGCGAGTACGACTCGGTGCGTCGCGCCCGCAAGGGCTTGGGGTTCGTGCGGGTGGTCAATGGCAAATGCGCGGGTTGCAAAGCGCAATTGCCGATCAACATCGTGCAGCGCCTCAAAGGTGGCGAGTTTCCCGTCAAATGCCCGTCCTGCGGTCGCATCCTCGCCATGGCGGTGTGAGTGACGCCCATTTACGCGATTCGCACCGCCCGCACGCGTGATCTCGAGGGGCTGATGGCGATTTGCTTGTCGTGGGACAACGCGCCCGCCAAACGCGATCCAGCATTATTGCGCGAACTCTTGGAGCAAGCGCTGGGCGATGACGACAGCACGATCTACTTGGCGCTGCGCGGCGACTCCACGGTCGGCTTCGCGCACGTGACCTTTCAGGCGCGGCCGGTGCGCTTGGGCTGGCGGGCCACCATTGAAGAATTGCACGGACTCCCCGGCGAACACGTCGAAAGCGCCCTGCTCGAGGCGATGGTCGCTGAGTGCCGCAACCGAGGCGATGTGATCGCGCTGTACCTGCTGACCCAGCCGGACTTGGAGCCGCGTGTGTTTCAGTTTTACGAATCGCTCGGGTTCAGGGAGCGTGGGCGCGATGTGCTGATCTGGTCGGGAGCGCTCGAGTGACCGGGCTGAGTCTCAGCTTGGGTCAGTTGCACTTCAGACCTACCGCTTAGGGTCGCAGGTGTGCCGTGATTGACGGTAACTCTAACGTCAGTTCGGGATAAGGAGGTGTCCTCCAGTAGGCTGTTGTTACCACGCAATAGCCACAGGAGGACACCATGAATCTACTCGAACTCTTCTGCCACGTCGATGACTTCACGCAAATCTTCGCTCAGCAACACCTTTCGCAACCCGCGTTGCCTCGAGTCGGTCAGACCCGAAACCGAGCGTTGCAAATGCAGCGAGAGTG
>JANYHH010000049.1 GCA_025359505.1 Deinococcales bacterium
CGCCAATCATGGTGAACTGCACGGCACCGAACAACAGCAACGCGCCGGTTGCAGCCGCCAAGCTGACGTAGGCGTATGAGAAACAGGCCGCGTAAACAAACAACGCCAGAGCCGATGTCCAGTCGCCGTTAAACGTCGTTCGAACTTAATCCCAGCAGCCTTGGAGAAGCAAATCACGGCTGAGACCGCGCCGCTCATTAAAGCCCGCATCATTGTCGAAGGCGCGAACGGCCCGACCACGCCAGCGGCGGATGATCTGCTGCGCGAGAAAGGCATCATCGTCGTGCCGGACGTGCTAGCCAACGCGGGCGGCGTGACAGTCAGCTACTTTGAATGGGTGCAGGATTTCAGCAGCTTCTTCTGGACTGAAGCCGAAATCAACAAGCGCTTAGAAAAAATCATGGTCGATGCGTTTGGCAGCATCTGGCAAGTTGCGACGGACAACAACGTCACCATGCGAACAGCGACCTACATCGTCTCCTGCACGCGGGTGCTCGAGGCGCGGGCATTGCGCGGATTGTACCCATGAAACTGTAACAGCTACTGTCACGCCGCGCCGTTAGACTCGAGTCATGAAAATCATGGCGTGTGCCATTGCATTGGCGGTGTTAGCTTTCGGTGCAGCGCTAGCCCAACTGTCCTTCCGAAGCGAGCAGTACAGCGTCACGGTCACATGGCCCGAATTGCTCGTTCCAAACTGCCCAGACGCGCTGTTCGCTGCCACCAGCGCGTTCGTGCAACTCGAGTACGCCAAAACCAAGGCGTCCACGCCGCTGGGCTTACGGCTCGAGCCAGCCACGCGACGCGTGGTCTACAACGCGCAGTACGCACTGGGCTTCACGTTTGATCTCGAGCTGAGCGTGATCGTGACCCCCAGCGGCGTGCAACTCGGAACCGCGTACTCAAGTACCAGCGTGCCGAGCGATGTCGCCACACAAGCGCTGTGGGATTACGCGGAGCGCGTGTCGAAGAAGCAACTCGAGTGGATCACGGCGACCGTGAAGGCTGAGCCGTGCCGCTTTGACGACCTAAGCGTCACGAGCAATCCCGCGAACTCGAACGTTCCCGCGCCACCAATGCCCGCGCTCGCCCTCAACGGACGCATTCAATTCTCGCAACCCACCCAGAATTTGAGCAGTGCCGAGTGCGACCGAAATTACGGTGCATTGGCGCGACCTGCTGCGCTGACGAATCTCGAGCCGATCAGCGCAGGATGCGTCTTGATTCGCCGTCTCAACGCCGAGCAGTTCCAACTCGAGTTGAAGACACAGATGGCGAAGGCTGCCTTCACACTGCTGAGCAGCGTCAATGTACCAATCCTCACCAACACAACAGCGTACTCACAACTTTGGCGCAGCGCCGAAAAACTGCTGTGGCTGCGCTACGGGAGTGGCACGAACACGGTGATGCTGTGGCAGGAATTCGCCGTTCAATAGTGGCGCTCGAGCAACCCAGCCCGTCGAGCGCCACATTGCCTTCACTGATCGCCGAAAATCGTGAAGTGCCAACCCTTGCGGGCCACGCCCGTCGTCTCGAGCATCACGTGCTTGGGGATCGTGTACTCCTCCAAAGCGTAATGCGACAAATCCTTGCCAACGCCGCTGCCCTTGAAGCCACCGTGCGGCATTTCACTGACTAGCGGCAGGTGATCGTTGACCCAGACCGTGCCGAACTCCAAGGCCGCACTGACCCGCATGGCGCGTTGCACGTTCAGCGTCCAGACGCTCGAGGCCAGACCGTAGGCGCAATCGTTGGCGAGTTCAATCGCCTCGAGTTCAGATTTGAATTTGCCGACCACGACGACCGGCCCGAAGATTTCCTCCTGCACGACGTTGCTGTGCTGCGGCGCACCCGTCAGAATCGTCGGCGGATAAAAGTAACCCTCCCCTGTTGGTAGCTCACCGCCCAGCTCCACTTTGATCTTCTGCTGCCGAGCGCTCTGCACGTAGCCGTGAACCTTCTCGAGCTGCGCGGCGCTGCTCAAGGGCCCCATGTCGGTGCGTTCACTCTCGAGCTGATCGGACATGCGGATGGTCATGGTGACTTCTTTGAAGCGCTTGAGGAATTTGGCGTAGATGCTCTCCTCGACGTAGATGCGGGTCACTGCCGTGCAATCCTGCCCAGCGTTGACGAACGCGCCAGCGGTCACGCCCTGCACGGCCGCCTCGAGATCACTGTCCGCGAAGATCAGCGCGGGGGCTTTGCCACCCAGTTCCAGCGTCACGCGCTTCGCGCCGCCGCCCGCGAGTTCACCGACGCGCCGCCCGGTTTTGGTGCTGCCCGTGAACGTCACCATCCGCACGTCCGGGTGGCGGATCATCGCCTCGCCAACCTCCGCGCCGCCAGTGATGACGTTAATCAGTCCAGCGGGCAGTCCAGCCTCAAGCGCCAAGCGTGCCAGCTCGAGGGTCGTGATCGGCGTGTTCGGCGCGGGTTTGATGACCACAGCGTTGCCCGCCGCCAGCGCTGGCCCGAGCTTCCACGCCGCCATCAAAATCGGGTAGTTCCACGGCGTGATCGCCGCGATCACCCCGACGGGTTCGCGGCGAATCAAGCTGCTCGAGCCGCCCATGTACGAACCGCTGGCCGCGCCCTCGACGCGGCGGGCGATGCCCGCGAAGTAACGGATGTTATCCACGGCGACCGGCACGTCGCCGTATTTGGCGAGCTTGATCGGCTTGCCCGCGTTGATGCTCTCTAATTCCGCGAGGTGGTCAGTGTTCTGCTCGAGCAGATCAGCCCATTTCAGCAATGCAGTGCTGCGCTCGCCGGGCGTCAATGCGCCCCAGCTCGCCTGCGCCGCTTTCGCAGCCGCGACCGCGTTGCTGACATCCTCGAGCGTGCCGACGGCGACCGTGGCGAAGGTTTTACCAGTGGCGGGCGCGATCAGTTCCAGTTTGCCGTGAGTCGGGCGGCTCGAGCCGATAATCAGCGGGTAGTGCGTGAGACTCGAGGGGGATTTGGAGTTGGGAACTGGTTTTTTTAGCATGGGTCTCCGAATGGTACGGCAGGGTCTACGGCAGGGTTTGCAGTGGCAAACCCCTACAGCGTGTCTAAAACCGTAGGGGCTTGCCACTGCAAGCCCCGTGCAAATCAAGCGCTGTAAACAACTTCAAACGAGTCGCGCAGCGCCGCGAATCCAAGTTCGAGTTCTTCAGGGCTGGCGTTCAGCGGCACGAGAATTCGCAGTGCGTTGCCGTGCATTCCGCATTTAATCAGGATCAAGCCGCGCTCGAGGGCCGCCGCGCAGATTTTCGTGGCGCTGTCCGCATCAGGCGCTTTGGATTCCCTAGATTTCACCAGCTCTATCGCCATCATCGCGCCGAGACCGCGCACCTCGCCGACGCCCGCGAAGTCGCGCTCCAAAGCTCTCAACTCGGTCTCGAGCCGATGACCCAGCTCGACAGCTTGCTCGAGAATCTTTTCTTCTTCGAAAACCTCGAGTACCGCTAGCGCCGCCGCACACGCCAGCGGGTTGCCCGCGTATGTGCCACCCAGCCCGCCCGCTTGCGGCGCGTCCATGATGTCGGCGCGGCCTGTGACGGCTGCGAGCGGCAAGCCACCCGCCAAGGATTTGGCCATACAAGTCAGGTCGGGCGTCACGCCGCTGTGCTCGAGCGCCCACATCTTGCCGGTGCGCCCGAAACCGCACTGGATTTCATCGTTGATGAAGACGATGCCGTGCTTGTCGCAGATGTTGCGTAATGAGCGCAGGAACGCGGCGGGCGCAGGGTTGAAGCCACCCTCGCCCTGCACGGGTTCGATGATGATCGCCGCGACGGAATCGGGTGATACCTGCGTGTCAAACAAATTTTGCAGCCCCTCGAGCGCGACTTTGGTCGTGATGCCCATGTACGGAATTGGGAACGGCGTTTTGTAAACCTCCGGCGCAAACGGGCCGAAGTTTTGCTTGTACGGCTTTTGCTTGCCCGTGAGGGTCATGCCCATCAGCGTGCGTCCGTGGAAGCTGTTGTCGAACGAAATGATCGCCGGGCGACCCGTGAAGGCCCTCGCAATCTTGATCGCGTTCTCCGTGGCTTCCGCGCCGGTGGACACGAACATCGTTTTGTTGCTGTGACCCGCTTTGACGGGCACGAGCGCGTTGAGCTTCGCCGCTAAACTGACGTAGCCCTCATACGCGACAACCTGAAAGCAGGTGTGCGTGAAGCCGCTCTCGAGCTGCTTTTTTACAGCCGCGACGACCTTGGGGTGCGAATGCCCGGTGTTCAGCACGCCGATTCCGCCCGCGAAATCAATGTAGCGCCTGCCTGACGCGTCCCACAAACTCGAGCCTTCAGCCCGCACCGCATACAGTGGCGTCAGCGCACTGACGCCACGCGGGACGTGCAAAGCGCGTTGCTCGAGCAGGGCTTGCGATTTGGGATCGCTGGCGGGTTTGACTGGCTTTTCCTGCGTCATGGTCATGGTCTGCTCCTCCCACAATGCTCAAGCGTGAGGCTCGAGCTGGCTGGGCGAAGCACGCTTCGCCCCTACGAAAAACGATGATTTGCTGTTTGTACGTTCGCAATGCTCGTCAGTGGTGCTGATCCGCTCGAGAGTTCTGCGCTATTTGCCCCCGCCGTGCAGATCGTCGCCACCCGCCGTCAAGCGCTGCGCGAGCAGAATCGGAATCGTCGTCACGGCAATCACGAAAATGGCGACGACGTTGGTGATCGGGCGATCCCTTGGTCGGAACAGTTCGGATAAGAACCAGATTGGCAAGGTTTGCTCTTTGCCCGCTGTGAAAGTCGTGACGATCACCTCGTCGAACGATAGTGCGAACGACAGCATCGCGCCCGCCAAGAGCGCCGTCGCAATATTCGGCAGCACCACAAACCTGAACGTCTGCCAGCCATCCGCACCCAGATCCGCGCTCGCCTCGAGTTGACTGGCACTCATGCGCCTGAACCGCGCCACGACGTTGTTGTAGACCGTGACGATGCAGAACGTCGCGTGACCCAAGACGATCGTCAGCAGGCTCGGCTCGAGACCAGCGCGTTTGATCGTGGTGAGCAGCGCGATGCCGGTGACGATGCCGGGCAGGGCAATCGGCAGGATCAACACTAAAGTCACCGCGTCGCGCCCCCAAAACTTGGCGCGGTACATCGCCGCCGCGACCAGCACGCCGAGCAGCATCGCAATCGCCGTCGCCGCCAGTGCGACTTGCACACTAAGAAACAGCGCACTCCAGATATCGGCTCGAGCCGCCGCAATGCCAAACCACTTCAGCGTCAAGCCCGGCGGCGGAAATTGGTAGGTGCGATCCTCGGTCGTGAAGGCGTACAAAAAGATGATGAACAGCGGAAAATGCAGGAACACCAGCCCCGCGCTCGAGGCGAGGCGCAAGCCCAGCGAGGCTCGAGCGGTCATGCGGAAACCCTGCTGAGGGCAGAAGGCAGAATGCAGGGGGCTAACTGCCAAACACCTCGAGCCTCGAGAAGCCGTTGGCTCTCAGCGCTCAGCGCTCTGCTCTCTGCGCGTTCACAACGCATTGAACGCCCCCAACCGCTTCACGAACATCAGATAACCAGTGATGATGACGATCGGCACGACGCTGAAGGCAGCCGCCAGCGGCAGGTTGCCGACCGCGCCTTGCTGGGTGTAGACGACTTGCCCGATGAAAAAGCCGGGTGCGCCGACCACGCCGGGGATGATGTAATCGCCCAGCGTCAAGGAAAACGTGAAGATGCTGCCAGCGGCCACGCCGGGCACGGCCAGCGGCAGGATGATGCGCCAGAAAGTCTGGGCGGGTCGCGCCCCGAGGTCGCTCGAGGCTTGGATCAAGTTTTTGGGGACGCGCTCCAAAGCCGCTTGGATTGGCAGGATCATGTACGGCAGCCAGACGTAAGTGAAGACGAGGAACATTCCCAAGTAGCTCGAGGATAAACTGGGGCCGCCGATCACGGGCAGGGACAGGATACCGTCCAGCACGGGGCGAAGCCCCAGCGTGTCGAAGAACCAACTGGCGACGCCTTCGCGGGCGAGAATCAAGCGCCACGCGTAAACGCGCACGAGGTAACTGCTCCACAGCGGCAGCAGCACCAGTAAGTACCAGATGGCTTTGGTGCGCCCCTTGGCGTAGAACGCCATGAAGTAGCCAATAGGGAAGGCGATCACCGCGCAGGCAATCGTCACGGCAATACTCATGCTCAGCGTGCGCGTGACAATATCGACGTTGCTGCTCGAGGTGAACAGTTGCGCGAGGGTACTGAATCCCAAATCGTATTTGATCTGCCCCGAGAAATCGTCGATGCTGTAGAAGCTGTAGAACAATAAATTCAGCAGCGACCCGAGGTAAAACACCCCCAGCCACAGCAGCGGCGGCGCGAGCAGCAACACCAGTCCAAGCCACGGCTTTTCGTACAGCAGGCTCGAGGCGCGACGCCAGAAGTTTGGGCGCGGCAGATTGGGCTGGCTGGTGGACTGGTTCACATCTGAACCTCGAGCAATCTGGGGGCGTCGGCTGGCCAAGTTAAGGTCACGCTCGAGCCGATCTCACAGCTTTCCGCGCCGCTGGTGATCGCGGTCACGCGCTCGCCGCCCACCAGCACCTCATAGCGCGTTTGCGATCCCAAGAAGTGAATGTCTTGCAACTGACCCGTCAGACTCGAGATCCCGCTCGAGGGGCTGGTGGACGATGCGCTCGAGATGCCGACTTTTTCGGGGCGCAGCGCGTACTGCCGCTTGGACTCGAGGTGCAGTGTTTCCCCGCTGATGACGTTGGCGCTGCCGACGAAACGGGCGACGAACTCCGTGCGCGGCGCGTCGTATAAGTCTCTGGGCGTGCCGAGCTGTTCAATGCGCCCGTGGTTGAAGACGGCCACGCGATCACTCATCGACAGCGCCTCGCTTTGGTCGTGCGTGACGAAAATAAAGGTGATGCCGAGCTGCCGTTGCAAGCCTTTGAGTTCGATCTGCATCTCCTCGCGCAGTTTCAAATCAAGTGCGCCCAGCGGTTCATCGAGCAGTAAGATACGCGGCTTATTAATCAGCGCCCTCGCCAACGCGACCCGTTGGCGTTGCCCGCCGGACAACTGACTGGGTTTGCGGCTGCCGTAGCCGCCGAGCTTGACCGTCTCGAGCATTTCGTCGCTGCGCCTCACGCGCTCTGCCCTCGAGACGCCGCGCACCATCAGCGCGTAGCCGACGTTATCGCGCACCGTCATGTGCGGGAACAACGCGTAATCCTGAAAGACCGTGTTGACCTCGCGCTCAAAGGGCGGCAAACGGGAGGCATCGGTGTCGAAGAGTTTGATGACGCCGCTGGTCGGTTGCTCGAAGCCGCCGATCAACCGCAGGCAAGTCGTCTTGCCCGAGCCGCTGGGCCCGAGCAAGCTGAAAAACTCGCCGGGAGCGATCGACAAATTTACATTGTCCACCGCCCGCAGTTGAAAAGAACCGCTGGTGAAGGTACAATTTAAGTTGTGCAGCTCGACAGCGTTTTGCATGACGGTTCTATTCCTCAGTCTTTGAAGCCACTCGAGCCATCGGTCGGAATCGCATCTCGAGCAATGCAAGTGTCAACAAAAATTACTTGCCGCCCATGATGGCGATGTAATCCGAAACCCAGCGCGTGTACGGCACGCATGTGCCTTGCGATTTGCAGCTCGAGGTCGGGGTCTTCCAGAAGGAAATCTTTGAGAAGTTGTTGAAGCCGTTGGTCTTGCAACCGCCCGCACCCAAGAGCTTGCTGGTCGTGCAGGCTTTGGCAACGACCGGCACGCTGCCGAACCACGCGGCGACATCGCCTTGCACGGTTGGGTTGAGGCTGTGCTCCATCCACTTGTAGGCGCAGTTCGGGTGCTTGGCTTTGCTGGCGAGCATGGTCGTGTCCGCCCAGCCGGTCGCGCCCTCGACGGGAATCGTGCTGGCGATCGGTTGCTTGTTGGCGATCAATGTATTGACCTGAAAAGGCCAAGTGCCGCTGGCGACGATGCCCTCGGTGGTGAAGTCCTGCACCTGCACGTTGGCGTCGTGCCAGAAGCGTTGGATCAGCGGGCGTTGCTTACGCAGCACCTCGAGCACAGCCGCGTACTGGGTTTCAGTCAGCTCATACGGGTCTTTGATGCCGAGGGCTGGGTTTTTGGTTTTCAAGTACAGCGCGGCGTCCGCGATGTAAATCGCGCCGTCGTAGGCTTGCACGCGCCCTTTGTTGCTTTTGCCGTCGGGCAGGGTTTGCTCTTCAAACACCACGCTCCACGATTTCGGCGCGGTTTTGAAGACTTTGGTGTTGTAGACCAGCACGTTCGGGCCCCACTGGTACGGCGTGCCGTAGTGAACGCCGTTGACGGTGTGCCACGATCCAGCCTGTAACCTCGAGTCCACATTTTTGAAGCTCGGCACGAGTTTGGTGTCAATCGGCTGCACGGCCTTGCCCGCGATCAGGCGCAGGCTGGCGTCGCCGCTGGCCGTGACCAGATCGTAACCGCCTTGGTTCATCAATGTGACCATTTCGTCGGACGTGCCAGCGGTTTTCACGTTGACTTTGCAACCGCTGCTTTTTTCAAAGCCCGTCACCCAGTCATAGGCCTTGTCGGACGCGCCGCGCTCGATGTAACCGGGCCACGCCACGATGTCGACCGATCCTTCGGATTTGCCGACCATCGTCATGCTTTGCGCCATCGCAGCCACACCGACTGCCACGATTCCGCCCGCCAAGACTGCCAACAACGCCAATGGTTTACGCATACCGTCTCCTCTCACACCAATGCGAAGCGCTACACCCAAAATTCTAGGTGACTCGAGCCGCAGCGGTGTTGTGGACGTGAATTGTACTCGAGGTCAGCGTTGCGATGATACGTTGGTCATTACCAAAAAATTGCACTGTGATTTGTCGGTATTTACCGAGTTTCAGTTATTGTGCATCATCATGCCTCGCGTCTTGACACTGCAACACGCCCTGACCCTCGAGCCGCTGCTGCTTGCGACCGTCAAGGCGGGCGCGGCGGGAATCACCGTGCCGATTCGCGCCGTTCACGTGCTTGAGCAACCCGAGTTGACGCCGTGGGTGCGCGGTGGCGAGTTGCTGCTGAGTACCGGCCTGAGTTGGAATTTTAGTGATGACGAGGCGCGGGCGTTCGTGCAGAGCGCGGCGCGGCTGGGCGTCAGCGCGTTGCTGCTGGCGACGGGACGCTTCCGCAGTGGATTCACGCAAGCGATGCTCGAGGCGGCACAAGAACTCAACTTTCCACTGCTCGAGCTGCCATTCGACGTACCGTTCGTGGCGGTCAGTGACGCAATCACTTTGGAATTGCTGATGGTGCGCGATGCCGTGGTGGAAAGAGCCGATGGCATTCACCGCAAGTTATCGCAAGCGGCTGTCTTCGCCAGCAGCGTCCAAGAATTGAGTGATGCGCTGAGCCAAGCGACGCAAACCAGCGTGGTTTTCAGCGATTTGGAGCGTCGCGTGATCGCTGTGAGTCACGCGCAGCCCGACGCACTCTGGCAGCGCGTGCAAGTGGACGAGAGCATCCCACAGCACTGGCAGAGTACCGCCAGCCACTTAGAGCCGACACTGGCCATTGACCGCATCAGTTGCGCTGTGCGCGACGGCGGCGGACTGCGCGGCGCGTTGTGGTTGCACAGAAGTCTGGCGACTCACCCTGATCTCGAGGCGCGGGTCGTGGTGCACGCCGCGACGGTTTTCGCTGTGCATCTGGCACAGGTTCAAACCAGTGGGCTGATCGAAAGCCAGCTCGGGTATAGCGTCGTGGACGCAATGCTCGAGGGGTTGTGGGCGACTGATACGAGGTTGCAGGAACGCGCTCGGCTGATGGGTTTTCAACCCAAAATCGCGCAGCGCGTCGTGTTGATCGTGCCGATGGAGGGCGTGGCAGTGCTGGGAACACCCGAAGGCTTTCGCGCTCTCGAAGCGCTGGCGGCTCGAGTACAGACCGCGCTGCGTAAACTCGGCATTGTCTCGCTGCTGACCGTCCACCTCGGGCGGGTGATCGCGCTGATTCCCGATCGGGGCGCGGTTGTTCAAGTCATCAAAGCACAACTGCACGCCGCCGATGTGCGCGTCGTGATCGGCTCGAGCTGCAATGATCCGAGTGACTTAAAAAATCACTTGCGACAACTCGAGCGTTTGAGCGTCGGTGGTAGCGGCGTGGTCAACCTTGACGATTTGACGATTGAGCGCCTGCTTGGGAGTATCACCGACCGAGCGGCTATTGAACAGTTATTGGCGCGAAGTTTTGGGTTACTCGAGCATCAGCCCGTGTTGCAGCGCACCTTGGAGGCGCTGATCGAAACGGGTTTTCATCAATCAAAGAGCGCGGTGCTGCTCGGAATTCACTGGAACACGCTCAAGTACCGCTTGACGCGCTTGGAGACACTGCTGGATTTTGATGCCAGCGATCCCAAAGCCGTTTTTGAACTGACGCTGGCTGGACAGGTGCGGCGGTTTCAGCCGCAACTCAGTGCCAAACCGTATTGATGCGGCGTGAACCGTTCAGCCCCCCCAGCCAACCGCATCAAAGCCAGCGCGAACAATTCTGAGGCTTCTGGGCTAGTCGTGCGCGATGTAGTGACGTTTGGGGCGACTTTGGAACGGGGGTTTGACCGTGATCCCACGGCGTGGCACTGGCGGCTGTGCTGTTCCACGTGATCCGCCCCGTCGCCAGCGGTTTGATTGGTGCGCTGCGCCGCTGCATACACGGCAGAAACTGATGGTCGCGTGGTTTGGCTTGCGCGGCATCGGCACGCTCTACTACCTCGCGTATGCCATCGGCGAGGGCGTCGGGCGCGAGCGCGGGACTGAACTCTGGAAACTGGCGCTGACCGTTGTCGCTTGCAGCATCGTCGTTCACGGCATCAGCCTCACGCCGCTTTTAGATACCTATGAACGCGCCCTCGAGCGCCGCAAGCAGAGGGCGGCTCGAGGGCGAGAAGCGAATGTCTGAACGATTCGCGGTCTGGCTTCGAGCCGAGTCAGCTCACCGTGACGAGAGCAACGCGGATGGCATCTCGAGCCTGAATGAAATACGCCGCCGCTTGCGGACGGGGTATCAAAAGCTCGAGATCGTGGCTCCAACAAACTGATCTCGAGGTACGCCAGTTTTGAAAAACGC
This sequence comes from Deinococcales bacterium, assembly GCA_025359505.1. Taxonomy (GTDB): domain Bacteria; phylum Deinococcota; class Deinococci; order Deinococcales; family JAAFIG01; genus JANYHH01. The sequence continues at coordinate 11,073 of JANYHH010000049.1, forward strand.
CGCAAGCAGCGACGGAATCTGACCCGGAGAGCTTGGCTCGAGACGCGTACATCTGGCGCTAATCTCGAATTCGGGTTACTTTCCCAGAGTCTCGAGCGCGACGGCAGCCACATGCTCAGCGGTGAAGCCGAGTTCTTTGAACACGACGGTTTCTGGCGCGGACGCGCCGTAGCGATCTAGGCACACCGTTCTGCCATCCAAGCCGATCCAGCGCTCCCAGCCGAAACTCGAGGCGGCTTCGATGGCCACGCGGGCGCGAATCGCGGGTGGCAGAATCGCGTCGCGGTACTGCTGAGACTGGCTCGAGAAAATATCCCAAGACAGTAAGCTGACGACTCTTGCCTTCACACCCTGTCCCGCGAGCAGCGTCTGAGCCTCGAGCGCCAATGAGACTTCGGAGCCAGTGGCGATCAGGATTACGTCCGGCGTGCCACCTGCGTCTCCGACGACGTAACCACCTCTGGCTGCACCAGCGGGTTTGCTCGCCAACACGGGCAGGTCTTGGCGCGACAAGATCAGCGCCGTCGGGCCGTCCGTGCGCTCGAGCGCGAGTTTCCACGCAACGCTGGTTTCGTTGGCATCAGCCGGGCGAATCACCGAGAGGTTCGGGATAGACCTGACGGCCGCCAGATGCTCGACGGGTTGATGCGTCGGGCCGTCCGTGCCGACGCCGATGCTGTCGTGCGTGAAGACGTAGATCACGGGCTGGTGCATCAGCGCCGCCAAACGAATGCTGTTCTTCATGTAATCCGAGAACGTGAAGAACGTGGCCACATACGGGCGCAGTCCCGACAGCGCCAGCCCAGTCCCGATGGCCGCCATCGCGTGTTCGCGCACGCCGAAATTGATGTTACGCGGCGCGTAGTCACCCTTATGGATCGCTGGCTCACCTTTGATGACGGTGATGTTGCTGCTGCTCAGATCGGCACTTCCACCAAGCAGGCGCGGCTCGAGCTTGGCAATCGCGTTAATGTTATCGCCGCTGGCGTTGCGCGTGCGAACGGGCTTCCCGCCTGCTTCGTAAGCGGGCAGTTGCTCGAGGATCACACTTGGCGCTGCGCTGGACTGGATCAACTCGAGTTCCGCGTGCAAGTCTGGGAACGCCGCCTTGTACGCCTCGAGCAACGCGTCACGCTCCGCCTCGAGCGCTGTTCCGCGCTCGCCCGCCAGTTGCCACGGAGCCGCGCCCTCAGGGTCAACCGCGAACGGCTCGAGGTTCGTGATGCCGTACTGATTTTTAGCGGAGATGACATCATCCAAACTTGGGGCTTTGCCGTGAACCTCGGCTGTGCCAGCTTTGGGTAAGCCGTAGCCAATCGTGGTTTTGACGCGGATCAGGCTCGGGCGGTTATCGGCTTTGGCGACCTCGATCGCGTTCAGCAAACCCTCAAAGTCCGTGTCACCGTCGGCAACCTCGAGCACCTGCCAGCCGTAGGCGCTGAAGCGCAGACTGATGTCCTCGCTGAACGCCCACGCGGTCGGGCCGTCCAGTTGAATGCTGTTGTCATCGTACAGCATCACCAGTTTGCTCAGCCCCAAATGCCCGGCGAGGCTGGCGGCTTCGTGGCTGATGCCCTCCTGCAAATCGCCGTCCGAGCAGATGCCGTACACCATCCCGTCGAACAAGTTGAAGCCATCCTTGTTGAACCGCGCCGCGAAGTGATGCCCCGCGAGCGCCATACCGACCGCATTGGCGAAACCCTGCCCAAGCGGGCCAGTCGTAGTTTCCACGCCAGCGGTATGACCGAACTCCGGATGGCCGGGGGTTCTCGAGCCGTACTGCCTAAAATTTTTGATGTCCTCTATGCCCAAGTCGTAGCCTGTCAGGTGCAGCGCCCCGTACTGGAGCATGCTGGCGTGACCCGCGCTGAGCACGAAGCGATCCCTGAACATCCACTGCGGGTTTTTGGGGTTGTAACGCATGACCTTAGTGAACAGCACGTAACCAATAGGAGCCATGCCGAGCGGCGCACCGGGATGACCCTCCTTGGCTTTGGCGATGGCGTCCAGCGCGAGGGCGCGTAAGGCATTGACGGCTTTCAAATCGGTTGACATCGGTTGCAATCTTAGCCGATTCTGTGTAAAGCCACTCGAGAACCAAGACCCAGTTCGTTTTATCGGCTCGAGATTTGGTTTGCTGCTCAAAGTGAGCCGCGTTTCATTTCAGCTCGAGCGCGTGAATGTGCTAGCGTTTTGGGCATGAAGATTTCACGTAGACCCATGATTGGACTGCTGATTGTTACGGGACTGACGGGGCTGGCATGGGCGGCGGGGACTCGAGTTTCTCAGGCGACGGTCTACAACGCCGTGTCTGGTAAAGAAGTGTCCACCATGCTCAGCACCGAGGGCTACCAACCGACCTTGGGCAAAGCCGACGATGGCGACCCACAAATCAAATTCAAGGTACAGGGCAAAACGATTTACCTTGACTTCTACGACTGCAATAAAACCGAGTTCTGCGGCAGTCTGAACCTCTCGACCGGTTGGGCGCTGAAAACCAAGTTGAAAGCCGCTGACCTGAATAAGTGGAACGCCGACAACCGCTACATCCGCGTGTACACCGACGAGGCCAACGATCCGTTCTTGGAGAGCGACACCGATCTGGACGGCGGGGCGACGATGAACAATGTCAAGGAATTTGTCAAGATGTACGTCTCGCAGCTCGACGATTTCATGGCAGAGTTCAAACTTCGTTAACAATGCTCGAGGCGCACGGAATCAGATTGCTCGAGGCTTGGCGCTGAGCGCGACGATCACGTCAAAATCATCTGGCTGTAAGGGATCGTCCAGCGCAGCTTTGTTGCGTTTAATCGCACCGCATTTGGCGCAGCGGTGCACGATGATCCAGCCCTTCTTGCCGCTTTGTTCCACCCCGATCGGCTCGAGCAGCCCGTGGCAATCACTGGCGCGATCGCCGGGGTCAATGTCGACGTGCAAGCTGTGCAGGCAGTGCGGGCAGTGGTTGCGGACAGAACCGTTTTGGAGTGGGCGCACCTGTCGCCCGCAGTGGGCGCAGGTGAAGGCGTTGTTCGTGCCAGTCACGGTGAAACGGCGAGTCATCTCGAGGTCACGCCACTATCTTCAGTCTCAAGAGATACGTTTATCACGCTTCACAACGCCTTACGAAACAGCACCATGTCGTCGCCCGCTTCAAAGTAATCGCGGACTCGGGCCTCTTCGGTGTACCCACATTTCTTGTAAAACGCTCGAGTCTGCTCGAAGCTCGGCAGCCCCGAGGTTTCGACCAGCAGCAATCGCTCGCCGCTCGAGCGCAGTGTTGCTTCGACGTGCCGCAACAGCGTCGCTCCGCGCCCCTTGCCTTGTTGGTCAGCGATCACTGCGATCATCGTCAAGTACCAAGTTCCAGCCGTGGCTTTGGCTGGCGCGAAATACGCGACACCGAGCGGTTGGTCAGTCACGTCAATCACGCACTGATGACCATCGGCCAGATTGACGGCGAAGTAATCGTTCATCATTTGATTGAGAAAGCCATCGTCGCTTGAAGCGAACAATCCAGATGCAATAGCGATCCCGACAACGGCGGGCAAGTCTGCGGGTGTGACCGATCGAATCATCAGAACCTCTGTTCAAATTGGATTTTTACTCAATAAGTTACACTGTCCGTCGTGAAATCTTTAGCCGCTGGAGCGTTTGAAGTGAAGATGACGCCGCAGGACGCGTTGACAGCCGTGGGCAGATTCGTACTTGACAAGGTGTTTCACGGTGATCTCGAGGCGGAAAGCTTGGGTGAAATGCTCTCAATTGGCACAGCCACGGCTGGATCGGCTGGCTACGTCGCGCTCGAGGTCGTCACCGGCACGTTATCGGGGCGTAGTGGCGCATTCGCTTTGCAGCACAGCGGCATCATGAATCGCGGTGCGCCTAGTTTGAGTTTACAAGTCATCCCCGATTCGGGCACGCTCGAGCTGACGGGTTTGTCTGGCACGATGGCGATTGAACGCAGTGACGGCAAGCACGAATACACCCTCGAGTACGAACTGCCGGACTCCTGAGCGACGCTCGAGACCTACATCACCTCGAGATAATATCGCCGCCCCATTTCTTTGAATCCAAAGCCCTCGAGCGCTCCGATGTCCACGGTGCTTTCACTGGTCAGCACGAGGTCAATGCTGGCGCAGCCCATGCCCTGACACGCACCCATCGCCTGCTCGAGTAAGGCACTGGCAACGCTCGAGTTTTGCAGACTGGGGCGCACGACGATGCGGTCGATCAATCCGCTCGGGGCGCTGTCTAAGACGCCCCAACGCGTCCAGAGGCTGGCGAAGCCCATCAGCGTTCCGTCGTCGTGCTGCGCGACCAGCAACGTGCTGCCCGGCGTTTGCAGCAGCCGCAGCAAGTTGGTGTTCAGTCCGGCGATCACGCCGTCCTCAAGGCTCGGTTTGCCCAGCAGCTCCGCGAGGATCGGGGCGATCAGTCGCGCATCGGACGGCGTGCCGACGCGCACCGCGTAAGACTCACTCACGATGCGCTCCTCGCCACAACGCTGATACCGTTTTTCGGGCGCAAGGTCAGGCTGGCGAAATAGCTCGAGTCGTAATTGGGGCCCTGCTCGAGGTTGACGTGTTTGAGGACAGTGCTGAGCAGAATTAAGCCCTCCATCTCGGCGAACATGTTGCCGATGCAGACGCGGGGGCCCGCGCTGAACGGGAAATACGCGTAGTCGGGCAGCGATTTCTCGAAGTCGTTTTCCCAGCGCTCGGGTTTGAAGCTCTCTGGATCAGGGAAATACGTCGGGTCGCGGTGGGTGACGTACTGCGACAGAATCACGTTTTGGTGGTGCGGCAGCGCGTACTCGTCCAGTCGCACGTCCTCCAGCGCCGTGCGCCCGATGCTCCACGCGCTCGGGTAGAGCCGCAGCGTCTCGAGCCAGACGCGTTTGATGAACGGGAGCTTCGGGATGTCCTCGAGCGTGCAGCCGTCACCAGTCAATGCCGCTCGAGCTTCGGCTGTGGCGCGTTGCAGCATTTGTGGGTGCGTCACCAGCAGGTGAACCGCCCACGACAAGGCGTTGGCGGTCGTTTCGTAACCCGCCAGCAGCAAGGTCAGCGCCTCGTCGCGCAGTTGCGCGTCACTCATGCCAGAGCCGTCGGTGTCTCGAGCCGCGACCAGCATGGACATCAGGCTGTACTCGGTGGCATCGCGGCGTTCCCCGGCGATCATCTCGAGGACGATGGTATCGAGTTCCGCAATCGCCTTCTTCAAACGTTTGTGACCCGGCAATGGAATGGACAGCGGCAGCGGAAACGGCTGCGCCATCTGCGCTTTGTTGGCGTTCAGCGCCTCCTCGAGCGCCACGCCGATCCTGCCACTGGAATGACCGCGAATCTCGGCGTTGAACAGCGTTTTGGCGACGATCTCGAGCGTGACCGCGTCCCAGAAGGCGTGCATATCCAACGCACCGCGCAGCGCGGGCAATGAGCGCACGGTGTACTCGCGCATCGTGTCGGCGTAGGCTTTGATCTTCTCACGGTGAAAGGCGGGTTGCGCCAGGCGGCGTTGCCGCAACCAAAAATCGCCGTCGCTCGAGAGTAATCCATTGCCGATCAGCGCGTGCAGCGCGGGGAAGCCCTTGTACGGCTTCTTGAATTTCTTGGCTTGATCGCGCAACACCTGCGCCACCAGATCGGGGCGCGTGACGAGCGTGATGCCGCGATTGCCGAAGCGCAGATTAACGAC
>JANYHH010000057.1 GCA_025359505.1 Deinococcales bacterium
GTGCAACGCGTGAGTAACGTTCGAGCGTTGCACGACCCCCAGCCGTTCCTGAAGGAACGAGCGACCCCTACTTCGCAGGGGGTGACTTTTAAAGACGTGCTGGACGATAAAGTCGAAGTAGTTGGTATTGGTGACACTGAGATTCGCCCCTACGAGTGGAACGCGAACGCTCGAGTCAGGCACGGTTCGCTGTACGGGCGATCCAAAGGAATAGCCCACCGAAATAGGCGGTTGACCCACGAAGTCCTCGAGCATCGCAATGCAATTTCTCTGTTTGAGTCTCAAAACTGTTTGACCTACGCCAATCATCAGATCACGCCTCGAGATCACGCCCGTACAATGAACGCCAGATGATTGACGTTGCCCCCCATCACCTGCTGTACCTCGCTTTGAGCGGCTCGAGGTTGTTTGGTTCGGATACCCTGCAAAGCGATGTCGATGTCAAAGGCGTGTTTTTACCGTCCAAGAAATCGCTGTACCTGCAAACCGCGCCGCAGCAATTCTCGAGCAACACCAACCCCAGCGACAGCGAGCGCAAAAACACCGTCAGCGATGTCGATGTCACCGTCTGGAGCCTGCAATTCTGGGTCAAACTCTTGCAGCGCGGTGACATCAACGCCGTCAGCCTGCTGTTCAGCCACACGCACAAAAGCGCGATACTCGAGGGTTCAGACCCCGCGTTCACGGCGCGGCTGCGCGAACTCGAGCCGCGCAAGTTGTTGAAGCGTTCGCTCGGCGGGATGATGGGCTTCGCGTACTCACAGGCCATCAAGTACAGCGACAAGGGTAAGCACCTGCGGGCTGTCAATATCGCGCTCGAGCATCTGGAACGGGTGACTGGCACGGTCGGCGCGGTGGCGGAAACCATCGTGATGACCGTGGCTGACTCAGCTTTGGCGCGGGTTGAGATCAGTGAAAACGGGCAGCCGCAATTGCTGATTTTAGAGAAAGCCTTCGATCTGACCGCCAGCGCTGCGTGGGCGTTAAAACCGTTGCAGCAACTCGAGGGGCGTTACGGCAAGCGTTCACGAATCGCGCTCGAGGCGGGCGGAATTGACTACAAGGCTTTCAGTCACAGCTTGCGCGTGTTGGAGGAAATGCGCTTGCTGCACGAATCTGGGCGGATCACCTACCCGCACGAGGCGACGTTCGCCGCACTGCTGCGCGACGTGAAAAGCGGCCGTTACGAGTACGGCGAACTGACCGATCTACTCGACGCGCAACTCGAGCGCACTCGAGCAGCTGAACAGGGCAGTGTGCTGAGCGAAGACGTGGAGAGCAGTGACGCGGCTGACTTCATCGTCTCCATGTACGAAGGTCACAACCCATGAGCGCTGCGAACCCGCTCGAGTCGCGCCTGCTCGAGACGGTTGCCGCGTTGCGCGGAGAGGTCTACCTCGTCGGCGGCGCGGTGCGCGACGCGCTGCTTGGTGCGCCCAGCAAAGACGCCGATTACCTCGTGACCGGCGTACCGCTCGAGAATTTGCGCTCGAGTTTGGCGAACTGGGCGCGGGTCGATCTGGTCGGCAGCAGTTTCGGCGTGCTCAAACTGACCTTTGACTCTGAGACTGTGGATGTGGCATTGCCGCGCACGGAGCGCAGCACGGGGCTGCATCACCGCGATTTCCAGATCAGCGCTGACCCAGCTTTGAGCCTCGAGACCGACTTGATGCGCCGCGATTTCACTATCAATGCAATGGCAAGACGAGTCAGTGACGGCGCACTGATCGACCCGTTCGGTGGACAGCGCGACCTCGAGCAGCGCGTGTTGAGGGCGGTTGGTGACACCAGTGAGCGCTTCTTGGAAGACCCGCTGCGAATGCTGCGGCTCGCTCGTTTCATCGCTAAACTTGGCTTCTCGCCAGACCCAGCCACCGCTCGAGCCGCCGCTGACCACGCGGGTCTGATCGCTAGCGTCGCGCCGGAGCGCATCCAGACTGAACTCTTGGGGTTGCTGAGCAGCCGCTCAGCCCCCGCGATCCTCGAGTCACTGCGCTTTCTGCGCGATACAAAGCTGTTCGAGGTCATCATCCCAACGTTCGCGCCCTGCATCGGTTTCGACCAAGCCAACCCGCACCACTCGCTCACGCTCGATGAACACATCTTCCAAGCGGTCTACCACGCCGCATCCCGCGAGACCTCGAGCCTCGTGCGGCTGGCACTGCTGCTGCACGACGTTGGCAAACCTGATCGGCAATCGTTCGGCGCAGACGGCATCGCGCATTACTACCACCACGAGCAGCGCGGCGCTGACCTCGCCCGTGTGATCCTCGAGCGCTTGAAATTCAGCAACGACGACACGGACGCTGTGACCGCGCTGGTCGCCAATCACATGCGCCCGCCGCGCAACGCCAGTCAGCGCACATTGCGGCGCTTCAAACGCGACCTCGGTGAGCTGTGGCGCGACGCGCTCGAGGTGCGGCTGGCAGACCGACTCGCCCACGCGCCGGATGGCAGCGACCCGCTGCTCGAGCATCAACGGGACTCTGCTGCACTCGAGGAATTACCCGCTCAGCTCGAGGGCTTCTCGCAGGCGCAACTCGCAATCTCCGGCGAGGAGCTAATGCGGGTCTTTGACTTGGAAGCGGGGCGCGAGATCGGTGACTTGAAACGCCGCGCTGCCGAAGCCGTAATCGAAGGCGAGATTGAAAACGAGCGCGACGCAATTCTCGAGTACCTGCAAGGGCGTTGATCGATCAACCGCTCGAGGCTGGGGGCGCAACGATTTTTTCAGCTCGAGCAGTCGGTGTAGCCGTGGCGCGATTTCTCGAGCTGAAACTCAAAGTAGAAACCCGCCATCGATCGTCAACGTCAACCCAGTCGTGAACGACGATCCGCTCGAGCACAACCAGACCACCGCGTTCGCCACTTCCTCGGGCATCCCGACTCGCCCGAGCGGGTGCAGCTTGACCGCTCGAGCCGCGCGTTCAGGGTCGCTGAGCGCGAAGCCGCGCTCGCCCATCGGGGTTTCGATCACGGCCGGCGCGACCGAGTTGACCCGCACGCCAAATTTGGCGTATTGCGAGGCGGCCGATTTGGTCAAGCCGATCACGCCGTGTTTGCTGGCGGTGTAGGCCGCGCCCATGCCCCGACCGCTCAGACCCGCGACGCTCGACATGTTGACGATCACCCCGCGAGTGGCGATGATGTGCGGCAGCTCGTACTTCATGCTCAGGAACACGCCTTTGAGGTTCGTGTCGATCACCGCATCCCACGTTTCCTCCGGGTAATCAATCAGCGGCACGAAGACATCGCCTTCGGTTCCCGCGTTGTTGAACGCGAAATCCAAGCGTCCGAAGCGCTCTACAGCTTTGGCGACCATGTTTTCGACCTCACTGGCTTTGCAGATATCGGTCTGCACAAATAATCCCTCACCGCCCGCTGCCTCGAGCAACCTGACCGTCTCTAAAGATTCGGTTTCGCGGCGACTGGCGACGACGACCTGAGCGCCGAGACCAGCGAAGGCCAGTGCGGTGGCGCGACCGATGCCGGAACTACCGCCCGTGATGAGTACAACTTGACCACCAAACATGTTCGTCATGAAACTCCTTTTCGCACCCTCGAGACTATGACGAAAGGGGGATCAGCGGCAATTGCATGAAGACCATGTACGGCATCAGCTCTGTCGGGTACTTAACGTGCGGCTCGCAAGTTTGAAACCCGAAGGCGGCGTACATCGCCTGCGCCTCGGTGAATCGTCGGGCGGTGTCTAAGCGCATCAACGTTAAGCCGTCGCTTCGCGCCAGCTCGATGATCGCCGCACACAATTGCCGTCCGACACCGCGACCCCTGAAGGCGTCAGTCACGAAAAACCGCTTCATCTCGCACGTGCCATCCGGTAACACGCGGTACGCGCACGCGCCGCCGATCACACCAGCTTCCTTGTACAGCAAGACCTTGCCGTGCGGCGGGCTGAACTTCACCTCAAGTGTCGCCAGTTCTGCCTCGAGCGATTGATGCCCAACGGCAGCTTCGACGAACCACATATCGTCGGCGTATCGTTGCCGACACCACTCCAGATACTCGCGCACTAGAACGGCAAAATCTTGAAAATCGCTCGAGCTGCTGGCAACCAGAATAGCGTCGTTGACAGTAAGCATCGTCGGTTGATTGATCTCGAGCGTCACGCTGGACTCCAGCCCGCCAAGCGTCTGGCCTCGTCCATCAATGTTTGCACCTTCAAACCGTCCTCGAGACTCGCGCCCGCGTCGGGGCGAGCGCTGCGCTCGATGCAGTCGCGCAGGTACGACGCCAGCAGCACCGTGCCGACCTCGAAGGCGTTGCTCGAGTTCAGCCCCATTGGAATTGCGCTCGTCATCGGTGGCGTGAGGTTTTGCAGTGCCTCGCCTGACTTCGCGCCCTCGAGCTTCAAGCCGTCACGCAGCACCAGCGATCCGCTCGAGCCGTGGATGTAGAGCGCGTCCTCATAGCCGTGACGGGCGGCGATGTTCAGCAGCACCGTGGTGGGAACGCCGTCAAAATCCAGCAGCAGCGCCGCGTAATCGTCCGAGTCCACGGTTTGCGGCGCACCGCTCGAGTCGGGCAGCGTCGTCACGGCGGTGTTGAGCTGCGCTCCAATCATGGTTGCCTCGCGCCCCAGTACGAAGCGCAGACCGTCCAGCACGTGCGACCCAATCGCGCTCAGCACCCCGCCGCCGAGTGCTCGACTTGACCACCAGTTGTACGGGCGATTCGCGTCGGCGCGACCGCCGAAGACCATTCGCACCTCGGCCGCTCGAGGTTGACCGATGAAGCCGTCGGCGATCAGCTCGCGCATTCGTTGACGCACGGGTAAAAAGCGTAGCTCGTGGTCAATCAGTGCCCAAGCTTTCGACGATTGCGCGGCATTCACCATCGCTCGAGCCTCGCCTGCGTTCAGCGCCATCGGTTTCTCGCACAGCACATTCACGCCGCGCTCGAGGGCTGCTAGCGTTTGCTCAAAATGTTCCATCGGTGGCGTGGTGATTGAGACCAGATCAGCGCCGTGCAGCGCCTCCCGCCAAGAATCCGGTGCGAGTGCGAAGCCATGCTCGAGCTGCGCGGCTTTGGCTTTCGCGTGGTCGCGCCCCCAGACGGCGTGCAAATCCCAACCGGCGGCGCGGAAAGCCAGCGCTTGCACGCGCACGCCCCAACCCGTTCCCAGAATCGCTACTTTTGGCATGAGTTCCCTTTCACTGTCTTGAGGTGAACTGTCTCGAGCTGAATTCTTAATGCGGCTCGAGCAGATGTTAAGACTTGTCCCACGCGACATGCAGCGCCGTCAACCCGCGAAACATCGGCGTGGTCTGCCAGACCAGCTCGTCCATTTCACCGACCAAGCGAATGTTCTGCAACCGCTGCAAGACCGTGTTCAGCGCAATCTCCCCCTCGAGCCTCGCCAGCGGCGCTCCGATGCAGTAATGCAGCCCGTGACCGAACGCCAAGTGGCGCTGCGCGGGGCGGCTGACGGAAAGCTGATCTGGGTTAGGGAATCGTTCAGGATCGCGGTTGGCTGCGCCGATGATGCCCATGACGATATCGCCACGGCGAATCTGATGCCCGTGAATTAGCGTGTCGGTCGCCGCCCAGCGTGCGAGGGCGCGTTCGACTGGGCTTTCGAAGCGCAGGAATTCCTCGAGCGCGGCGGGCATCTGCTCGGGGTGCGCCTTCAGGGTGTGCAGCGTTTCGGGTTGGCGCAGCAGGGACAGCAGGGCGTTACCGATCAGGTTGACGGTCGTCTCGTGACCCGCGACGATCAGCAAGACCATCGTGCTGAACAGCTCCTCTTCGCTCAGGCGCTCACCCGACTCCTCGGCTTGCAGCAGCGCCGTCACCAAATCGTCTCGAGGTGTGATGCGGCGCTTTACGAACAACTCGCGCAGGTACGCGACAAACTCAGTCAACAGTTGCCCCGCATGGGCTTGCTGCTCATCCGTGAACGCGGGCGAGATAAACGCATTCGACCACGCCTTGAAATGCTCGCGGTCTTCGCTCGGGATGCCTAGCAGTTCGGCAATCACAATCGTCGGCAGTTGATACGCGTAATCCGCGACGAAATCCATCTGCTCTGCCGCCGCGACCTGCGCGATCAGCTCGTCGGCGATCTGCTGCACTCGAGGGCGCAAGTTTTTCACTCGAGCGGGCGTGAAGGCTTGACCGATCAGAGAGCGCAAGCGCAGATGCTCGCTGCCGTCTTTGTTGAGCATATGGTTGCCCAGCAGCGCCTCGAGACCGACCATCGCGGGGATACTGCCCGGCGGGTGCGCGTTGCGGGGGTCGCGCACGAAGGTATTGGCGTCTTGCAGCATCGCTTGCACGTCTTCAAAGCGCGTTAAGAACCAGATCATCGTTTCCCCATCCAGCCCCGCTTGGCTGAACACGGGGTCGTCGCGGCGCATCGCGGCGAAGACGCCGTGCGGATCGTTTTTGGTGGCTTGGCTGTAGAGATCGTACTTGCGTGGGGCAGCAGCGGTTTCAGACGCGGGTTCAGACATAGCGACACGCTCCTCGTGAGGATATCACTATCGCACGACGCTCGAGTTCAGCGCACTCAAGGGCTAGCGAAGTCGTTTTAGACGCATTGGCTGAGCCTCGAGAAAACGATGATGTACCCATGACTCCCTGCCGCATTGAACGTTTTGCGCTGTGAGCTACGGTGTGTCAATACACTCGAGTCACGCCAGCGTTTTGCACCCGAACTTGGTTCTCGAGCGCAATTTTTTTCACCGCGTCGCGGTCAACGGTGTACGGTGTTCCGTCGGGCGCGAACGCTTGCTTAAAATTGAAGGCGTCTGGACTCGAGCCTCGGTGGTTCAGCAGTTCGTAACGCCGATGCGCTTCTTCCCAAGTGACTGGCTGATCTTCGCCAACCCACCACGCAGTGGAACCGGGCCACGATCCATGCTCAAACCACTCCTTGCGTTTGGCGAACGCTTCGCCGTGCAAACCACCATACGTGTACGCCATCAGCGACTCGAGGTTTTGCCACTCGGAGAGATTCTGAGCCACCCGACCCGCAAATTCGGGGGCGCGAAACATATCTGGAACGTCGAGGGGGTTGCCGTGTAATGCCACAAACCCTTGACTGCTCTCGGCAACCTCGAAGACGCTCGAGATGCGCTTTTCAAAACCGCGCACCTGCGGGTCGCCGAAGGGTTGCAGTAAAATGCCAATATTCACGACTGCGAGTTTTGCCATTTTCTCTCCTTGAGGTGCATCTCGAATGGGGTAGGCTTTTGCCTACCCCACGAGCAACCGCTCACATTGAACGATCAACATTCGATTCAGATTTGTGCCAGAACGTCAAGAATCTCGAGGTGAACGGGTACGCTTTCGTCAACGTAATCCTTGAGGAGTTCAGAGATTTTTTGGTACGCCCCACTCGAGCTAACCGCTTTGGCATCGGCTTCGGTGTCCCAAAAGCTGACCACGACGCATTTGCCGCTCGTTCGGTCAGCGTTCACGAACGCGCTCTTGAACCCGTTCATCGGTTTTAAGTCCTCGGTTGCGGATTTCTGCCAAATGCTGGCGGCAGTAGCGATATGACTAACTTTCATTTGACTGGTAACGATTCTGGCGAACATAACGACTCCTTTGCAACTTGAAGAAAGGGCGAAAGACGAGGTAGCTTTTGGTTGAAGGCTCGAGTCAGGATTCTTTGAGTGGGCTGGTCTCGAGACTCGGGTCTGGCTCGAGCGCGATGGCTGTTCACTGCCCCGGAGCGCGGTAGCTTGGGCTGAGCTTCACGGCCGCATCCACGTCCTCGGGCGCGATCAAGACCGTGGTTTTGATCTGGACTCTGCCGCTCGAGTTGAGCATCAGCAGCAACGCCGTCGCAGCGTGCTGGCTGGGCATGTCGGCGATCACGTAGCAGTCGGTTTCGCCAAACGCGAAGTACATACTCTCCAAGCTACCTCCGACGGAACTGGCGGCGGCTTCGGCTGCCGCCTTGCGGCTCGAGCCGCCCTCGGCCAGCAGTCCCTTGATGCCTTCACCGATGTAGTTGACGTGCAATAAGTATTTTGGCATGGTTGTTCTCCTGTGTCTTGTGAGCGCGGGCGAGTGGACGAATTGCCGTTTTCTTTCAGGTGACGTTCTCGAGCGAGTGCAGCTCTGGAGTACTGTTGATGCTCGCGTGACCCATCGCCACGCACAGATCGCTCGAGGCTGGGCGGTTTAGGGCATTCGTACCTCCAATTCCAAATTGGGTTCTAAACTGGCGATCTCGAGCAGCGTCTCGCCGCAGACGGGGCAGACGGCGCGGTGATAGTGGATGGTGTACTCGCGCCGATACCCGCTGATTTGCCACTGGTCTGGCGCGTGCGAGTCGCTGTGAACGTGCCACTCGCGGGTACTGCAATCGGTGTTCGCGCAAAGATGTGTGGCGGGTGCTGGCATGGCTGAATCTCCTTGGCTCGAGACGGCGTTAGAACCTCTTGTGATTGCGCCGCTCTGCGCTTGGCAAATCCAAGCTGCCAACGATCAGGTTCGGCAAGATCAGCAAACCCTTGGTGTTGTCGGCACTGACCCGCGTCACCCCGAGGTTTTTCGCGCTGCGCCCAGCAAGCAGCCGTAGGATCAGTGCGACTCGAGCGCGGAGCGGCGTTGCAACCTTGGCCGGTTGCGCCTCGCGGATTAGCGCGTCGAGGCGGGCGCGTTCGCGCAGGGCGTTGATTTGTTCACGGGCGTACTCGAGGTGCTTTGGGTCGTAGGACATGGTGTGCTCCTTTGGTGGTGCTGGCTCGAGGGCGAAGGGCGGCTTGCACTGACTGGTTTTGCTTTTGCTGCGCTCATGATGCTCGGGCGGGCGTCGCGTCGGCGTCGCGTGGCTTTTCGCCGCACGCGACGCTCGCAAACGAGGTCTGTCACGAAGTTTTCATAAAGCTGCTAGGCTGTGTGCCAGATGATCCCCTTCGTGCAATTGCTCGGAGTCGCCAAAGTCAACCTCGAGACAAATAGCGTGGCGTTTGTCTCGGACAAGCGCTTTTTGCTGCTGGCTTATCTCGCGTTCAAAGCTGATTGGGTCGGCAGGGATCAGCTCGCGTTCTTGTTCTGGGGCGACAGCGATGGCGTCGCCGCCCGCAAGAACCTGCGGCATTTACTCAGCCGCGTGCGATCCCTCGAGTTTGCGAACGTAGAGGCGCAGGGCGAGCAACTGCGCTGGGCAGTGGATTGCGACGTGCAGCATTTCCAGCGCAGTTTGGCTGCGGGCGATTGGCTCGAGGCGGTCGGGGCGTACAGTGGCAAACTCTTGGCTGGTTTGACGCCCGAATCGCTGGATTTTGAAGATTGGTTGGCGCAGGAGCGCGATGGCTTGCACGGCGCGTACCGCGACGCCGCCATTCAGTGCGCCAAGCAACTCGAGGGGACTGGGAAAGCGCTCGAGGCGAGCGAGTTGCTGCTGAACGTCTACAAAGACGATCCGCTGGCTGAGGATGTCGTGCAGGGCATCTTGCGCTGCGCGGCGCTGTCGGGCAACCGCAGCCTAGGATTGACGATTTTCGAGCGCTTCACGGCCACCTTGCGTTCGGAGCTGGGTTTAGCGCCGCTCGAGGCGACGACGCAACTCGCTCAAATCTTGCGGTTCGAGCCAGTCCAGCAAACGTCAGCGCCTCAACCCGCCGCAGAGCCAGCGCTCGAGAAAAGCGCATTGCGAAATTTCCCCGTTCCCCCGAGCGCCTTCGTCGGGCGAGAACTGGATTTGAGCGAGATCGCCGCTTATTTGATCGCGCCAGAGGTGCGGCTGATGACGCTGATCGGTGCGGGCGGCGTCGGCAAAACCCGCTTAGCGGTGCAGGTTGCGCTCGAGCAAGCCCGGACTTTTCGGCACGGCGCGACCTTCGTGCCTTTGGCGAGCGTCGCTGACGGCAACCAGATCGCCAGTGCGATGGCCGGGGCGCTCGGGCTGACGATCTCGAGCGAAGACCTGATGGCGCAACTCCAAACTTATCTGTCCGACAAGCACCTACTGCTGGTGCTGGACAACATGGAGCATCTGCTCAGCGGCTCTGGACTGCTGCTCGAGTTGCTGACTCACTGCCCGCAGTTGCGGCTGCTGGTGACTTCACGGGCCGCGCTGAACTTTCAGGGCGAGTCCCTGATCGATGTCGCGGGTTTGGATGTCCCGAAGGACGCCACGGGCAACATCGAGGTTTTTGACAGCGTGCAACTGTTGCTGCGGAGCGCCAGACGCGTCAACCCGCGTTTTACTTTGGAGCCGCGTTCCAAGGAGGCCGTCGTGCAGGTTTGCCAGTTGCTGCAAGGCTCACCGCTGGCGATTGAACTGGCCAGCAACTGGCTGCGCGTGCTGAGCGTCGAAGAAGTCGCCCGTGAATTACAAAGCAGCCTCGACTTTCTGGCAGTCGATCAACCCGACCTGCCCGAACGTCACCGCAGCATCAAAGCGGTCTTTGACTCGAGCTGGGTGCTGCTCCAGCCTGACCAGCAACTGGCGCTCGCCAAGCTCAGCCTGCTGCGTGGCGGTTTCACCTTGGAGAGCGCCGCGAGGGTCGCCAATGCCACGCCGAGCGTGTTGCTGGGTCTGGTCGGCAAATCGCTGATCGCCCGTGACGGAGCGCGGTTCGTGATGCACGAAGCGGTGCGGCAGTACGCTGACCAGCGCCTCGAGCCGCAGCCCAGAGCCGCAGCGCTGCTGGCGTTGAGTTTACTCGCCCGCGATTGGGCGCGGGCCGTCGCCGTTCACGACGCGGCGCGACCAGCGGCCGTCAGCATCCAGAATCTGGAAGTGGAGTTTGAAAACGTCCGCATCGCGCTCGAGTGGTCGCTACAAACCGATCCATTGCAGTGCGCCGAGATCGTCCACTTGCCTTGGTATTTTTGGTTCGCGGCGGCACGCAAGCAACTCGGGATGCAGTGGCTTGGCAGGTTGCTCGAGCTGCCGCGCTCCGCGCTTCCCGACTTATCGCGGGCGAATCTGCTTTGCACGCGCAGCATCATTGGAATGCGAATCAGCAGCGCCGAGCAGCGCCTATCGGACGGCGAAATCGCGTTGCAGATCGCCCGCGATACCGCTGATTTGCCCTGCCAAGCGCGGGCGCTGTTCAGCAGCGGCATGGCTCGAGGCGACCTCGGACAGTTCGCGCTCGCCATTGGAGCCGTACAGCAAGCGCTCGAGCTGCTGAGCATCGTGCCAGATGTCAATGTTGAAGCCGATTGCCGCAATGAACTGGCGTTTCTGCATTGGCACAGCGGCCAAACCGACGCCGCCCGCCAGATTTTTGAAGATTTGATCCAGTGCTGTCGCATCACCGGCAACAAGCGCAGCCTCGCCAACGCGAACGCCAACCTCGCCTACGTCTACGCCAGCTTGGGCGACTTGGAAACCGAGCAGAGATTACTCGAGCAGGCAATCGCGCTGTACCGCGAATCGCTGAACGTCAACAATATTTGCACGTCGCTGCTGACGCTCGGTAATGTGATGTTTCAACGCGGCAATATGGCGGGTGTGCAGGCGACGCTGACCGAACTCGGCGAACTCTGCCAGCAGGTGCAAGAAGCCGTCTGCTTCAGTTGCTTTTACGCGCTGTGTGCTGCCTTCGAGCAGCAACGCGGGCATCACGCCAAAGCTTTGCGCCTCAACGCTATTGCCACGGCGTGGCGTTCATTGCCCGGTCAAGACTTCGCGCTCGAGGACATGGAACCCAATCAATTTATTGAAAGTCAGAGCGCCGCGCATTTCAGCCAGCAGCAACTCGAGCAGTTCAAGTTCGAGGCGGTTCAGCTCGGCTCGAGCGAAGCCACGCAGTACGCGCTCGGTCAGATTGAAGTGTCTAGAAATCTCGTTGCGCTCGAGCAAAGTGCTAGCGTTGCGATGGTCTGAAGGAGACAAGAATCTATTTCAAAATAAACGATTTGATTCGACGCGAAGCCGTTCAACTGCGTCTCGGTAAACGGATTGGGTGATTTCAGCCGTGTAGCACTGTCGATCATTGAGTATTGATGCAAGTGCTGCGGTTGCTAATCCGCCGAACGGTTCCCAGATTACGTCGTTGGGGTCGGAAGTTGCCAAGATAATGCGTTCAGTCAGCGAAAGCGGCTTTTGATTGGCGTGCAGCGACGTATTTCCTGTCAATTTCAGCCGTTCTGAGCCGCGAACAGGAGGCATACTCCAAACATTGGTGATCCCGTGCATGAGCTTGAATTTGGCACGCATCCGCCTCCACTCATCGCTCGTGATAGGTCTGATACCATCAAGCGAAAAATAGGGTCGGCCTGAAGGCTTGCCGTAAAGATTTGCGTATGCGGCGAAGCGCTCAAACATTGCAACAGGCGGGTAGTACCATAAGTGGCAGTTCGTGAAATATTTACGCGTAGCAGCATTAGCCACACCGCAGGCCTCGTTAGTTTTGCTTAAGGGTAAACCTGTTCTTAGCCATTCAGCTCTTAACCAATCCTGCATGGATAGTTCGCGCCCCTCGAATTCAAAGGACACCACTTTGACGTAATGAGCGCAAACCTCTGTGACGACGGGGAATTTGCGAAGCGTTTTGGTGTTCGCATTACCGGCAATGTGTCCGACACCTTTGTCCCAGACGTTACACCCTCGGTACTCCCAACCGTAGCGCACGAGGATTGGGTGAACGGTGGCCCATCCGACTTCAGTATTCCAAAACCACAAGGTTGTTCCGCCATCTGCTTTGTCCGACCACGCTTTGATGTGAGGTTCGTACCACTCGCCAAGTGTGTTCGTATTCGGTGGATCGCCGGGGAAACCACTCACACCGTATGCGCCGTCCGAGACAATCACCGTTGGGGTGGGCCAGCTTGCATAGACGGCTAACGCATCTGCCCGGTACACGTTGGCGCTTTGAATGGTTGCTCGCTGTTGAGGACGCTCGAACGGTGCTGGCAATGGTTGCGCCGCACTATGTTCGGTGCTTAGCATCGCAAAAACCCCCATCCAATTTCGCGGTTGATAGACACGGGTCAATCTTAACAGAAATGGTAACAGATAGCGCAACTGGTGTAACAAAGTGAGGGGCGGGTAATGTCACTCATGCCGTTCACGCGCTGGAAGTTGCGGTCTCTGCTGGATTCCGAAGGCATCAGCGCTTATGCACTTGCCAGAACCCTTGCCGAGCAGACGAGGCCGAATACGATCTACCGTCTCGTCAGAATCGGCAAGGAGCCATGCCGTGTAGACCTCACCACCTTGACTTTGGTGGTTTCCGGGCTGCGCCAACTTACGGGCAAGCACATCGAAATCAGTGACATCCTCGAGTACGTAGGCTGATCGGAGCATTATGGCTGATGTAGAAACCTCGAGTATCGTACCCACCCATATTCCAAGGCTGGCGACGCTGACGTTGACGCAGCAGGTCGATTACCAATTTTCAAGCACCTCTCTTGAAGCTGAAATGCCCGGAATGACCCAGAAAATCTCAGATGCGATTGCGAGATTAGCTGGAACGATGCTCAAAAGCGATCTTCAAATTTCGATGCCGAGACTAGAGGCGGTCAATCTGGCTAGCGCAAATTTTCTAAGGTCAGCGGGAGCTGTCGAGGACGATGTTGAAGAGACATTGGCTCAACAGTGTAAAGGTTATCTAAAACTTTTGAATCAGTTCAACAACTACGTTGGGCAGGGCATTGAGGAGTTAATAGGTGTTCAATTAAACGGAGCGTTGCGTGACCTCTGGGCTGACGACCCGAATCTCGTGTTTTTTCGCAATGCCGTGCAGTTCCCCGACTTGTATTTGATTCACAAAGAACAGAAGCGCATCCTGCTATCAATCGAGGTGAAGTCGTGGTTTGTGTTTTCTGGTGACGACATCACCGCCCGCTTTGAAGTTGCGCCAAGCGTTATTAAAGACGGTTCGCTGATTGTGCTGTTTCCTTGGCACATGACTGACCTCGTGTTCGGCACGCCGATTCTTCTAAGGCCCTATATCGGCGACGCCAAAGCACTTGCCGAGCGACGCGATCAAATCTGGATCGCTGGTGGTCTCAGAGAGTTCAGGCGAGGGATTAAATCACAAGATAGAAAAGTTGAAATCCCCGTTGTGGACGCAGCGAAACCGACAGCGCTTAACCAGACAAAAACCAAGAGTGTCGCGTATCAACGCAAAGGTGATGTGTTCTAGAAAGAATCCGAAAACTTCGGTAAAATCTGGCGCATCTATGATGAGTCCATCAATCAAGTCTTCTACCCGATTACGTTGAGTAGCCAGCTCTTGGGTAAAAAGATTTCAGAGTGGCGTCGGCTTCTCGGCATTGATTGAGCGCGAAGAGTAAATTTTATTGCGGTTCAACAAGCAAGTACCTTGATAGGTCACGTTACGCATTCTTAGCTCGAGCGCAAATGCGCCGCTAGTGCCGTGCTAACGGCGCAACCCATTTGTCCTCGAGCCAACCGTGTCAAACTGCGATCATGTTCGATTACTTCAAGACGCTCGAGACCCTGACTTCCGACGAGCGCGACATTCACGCCTTGGTGCGCGAGTTCGTGGACGCGGAAATCATCCCCAACGTGCAGGGCTGGTGGGACGAGGGCACATTGCCCAGAGCGCTGATCTCGAGGATGGGCGAGCTGGGGTTGCTGGGGTCGACCACGCCCGAGCAGTACGGCGGCGCGGGGGTGAGCAGCACCGCTTACGGGCTGATCTGTTACGAGTTGGAGCGCGGTGACAGCGGCGTGCGCTCGAGCGCCAGCGTGCAGGGCAGCTTGGTGATGTACCCGATTTACGCGTATGGCAGCGAAGCCCAGAAGCAAAAGTACCTGCCGGAACTCGCCAGCGGCTCGCTGGTCGGCTGCTTCGGGCTGACCGAAAGCGACGGGGGCAGTGACCCCGCCGCGATGCGAACTCGAGCCGTGCGCGACGGTGACGGGTACGTACTGAACGGCTCGAAGATGTGGATCACCAACAGCCCGATCGCCGACATCGCGGTTGTCTGGGCGAAGCTCGAGACGGACGGCGTGGACGTGATTCGCGGCTTTATCGTGCCAAGGGATGCGGCGGGTTTCAGCACGCCGAAGCTGACGCACAAGATGAGTTTGCGGGCCAGTGTCACCGGCGAGATCGTGCTCGAGGACGTGCGAGTCGGTGCAGACGCGCTGCTGCCCGGCAGCGGCGGCTTAAAATCCCCCTTGGGTTGCCTGACCCAAGCCCGTTACGGCATCGCGTGGGGCGCAATTGGGGCGCTCGAGGCGGTGTACACGGGAAGCTTGGAGTACACCAAAACCCGCACGACGTTCGGCAAACCGATTGCCTCGAGACAACTGGTGCAGGACAAGTTGACGTGGATGGCGACGCAACACACGCTGGGATTGCTGATGGCGCGGCAGCTAGGACTTCACAAGGACGCGGGGACGATGCACTACGCGCAGGTCAGCATGGCAAAACGCAACAACGTCCGCGTCGCATTGCAGGGCGCGAGGCTGGCGCGTGAGTTGCACGGTGGTAACGGCATCACGACCGAGTACCCGATCATCCGTCACATGCTCAACCTCGAGACGGTGGATACCTACGAGGGCACGCACGACATTCACACATTGATCGTCGGGCGCGATCTTACCGGACTCAATGCGCTCGAGTGACGCGGTTTTGAAACACGAAATACTCGAGTTCGACTTGCGAGCGGAGTACGCTGCCGCCGCGCTCGAGTACGCCGCAGACCCGGACTTTGCACTCTGGGAGTTGACCGTTGCAGACGGCTTGGATGCACCCGATGATCCTTGATTAATCTTCGGCTTAATTTTTCAGTGACGCGTTTTTGATTGTCACTGGCTTGGGTGAGTTGAAGGGCGTCTTGCCCCACGGTTTGTAAATGGAGATGAAGGTGGCCGCCGCGATCATCAGCATGTCAATCGCGCAGAGTGAGATCAGCAATATCGTTGCCGTGGACGCGATTTTTAATAAGTTGCCATCGCTGGCGGCCTGACTGGCTAAGGCCGTGTTCATGCCCGCTAAGAATCCGTCGGTCAGTACGGCTGCTGTCAAGACTACCGTGACCGACAGCGCAATCTTAACGACGATCCAGTAATGCTGGATCAAACCCCACTTCGTGCCGAGCGATAGTAAAACTCCGCTCAGGGCGGTCAGGATCGCCAATGTCGCGTCGGTGCTGGTCAGGAATTCGATCGCCGTTAGAAACGCGCTCGAGCCGGGATGCGTCGCGCCCGTGGCGGCGGCGATGGCCAGAATCATCTTGACGGCTGCCGCGCCGAGCCACGCGCCGGAGACGGCGATGTGCGCGGCCAGCAGCAGTTTGAAGCGTGGGGGCGATAAGCGCCGCTCGCCTTTTTGGTTGCGCGTGAACAGGCTCAGTCTGTGCAGGCGGCTGCGGGCGGCGATGGCGGATTGAATGGTCACTGCGCTGCGTTGAACCCTCGTGGAATCGTTGGTCATCGGAATGTCCTTTGCTGTGGCGTCGTGGCTGCGCTTTACATGGCTTGGGTCGGCGGGCTGAATGCTCGAGGGGTTTGGCTTTTGGGTGACTCGAGCTGCAAATAGATTATCATTAAACTGATAATCTGTCTAGTGATGAATTATGATCGCGTCTGCTGTATCGTGCGTTTACCAATGCCCAACCAGCCCGCGTTTTCACCAGCCCTCGAGCAAATCCTCAACTTCCTGCTCAATAAGGCCGCTGAAGCCAGTAACCGTCACGTCGAGGTCGTCACCGCGCCGCACGATCTGACGATCAAGCAATACGGAATGCTGGTGCTGCTGCAAGCCGAAGGGCCGCAGGCTCAAATCGCCATCAGTCAAAAAGTTGGGCTTGACCGCACGAGCGTGATGAAAACCATTGATCGGCTCGAGGGGCGCGGACTGCTGCGGCGCACCCACCACCCGACTGACCGACGTAAGCACAACGTCGTGCTGACCGACGCGGGTCTAGCGCTATTGACCCAGACCTTACCGCAGGTGCAGCGAGCTGGACGAGAGTTTTTTCATGACTTAACCGAGCCAGAACAAGCGCAGTTGCGGGGTTTCCTGAGTCGCCTGACGCGCACGACTTAATCCTCGAGAAACTATGTTCTGAGTGCTGTCCAGCAGTTAATCATTACGCCTCGAGCTTCTCGTGATTGCTCCACGGGTAGACAATCCAGGCGTTCGTAGCTTTGACGTAAAAATCTGGCTCCAAGGCGACCTCGGTCATGCGCGGTTTGTAATGCAGCACGGCCGTGACTGGCGTCCCACCCGCTTGCAAGATGCGGGTCGTCACGGCTTGGATCGTGCGCCCGCTGTCCCAAACCTCGTCCACGACCAGAATGCGTTGGTTGTTCAGCAGCGGATCGGCGGGGAATTGCAGGAATGTTGGGTGCGCGGCCCGTGCACCAGTCGCGTCGTCGTAGAACTCCACAGCGGCGATCAGAATATTACGAATTCCAAGGCGATACCCGAGGATCGCGCCGGGGATCAGCCCGCCGCGTGTGATGACCATCATCACGTCGAAGCGCTCAGCTTTGAGCTTATGCGCCAGCTCGTCTACTTGCTGCGAAATCTGATCGAACGAATAGTAATCTTTGTCCATGTCCACGGAGTTTACACGGCTGACAGGGCGGCTCGAGGGAGCTGCTGTTACGCCAAGTGTTACGCCGATTCGTTAAGCTTTCATCAGCGCGAAACTCGAGCGAATGACCCAGACGGCTCGAGCCATTGATTTAGACTAGGCAGAATCTCCAAGGGGGCATACGTGAAACGATTGGCAGCGGCGGTACTGGCGATTCTCGGCATGGCAATCAGCTCAAGCTCATCGGCGCAAAGCGTCAAGTTCGCCATTGGTCAGACGTGGACTGGCACGTTTCAGGGGGCTGGTACGTGGTCTGCCAAATTCACTGAGCTTGATAAGGACGGCGACCCGAGGGGCCCGACGATCTCGGGGCCAGATAAGCGCGTGGGTGGTGGATTCTACAACCGTGGATTGCCGGTGTACTACGTGACCAGCAGCACCGAAGCGCTCTACTGCATCGCGGCGACCGATGCGGCGCAAGCGGGGGTTTACAAAGGCACGATCTCAAAAGCGCAGGGCAGCGGTAACGCGCAGGATACGGGCGCGGCGTGCACGTTCCAGCAAGTCACCGCTTCCTTGGGGCAAGGCGGTGGGGGTGGCGCTGCGGTTTGGCCACCGAGCGCCGGGCTGAGCGCGGGTGCAACGCTGCGCTTCGAGGGTCGGCAGGTTTGGGCGCTGAGCATCACCGCCAAGGACAGCGATGGCGATTGGACGGGCAAGGCCACGGGCGCGGATGGCAAGACCGCCACGGTTTTCAGCTACTCACAAGACGACGGGTCGTTCGTGTTTCAACTCTCCATCCTGAACGCCAACGGCGCGGCAGAGTACTGCGAGATTCAGCGCAGTGGCGCAAGCGCGAACGGCTACGCGGGCACGCGCTACTACAAAGCCAGCAAGGACGCCAAGTTGCAAACCGACGGGCAGTGCAAAGTCACGTTCGGCTCGAGCCAAGGCGCAGATGCTGCGGTCTGGCCGCCGAGCAACCTGCTGGGCGTGGGTGTGGCGGTGCGCGTGGAAACGCGTTCGGTGTGGACGGGCACGTTCACGGGGCAAGACAAATCTGATTGGGTCGGTAAGGTCACATCGCCAAGCGGACTGGCCGGCAAAGTTTACGGTTACATGAACGACGATGGCAGTTACGAGTTCCAAATCGTCAATACCCCCGCGTCGGTCACGCAATACGAGTACTGCACCTTGCAGAAAAACGGTTCACAGGTCGCGCCGGGTGTGTACGCAGGCACGCGCTACTTCTCGCCGAATAAAGATACAGATGCTGTTCCAGATGGTGATTGCCGCGTGACAATTGGCGCAGCCTCGAGCCAAGTCAATCCAAACCCGCAGTCGCAACCCAGTCCGCAACCGCAGCAGCCCAATCCAGTCGGCCCGGCGCTGGCTTGGCCTTCCGTCATCACGGTCGGGCAGACGTGGCGCGTGGTCATCACCGGAGCGCAAGCGTTGAGCTTCACACTGAATTTGACCGGCTTAGACGAGTTTGAAACCCCGAGTGGCAAAGTCGGGGCGCAAACCATCAGCATGTTCCCCTCGAGATCGCAAGAGTCCACGGTGATCGAGATCATCGGTTCACCGGGCGCACCGATCATCAGTTGCACCTTCAAAGGCGCGAGCAGCGTGCGCGGACAGTCACTCGTCGGCGGCAAGGTGCAGACCAGAGGCAATCGCGGGTCGCTGCCCGTCGAGCAGCCCGGTACGTGCGAGGCCACCCTGCTCAGCGGGGGCAGCGCGACAGCGGTCACGCCCGCGCCCGCGCCAGCACCTGCGCCGGTGAGTCCAGCACCAGTCGCGCAGACCGGCACGCCACCCGTCACGAGCGCGTGGCCACTCAAACTCGAGGTTGGTCAGAGCTGGCGAGCGGAGATTCAGGGCGTCGGATCGTGGAACGTGACCTTCAAAATCCTCGACCGCGACGGCTATCCGCAGGGCAGCGCCGTGCCGAACGGATCGGGCGCTACGCTCGAGGCGGCGTTTTTCTACTTCCAGAACGACAATGACATGCGCCTGAAATTGACCAGCGGCAACACGCTGTACCGCTGCATTTTTGAACGCAACGAGATTAATGGTCTAACGTTCACCGGCTGGCGCTACGTGGATAGCGCGGACGGCAAGAGCCTAGACAAAACCGATCAGCGCTGCACGATGAATTTCATCGGGCGTGTGACCCTCGCTCGCCTCGTCGATCCACTCGCGGGATTCGCCCTAAGTGATGCCGCGCCGCACTCGAGCAACTGATGAACCTGAAAGCCGTTCTGACTGGAATTGCGCTGCTTTGGAGCGGTGCGGCGCTGGCCGCGCCGCAAACCATCCCACTGCCTAACCCGCTGGCGCTGCTCGAGCGTTTTGAACCGAATCAGCCCACGCCGCAATCTAAAGCTCAAGCGGGTCAGACGTGGACGGTACTGGTGTACCTGCACGCCGATCACAACCTCTGGACGAACGCGCTGTATGACTTACTGGAAATGCAGCAGATCGGCTCGAGCGAGGGTGTGCGGTTCGTCGTGCAGATCGACGCGCCGCCACCGGGCAGTGAGGACGCCAACGGCTTTGACTCGTTTAATGGCGGTGTTCGGGCGCTGGTGACGCGCAATCAAACCAGCGGCTACGCCAAAGCCACCATGAATGCCAGCGTCGGGAAATTGCAGCTCCTCGAGCGGCTGCCGGAGCAGAACAGCGATGACCCGCGCGTGCTGGCAGAGTTTATCAACTGGGGCGTTAAACGCTTCCCCGCGCAGCGCTACGGACTGGTGATGTGGGATCACGGCGGCCAGTGGCAGGGCGGCTTCGGAGGAGACTCCAGCAACGGCGACGAGGGCATGGCCACGTGGGAAGTGCGCTTGGGGATTCAGGCGGGACTGGCGCAAAGTGGTTTGTCGCGCTTTGACTTCTTTGGGATGGACACCTGCTTGATGGGTGGCGTAGAGATGCTTTACGAGTACGGCGATTTGACGCAGGTTTATATCGCCAACCCAGAGATCGACTTCGGGGACGGCTGGGATTACGCCGCGACCTTCAACTTGCTGCGCGGCAATCCCAGTATCAGCAACCGCGATTTCGCTCGCATGGAAAGCGGCTTCTTCGACGCGCAGCACCAACAATCGCCCAGCGACATCGGCTACCGCGCTCACGCCGGTTACGACACGTCGCAACTGGATGCCTTGCGCGGCGCGATCAACGCTTTCGTGCAAGCGTCCACGCAGAGCAGCGACCGCGACGCGCTGCTGAGCGCCCGCTCTCAGGTCATCGAGTACCGCTTCCGTCCGCAAAGCCCGAACAGCCCGCGCCCATACGTTGACCTTGGGCAGTACGGCCAACTGGTCGCGCAGCTCACGAAAGATGTAAGGCTCGCGGCGGCTGGGAAAGCGCTTTCGGCGGCGGTCGCGCAAACGGTGATCGCTAAATCGCTGGGTAACAACGTTAAAGCCGCCTCTAGCTTAGGAATTTGGTTGCCGAACAACCCAGCCGCGAAGCCCAGCGCTGGCGAGCTTGGTGCGTATGCGACGCGGCTGAGGATGGCCAGCACCGTCAACTGGAAAACCTTCATCGACCTGTGGTTCGGCAACATCGCGCCAACGGTCGTGCAGAGCAATCAGGGTGTGCAAGTGCGCGTGACTCGCAAGGTCAACCTGCGCGAGCCAACCGTGCGCGATCCGGCCGTGATCGGCTTTGAAGTGACTGGCAACGTCAATTTGGTTTACGGCGAGTTGGGCGAAGCCGTTGGGCGCAACGGGTTCAACTCCTACGGTCACTTGTACCTGCAACCCGGCAGTGCTGGGCAATACGAATACCCGTGGGACGGGCAGTGGTTTGATGTGATCGGTGCGAATAACTCGAGCGATTTCTTCACCGGCTTTTACCAGCGCGGCGGTGACAACGCGATTTACGCCACGGCCGAGTACACCCCGCCCGGACGCACGCAAAGCTACTCGGTGATCGTCGTCGGCAATTTGAGCACCGCACGCTTAACCAACGTGCTGGATAACTCGAGCATCGCGCCGCGTGACATCACCTTGCGGGCCGGCGGCACGTTGCGCTTCCAATTTTTGCAACGTGACCTGCTGACCGAAGATACTGTGCTTGCCCCGACGGGCCGCAGTGTGACCATCCCGGAAGCTGGTCTCGAGAGCATGCGTTTGGAGCGTAAACGCATGCCTTTAGGAGAGTACTACCTGATCTTCGGGGCCCGGGACGCGGCGGGCAATATCCGCAGCGGCAACGCGCCCGTGCAGATCCGTTAATGCGAACGGGGTTTGCAGAAGCAAACCCCTACTCGAGCTTCCAGCGCGTGCCAGTCGCCGTATCCTCGAGCGTTACGCCCAAGCTTTTCAAACGGTCGCGCAGTGCGTCGCTCTTGGCGAAGTCCCTCGTCTGCCGATACGTCTTGCGGGCTTCGATCGCAATTTCCAAGAGTCCGTCCAGCAACCCCGCGCTCGAGCCGCCCAGATCTGCTGCACCGCCTGTAAAGCCGAGCACGCCGTCCATCAGGTCGACGTACACCGCCAGCGCCGCCTCGAGTCCAGCTTTGGCGGGGTTGCCTTGCAGCGCCGTGTTGACCTCACGGGTCAGGTTGAACAGCGCCGCCAGCGCCTCGGGCGTGTTGAAATCGTCGTTCATCGCGCTCGTAAACGTTTCTCGAGCCAGCTTCGCCGCCCCCTCGAGCTTCGCGTCTGAACCGTCTGGCGCGTCGCTGATGCGCCGCTCGAGTTCGCGCCGCGCTTCGCGTAAGCGGCTCAGTCCGCTGTGCGCTGCTTGCACGGTCTCGTCGGTCAGCTCGGCGACGCTGCGGTAATGGCTCTGCGCGAAGATGAAGCGCAGCAGCATCGGGTCGGATTTGGCGTAGAAGTCTTTCAGGGTGAGGAAATTGCCCTTGGACTTACTCATTTTCTCGCCGTTGACCGTCAGCATGTTGCCGTGCATCCAGTACCGCGCAAACTCGTAGCCCGCGCCTTCGGTCTGCGCGATCTCGGCTTCGTGGTGTGGGAACTGCAAATCCATGCCGCCCGCGTGAATGTCAAAGCCCTCACCCAAATATTTCAGCGCCATCGCGCTGCATTCGATGTGCCAACCCGGAAAACCCTCGCCCCACGGCGAGTCCCAGCGCATGATGTGCTCAGGCTCGGCAAATTTCCACAACGCGAAGTCCAGCGGGTCGTCCTTGTCCTCGCGCACGTCCTCCCGCGTGCCGACCTCGAGTTCATCAATCTTGCGCCCCGACAATTTGCCGTAACCGGGGAAGGCTCGCACCCTGAAGTAGACGCTGCCCGCACGCTCATACGCCAAGCCGCGCTCGATCAGGCGCTGCACCAAGGCGATCTGCTCCAAAATATGCCCAGTGGCCCTTGGCGTGATGCTGGGCTTTTTGATTCCCAACCGCGCCATATCGTCGAAGTATCCCCACATGTACGCGTCGGCAATTTCCATCGGCTCGAGCTTTTCCAGCTTTGCCCGCTCGTTGATGCGGTCGCGTCCCGTGTCAGACGCGTCGTCGGTGATATGCCCGACATCGGTGATGTTACTCACAAACCGCACTTTGTGGCCGCTGTACTCAAACCAGCGCCGCACGATGTCGAAAGCCGTCGCAGTCTTGCCATGCCCGAGGTGCGCGTCGGAGTAGACGGTCGGGCCGCACAGGTACATGCCGACGTGACCGGGCGTGGTTGGCGTGAAAACTTCCTTGGTGCGCGACAAGGTGTTGAACAGTTGCTGGGTCATCAGGTCAGTCCTTTCAAAACAAAAAAAACCGCTCGAGCGTCGACGCTCGAGCGGGGAACGGGTCAGGAAAAACCGCTACGCTCGAGGTGGGCGACAGGCGGCACAAGCGATGGCAACAAATTTCATGTGAGAGAGTATACACGGCTCGAGGAGTCTCACGGGGCGAGAAATGCGACGATTCGCACACAGTGAGCTGCTGGTTTGGTGCAACAGTAGGCTATGAAACGATGGCTGTTGGCGGCGACGTTCTGGCTCGGATTCGGGGCACTTTGCCTGAGCGTGTTGGCATCCAAGCAAGGTATGCCGATCCTGCGCGAGCAGGGCGGGCTGACCGTCTCGGCTAAAGTAGACGGTGGGACGCTGAAGATTCGTGCGCTCGACGGTGGGGCGCTGTACTCTGGGATCGTCCATGCGTATTTAGTCCGCAAGGATTTGGCGCAATTGTACTTTGAGTACCCCACTGAAACCCAGACTGGGCAGTACAGCTTAGACCTGCCCGCGATGGAAGCGGGGGTTTACGATCTGATTCTGGAGATCACGGGCGGCGGCGGTCACGAGCACGATGCGCCGCGCTTCGTGCAGGTCTTCAATCTGGGCTTGGAAATGACCGCCAGTGCCAAGCTCGAGGGCGTGCGGCGCTTGAGTTTGCAAAGCGTCACGCCAACGCTCAAAGCCGCTGGGCAATCCTCGAGCTTTGACTTGAACACGCTGCTCGACGGTCAGCCCGTCTCGTGGAGTCCGTACTACGTGCATCAGTTCGTCTTAAAAACCGATTGGTCGTACTTCAAGCACGATCACCCGAAGAACCTGCGCGAGCTGGGCGTCGGCTCGGTACGCAGCAATTTCAAATTCCCAAGCACCGGCGAGTACGCCGTCTATCAGTTCCTCGAGACCGGCGTGCGGGTCGGCGCGGACAAGCTGCGTCCAGTGCTGCGGCTGCCGGGCCTGCTGCAAATTCCGTAGCGCGAGTTGAAACCAAGAATCGCTGTGTCCGAGCGCAAAACACCGCAATCACTGAGGCGATTTTGATTTGCGGGGCCACCACAGCCACGCGAGTGTCAGCAAGTTCGATGCTGTCGCAGCCCACGCCAGCCCCGGATGGACTCGGGCCAGCAAAAAATGCAGCGGAAATCCTTCCAAAAGTAAAATCGCGGTCACGGCGTAACGCATGTTGCTTCTAGACAGCGACTCGTTGAACATAGCTGAATGTAGTCGTTTCGCACGCCGACGTTTGCCCTTCGAGTCAGCTCGAGCGCTTGAACAGCGCGTACACGAACGCTTGCGTGCCACCGCTCGGCGTGACGTGCTGCTTGATGCGCTGCTCGAGCAGCGTGAACTGATCTGTTCCCAGCACCTCGAGCAGACCAGCAGCGTCGTAGCGAATCGTCTCGAGTCCACTGCATGTCTTCGGCCCGTCTGGCGCGAAGGTGGCGATCAGCGCGTGACCACTGGGGCGCAGTGAGTTTTTCAGTGCTGCAACGTAAGCCGCGCAGCTCGTGGGATCGGTCAGAAAGTGAAACACGGCGCGGTCGTGCCACACGTCATAAGCTGCGGCGGGCAGGTCAGCAGTGGTGATGTCCGCCGCCAGCCACGTCACGCGATCAGCCGCCACACCCAGCCGCGCCCTTGCCACGTCAAGCGCAGCAGAGGAGATGTCCAACACGGTCAGGTGTTCAAAACCTCGAGTCAGCATAGAGTCCACGAGCGCACTCGCTCCGCCGCCGACATCGATCACGCTCGAGGCGTAGGTCAGGTTCACACAGCCGAGCAACTCGAGCGATGCGGCGGGCGAATCCTCGAACCAACTGACTTCGCGGGCATCACGCTCGAGGTATACGCGCTGCCAGTGCTGCTTCCGCTCTGCGCCGTTCACACCGCGCAATATACCCGGCAAACTCGAGCCAGCCGAGCCGCGTCACCACCGTCCGCGCCCAGCAACTGGGTGGCGTAGGCTTGCTCCGAGCAATCGGGACGCGTAACGCACAAGCGCTTGGGCGCATCACGCCTCACCTCCTCGAGCCTTCTCAAGACTCAGCGTGACGAAGTGCTGCGGTTTGAGTTTTTTATTCAGTCCGTTCAATTGCCTGCGCTCATCACTTCACGGGCAAACGAATTTCATGAATCGTAATGCTGGTTTCAGATCGTCTGGCACGAACCCAAACGCGTACATCAGCGGTTCTCAAATCAAGGTTTTCTACGCAGTAAAGACCGTGCCACCTGCTGCCAATCCTCGAGCCGCACGTTTTTCATCACGCTTCTGGCCTGCGCTGCGAACTCCTGCGCGATCGAAGCGATCTCTTTGCGCTCTAAGGCCGGCAGGTCGCTGCGGCGAGCGCGGAAGTAACGTTCGCACAGCATACCGAGCGTGTAGGTGCTGGTGAAGACCAATGGTGCGTTCAGCACTGGCCCCAACACGGGAATGAATTTGAGCACGCTGCGGGCGGCCGTGCGCGTGGCATAGGTCAGCGCGACCGCACCGCCGAACTCGAGCGCGATCTCGCGGGCGCGGACAGTGGACAGTTCAAAACCGTAAATCTTGCCGATTTTGACGACCATCTCCAGATGCAGCGGCAGCACGATCGCTAAATCCAGCAGCGGCACTGGCTCCAACGCGATTGCCGCGCACAGAGCAGCGCGTTGGCGCACCAGCGCTTCGACCTCGCGCCGTTCATGTGAACCGTCGCTCATGGGTAGAATTAGGGTCGTGTCTAGGTAAGGCTCGAGCATTTCCCTATTACGCGGGTTTGAGGCTGGGAGTTGCAAGGGTCGAGGTTGCTATTGGGCTTGAGTCTAGCTCGAGCGGTCACGATTCAGCAGCCACGTCACCAGTGACAGGGTAACGCCGACCAGCGCACGCCTCGTCAAATCAGTGCTACAAAAAAGTCTCGAGGGGACGACGGCGTTCCTCGAGCAACCCAATTTGGTTTTCTAGGATCGGTAGTGGTCTGTCGCGTTCATGCTGCACAGTTACTGGTTGAGGCATGAGACACGGTACTTGAGCTGCAAACAGTAAAATCGATCCCGAGCGGATTCCGACTGCAAAAGCTTATGAAAACTCTATTTTTTGCTTGCCGCGAAATTCTGATCGTCGACGTTTTTCGTCAGGTTGCTCACCGTGAACTCCGCTGGACTAAACGTGAATCCGGCGCTCGAGGGGATGATCTTCCCAGTCCAGTTCGGTGGCAGAATGCAGACGTAATACCCATCCGGCTGAGAGGGTTGGCATGAGGCATCACCACCATTCATTGATTGCCCCGAATCGAGGTACACACCGCCCAAGCCCTGCCCATTTTGGGTGACGCGCCCAGTCACTTGAACCTTGGCATTGAAACGCCGCAGCACTTCGGGCATAAACGTTTCAATGTTAAACCCAAGCGGTTGCTGCGTACTGATCGCTAGAGCCGTGCGTCTCATCATCGCCTCGAGACCCGCTGGAAGTTGAACACCTTTGCCTTTGCTGCCCCACCAGTCCATGTTCTCGTTGTAGACCCAAACGTATTCGTCGCTGGTTTGCAGTGCGTGATAGGTGTTGTGTTCCAGCACTTGTTGACGCTGCGAATCGTTTTGCAGGTAGTACCCGAGAAAGCGCGGGGATTTCCACAAGTTCAGTAAGCCGTCCACGAAAACCGCGTGCGCGATCTTGACTTGGTTATCGTATTTAGATCGGTTCTCAACAGACACGTATTCCTTGGCGCTGCGCTTGTACTGGCGGAAATCTTCAAAACCTTGGGCGCTCGTCAGGTAGTACGAACCCTCGTGCCCATCGATCAATTGCGCTTGCGGATCAATCACATCCAGCATGCCATCAATAAAGGCGGCCAGCAGCGCCCAATCGGCTTTCTCGAGACTACCCGCTTCTTCGGCTTGGGCTTTGATGTGAGTCACCCCGAACAGGGTCATGATTTTGACGGCTGGCAGTTCGCTCTGAATTGCCTTCAGAAACGCCGCTCCGCGCTGCCGCACTTTGGCTTGGACACTGGCAAAGTTGCGCGTTGGGTACAGTTGCGCGTTGTACGACCACGGGTTCGTGCCGTAGGGTTCAGGGTCGAAGACGAAGCCTTTGAAACGCCCCGCCTTGGCGGTCTTGGCAAAATTTCTGGCGTTGGTTGCGGCGGCCGCCCAATCGCTGTCACTGAACCAATCCCAGTTGTCTTCCCGCGCAGACCAGATGGTGATGAAGTTCTGGTCGAGGTGCTTAAATTTCGTCGCGGACAGGTCGCGCTGATCTTTGCTGAACGCGCTCTCGGGATACGCAGTCTTGTTGAAAATGGTTTTGCCCGCGTTCAAGTTGACCATCAACCCATTGAACGGGCGTTGCTCCATAGCGGCGATGTTGGCTCGCAGGTAGTCCGGGGTGGGCGCGTCCCAGCCAAGTTCGATCAGTGATTTCTTGGCGGGTTGGCCAGAGTTGACGGCTTGCGAGGACGGTGCGGTTGGTTGAGAGGCGCTGCTATCAGAGTAGCTCGCGCAAACCAGCACGCTCAAACTGAGTGCAGCGAGGATCACGCGCTTTGAATTCACGGTTGCACCTCAAGGGTCTGACCTAAGTTGTTAAAGCCAGTCTCGGCTTCCCAAACGTGTTGATTGGCGAGTCGAATCGCGTACTCGGGGCGGTCATGCAGGCTGGTCATCGGGTCGGGCAGCGCCAGCAGCAGCACTCTGAGCGTCATGCGAGCACCGAATGGCTCGGTGCTGCCAAGCAAGCCTGCGACCCACTCGAGACTCGAGCCGTGTCAGTGAAAGCATCACCGAACTCCCATGCGTTAGCCCATGTATCCGCTGCCAAAGTCATGCACCTCACCTTTAGTCCTTTGCGGTGATCTTAGACAAGAACGTGTGAGGAGTTCGCCAAGAAGCTGAGAACCAGCCGATACGACCGAGGCGGTTGAGGAGAATCGAAATACTGACTCGACACGTCGCTTCGCGCAAACAACCTCGAGAGACGCTGAACAGAACGTGATACTTCGTCCCTTGGTCACGTTGAACAGATGGATCGAGCACCCGAAAACTCGAGAGGCTCCCCCAACCCTGCCGAACAACTTTGGTGAACCTAACCATACGCTCGAGCCGCGTTTCATCACTTGGCGCTAGACTGATCTGCAAATGAACTCCAAATCAACTTGGCTGACCAACGATTACGCGGAGGCACTGCAAAAATTCCCAGAGCGTAAGTTTCTCTTCTCCACGATGAGCGGGATTGACCCCGATCCGGTTTACACGCACGATGACGTGAAGCAGCCGCTCGAGCTGCCGGGCGAGTTCCCGTACACGCGTGGTTTTCAACCGAGCGGCTACCGGGGCAAGCTCTGGACGATGCGGCAATTCGCGGGTTTCGGCAGCGCCGAGCAGACCAATGCACGGTTCCATAAGTTGCTCGAGGCTGGCCAGACCGGCTTGTCCACCGCGTTCGATTTGCCGACATTGATGGGTTTGGACGCTGACCACCCGTTCAGCATCGGCGAGGTCGGCAAGTGCGGCGTAGCCGTGTCATCCCTCGCGGACATGGAGCTGCTGTTCAAAGGCGTGAACTTGGAGGCGGTGACAACGAGCATGACCGTCAACTCGCCCGCCAGCGCGATCTGGGCGATGTACTTGGCGAACGCGCAGAACCAAGGCTTTGATTTAAAGCGGCTGGGTGGGACGCTCCAAAACGACATCCTCAAAGAGTTCATCGCGCAAAAAGAATTCATCTTCCCCCCCATTGAAAGCGTCAAGCTGGTGATCGACACCTTCGAGTGGGGCCCAAAATACGTGCCGAAATGGAATTTCATTTCCGTCAGCGGCTATCACATCCGCGAGGCGGGCAGCACAGCCGTGCAGGAACTGGCGTTCACGCTCGCGGACGGTTTTCACTACGTGGAACAAGCGCTGAAACGCGGCTTGGACATCGACGAGTTCGCGCCGCGCATCAGCTTCTTCTGGGACGTCCACAACGACTTTTTTGAAGAAATCGCCAAGTTCCGTGCTGCGCGGCGAATTTACGCCCGTGAGATGCGCGACCGTTACGGCGCTCGTAACCCGAAATCGTGGATGCTCCGCACGCACGCGCAAACGGCTGGCGTCAGCTTGACCGCGCAGCAACCGCTGAACAACATCGCCAGAGTCGCCATTCAAGCGCTGGCTGGCGTGCTGGGCGGCACTCAAAGCCTCCATACGGACAGTTTTGACGAGGCGCTGGCGCTGCCGACCGAGGAGGCTGCGACGGTAGCACTCCGCACGCAACAGATCATCGCGTATGAAACCGGCGTCGCGGGCGTCGTCGATCCGCTCGCAGGAAGCTATTACCTCGAGTCGCTGACCGATACCGTGGAGGCTGCGGCGATGGCGTATATCGGGCGCATCCGCGATTTGGGGGGCGTCGTGCGGGCGATCGAAACGGGGTTCTTCGCCACTGAGATCGGCGACGCCAGTTACCGCTATCAGCGCGAGCTGGAATCCAAGCAGCGCATCATCGTCGGCGTCAACGATTTTAAAAGTGATGCGCCGCTGAACGTGCCGATCATGGTGATGGACAAGGATGTGGAGCGCGTGCAGGTGGAACGCCTCGCCCGCGTGCGCCGCGAGCGCGATCCCGTGCGGCACAACGCAGCGCTCGAGGGGCTGCGGGTCGCGGCGACGTTAGGGCACAATACGATGCCTGCGTTTCTCGAGTGCGCCCACGCGTATGCCACCTTAGGCGAGCAGATGGACGTGCTGCGCGGCGTGTACGGCGTGTACGAGGAACCCGTGACGATTTGACGATTGAAGTCTGGCGCGGCGATATCACGACGCTTGACGTGGACGCCATCGTCAACGCCGCGAACTCGAGCCTGCTTGGGGGCGGCGGTGTCGACGGTGCGATTCACCGTGCGGCGGGTGGCGAATTGATCCACGAATGTCGGTTGCTTGGAGGCTGCAAAACCGGCGAAGCGAAGATTACTCAAGGTTATAAACTGCCCGCGAAATTCATCATCCACACGGTTGGGCCCGTCTGGAACGGCGGAGTGCTGGGTGAAGACGCACTGCTCGCGTCGTGTTACCAGCGTTCGCTCGAGGTGGCTGTGCAACACCGGATTCGCTCCATCGCATTTCCAGCGATCAGCACTGGCATTTACGGATTTCCGCCTGAACGTGCTGCACGAATCGCGGTTCAAACCGTGACCGCATTCTTAGAAAAAAACGCGTCGCTCGAGCGGGTCGTGTTGGTGGCGTTCGATGAACCGACCGAGGGATTGTACAGAGCGGTGCTCGAGAACTGCCATCTCCTCGAGCTGGAGTAAACGACGTGTATATCAACGCCCACAACCTCTATTTCAACTTGCTGCGCGAGGCGTGGCAACCCATGCTGCGCCAAGACGGTTTCGGTGCGTTCAACGCGCATCGGCTCGAGTGGCGCGAAGGGTACAGCTCGCGCACGATTGTGCTGGACAAGGACGCTTTCGGGGTGCGGGTCGAACTCTGGCACAGCTTTAACGGTTTGGCGGTGCGCGAGGTTCCGTTCAGTCCGCAGAGCGGCACGTACACGCATTTGCATGTCCTGACGTTATCGCCCGATCCAGCGCAGCATCGGTACTACCAGTTTTTGTACGGCGATGCGGAACCAGCGATTCGCGGCAATGTCGCTCTTTTGGTGGACGCGTACAGGCGTATTGCGCGGCCGTTTTTCCGCCTCGAGTGAGTTCGCAGTGGTCTGAGACGTTTCAAGTTTTTTGCTTTCAGAACAGTGTTTCTTTGGGTTTGCACTGAAAACTTATTGGACTGTTGAGTTCAGAACACCGATCTCAACAACCAGAACGCCGCCATGCCCGCGAATAACCCGATCCACAAT
Source organism: Deinococcales bacterium (assembly GCA_025359505.1). Taxonomy (GTDB): domain Bacteria; phylum Deinococcota; class Deinococci; order Deinococcales; family JAAFIG01; genus JANYHH01. The sequence goes on from JANYHH010000057.1 coordinate 30,986, forward strand.
TGCTTCGTGCGCCATGCCAGCACGCCGCAGAGCGCAGCGGCGACAAAGCGCATGGCTCCCTCGCCGCTCGAGCCAGCGATGTTTGGGGTGACGAGCGCCGCGAAGACCGCGATCGGTACGAAGCGCATGAAGCGCAACCAGAACGGCGGCAACGGCGCGGTGATGAACAGCCCCAGCAACCGTGAGCCGAAGGTCACGATCACCATGCCCGCGACGATCAGCCAGAAGTTGCTCACGCGACCTCCCGAATCGCATCCCTAAGCTTGGGGGTGGGCGGGGCTTCGGAAGCGGTCAGCCACGCTCCGAGCAGGCTACCGACCACGCCCGTGATGAGGATTGGCAAACCGCCCGGCAATTTACTCGAGATGGCGAACGCCAGTGCGCCACTGAAAATAGCGACAATCAATTCCGCTCGAGCGCGGATGATTGGCACGAGCAAGGCCAGAAACGACAGCGGAAACACGAAGTCCACACCGAGCGCCACGGGGTCGGGCAGCAGCGATCCCGCCAGCGCCCCGATCAGCGTGAAGGCGTTCCACGAGACGTACAAGCTCAGCTCAGCGCCGAGCAAAAACGCAAATGTCTTCGCGCCACTGGCGACCATCACGCCGTAGGCTTCGTCGGTCAGAAAAAATGCGCTGACCACGCGCTGCCACGGTCTCAGTGCGACGACCCTCGCCAGACTGACGCCGTACAGTGCGTGGCGGACGTTGAGCAGAAAGGTCGTCAGCACGATCGCTGGGCCACTTGCGCCAGTGGCGAACATCTGCGCCGCGCTGAACTGACTCGCGCCCGCGAAGACCAGCAAGCTCAGCACCTGCGTTTCCCAGACCGACAAGCCAGCAGCTCTCGAGGTCACGGCGAAGGCAACGGCGAATGGCACGATACCGAGGTACAGCGGGAACATGCGCCTGAAACCGCGCCAAAATTCGATCACGCTCGGCAGTCTAAATCGGCTCGAGGTTAACGGTCTTGAACGTTCTTGCGCTCCGCACCCCGTGCATAGACGGCGGGTGTGACGCCGTACACGCGTTTGAACTGCCGCGTTAGGTGGGACTGGTCGCTGAAACCGACCTCAACGGCGACCGCGCTGATGTCGCTACCCTCGAGCAATTTGCGGCGGGCGTGACGCAACCTGAGTTGGGTTTGCAAGGCGTGTGGCGGCAGTCCGTAACGCTGCTTGAACAGCCGCGTCAGGTGGAACGGTGACACTCCAGCAAGATCGGACAGAGTCTCGAGCGAACTGTTGAGCGCGAAGTTCACTTCGAGGTGATCGCGCACCGCGCTGACGGCTCGAGCGTCGTTTTTGGGACGCACGGCCGTGCTGCGGACATCCGCGTGACGCGCCACCAAAGCGTGCCACATCGAGTTCAGCGCATCGTCGCGCTCGAGCTGGCTGGCGGGCTGCTCCAACATCGCGTGGGTGTTGTGCATCAGTCTCGCCAGCGCGGCGTCTCGCACGATGACCTGTGAGAAAAACGGCGTGCCGCCCAACCCAAGGCTTCGTCCGACCGCCTCGAGCGTGCTGGCTTCAGGGTAAAACATGCGGTACGTCCAGCCGTTTAATGTTGCGGCGTGCCCAGTGTGCACCTCGCCGGGATTGACGAGCACGACCGCGCCACGTCCTGCGTGATGCGTCGCGCCTCGGTGACGAAAGGTTTCGACGCCGCGACTCACCACGCCAATCGCGTACCCGTCGTGGGTGTGCGGCGCAAAGCTGTGCGTGACGTAGGTCGCGTGCAGCAAATCCATTTCTTCCACGCGCCAGAACTTCGCCCGCTCTACGGTCATTGGCGCAGTTTAACCAGCCTCACGCGCCTCTGTACGCCTCGAGAATCGTGGACGCGAACTCACTGGTGCTGCTACTTCCGCCTAGATCGCGGGTGCGCGGGCCGTGTTCCAACGCGGTGTCCACGGCTCGCTCCAAACGGTCGGCGGTTGCGGCTTCCCCGATGTGGCGCAGCATCAGCACAGCCGCGAGGATCGTCGCGGTCGGATTGGCAATGCCCTGCCCAGCGATGTCGGGCGCGGAGCCGTGGACGCTTTCAAAAATCGCGTGCTCGTCGCCGATGTTGGCGCTGGCGGCGATGCCCAGCCCGCCGACCAGTCCGGCCGTGAGGTCGCTGATGATGTCGCCGAACAAATTGGTCGTGACGATCACGTCAAATTGCTCTGGGCGCGTGACGAGCTGCATCGCGCAGTTGTCGATGATGATGTCGCGGGTGCTGACTTCTGGAAACAGCGTCGCGGCTTTTCTAGCGGTGTTGAGAAATAAACCCTGCGTCATCGGCAGCACGTTGGCTTTGTGCGCGATGTGCAGCGTCTTGCGCTGGCGACTGCTGGCCAGTTTGACGGCGTACTCGCCGATCCGCTGGGAGGCGCGGCGCGTGATGACGGTATCGGCAATCGCCATCTCGCCGTTCATGTACGTGCGCTCCTGTTCGACGTACAAACCTTCGGTGTTCTCGCGGACGATTACAAGGTTGACGCCCGCTCGAGATCCCGGCACGGGGTGATGCACGGCCGGGCGGACGTTGGCGTACAAATCCAGCGCCCGGCGCATGTGACGAATCGCGCCTCTGAAGCCCGGAACTTTGGCGCTCGGGCTGGTGGCCGCGCCGAACAGCGTCGCTTCGGTCGCTCTGACCGCCTCGAGCGTCTCGTCGGGAATGCTGTTGCCGGTGCGCTCAAAAAGCTCCCAGCCCGCGTGCGCCTCGAGCCAGCTAAATTCTAGTTCGCCCGTCACTTGGATGCCTTCTAGGACGGTGCGGGCGGCGCGGATGACTTCGTGTCCGATACCGTCGCCTTCGATCAGGGTAATCGCGTGTTTTGCCATTTTTTTACTCCCAGTTCACGTCAACTCGAGGGTGTGCGTGCAGGACCCGAAATCCTCGGGCTTTTGTAAGCCGCATCTTAGCTCAAGGGAAAACCGAGCAGCGTACCTACTCGAGTGACAACATTGGGTTGACTCGAGCTTTTTGCGCTTCACAACGCGCCCCGCCCCACAGACCTCGAGCATGACGCTTGGGTAGAATTGCCAGTATGAAACGCTTGTTGCTGATTGCTCTGACCGCCCTCGTCGCGTGTGCGCCCAGCAACTCGCGCCCGGCTTTAGAGCCGTTCGTCGAGCGCAAACCCGATCCGATCCTCGACCAAGCCGCGCATCGCGCACCGATTGAATGGTGGTACTTGAACGGGCATTTGCAGACCAAATCCGGCGAGAAGGGAATCGCGGCAGCGATATTTCAAGTCTTGCTGCCAGACAGCACGCCGTACAACCTCGCGCAGCTTTACCCGCAGGCACTGTATTTTGGGCATTACGGCGTGGTGGACAAAGCCAGTGGCGCGTTTGCCAGCGCTGAACTCAGCAGCCTACCCCGCGCCAAAGCCGATATCGCCGTCAACGTGGCCAGCGCCTCGAGCGAGCGCATGGATGTCAAGCTCGGTGCTTGGCGCATGGCCCGCGAGGCGGATGGCACGTACACCGCGAAATTCGATCTGAAAGGCAAGAGCGTCAGTGACCTGAAATTGCGCCCGCTGCGCCCCGAAGCGATTCACGGGCCCGGCTGGAGCGGCACTTCCATCACTGGGCGGATGTACTACTACAGCGCCACGCGGCTCGAGGTGACGGGCACGTTTGAGGGCGAATCAGTCACGGGCATCGCGTGGCTCGATCACCAGTGGGGCGGCGGGGATGGCGACGGCAGCGCCAGTTTGACGCCGCGTTGGGACTGGTTTGCAATCCAGCTCGAGGACGGGCGCGACCTGATGGTCTACCGCATCCGCGACGAGCAGGGCGTAATAGCCGATCAGTTCGTCAGTATCGTGAATAAAGACGGCAGCGTCACCGAGGATCGCAAGTTCATCATGCAGCCGTGGCAGTGGTGGACATCGCCCAAATCCGGCGGGCGTTATCCGATCAATTGGTGGATCAAACTCTCCGACGGCACGAGCCTGACCGTCAGGGCCGTCACGCCAGACCAAGAAGTTGAATCGAGGGCGACCTCGGGTTTTAACTACTACGAGGGCGCGATTACCGTGGGCGGCAGCGCCAAGGGCGTTGGCTACGCCGAACTGACTGGCTACGCTCCAATCGGCGCGAACCCGTTCACCAATCCGTTCGCGGCGTTCGGCAATCAAAAATAAGCTCGGTCGCGTTCGAGTCTTGCATCTAATTTCAACCGCGCCTCAACTGCTCGAGGCAAACTTCGCTCATGATTGAAGAAGCTACCCCTGACGATATCGCGGCGCTCGAGACTGGTGATTTTGATTTGGCGGCAGAGGAGACTGGCAGCGGCGCGATGGACGAAGCCAATCTGTCGTACATGAGCGATCCTGAGATGCAGGACGGACTCGAGGCGCGGCGGGCGGCGAATGACTCCGAATCCGAAGCGACCAATCAAGGCATGTACTTGGAAGATTTGACGCCGCAACCAGTGGAAGACGAGGACGCCGATCCGGTCGGTTAACGCAGCGAGGATTGATAGACTGAAGAAGTGAGCCTGATCTCGAGCGCGACCCGCGAGGCTGAACTGCTCTCGCAGCGTCTGCTCGAGGCGCAACGCAATCGGGCTGGAATTGACTCGAGTACAACCGCGTTCAGGGTCGTCAACGGCGCAGGCGACAATCTTGAGGGGTTGACCATCGATGCGTTCGAGGATGTGCTGGTCGCCTCGCTCTACGTTGACTTGAGCCAAGCCCAAGAAAACGCGTTGCTCGAGGTGATCGCTCAGACCCTCGAGCCGCGCAGCATTTACTTGAAGCGCCGCCCTCGTGAAGCTCGAGTCGCCGCGACGACCGAGCGCGACTTCCTCGCGCCGGATGCGCCCGCTTGGGGTGAGCAGGTTGATTCGCTGGTTGCGCTCGAGAACGGCGTGCGCTACTTGATTCAGCCCGGTGGTGATCTCAGCGTCGGCTTATTTCTGGACATGCGCGACACGCGCCATTGGCTGCGGTTCAACAATTCAAACCGCACCGTGTTGAATTGCTTCGCTTACACTTGCGGCTTCGGCGTGACCGCGACGTTGGCGGGCAGTGACCGGGCGGTCAATTTGGACTTATCAAAACGTGTGCTCGAGTGGGGCGCGGACAATTACCGCCAGAATAAATTGATCCCGAAGCAATTTGATTTCATCAGCGGCGATGTCTTCGATTGGGTCACGCGCTTAAAACGGCGCGGTGATACGTTTGGCACATTGATCCTCGATCCGCCGAGCTTTGCGACCAGCAAATTCGCTCGCTTTTCAGCCGTCAGCAATTACGATGAGCTGATTGAAAATGTAATCCCACTGCTCGAGCCGGACGGCTTATTGCTGGCGTGCTGTAATCACCACAAATTGGAGCGGCGCTTTTTCATGGCCGCCATCAAACGCGGCTTGGAGCGGGCTGGGCGCGGGTACAACCTGATCGCCAGCCTCGGGCAGTCACCAATTGACTTCCCCGTACCAGACGCACTAGAGCCGCCGCTGAAAGTTTTCGCGCTCGAGATCGCGTGACTGGTCAGCGAGGTGTCATAATCGCGCATGTCAACCGAAACCAGAAACAAGTTTGGGATCACGCCAAGCGACGAAGTGGTGATTATCGACGCGCCACCGATGCCGCTGGACTTGATCGTCAGAATCGCGCCGACCGCCACGTTCACGCTGGCGAATCGCGCTGACGTGCTGATTTTGTTCGTGATGTACCGCGCTGACTTCGAGCGACTGCTGCCGAGCGCCTTGCAAGCACTGCGTAAAGACGGGCGATTGTGGACGATGTACCACGATCCGATTCAAACGCCAAACGCCGATCTCGCGCAGGAGCGCGGCTGGTCAGCGCTGGTGCGCGACGGATACAGCGCGATTGAGCACATCAGCTTCGGGGATTGGTACGGCATTCGCTGGGGCGGCGCACCAGCGAAGTTCGGGCGACGGTGATGCCCAACTCCAGCTTCAGGTGAGTTCACTGGGAACTGACCTCGAGTAGAATCACGCGATGAACCAAGCGACTCACTCGAGCGCAGTCTGGCTTGAACGGTGATCGCTCGAGCCTCGCTGCTGGCCGTGGCGCGACGGATGGCGCAATTCAAAGCGCCGTCGCAACTCGTGAGCTTGAGCGAACGTATGGATGTTGATGCCGAGTAACCCTGACGCCACCTGCCTGAACTGCGGCTCGGTCAATCCCCTCGGCTCTCGAGCCTGCCGCGTCTGCGGAGCGCCGCTCGAGGTGTCGGTCTTTCTGCCCGCCGGGGAGCGCGTCGGTAACTTCGTGATCCAAGATGTGCTGGGGCGCGGTGGCTTCGGGATCACGTACCGGGCGCGGGACGCTCAGACCGGCGAGATTATCGCGCTGAAAGAACTCTTCCCGGAAGGACTCGCCACTCGAGCTGCTGATAATGCGGTGCGGATTCCCAGCTCGAGTTTCACGGAATGGGAACAGCTCAAAACCCGCTTCTCACTCGAGGCGCAATTGCTGCAACGCATCCAGCACAAAGCCAGCACGTATTTTAAAGCGCTGTTCGAGGCGAACGACACGCTGTATCTGGCGATGGAATTCGTGCAGGGCGAAACCTTAGAGGCGCGACTGCAAAGCGGCAAGCGGTTGGGTATGAAAGAAGCCCGCAGCCTCCTGAAAGACGTGCTGGGCGTTTTGGAGGAAGTCCACGCGGCGAATCTGCTGCACCGCGACATCAAACCCGCCAACATCATTATGCAGCCGGGCGGCGCGGAGCTGATCGATTTCGGCAGCGGCATTTACTTTGAAAAAAACCGCACGATGAAAATCAGCCAGCGAATACTGACGCCGGCCTACGCGCCGCTCGAGCTGTACGGCTCCAACGTGCGACTGTCGCCCGCCTCAGACCTGTACTCGCTTGCGGCGACGGTCTACGAAGCGGTGAGCGGCGTGCGCCCACCGAGTGCGCTTGAACGCGTCAACGGCGCGACGCTCGAGTCGCTGAGCGCGTTGCGCCCGGATATCTCAGCGTCTTTTGCCAAAGCGATTGATGCAGCGCTCGAGATTCGCGTCGATGCCCGCCCGCAATCGGTCGCGGCGTTCCGGGCGCTGCTCGAGGTGAAAGCCCCGAAAGCTCCGCTGGCTGCTTCTGTTCCCAAAGTACGCGCTCGTCAAGTGCCCGTGTCGCTTCAAGGTGCAGCGCAAACGGTTAACTCATGGAGTGACAGCGATATGTTTTATCTGGCTTTTCCTACGTTGCTGATGATGACAGTAGTTGCCTTGGTTGGAGTAATGATTACAGATAAATCTGAATTCTGGGTACGACTGGCGTGTGCCCCTATCGCTGGCGGCGTCATCAGCTTGGCCGTCTTTCCCGTAAGCTGGTTGTTGGTACAACTTGTGCGATGGGTGTTCGGTTCTGTCCTAGGTTTCACTGTCTTTCGTTCCAAGTCGATGAGTCTTTACCGCCAGTCAATGCTTGGCGCATACAGTTTGGGCGTCCCATTCGTTGCATTTCATTTATTTGGTGATCGCAGTGAATTTTGGAAATTCTTCCCAATTCTGTTTTCCATTGGTAGTGTCTTCAGCCTCTTTGGTTTGATGTTTTCAAATGCGTTAGCTAAACCTCGAACGCCTGATTCTTGGCAATTGAATGGGTTTCCAATCGCGGTTGCCTGCTTAATTTTCGGTTGGTTTTTTAACCCTTTGTTTCAGCCCAACTCGAGTTCGACCCCAACGAACCCCTCGAGTCCACCAGTCTCGTCACGCCCCTCGAGTCCGTCGTCTCCAGCTCCCAACAAAAGCGTCTCGAGTCCACCAACTTCACCCACTGCCTCGAGTTCGGCGCAGCCTGCTCCCGTTGCCAGCCCCTCGAGTCCCGTCGCAGTGTCTAAAGCCTTCGCGGATGTGGCGATCACTGGTAACAAATGGGTTTGCAAACAGCATCTCGGTAAGCCCTTCGCGGAGACGATGTTTGAAGGCACGTTCCTGATCCCATTGGACGACGAGAGCTATGCGGTCGCCAAGGCGCTCGAGCCGCGCTTGAATGCTAAAGCGCTGCCGTGCTTGGACGCGGCCAACAACATTCAGAAGTTTACGAATCTAGATGTCAGCCTACGAAAAGATCGCGCCAAGGCGGGTGAGATCATCTGGCAGTTCGTGCCGTACCAAGCGACGCTATTGGCGCTGTTTGGACGTTGGTTGTCCACCGAAGCCGACATCGTGTTGTTGACCGCCAAGCCGATTGACGGAAGCGTCGAATTTCTCCAGCGGGTCTCGTACAAGGGCAGAGAGAATTTCATCTTGGTCTCTACTGCTGGACTAAAACCCATCGATTACCAAGGCGCGGGGCGCACGACGTTGCTCGAGCGGGTCGCGGCGGTCATCAATCAGCAACGTGCAAAGAAACCCGTAAATATCAATTCGCTCGAGGATCTGGACGCGCTGTGGAACCCGCAGGTGAAATCAGCGCTGCCGGTTGCGGTCACGCCGCAGGAATTGCTGAAGCGCTTGCAGAGTGGGAACACTGTTCTGAAGCCCAATGGCGGGTTTCAGGCGGCCGCGCTCAGTGCCAATGGGCGTTTCGCGGTGATCGCATTTCCAAATGGCGAGGTGGGCGTCTGGGACACGATTTCAGGCAAGCTGCTATCTCGATTCTTCAGCTCCGGTCGCATCGCGTATCTGAGCATCGATTCGGCAGGGCGATTCGTGGCTGCGGCGTCGACCCAGACACAGGGCGCGGATATTTTCAACACTGAAACGAAGTCATGGGTCGAAGGTCAGGCGAATCCACCGGTCAGCGATATAGACGCAGGTTTCGTGACAGAAGTGCAGTTCAGCCCCGATGGGCGTTACCTGCTGCTGGCTCGAACTGCTGGGAATGACTCGAAGCTCGAGGTTTTGTCAGTCGCCGCGCTGCGCCAAGGAATCCTCACGCCAGTTCTGAGCCTCGAGCCTGACATCGGCGAGATTCGCGCCAGCGCGTTCAACGCCGATAGCTCGTATTTGACAGTCGGTGGGGATAAGGCTCAGTTGCGAGTTTACGCTTTGCAGAAGTTGCTGGGGCAAGCCAAGCGCGGTGAGCGGATTCAGGATGCGTTGCCGCTGGAAGCAACTACCAAGACAGTCGACGACCTCGCTTTAGTGCGGAATGGCGAGATGTCAGTCCGCAACCTTGCCTTTAGTGCGGACGGGCGCTGGATGGCATCGGCTTACACGTACAGCGGTGTGTATTTGTGGGATGTGCGAGCGAATTTCAAGCTCGTCGAGCGATTCTACGGTGGACACGCCGTGGCGTTCAGCCCTGACAGTCAGCAATTGCTGTTCAGCGGCGTTAGCGAGTACGGGTCTGTGAAAGTGCTGAACTTAAAGCGATTAAAAAATGACGATGTGTATCTGAACGATGTTGATGCAACAATTTTCGCGCTCAGTTTCAATGCGAAGCGGCAAGCGATTGGGATCAGTCGCGGCGGGTTTCACATTTTGGACACGCAGCGGCGGCTCGAGATAGGCAAATGATTTTCCACGCCAGTTCAACCGTTTCGACTTGAATTGGATGCGCGAACGAACACACTGTGCATGACACACGATGGCTTGAAAGATTTGGGCAGGTTGGACTTGAGTAATGGACGCTACACAAGTAAACGCCTGAAAAATCCCGCAAATAATTTGCCGCTCGAGCCTGAACGCTTGAGCCTCAACACCGACAAGAGTTTCACCGAGTGGAACCTGCAAGCTGCCAAACCGATTCGTCGATTCGGCAATGCCGACGGCATCCCGCGCCGCGCTGTTCCATCGCATCTGCGGGTCAGCCGCGATGGACGGTTTTTTGTTACCGCCCGCAAAAACGGTCGCGTGACGCTCTGGGACGCCCGTTCGGGAAAACGCTTGACCGAGTGGCGCGAACTCGAGGATGCGAGTTACAACGAGTGCTGTTACAACGTGGCTTACGACCTGCAAGTCAGTTTGAATGGGCACTACGTCGTAGCGTCCTCAGATTGAGGCGCGGCTGTCTTCGATACTGCTAGGAAACGCGCCGTGGCACGTTTTGACTTGAACGGCGCGACCGTCACTGCGCTCGCGTTTCACCCGAACAACAAGCGCTTATACGTCGCCACAAACGATGGCGTAATCCGTCAGTACATCTGGCAGTAATCCATTCAGCGCAGGCTCGAGGTGCATCGCGTGCATACGTCCGCTCGAGGTGCGCCGAAATCCTGCGCTCAGGCGTTTCGCTCAGAACAGAACTCGAGTAAACTGCTGGGATGACCCAGACGAATTTCTTTGACGACCCGGATTCCCCCAGCGACGCAGAGGTGAGCGTCACGGAAGGCAGCATCCCCAGTTCGCCTGTGGAAGACGCGCCTTGGGGAGCGGATACCGTGGAGACGAACCATCCCGAGGTTGTCACTACGCAGCTCGAGACCACGCAGCTCGAGACCGCACAGCTCGAGGTCGGTGCGACTGTCGCCTCGAGCGCGACCGACGAGCGCGGGATTCCGCCGGGCAGTCGCTTTGATCCAGAGCCGCCCGCGCCGCGTCAGGGCGGTGGCAAACTGCCCAAGCGCGTCGTGTTGATCGACGGGCACGCATTGGCGTACCGCAGCTATTACGCGCTGCAACGCAACAGCGGCACGTTGCAAACCAGTTCCGGCGAGCAGACGCAGGCGGTCTACGGTTTTTTGAAGACGCTGCTGAAATTGCATCGCCTCGGCGATAAAAAAGCCGGGCGCGATCAGACGCTGATCGTGGTTTTCGATGCGCCGGTAAAGACGTTTCGTCACGACATGTTCACCGATTACAAAGCGGGTCGCGCCACCACGCCCGACGACTTGCCGGGTCAGATCAGGCGGATCAAAGAGGTCGTGGACGCGATGGGCTTGCTGCGCTTACAGGTGAACGGTTACGAGGCCGACGACGTGATCGGCACGCTCGCTAAGCAAGCCGAAGACCTGAAGCTCGAGGTGCGGATTCTGACCAGCGACCGCGACGCGTATCAACTGCTGAGCGATAAGGTGCGTGTGATCGGCAGCGACGACAAAGAGATTGGCCCCGATGAAATCAAAGCCAAGTACGGTGTGACCGTCGAGCAATGGGTCGATTACCGGGCGTTGACGGGCGACAGCAGCGACAACATTCCCGGCGCGAAGGGGATTGGCCCGAAGGGCGCTCAGAAACTGCTCGAGACGTATGGCAGTTTAGAGTTCATCTTGGAAAACTTGGAAACGATTGAACCTAAAAAAGACGCGCAGAAAATTCTGGACAGCCGCGACAACGTGACTTTTTCCAAGGAACTTAGCCGCATGGTCACAAACTTAGAGCTGAACGTCGATTTCGCCGCCGCCAAAGATTTCACGCCGGACGTGCCGCGCTTGACGCAAATCCTGCGCGAGTTGGAGATGAACAGCTTCATCCGCGACCTCGCGCTCGAGGTGCGAGCCGCGTACATCAGCTTGCCGTGGGCTGAACCGAGTGCGGATGCGATCTGGGGCTTCAAACTCAGTCTAGACAACGATCCGGTAATGGCGAGTCTCGAGGGGATCGCTTTTTCCGACTCGAGCGCCAATTGGGGCGTGCGCGAGGGTGCGGGTGAATTTCTGCCGAGTGGTGAGTTGAACGCGGCTGACGCCAAAGCGCTGGCGGTGTACGTCAATGCTCGCGGTGGCGACGCCACGCCCGGCGACGATCCGCTGCTGATGGCCTACACCTTGGACACCAGCAATATTGACGCGCAAACCGTGGCTGGACGGTACTTGAAGGAAGACTGGGCCAAAGACGCGCCGGGCAGAGCCGCGCAGACCGCCAAGCTGCTCGAGGTGCTGTCGGCCGAGTTTGCGACTGAGCCAGCGCTGTCCCAGTTGTACGAGGAGTTGGAGAAACCAACGTCCGTCGTGCTGGCCAAGATGGAATCTCGAGGGATTCGCATTGACAGCGCCGCGTTCAAGCAACTGAGCGACACCTTTGCCACGCGCATGAGTGAACTCGAGGTCGGCGTCTGGGCAGCCGCTGGCGAGGAGTTCAACCTCAACTCACGCGACAAGCTCGAGGTGATTCTGTATGACAAGTTAGGCTTGGAGAGCGGCAAGAAAACCAAGCTGACCGGCAAGCGCAGCACGGCCGTCAGCGCCTTGGAGCCGCTGCGCGACTTGCACCCGATCGTCGGGCAATTATTAGAGTACCGCGAGCTGGGCAAGTTGCGCGGCACGTACTTGGAGCCGCTGCCGCTGATGGTCAACCCCAAATCTGGGCGGTTGCACACTGTTTTCAATCAGCTTGGCACGGCCACAGGCCGGGTCAGCAGCATCAACCCAAACCTGCAAAACATCCCGATTCGTACCGAAGTTGGGCGCGAGTTACGCAAAGGGTTCATTGCGGCCGACGGCTTCCAACTCATCAGCGCCGATTACAGCCAGATCGAACTTCGCATCCTCGCGCACATGACGGCTGAACCCGCACTGTTAGAGGGCTTCAGAAACGACGAGGACATCCACCGCCGCACGGCAGCCGTGATTCTGAATATCCCGCTCGAGGCCGTCACCAGCGATCAGCGACGCGGCGCGAAGGTCATCAATTACGGCGTGCTGTACGGTATGAGCGCCCATCGGCTCTCGAGGGATGTGGGGCTGGCTTACGACGAAGCCAAGAAGTTCATCGAAGCCTACTTCGGCGCTTATCCCGGCATCGGCGCGTACTTGGAAAGCACCAAAGCCTTCGGGCGCGAGCACGGGTACGTGGTTGATCTTTTCAACCGCCGCCGTTACCTGCCGGAGCTGAACGCCAAAGCTTTTATGGTGCGCGAAGCGGCTGAGCGAGCCGCGATCAACATGCCGATCCAAGGCACATCGGCCGGCATCATCAAACGCGCGATGATCCACTTGGAGCCGCAACTCGAGCCGTTTGGCGCGGCTCTGCTGCTACAAGTTCACGACGAATTGGTGATCGAAGCGCCGGATCACGCAGTGCAGGACGTGATGGCGGTTGTCAAGCGCGTGATGGAAGATGCGTTCGCGCTGGCCGTGCCGCTCGGCGTCGGCGTCGGCGCGGGGCAGACGTGGTTCGACGCGCACTGAGCACTGGAGCATTGGCTTAGACTCTTCCCATGAGCATCGCAAGAAACCCGTTTCTCGAGCTTGCCGCCCTCATGATCGTCAGTGCGCTGTTGGGTGCATTGTCGGTGGTGTTCGTGTTGCTGACCGGCGATGTCGTGCAGGGCCGCAGCCTCAACTGGGCCGCGCTGACCCGCTCGGATTCGCTGGTCTACTACCCAGTGATCGCCGCTGGGTTAGCGGCCATCTCCGTGACTTGGTACTTGAGGCGCGGTGATCTGCGCCCCTTTCGCTACTGGGACGGTGTGCTGTGGGGACTTTTTTGCTTCGTGGCGACCGCGACGCTGGCGCTGATTCCGCAAATCCTCAGCGGTGCTCAGGGTTCGCCGTATGGCGTATTGGGGACACTGATCTTCGTGTACTTCGGTGGCGGTCTGTTTGCCCTGCCCGCAATGTTCACGGTCGGGCCACTGGCGCTCTGGAGTTGGCATCGGGTGCTGGCAGCCTTGCGCTGAACTGAAAGCTCAGCTCTGGTAACTTGCGTCGTATGAACACGGCTGACATCAACCCGCATGACTGGCTCACACTGCAACCCGTCTTCGCTCGCCTCGAGACTGAATCTCTGAGCGCTGACAACATCGGTGAATGGCTGACGCGCTACTCTGATCTGGAAAAAACGATCTACGAAGCCGTCAGCCGCGCCTACCGCGCCAAGGCAGAAGATACGACCGATGAAACTGTCGAAGCGGCGTTTCTCAACCTCATCGAACACGTCCTGCCGCCCGCCAAGATGGCCGCCAACCGTTTAGAGCAAAAAATTGCGGCTGTTCCCAGCGCGTTGATCCCCACCGATTCGCTCGAGTGGTCGCGGCGCGTGCGGGCCAACTTGGAGATTTTCAGGGCTGAAAACGTGCCGCTCGAGACCGAACTGGACAAGCTCGGCGTGGAGTACGACAAAACCATCGGCGCGTTCGGCGTCACCGTCGGTGGCGAGGAGTTGACGCTTTACGGGGCGTTCGCCAAGCTCCAAGAACCCGATCGGAATTTGCGCGAAACTGTCTATCGCGCCCTGCTGACGCGTTGGGATTTGAGTCGCGCCAAGCTCGAGGAGCTGTTTATGCAGATGCTGCATTTGCGCCGTCGCATCGCCCAGAACGCAGGGTTCGCGGATTACCGCGCTTACGTCTGGAAGCAAAAAGCCCGTTTCGATTACAGCCCATACGATTGCTTGGAGTTGCACCAGAGCATCCTCAAAGAGGTTGTACCGCTGCTGAGCGATGAGATGGAGTCGCACCGCGCAGCGCTCAATTTGCAAACGCTGCGCCCGTGGGATGTCGATGTCGACAGTGCGAGCCGCCCCCCACTGAAGCCTTACGCCGATGCGGCCGATTTGGAGCAGACCACGCAGCGCGTCTTTCACAGCCTAGACCCCGCGTTGGGAGAGTTATTCAAGTCGCTGATGACGGGTGACTTGGATTTGGAATCGCGCAAGGGTAAGGGACCGGGCGGTTTTTGCGACTTTCATCCACTCACACGAAAAGCCTACATTTTCATGAACGCCGTCGGTACACATGACGACGTGCAAACGCTGCTGCACGAAGGTGGCCACGCTTTTCACGCCTTGCTGAGCGACCGCGCCCAGCCGCTGTTTTGGAATTTGCACGGCCCGATGGAGTTCTGTGAAGTCGCCAGCATGGGCATGGAGATGTTGGCGCAACCGCATCTGGAACGCGCCAAAGGCGGTTTTTACAGCGCCGAAGATGCGCGGCGGGCGCGGCGCGATCACCTGTTAGAAGCGGTCGTCAAATTCCTGCCTTACATGACCGTCGTGGATGCTTTTCAGCATTGGCTTTATGTCGACGCGGCATTAGACGTGACGATCAATCAGATCAACGCGGCTTGGGCAGATCTACACCGACGCTACTTGCCTGATGTAGATTTTGCGGGCATCGAGGAGGGCATGGCCTTTCGTTGGCAGCGCCAAAGCCATTTGTTCACCGCACCGTTTTACTACATCGAATACGGCATCGCGCAGCTCGGCGCGGTGCAGGTCTGGCAAAACGCGACGCGGGACGAAATCAGCGCCGTGCAGCAATACCGAGCAGCGCTCGAGCGCGGCAACACGGCTGGTCTGCGCGAACTGTTCCAAACCGCCGGCTTGCGACTGGCGTTCGACGCGGCGCACGTGGCGGGGTTGATGGCGTTGGTGCGCGAGCACCTGTGATGTCAAATTTCGTGTTTCAAAAAAATTTCTGTAAACGCTCGAGGCGTTGAATGCTGACTCGAGTTCAAGAATTTTTTGAACTCGACGATGACGACGCCCCACGATGGAGCTGTTGGCTCGCTTTTACAACGTCGCAGACGCACGGCAAAACGTGGAGTCTCGAGTTGCACCGAGTAAATTTACCGTGAGGGATACGCTTCTCGAGCGGCTTGCCCCGTTTTCAACATTGGATTGACTTCACATACCCGAGCAGACTCGAGGTTTTTGAGATCCCGAGCCGAGACTCGAGTTTGTCGATTGCGCGGGGTGCGATGGCAAGTAGCAAACGAACCGCACCCCGCGCTGCAAGGTTTTTGTGACACGCGATCAGGTTTAATTCACCATCCGCGATAAAATCAAGGAGTTAAGACACCCATGATGCCACGACTTCTCACCCCACCCCAGACCACGGATCTCGAGCGTGCCTTCAAACCGCTGGATTCTTCAGAAATTATGGTGCTGAAGCTGCGGGCTGGATTGATCGACGGTCATCGCCATTCCTTGCGCGAAGTCGGCGTGTTCCTCGGTGCGACCCGCGCTGAGGCCCGCAGTCTGGAATGGCAGAGCTGGCAGAAACTCGAGCAACTCGCCCGTGAGGACGAGCACTCGAGGGGGGCCGTGACGTATTTACTCAAGCGCTGCGCGGGGCGAAATTCGGGCAAGCGCACGCTGAGCTGATTCACAAGCCCAGCACGAGCCTCGCCACGCCGAAGTAAATCAGCAATCCAGTCGAATCCATCAGCGTCGCCAAAAACGGACTCGAGGTCACGGCCGGGTCGATTTTCAGTTTTGTAAACAGCAGCGGCAGTAAGCCGCCGATCAGGTTGGCGACCACGATGATGATGCTCATGGTCACGGAGACGGTGATGGCTAGTCCTAAGTCGCGGCGAATTAGAAATGCCCTGATGAACGCCAGCAACCCCAGCGCGATGCCCAGCATGGCTCCGGTCGCGCCTTCTTTGAGCACGACCTTCCACGCGTCGCGGCCGCGCAGTTGCCCATTCGAAATCGCTCGCACCACCAGTACGGCTGATTGTGAGCCGGTGTTGCCGCCCGTGCCGATCAGCGTTGGAATGTACGCGTTTAGCGCGATATTGGCTGCCAGCACGTCGCTGGCGCTCGAGATCACAGTCGCGGTCAGCGTCTCGGTAATGGCAAGTGATGCGAGCCAGAACACGCGTTTGCGCCACAGCGTCACGGGGCTGGTGCGTAGGTAATCAATTTCCGCACCGCCCATGGCCATGCCCTTGTAAATGTCCTCGGTGGCTTCTTCCTGAATCACATCCACCACATCGTCAATCGTCACGATGCCTTTGAGCACGCCATCCGTATCCACAATCGGGATCGCCAATAGGTCGTAATCGCGCATCAGTCGCGCCACGTCTTCTTGATCGGTATCGGTTTTGGCGCTGATGATGTCGCGCCTCGCCAGATCATCGACCAGCGCATTGCCGGGAGCCGTCACCAGTGAGTGCAGCGCGATCACACCCGTCAATCGCCCGCCCGCATCCACTAAGAACAGGTTGCTGATCGTCTCGGCGTGTTCCGCCGCCAAGCGCAGGAAAGACAGCGCGTGTTGGGCCGTCCAGCCCTCTTTGAGCGCTACGAATTCCGGCGTCATCATGCCGCCCGCGTCATCCTCGTTGTATTGCAATAGCTCCAGAGCGCTGGCCGCCAAGGTCTTTGGTAAGGCATTCAGCAGGTGCTCGCGGGTGGCCGGATCACTGATTTCTTGCAGCAAATCTGCGATTTCGTCCGGCCCAATGTACGCGCCCATCACGCGAATACGGTCTGGTGCGAGCGCCGCGATCACCGCGACCTGCTCCGGCATCGGTAGGTCAGTGAAGCCGTGCGCGGCCCGCTCGATCGGCATCAGGCGCAAAAACTCGAGGCGTTCCTCAAAATTGGCTTCTTCAAACGCAGCGTCGACCACGGGTTCGGGTTGATTTCGCAGCAGCGCCTTAAACTCAGTGCGCTCGCCATTTCGTAGCACCTCGAGCAGCTCTTTCGGCCCGAGGATTGTGTCAATTTGGATCATGGTTCACCTCTCGCATTGGCCTGCGTTGCGTGATTTCTTCAGAGGTGGGTGGTCAGTCGGCGCTGGGGGCGGCCTGAAAACCCGCGTTGCTTTTGAGCAACCCTGAACTGGGAATGGGTTCCATACCACCTCCTCGAGCACAAGCTAGTTTGTGCAACTTGTGCGATTTGCTACAAAATGATTCTAGGCTCGAGAATCCAAGCGTGTCAAACAATGCGCGAAAACAATCTCAACCCCTCGAGTAGCGCCCACCAGGCAGCTCCAGCACGACGTTCTTCAGCGTCAGCATCATCAGCGCGACCGTGATCTGCGGGCCAGACAACGCGGTGCGGAGCACCAGATCGTCCAGCAGTAATTCCCCCTCGAGCGCCGCGTAGACCAGAGCCTCGTCGCCGATGAGCGTCGGCATGACCGCTTTTTGCACCGCGCCGCCCCACCTGAACTCTTCTAAGATGTCGTTCGCCCCCTCGAGCAGCGCCGCGCCGTCTTTGATCAATCGGTTTGGCCCCCGCGCATTCGGATCGTTCGGTCGTCCCGGCACGGCAAAGACCGTGCGACCGTTCTCCAATGCCGCGACGGCCGTGATTAGGCTGCCGCTGCCAATGTCGCCCTCGACGACGACCACACCGCTGCTCAAGCCCGCGATGATGCGGTTGCGGGCTGGGAAGTTGTGCGCGGCCGGCGGCGTGCCAATCGCGTAACCGCTGACGACCGTCAGGCGCTCGGCTATTCCACGGTTTTCCGACGGGTAAATCGTGTCGATGCCGCAACCCAGCACCGCGATGCTGACGCCGCCCGCGTCGACGGCCGCCACGTGCGCGGCCGTGTCGATCCCCCGCGCCAGTCCCGAAACGACCATGACCCCAGCCCGCGCCAAATCGCCCGCCAGCGCGACCGTGAACGCCCGCGCGTGTGGACTGCACTTGCGCGTGCCGACCACGCCAATCGCTCGAGGCGTCGGGCTGGTGAGTAATTCCAGCGCCGACAAATCGCCGCGCACCCACAGCAGCGGCGGCGGATCGAAAATGGCCTTGAGCGCCTCCGGGTACGCCGCGTTGGAAAATCCGATGATCTGCGCCCCGACCTTGCCCGCCCGCTCGAGTTCAGTGTCGCCACGCGCAAAGGCGGTTTCGCGCACGGTGCTCGAGGTCAGGCTACTCAAGCTCAAAGCTTCCAGTGCGGCGACACCGCGCAGTTCATTCAGGCTGGCTTTGAACACGTGTTCAGCCGTGCTGAACTGCTCAAGCAGTGCCTTGACCCGCACGGGCCCCAGATTCGGCATGAAGAACAGCGCGAGGCTGGCTCTTAACTCGAGATGGGCGGGTGTTGCGGAACTCGTCATTGAAAATCCCCCGTGTGTTTATCTGCTCGAGCTTGCTGCCTCGAGCATTTGCAGCGCTCGAGTCCTACAAAGAGTCGTGAAGTTCCAGCATTCGCCTGCCGCGCTCCGCGCTCTGCAATTCCGTTACACGAGCCTGTTCACTCGTACTTGAACGCCCTCGAGCCGATGCTGGCGAAGATCAGCGCGAAGCCGAGCAGTATCGCTGTGTGCGGCAGCACCGCTATCACGCCAGCGCCGCGCAGGATCACATCTTGCAATGCTTGCATTCCCCAGTAGGTTGGCAAGAAAGTAGAAACGGACTTCATCCACGCTGGCGTCAAGTCCAGCGGCCACCACAGCCCGCCCAGCGCACTGAGTACGTTGACCGACAGCACGCTCAGCGCGGTCAGTTGCGCGGCCGTGCGGGTCAGCGCAGCCGCCATCGCGCCGAAACTCGCGGCGGTGAGCGCGAAGGCCGCGCACGGCAGGATCAGCGCTGCGACGTTGCCCCACTGCACACCCAGCGCCAGCCATGAGAACAGCACCATCACCGACAGTTGCAGCAGCAGCAGCAAGGTGTTGCCCAGCAACTTGCCAATCACAATCGTGAAGCTGCTGGTCGGCGCACTGAACAGGCGCGTCAACGTGCCCATGATTCGCTCGCGCTGGAAGCTCAGACCCGTCTGCGCCCCAAACAGCAACGCGAACATCAGCGTCATGCCCGGCGCGGTCTGGTTAGAGCCGCCGGCCGTGACCAAACTGGACGAGCGTTTGACTTGGCTTTGCACGACGCTGACCTTGACGAATTCCTGCTGTAGCAACAACCGCGTCCTCGCACCTGCATCCGTCTGTGGCGCGGCCCTCGCAGCCACAGCGGGCGCTTGCATCTCAGTCAGTGCGCTGCGTACCCTCCCCAAGATTTCCATATCACGGGTCGAACTGGCGGGGCTGAGAAATTCTATTGTTGGCTTGCCGTTCGTAAAGGTCGCATCAAAGTCATTTGGCAGTTTCAGCCACGCATCCCGGTCACTGCGGGTTAGTTGCAGTTTCGCCCGCGCATCGGCCGGTTCCACCGTCAAACCAGAGGCTTTCAGTCGCCGCTCGAGATCGTTCGCCAGTGGCGTGTTGGGTTTAGAGATCAATACGCGGGGCGGAGCGATTTCAGAGGTCTGAAACACCGCGAGGATCACGCTGAAAATGATCGGCAGCATGAACAGTTGCGCCATCAAACGCGGTTGCCGCAGCGCGTGCAGCGCCTCGGTCAGCGCCAGATGCAAAACCAGCCGCAAGGCCGCGATCACGAAGCCAGCCTCTTGCTTAAACTCCAAGCGCCGATGCCCAACCCAGCCACCGCCATGCCCATCAGCACCGCCACATCCAGCGCGATCACCAGACTGCCGACGCCGCTGGACAAGAGCTGAAACGCCTCAATGCTCCAACGGTTGTATGTCAAGCGTGACAGTTGCTGCGCGATGCCGGGCAGCGCGTCGACCGGGTACATGCTGCCCCCCAGTAAACTCATCACCAGCACGAAAATCAGTCCCAGCACGTTGACCTGTTCAAAGCTGGTGGCCAGTCCAATGATGATCCCGCCAAATCCAGCCGCAGCGGCAGCCGTCGCCAGCACGGTCGCCAATACGCCCAGCGGTTCGCCCCAGCGCACGCCGTAAAACAGGCTCGAGAGCAGCACGAAGCTGCCGAGTTGAAAGGTTGCCATCGCCCACAGCGCCAAAAACTTGCCGATCAGCAACCCCGCTGGGGTCAGCGGGGCGCTGAGCAGCCGCGCAATCGTGCCGCGCTCAAACTCCTCGACCAGACTGCCCGCGCCGTGCGTGGCACTCAGCAGCGTGAACATCACGCCAAAAGCAATCGCGTAATACGTGAAAAACCCCGCTTGCCGCCCCGTGATCTGCGTGGCTGTGATCTGCGGTGCTCGAGCTTCAAAGTCCGATTGCACTTTTTGTTGCACCGTCGGCAGCAGCGCCGCCAGTTCCTGTGCGGTCGCGGGTTTCAGCGCCCTGACCGCCCCGAGCAGCGTGGCTCGCGTGGTCTGCAACTGCTGCGCGAAGCCCTGCACGATTGACTGAATGACCGTGCCGCGAAAAAACGATGCGGAATCGAGCATCACCAGAATCGGGAATTCGCGCCCGCGCAGCAAGGTGCGTTCCGGGTCAACCGGAAATTCAATCAGCACAATCGCCTTGCCCGCTGTCAGCATCTGCTGCCCAGCGGCTTTGGTGGCGTAAATGATGCTTGCCAACTGTCTGGTCATCAGCACGTCCGCCAAGGCTTTGGTGACGCGGTTCTCCGTGCCGACCATCACGACCGGCGATGGCGCGGGCGACTGGGAGCCGCCGAGCGCGTTGCCGATGATGAAGGTCAGGATCATCGGCAGCAGCAGGGTTTGCACCAAAAAGCTGCGGGAACGCAACTGCGCGAGTAAATCACGCTGCGTGACGCGCAGCACCGGCGACCAGCCGCTCATCGCCGACCCTCGAGTGATGCTGCCTCGCGTAGCAATTGCTCGAGCGGTGTGACAACACGTTCAATCACGCAGTCGCCGCCCCGTCAGTTTCAAAAACACCGTTTCCAAATCCGGCTCGTCCATTTCCAGATGATGCACCCGCGCCCCGGTCTGCGCGAGCGATTGCAAAATGGCAGGCAGTGCGGTCTTTGAATCCCTGCACAGCAGACTCAAACGCGAACCATCGACGGTCAGACTCTCGACGATGGGCCCGAGCGCCTCGAGCTGCTGCGGGGTCGGCACGTCGCGCAGCTCGATTTCAATCGGGCTGACCTCGCCCGCGACGGCCCGCAGTTCTGGGATCGTACCCTCGGCAATGATCTTGCCAAAATCAATGATCCCGATGCGGTGACAAAGCTCCTCGGCTTCCTCCATGTAATGCGTGGTGAACAAAACGGTCAAGCCTTCGGTGTTGAGCCGCTTGACCAGATCCAAAATCAAGCGCCGCGACTGCGGATCTATTCCGACCGTCGGCTCGTCCAAGTACACCATCTTCGGGCGGTGCATCAACCCGGCTGCGATGTTGATGCGGCGCTTCATGCCGCCCGAAAAGCTACCAACGTGATCCTTGCCGCGCTCGAGCAACCCAACCGCCTCTAAAAGTTCATCGGCTCGCTTGCGTAAATCAGCACCGTGCATCCCGTACAAGCGCCCGAAAAACAGCAGGTTCTCCTTGGCTGAGAAATCGTCGTACAGCGCGATGTCCTGCGGCACGATTCCAATGCGAGTTTTGACCTGCGCCTGCTGAGCGACGATATCCAAACCGTCGATTTGCACGTGCCCGCCATCTGGTTTGGTCAGACACGACAAAACTTTGATCGTGCTGGATTTGCCCGCGCCGTTGGGGCCAAGTAAACCGTAGACCTCGCCGTCATTGATCCGAAAACTGACCGAATCGACCGCGACGAACGAACCGTATTTTTTGTGAAGTTCCGTGACAACGAGCACAGCGCGTTATCATACCCGAGCGGCGCAGCAAATGAGACGACTGAAGATGAGAGCGTGAGACTCAATCAGCAAGACTTTGTGCTGGCGGGGCAATGCGAGGCGAACCCACGCTCAAATCCTCAAGGGTCGGACTCCTGCGAGACTTGAATCAAAGTCGCAATGCTCGAGCGATCTCGCGTACCAAATTGGTGGCTAAAGACTTGCAATTTC
The DNA here is from genome assembly GCA_025359505.1 of Deinococcales bacterium. Taxonomy (GTDB): domain Bacteria; phylum Deinococcota; class Deinococci; order Deinococcales; family JAAFIG01; genus JANYHH01. The sequence continues at coordinate 53,267 of JANYHH010000057.1, forward strand.
AACGAACCGCTTCATCAACGGAGCGTGCACCGTTTCTCACATTGGGATCGTGCGCTCGCTGTTACAATTCGGGCATGACTTTCAAGCCCATTCACTGGCTCGCACTGTCGGCTGCGTTTATTGGTGCAACCGCGCTGACCCCTTCGAGCGCCAAGAACGCGTACCGCATCCAAGCGATCCAGCAGTACAGCGTCACCAGCATGGGCTGCATTTACTGCCACACCAGCCCGAGCGGTGGCAGCGGCTGGAATGCTTACGGGACAGCGCTGCAAGTGATCTACGATGGCGCAGCCAAACGCAACATCAGCGACGCGCTGTATCTGGTGCTGAAAGCCAACAAAGACAGCGACGGCGACGGGTACAGCGACACGCTCGAGGTGGTCGCCAAGACCCTGCCGGGCGACAAAGCCTCCAAACCGACGAAGACCGTCAAGGCGCTCGAGGCGGAACTCAAAGCGCTGGGCGGCGTGGATCACTTCAAAGCCAAGAAGTGAGCGCTGGCTCGAGGCTGACGACTTGAACTGGTTGGACTCGAGCGTCTTGCGTCACCTCGAGCGCGACGGGCGTTTGTTGTTTGCGACGAGGGCCGTGCGGATGTTCGCCTTCGGCGGCATGAGCGTGGTGCTGGCGCTGTACCTATCGGCGCTGGGCTTCGGTGAGGTGCAAATCGGTCTGCTGCTGTCACTGACATTGGCGGGCGACGCGATCATTTCCTTGTACATCTCGAGCGTCGCCGACCGCGTGGGCCGCGCCAAGATGCTGATGCTCGGCGCGGGGCTGATGATCCTGAGCGGCGCGGTTTTCGCACTGACCGGCAATTTCTGGTTGCTGCTGATCGCCGCGATCATCGGCACGATCAGCCCCAGCGGCAACGAAGTCGGGCCGTTCCTCGCGCTCGAGCAAAGCGCGATGAGCGAAAAGCTGCCCGCCTCGAGCCGCACAGCGGTGTTCGCTTGGTACAACCTCGCGGGGTCGTTTGCAACGGCGCTCGGGGCGCTCGGTGCGGGACTGCTGGTGCAAGGCTTGCAGCACTCGAGCCTGACCGCAATTCAGAGCTACCAGATCGTGATCGCGCTGTACGGAGCGCTCGGCGGGTTGCTGCTGGTGATGTTCACGCGGCTCAGCCCAGCCGTCGAAGTCAACGCCCCGATCACCTCGAGCCAGAATTTACTGGGTTTGGGGGAATCTCGGGGCGTCATTTTGCGACTCTCGAGCCTGTTCGCGCTGGACGCCTTTGGCAGTGGTCTGGTGGTGCAAAGCCTGATCGTGCTGTGGTTCGAGCGCAAATTCGGCGTGCAACCCGCGCTGCTGGGCGCAATCTTCTTCGGCGCGAACGTCTTCGCGGGGTTCTCGGCACTCGCCGCCTCAAAGGTTGCCGCTCGATTCGGGCTGATTAACACGATGGTGTTCACGCACATCCCAAGCAATATTCTGCTGATGCTCGTGCCGCTGATGCCGAATCTGGGACTGGCGATCGCCGTGCTGTTGGCTCGCTTCAGCATCTCGCAAATGGACGTGCCGACCCGCCAGAGCTACGTGATGGCGGTCGTGCAACCCAGTGAGCGCAGCGCCGCCGCTGGCGTGACCGGCATCGCCCGCACGATCGGCTCGAGCCTCGCGCCGCTGCTGGCGGGAGCGTTGGGGATTGGTAGCGCCCCGTTTTTTTTGGCGGGTGGATTGAAGATCGTGTACGACCTCGCGTTGTACCGCAGTTTCATTGCCGTCAAGCCGCCCGAGGAGCGTTGACGCTCGAGCCGATTGAAACTCATTGGGCGCGTGGGTGACGACTTGCGAGGGTTTGCAGAAGAGCAAACCCCTACGACGGCAGGGGAGACGCCCACTTGACAACTCGAGAGGTGTTGGATCACTATAGCTCTAGGATACCGAGGACTCGAGGTCATGAACTCTTTTCCCGAATCCGCGCCGTGCGATCTAGACGCGCTGCGCCCCGTGAGGCACACCTATGGATGCGAATTTACTCAAAGGCAACCTCGAGCTGATCCTACTGACGATCCTCAGCGACGCTGAAATGTACGGTCTCGAGATCATCGAGGAAGCCAACACGCGCACCGACGGCTACTTTGAATTCAAAGAGGGCAGCGTTTACCCAGCGCTGCACCGCCTGACTAAACAGGGTTTTCTCGAGGCGAGTTTCAAACCCAGTCCCAGAGGGAACATGCCCAGCCGCTACTACGCGCTGACCGGGAAAGGCAAAACCGCGCTGCAAACCAAGCAACTCGAGTTCGACCAATTCGCCGCCGCTGTGCGCGGATTGCGCCCGAGCTGACGGTCGTGGACAACATTGAGCGTTACCTGCGCCTCGCCACGTGGGGACTGTGGGGCGAACACAAACGCACCGTGCGCTTAGAACTCGCCAGCCACATCCACCACAAAGCCAATCAATACGAAGCGCTCGGCTACACACCCAGCGCTGCCGTATCTCGAGCGCTGAGCGATCTGGGCCCGCCCCACGTCGTCAGCGCCGGAATGAACGGGGTTTACACCATGCCAAATATTTTGCGAAATACACTGCTCTGCGCCGTGCTTGCCACGCTGGGCGTCGGAAACTTGACCTCGAGCGTCGCGCAGGTTGTAGGAACGACTCGAGTTCCGATTGCCGAATGCGCGAACGGACAAAAGACGTTTACCTCTGGAACGCAGCCGTGGCCATGCGTGCAACCAAACTCGTGGATCAGTTTGACCAGCCTTCGCGCCACGCTCGAGCCACGGGGCGTAAAGTTTAGTCAAGGCAGCCCAGCGGCTGGAGTAATCGTGTTCCTGCGTTTTCCGGGAACGGAAATTGACATCACCTTACTTCCCGACGAAAAAGTGTATTTCGGGAACGAGCAGGGGACAACGCAAACATTTTCGGTCAATCCAACATTTATTTCGGTACGAAACTTCAGGGCGGCGCTAGCAAATTCGCCATTGCCCGTGCGAATCAATGGCTGGGATAACGCGACCGTTTCCGTAGGTGAAACTCGCTTCACGTTAGGTACGCCAGCAACGCCCATGCTCGGCAATGATTTTTACCCACAAATCATTGACGAGAATGTGTGGGGAAAACTGTTTCCGTCATTGATACCAAATCGTGGGACGAATGAACTTGAAGACTTACTGAATTTAACGACGTTCGAGAATCCGATCACGATTAACAGCAGCGCAATTGCTGGGTACGCATACAAGCTTATAGTGAAGAACGCGCAACCAAACGACGTATACGTGGTGCTGTCTCGAGAAGGGCCGACGGATTTTATCTTCGCAGGTGAGCAGCGCCGCATCGTTCAAAATGTACGTCGATCATTCATTTCACCCGTTGCCAAGGACGGTTTGCTCAAATATATCTCACCTAGCAAGAAGCTTAGCGTCTCGACTTCAGACCAACTGCCGCGCTGCGTGATCGACGGTGCGGGGACAATCTCAGTGTTGCGATTCTCTGGACGGATTGATTCAAGCGCCACGGACACATTGACTCGAGTTGCGCCTGAAGATGTGACGGTTCAAGCGGTCAAATAAAGTTGCCCCCTGCGAAGTAGACGGTCGTGCGATGCTCAGTTTCGGATACGCGTCGCACGACCCCCCTAGCTCGAGCGCAGGCTCGAGGCTTTCCCCCCGTTGGGGGGTACAACGGCTTCAAGGGCGCTACGGCAGGGTGATGCTGATGTATTTCAGTTCCAAGAACGCCTCGAGACCCCAGCGTCCGCCCTCGCGTCCGACACCGCTGTTTTTCATGCCGCCGAACGGCGCTTGCGGAGCCATCGCGCTCGGCACGCCGTCGTTGACGCCGACGATGCCGTACTCGAGCGCTTCGGCGACTCGGAACGCTCGCCCGATGTCCTTTGTCCAGATGTACGCCGCCAAGCCGTACTCGGTGTTGTTCGCCCACTTCACCGCGTCAGCCTCGCTCGAGAATCCAACCACAGGTGCGACGGGCCCGAAGGTTTCCTCGGTTAGCATCAGCGAATCGGCATGGACGTTGCTGAGCACGGTCGGCTCGAAGAACAAGCCGCCCGTCGCGTGACCACCCGATACGATCCGCGCCCCTCGAGCCACGGCGTCATTGACGTGCGCCTGCACTTTATCCAGCGTCGCTTTGTCCACTAGCGGCCCAATCGTCGTGTCATCCTCGAGTGGATTGCCGAGCTTGAAGCCTCTGGCTTGCGCTGCGAACGCGTCCTCGAACGCGCCTTGCAGGCTCTCGTGCGCGTACACGCGGTTGCTGGCGACGCACTGCTGCCCAGCGTTGCGGAACTTGGAGTTGGAAACGGTGAGCGCAGCCGCCGCGATGTCCGCGTCTTCAAAGACGATGAACGGCGCGTGACCGCCCAGCTCGAGCGACAGGCGCTTCAACGTACTCGCCGCCTGCCCGTACAGCAACTTGCCGACCTCGGTGCTGCCGGTGAAGGTGATCTTCCTAACTCGTGCGTCACCCATCAGCACGCTCGAGACGGGAATCGGGTCAGCGGCGGGCAGCACTTGGAAGGTGTCGGCGGGCCCGCCCGCCTCGACCCAGAGCTTGGCCAGCAGCAGCGCCGTCAACGGCGATTGCTCGGCGGGTTTGAGGATCACCGCGCAGCCTGCCGCCAGCGCGGGCGCGACTTTGCGGGCGATCATCGCCGCTGGGAAATTCCACGGCGTGATCGCGTAGACCACGCCGACCGGCTCGAGGCGCGAAAAAGCGCGTTTCTGCGCGAAGCGGCTCGGCACGATGTCGCCCGCGATGCGCTCGGCTTCGGCGGCGTACCACTCTACGGCCGTCGCGCTGTAATTCGCTTCGCCTCGAGACTCGAACACGGGCTTGCCCATTTCCATGCTCATCGTGCGAGCCAGCGTTTCCGCATTCTGGCGAATCAGCGCCGCCCATTTCTGCATGATCGCGCTGCGTTCAAAGCCAGTCGTGTGCCGAAAGCTCGAGAACGCCGTCACTGCCGCCTCGAGTGCGGCTTTGGCTTCGGTTGCGCCGCAGTCAGCGACCTCGAGCACGACTGCGTTGTCATACGGGTTGATGACGGGGAAGGTTTTGGTGATTGCTTGCCAACCACCAGCGAAGAGGGCTTGACGGGCAATGGACTCGAGCATGAGTAGGACTCCGTTTCGATCAAAGGTGGTTTTCTAAAGTTTCGGGCGCAATTTCAATTCCACAATGTACCAATCGGCATCCATCGCTCGGAGCCATGCACGATTTCAACGCATAACCGCCATTGACTATGCTCGCGTTGATAATCTGTTCTTCTTCATCGGTAATGAGTACAACCTCGTTACTTTTGAGAATTGCTTGAACTGTATGGAATTGACGATCTGAACTTTTGAGGCGAGCCGCGATAAGTTTTAATGGAATTCTGTGTTCTCCAAATAACTTACTTGCACACAAACCAGATGCGTAGGCTGCCTGAGAGTGCCGATAGTGATGACGCCCTAATTTTTTGCGGTATAAAGCGCGTCCATCAGCGGTAAACTCGTCATAACTTCTCAAAAGCTTGTCAAATGGATTTCCCCTCGAGAAAGCCGCAACCGTATCGTCAGGGAGTTGAAGAATTTGAGTAATTACCATTGCGATGTGTTCTTGGTGAGGCATCAGTGATTTAACCAGCCTTCTGGACTCTGTGAAGCATTTCTTCTCTCGAGTAACTTTTCATCTCTCCCCGATCAAACGCCTCGAGCCGCCGCGTGGCTTCGTGCGCCCAAAGCTGCTCGAGCGGTACGTCACCCGTCCAGACGTACAAACCGTTTTTCTCGACAATTTCGCCTATGGCTGTTGAACCTGCACCCTGTTGTGATCGCACCTCGAGTTCAGCCTCGCTCAAATCGTCCAAACTGTGCAGCAATTTGCGTGCAAGTTCAGCGCGAGATTTCGCATCCAAACTCATTACTTCCCGCTCGAGTTCAATTTGACTCATGGGTTCATTCTCGCACAGTTGGTCACAAGACAACTTTCTCCTCGAGCTGTTCAACGTCTGATGCAATGCGATGAAGGATAAAACCATCATCACGAAGCTTTACCGCGAAGCGTTGATGTGGCTCGGGCCGCAGCTCATCGCGCATCGCTTTCGGAATCCGTACGCGCCAAGATTTGTCTATCGTTACGGTTCTAATCATTCGTGGCCCCCGAGGATTTTGACAGGTGAGCCTGCCAAAGCTTCCAAATCTCAGCGCCGAATATTGAGTAGCGTTCTACACCGCCAGCAACTTCAGGGAAAAACCATTGCACGAATTCTTGATGCACCATTTCTGCGACTTCTGCTGATGAATTACACGTTTTCAGGCGGGGCAAGATCGTTCCAACTTCTGACTCGTACTCGTCAGTATTAAACTCGAGATTGATTCCAATCGGATCATGTCGGAATAAAAGTGTAGAGATCGCATCAAACAGATCGCCATACTCTTGGCGCGATATTTGCCGTCGTTCCTGTTTGGCTCCACGACGAGCGGGAAATCCTGCACCTTTGCTATTCACAACTTCTAAACCACTTACGAATACGCCTGCTAACTCCCACTCGAGTACCGCCGCGTCCGCATTGCCGTACACATTGAAATCCGCCCACTTCCCCAGCTCGAGCGTGCCGCGATTGCCCTCATCGCCCTGTGCAATCGCTCCGGCAATCGTGAACGCCTCAATCGCTTCCTCGAGCGTGATCGCATTGCCGGGTCTGAACGGTTCGTTGACGGCGGCGTGAATCCCGACCAGCGGACTCACCTCGCGCACGACGGGCGCGTCGCTCGAGAAGGCGGTCGTCAAGCCAGCGTCCAGCATGGCGCGAAGGTTGTAACAGTCCTGCGCGAAGATCGGCGGCAGGTAACGCTCGAAGTTGCCGGATAACTCGTGCAGGAAAATCGGCTGCGGTACGACGATCACGCCGATTTCACGCGCTTTACGGCGGTGCGCCGCGTTCGCCAGTCCGAAATGCTCAATTCTGTGCCGCAAGCCGTTTGGATGCGCCTCCTCGAGCCGTGCGTATACCTCGAGCATCTGATCGAGCGCCACATCGCCAATCGCGTGCGTGCCAATCCTAAAGCCCGCCGTGTGCGCCTCGAGCGCCAATTTATACAGCTCCTCGGTGTCGAAGCGCAGCACGCCATGACTGGGGGAATCGGTGTTCTGGTACGGCACGCTGACCGCTGCGGTCGCACCGCTCAGACCGCCATCGGCGAAGAATTTCACGCTGTCCACGCGCAGGAACGGTGACACGAATTTCTCGGGCAGGGGATAGGTGATGTCGCCACCGTCGGGGCGGCGAATGAACAACACATTCACGCGAATCGGCAGCGCTCCCTCGCGCTCGAGTTCGCGGTACGCCTCGAGCAGTGTGGGGTCGACGGCTGGGTCGGTGCAACTGGTGATGCCGTGTCGTGCCAGCCACTCGAGACCTGATATCACGAAGCGCTTGTAATCGGCGACGGTGAACGCGGGCATGGCGCGAAGCATCAAGCCGTGGGCGGTTTCAAACAGCATTCCCCGCTCGAGGTCGATCTCGCCGCCGCTCGGGATGGGCGTGTCAGCCGTTACGCCCGCCAGTTGCAAGGCGCTCGAGTTGACCGCGTGGATGTGAGCGCAGGTGCGGGTCAGCACGACGGGATTGCGCGGTGCGGCTGTGTCCAGCGCTTTTTTCTCTGGACTGCCCCCAATCTTGGCTTCGTTCCACCCGCGCCCCAGCAGCCACGTCCCCGGCTCGAGGGACGCCGCTCGTGTCGAAACCAATGCGTAGACCTCCTCGAGTGTCGCCGCATCGCGCAAATCCAGCATCGTCGTGCGAAGATGCCCGACCTTCCAGACGTGAACGTGCGCGTCGTTCCAACCCGGATAGACGTGCTTGCCCTCGAGATCAATGGTTTGGAGCGCGGTGACGCTCGAGTTGTTCAGCGCGATGATTCGCCCGTTTTTCACCGCCATGCTCGAGGCGGTTTGACCTCGAGTCACCCAGATGCGGGCGTTCGTGATGAGCAGGTCAGCTTGCATTCAGTACCTCCTTTCAGCATTAAAGCGGAGCTTTGTACCACTCCGGGGATAAGCTTTCGTTTACTTGAATCAGCCATTCTTGCGTGAAGTCTCTTTGCGACCGCTCGTCAAAAACGTCGGAGTTGACTCCCATATCAAGCGCCAATTCGCAAAAATGTGCGACTGCTCGAGCCTGTTCAAACGTCAAATCGGCTTCAACTCTTTTAACAGGAAAGCCGCTCAAAATTCTTGTAATAGTCTCTTTGTCAAAATAATCAGAATTGGATGACCATTCACGCAGTGACCACCGCATGAACGCTGGAAGTAAATACTTGAAACCAATCTGATCAGTGTAGAAAAGCGCCTCATTGTAAGACTTAATTAGTTCTGAAGATAAGTCTTGCCATCGCTCTGTGTCTAATTCTCGAGCTTCGCGCAGTTGCTCTGGCGTAGGAATCGTGTTGTACCAATTGGCTTCACGCAGACCGATTCCCTCGTTTTTTTCTACAGTCGCAAATGCACTTTCGATCTCGGTAATCAGTTCCTTTTGGCGACGCTCGAGGTCTGCCATATCTTCTTGTAAACACTTGAAAGGAACCCAGCCAGATTCTCCTTGAGCATTTCTACACCATTGACCTTTAATCGATGTTGCAAAACCCTCGAGAATTTCTTCAAATTCAATATTAAGTTCAGTTGCGCTGAACTCTTGAGTGACGGTAGCGATGCTTGGTTCAGCTTCTATGAAATTGCCACCTTCTTCAAACGTCCAGTGCATTGCCCAGCCAGTGCGCCCATCCTGAAGGGTGCAAAACACACTACCTAGCCAATTCCAAGATTCATTTTTTGCGTAGCGAACCTGTACCTTTTCTCCGACAATCAATGTGATCGGATTTTCGACTTCTCGAGTGCGTGCTTTGGTGACAACCAATCTCATTTATTCGTTCCAACCTATATCTGGATTGCGCCAGACGATCATCACGCCGTAATTCGCGCAGCTCGCATCCTCGAGATACTCTGGGATCACGCCGTAAATTCGGTAGCCGCGTTTGAGTTGAATGCTCAGCACAGGATCGAAGCGCTCGTTGCGAATGACTTCGTGCAGATAAGCTTCTATCGGCATCTCGAGACTCATAGCACCGTAGCCTTTGGGCATTGCGCCCGCGAAATGCCCGTGCAAGCCTAAGCGCTGCACCAAATCTTGACGCGCTTTGTAGAGCAGGCTCGAGAGGCCTTGGCTGCGGTAATCGGGGTGGACGCCGATGTCCGCGCCGTACAGCCACGGGGAACTCGAGTCATGCGTGGTGAAATAGCCGTCACCGACGGCGGGGAAGAACTTGTGCTGGTAATGGTTGAAGTCCAGTGGGATTTGAATGTCGCTCGAGGAGGCGACGACTTTATCCTCGAGCGTATCCAGCACGGCGTGTTGACCAGCGGGGAAGATTTTGATGTGCGATGCGAAGTGATCCGCGCTCATGATCTCGGCATCTGCTAGATCAGGGAAGGAAATGCGCTGGATCGTCTCGAGGTCGCTCACCATCTCGAGCATGCTGTTCACAACGCGGTAACGCCCGTCGCTGCTCGAGACGAGGCTTGGTAAGTGGCTGTAGTCTGGCATTGAATTCCAATCGCAACGCCCGCGATCAACGAAGTCGCGGCGCTGCTCGAGGGTTTAGGCGCTGACCAGTGCGGGCTTCATCGCGGCGTCAGCGGCGCGGAACGCGTTGGCAACGACATGCAACGCCTCGCGCAGCATCTCATCAGAAATGTCCAGCGTTGGTAGGAAGCGAATGCAGTTGCCGTACAAGCCTGCACGCAGCAGCACCACACCGCCTTGCAAGGTGCGCTTGGTGATCTCGGGGATGATTTCCATCCACGGCTCTTTGGTCACGGGGTCTTTGACGAACTCCACGACCATCATGCCGCCAATGCCGCGCACGTCGCCAATGCAGGACAGCTCGAGCTTCATGGGTTCAAAAATCTCGCGGATTGTCGCCTCGATGCGGGCGGCTCCGGCTTGCAGTTCTGGTGATTGCAGTAATTCCAGCGCCTCGAGCGCCGCGACGCAGGCGAGGGGGTTGCCGCCGTAGGTGCTGCCGACGCCGCCGATGTGCGGGCTGTCCATGATTTCGCTGCGTCCAGTGATGGCGCTGAGCGGCATTCCGGCTGCCAAGCTTTTGGCGCTAATCACCATGTCTGGCACGACGTTGCTGTGCTCAATTGCCCAGAGCTTACCCGTGCGACCGCTGCCAGATTGGATCTCGTCAGCGATCATCACCGCGCCGATGCGGGTGCAAACCTCGCGGATTTTCTCCAAAAACTGCTTGGGCACGGGAATGAAGCCGCCCTCGCCGACGACGGGTTCGATCACGATACACGCGACCGCGCTGCCGTCAATGTGCGCCACGAGCGCGTTGTCCAAGTTCCAGCAGCACCACTCGAGGTAATCGCTCTCAGACATGCCGTTGGGGGTGCGGTAGAGGTTCGGCAGTGGCAGGCGGTAAACTTCCGGCGCGAACGGCCCGAAACCTTTCTTGAACAGTCCGTACTTGCTGGTCATCGCCATTGTCAGGTTGCTGCGCCCGTGATACGCGCCTTCAAACACGATCACGCCAGCGCGACCCGTGAAACGGCGCGCGATTTTGACGGCGTTCTCCACGGCTTCCGCGCCGCCGTTGCTGAGCAGGGTTTTCTTGGCGAAATCGCCGGGCGTCAAGCGGTTCAGCGCCTCGCAGACCGCGACGTATGGCTCGTAATTGGCGACGATGCTGCACATGTGCAGGTATTTGTCCACTTGCGCGTGCAGCGCTTTGGTCACGCTTTCCGGGCGATGCCCGACTGCAAGTACGCCGATACCGCCCGCCAGATCAATCAGTGTGTTGCCATCGGCGTCGTGCACCAGCGATCCCTCGGCGTGCGTGACGGCGATACCATTGGCCATTGCCAACCCGCCAGATACTGCCGCGGCGCGTCTCGCGTTGAGGCTTGCAGATTGCGGGCCGGGGATCGCGGTTTTCAAATCGATAAATGCCATAAAACACCTTTCAAGCTCGAGGTGGCTCGAGCGGGCAAACTGGATTCAGACTTGTAGGGGAGACTCGAGCCTCGAGTCTGGCGGCATGGATTCTTAAACGCCTGCGGGGGGCGGAATCGCATCGAGTTGCCAGTTGGGTTTCATGTGCGCCTCTACTGTACCCGATTTCGCGCCGTGTCTCGAGTGCCTCCCGATGCTCAGCGTCTCCAGCAGCTAGAATGACGGTGTGCCACTGCCCGACATCGACAATTCGCAAACGCTGCACTTGCGTAAAGCCGCGATGCGCGATGTCGAGCCGATGCTGCAACTGATCGCGCACTGGGCGCGGCGCGGCGCGATGCTGCCGAAATCCCGTGACGTGCTGTACAAGGAAATCAGGGATTTTTACTTGCTGGAAACGCAGGACTCGAGCATCGCGGGGACGGTCGGCTTGCATATTTTGTGGAGCGACTTGGCAGAGGTGCGTAGCTTAGCGATCCACCCGAGTTTTCAGGGTCACGGCTTGGGGAAGCGCTTGGTTTTGGGACTCGAGGGTGAAGCTCGAGAGTTGGGCATTCTGCGTTTGTTCGCGTGGACGCTCGAGCCGGAGTTCTTCAAGCGCTGCGGGTACAGTGAGGTCACGCTCGAGGAACTGCCGCCGAAAGTTTATAAAGAGTACTCAAAACACGCGATGCACAAGCGCATCTGACGGGCTAGACTGAACCCATGACCGATCCGCGCTACCCCATCGGCAAGCACCAGCGTCAAGCCAGCTACTCACCCGCCGATCTCGAGGGAATGATTCGCACCTTGGAGCAGTTCCCCGCGCAGTTTCGCGCTGCGTTTGCCGGTCTCACAGCATCTCAACTCGAGACGCCGTACCGCGAGGGCGGCTGGACGTTGCGGCAACTGGCGCATCACGTGCCAGACAGCCACATCAACGCTTACGTGCGCGTCAAACTGGCATTGACTGAAGCGAACCCGACGATCAAACCGTATGCCGAAGAGTTATGGGCGAACCTGCCCGACTCGGGCCTGCCCATCGAGGTCAGCTTGTCGCTGCTCGAGGGGATTCACTCGCGCTGGACAGTGATTCTGCGCTCATTGCAGCCCAGTGACTGGGCGCGAACTTTTGAGCATCCCGAGAACGGTTTGACGCGCTTGGATCAGAGCTTGGCGCTCTACGACTGGCACTCGAGGCATCACTTGGGTCACGCGGTGAACCTGCGTTCGAGGATGGGCTGGTGAAACGCGGACTGCCGCTGGCGCTGTTGTTGACGACACTTGCACTAGCTCAGGTCAATGGCATCGTCACGCACGGGTCTCGAGCCGCGCCGCGTATCGCGCTGACGTTTGATAGCGACATGACGCCCGGCATGAAAGCCAACCTGCTGTCCGGGCGCGTCGCGTCGTACAACAACACCCGCATCTACGAGATCTTGCAGCGCTACGGCGTAACGGCAACGTTTTTTATGACTGGGATGTGGATGGAACTCTACCCGGCGCAGGTGCAGGAATTCTTGAAGCGCGGTTATGAGTTGGAAAACCACAGTTACTCGCACCCCGGTTTTTTGTGGCCGTGCTACGGTCTGCCCGGCGTGGCGCAAAACCTCAAACTCGAGCAGGTCGCCCGCACCAAACGGATGCTCGAGGCGCTGGGTGTCAAAAACAAATACTTTCGATTCCCCGGCGGTTGCGCTTCCACGAGCGATGTCAAGCTGGTCGAGTCGCTGGAGTTGCGGGTCGTGCATTGGGACGTGATCGGTCTGGACGGCGGCGCTCAAAACGCGCAAGTCATCATCAGTAACGTGCTGAACGGCGTCAAAAACGGCAGCATCATCGTGCTGCACAACCACGGCGGCCCGAAAGTGCTGTACACCGCCCCGGCGCTTAATGTGATCGTACCGAGCTTACTCAAACGCGGCTTCAAGTTCGTGACCGTCGCGCAGTTGCTCGAAGGGCAACCGTGATCCGAGTCAACAGCGAAGACCAGTACGCGCTCGTCAGCAGCGCAATCACACTCGAGGCGATTCACGCGGCGTTGCCCGTAGGATTGCGATACCGCGCCCCGCGTCTCGAGCTGAGCATCGAGGATTGGCTGCTGTCTGGCGGTGTCGGTCTGCTGAATGCCCCTGCGCTCCGCGGTGATGTGCTGGGCCTCGAGTACAGTGGCGCTCACGGTACGGTCAGCATTGGTGGCGTGGTCGTCAAAAACGTGTCGGGCTACGACCTGCGTTTCATCATCGGCTCTGACCCAGCCCTAGCAAAACCCTTGCGGCTCGAGACGGCGACCCTGCGCTTGCGCCCCGCTGCGCCGCTCGTCGTTCTCGAGCTGGAGATTTCAGAATCTGAAATCCCCTCGAGCCTCGCTGCACTGCGCGACCTCGGTGCGGTCTACGGCTACGCGTTCCCAAGTGCTGAGGCTTGGCAGGTGCGCGGCGAGTTTCGCGCCGAGCAACTGCCGGACTGGGGGACTCGAGCCTCGAGCGCTGTGGCGGGTCTGCCGCTGTTCGATGCGCTTGGCGCGTTCCCTCGAGTTGCACCGCAACGCTCAGACCTCGAGCGAGCGCTGCTGGCGGCGTTGTGACCAGACCAGCTTCAAGAACTGGCGCTGGTGTACCCGCGCAATGCAAAGCGCCAGAACACCCTCGAGATCACGATCAGCAGCAGTGACACACCGAGCGCCCCGAAGACTGCACCAATTTCTACGCGCCCGACCAGCGCCTCGGCGGGCACGGTCGTGATAAAGGCGACGGGGATCACGAAGGTGAACAGAATCCTGCCCCAACCGGGAAACGCCGTGACTGGGAACTGCCCGGCGCGAAAAAATCCCCAGAACAGCTCGGTGATGTTCTCCACACCGATCCACCAAAAAGCGGTCGTGCAGAGCATCAACCAGATCGCATAGACCGACGCGAAGCCCGCGACGATCAGCAGCGCTGCCGTCAGCACACCGCTCGCGCTCGAGCTGCCCAAGTGAGCGGTGGCGTAAACGATCATGCCTAGCCCGATTAGCAAATCTGTGACGCGCAGAATGCCGATGTTGCGGAATGAAACGAGAAACTGCGCGTCCAGCGGTTTCAGGAGTGTGAAATCCATGCTGCCCGTGCGGACGGACTCGGCGATTTTGTTGAGGTTCGGATACAAAAACACGCCCATGAAGCCCTCGACCAGCGTAAAGACCCCGACCACCACAATCGCCTCGAGCTGATTCCAACCGCCGAGGCTGCTGCCCGTGCCGAGCAGGATCGACAGTCCGAACAGGCTTCCAAGCGCCGTCAGCAGCGATCCGACCACATTGACGACGAAATTGGCGCGGTACTCGAGCTGCGCCGAGATGCTGGAAGCCGCGAAGATGCCGATCAGCCGCCAGTAGCGCCTCACGGTGTCACCTCGAGCTGCGTGACCTCGAGAATAAACTTGACCTCGAGCTGCATTCCCTCGAGTTGCTTGACTTGAAGTGGCCACCTCACGCGCCGACCGCCCCGTAGCGTTTGAGTCCAGCTTTCCACAGCACGGCTCGCAATACGAAGAATACGGCGATCCACAGCAGTTGTACGCCGATTACATGCAGAATTTCCGGCGCGGTCAACGCCCCCGTCAGCACTCGAGCCGGGTAATACACCAAGTACGGGAACGGCGTCCATTCGATGATCGCCCGCGCCGCTGGCGGGTAGAACTCCAAGGGTGCGAAACCGCCCGCGAGGAAGGTCAGCAGCACGTAAAAGAACTCGTCGAACGCCGTGGCGTTCTCGAGCCAGAAGCACAGCACGCCGATGCAGTACGCGATCAAGAAGCGCATCGCAAACGCCAGATTGATGACCAGCAGGTACAGCAGTACGTGCCAGAGATCCGGCGTCAGGCGCGTGCCGGGCACGATCAGGCTGCCCGCGATCACGATAATCAGAATGAACGGCCCGCGCACAAAGCGCTCGGAGAAGTGCCGGAAGAAATGCTCCCAGAACGGATCGAGCGGTCGCAGCAAGCGGCTGGACAGCTCGCCCTGACGAATCTGGAAGTCCATTTCCCATGCGACCCACGCGACCGTTAACTGCTGCGAAACCCATGCGGCTAAAAAATACGCGGCGAAGCTGGCGGGCGTGAAGCCTTCAATCTCGCCGCCGCTGGCGGCTGCCTTGCCGATCCAGACGCTCATCATGATCAGCGGTACGACGCCTGACAGCATCCAAATCAGAATCTCGGCGCGGTAGACGGTCATGTGCGCGAACCAGACGCTGAACAGCGCCTTGGATTTGCGCCACATCTGCTCGAGCGACCCGATTGTGCGCGGCTCGAGGCTAGGGTTCATTGCGTCACCGACTCGAGCGTTGGGAGTGGCTGGACGCGCTGACTTTGGAACAGTTGCCCGATGATTTCCTCGATGTCGGGGTCTTCGATCGTCACGTCTGCGACGGGCAGCTCGGACAATAAGCGTCCAGACACGCGGCTGGTTTCCGCTCGAGGCACGAGCAGTTCGGCGAACAGCCCATCCAAGCGCTGCACGGGCGCGTAAGTCTCGAGGTGTTCGCGGCTGACGCTTGACTCGAGTTGCAATTTGACGATCTTTGCGGGTGAGGACTGCTCGATCAGGGCGCTCAGATCGCCATCGAAAATGATCCGCCCTTTGTCCACGACGATGATGCGTTTACACAGCGCCGTCACATCCGCCATGTAATGCGAGGTCAGGATCACCGTGGCGTTGAATCGTGCGTTGTACGCCGCGACGAACTCGCGGATCCGCACTTGCATGTTGACATCCAAACCAATCGTCGGTTCGTCCAGAAACAAGACCTTCGGGCGGTGCAGCAGCGCCGCCGCCAGCTCGCATTTCATGCGCTCACCTAAGGACAGTTTACGCACCTGCTTTTTTAGAATCCCCTCCAAGTCCAGTAGCTCGGTGAACTCGAGCATCGTCGCGGCGTAATCCGCATCGCTGATCTCGTAAATCGCTCGGTTGACTTGGAAGCTGTCCAGCGCGGGCAGATCCCACAGCAACTGCTGCTTTTGCCCCATCACCAAGGTGATCGTTTTCAAAAAACTGGCGCGGCGCTCGAAGGGCGTGAACCCCGCCACCGTTGCCGTGCCTGCTGTGGGATGCAACAGCCCAGAGAGCATCTTCAGCGTCGTGGTTTTGCCCGCGCCGTTCGCACCCAGAAAACCGACCATCTCGCCGGACGCGATACTGAAGCTCACGCCGTCCACGGCTTTGACGGTTTTCGACTTGCGACTGAAAAAACTCCGAATGCTGCCTGATAGCCCCGGTTCTTTCTCGGCGACTGTGTAGTGCTTTTCCAAACCCGTGACTTCGATCATCTGCTGTCTAGCCTAACCGACGCGCCGCCGCTCGAGATCAGCCAATCGGATTACTCGCGCAGAGTCTCGAGGTTGTCCACGACCCAGCGCGTGATTGGGCCCGCCAACTCGAGCGGGATTTCATGTGGTGCAAACCAAGCCAGCTCGAGGCTTTCATGATCGACTTGCAAGTCACCTGTCAAGCCTCTGGCGATGAAGACCGCGCCGACGTTGTAGATTTGATCACCGTTCGGATACGTAAACTGGTAAGCCACGCCGCTCAGTACGGTAATGAACTCGAGCCGATCAGCAGTTAAACCCGTCTCCTCGAGCAGTTCGCGCCTTGCCGTGTCTTCCAAACTGTCGCCCAACTCGCTCGAGCCGCCGGGGAAGCCCCACGTGCCCGTGTCGCTGCGAAGCTGCATCAGCACTCGGTTGTCCTCGTTAAAAGCGACGACCGTCGCGCCCGGACTGAACAGTGGGCGTTTGCCGACCAACTCGCGCAGCTCGAGGATGTAACCCATGCGGTGAATGTATCACTCGGCGCGGGCTGTCTCGAGCGGCCGCAGATACGTCACGAATGCCGGTTGCTGCGTGACGGGCAGCGCCGCGATCAGTGCCATGCCGTGCAGATCGTCGGAATCGACTTCAAAATGCAAATATTCAACACCGCTCGCCTGCAAGTAACGCACCTGCGCCGCGACGATAGCCAGCGAAATCTCGAGTTTCAAATCCGAGTGCGACTCGAGCGTGCCGTACATGAAGCCCGTCGGGCCAGAGAAATGTTCACGCTCGGACAGCGCTCCGAAGCCGATGTATCGACCGTCCTTGAGGGCGATCATCACACCGTCGGCTTGCAACTGGCGAATTTCCCACAGCCAGTCTGCCATCGGTGCGTCGCTGGCGGGATTGGCGACGTGGCTCGAGGTGTAAATCGTTTTGTAAAGATGAGCGGCGTTGTCCTCGCCTTTTAAATCACCCTGCAAACTGCTGAGGCTGCGAATTTCGATGCCGTCCGCCCGCAAACGCTCGAGCACATCCTCAACGAGCGGGGCGTCGAATCGCGCCAACTCGAGCATCGGCAGGTGCGTGCGGCTTTCCTCGCTGAACCCGCGCCGCTCGAGGAAGCGTTTGGAGTCAGGGTGTGCTTCGTTGGCCACGGCTCGCAAGGGTTTCAGCCCATGCCACTGAGTCCACGTCTCGAGCAGCGCCTCGTACAGCGCCCCGCCGACGCCGCATTTGCGAACACTCGGATCGACGTTGATCCCGAGCATCGCGGCGCTTGCGTGCCACTCGTGCTGACCGATCATGCCAAAACCAACGACCTGCCCATCGCGCTCAGCCACAAGGGTTCGCCCGCTCGGAACGGGATCGTATTCCGACGTGACGAAAAACGCGTCGTAATGGCTGCGCCCGGCCCGCGTCCCCCAATTGAGCTGCAAGATCTCCTCGAGCCGCTGCGTGTCAGCGATTTCAAAGACTCGAGTCGTGATTGTGGAGTGGGTAGACATCCTTAGATTGTAGCGAGTGCATCACGCAACAGGAAGCTCGAGTGAGCCAATACCAGTGGCCAGCGCAGCCCTGCGCTATACTCCAACCCATGCAACTCGAGCTGACGTGGGTGGATGCGGTGCTGATGGTTTTGCTGGCCGCAAGTATCGTGCTTGGCGTGCGGCGCGGTGTGTCAATGCTGATCGTCGCATTGGGTAGTTTGGTCGTGTGGATCGTGCTGAACATTCTGGGGCTGTTCTTCCCGCCGCTTGGGTTTGTGATTGCGCTCGCGGCTGGCTACGCGCTCGGGGCACTGGCCCGCACACTCGTCAACGGCCCGCTCGAGGCGCTTAACGAGGCGGCGCTGCCCGCGATGGTGCTCGGGGGATTCGGTGGACTGCTGCTCGGGCTGGGTTTGATCGCGGCGCTGGCGCTTTCGATGCCGATCAGCGCGAACTCGGCTTCGGGCGGTTTTGATTACCCCAGCACACGGCTTCCAACTTGGCTTGGCAACGGCGTGCGCGACTCGGCCGTGCAGCAATTCCTCAGCCAGCCAGCCTCGCGTGGCGGCTTGGGCGTCTGGGGCAGCAATTCGGCGTTGCGGAATCTGCTCGTGCCAGACAAAGCCTCGCGCTGATCTGCGTGACTCGAGTTCAGTTTTTTAGGCACTCGAGCTGGTTGTCGCTGCGTCACTCGAGCTGCTGGGCGCTGCGTCACTCGAGCTGTGACGGCTTCGTGGTTTAGCCCGCCTTGTCCCGCGTGGATTTATTGCTAAAATGCGCGGGTTTGAAGCTTGAGAGTAGTCTCGAGCGGTGAAAGAAAAAAACGTTTTCCAAAGAGGTATCAACGCATGACGCAACTCGCAGAACGTCCCAGTGCTGGTAGTGATAGAGCGACCATCGTCAACGATTTCACGATCAACGTCGCCACGGTCAACGGTTCGGGTTCACAGACCGCCAACGCGACGATCGTCAACGCCTTGTTTCACATGGGCATCCCGGTCAACGCCAAAAACCTCTTCCCGAGCAACATCAAAGGTTTGCCGACTTGGTACAACATCCGCGCCAGCAAGGACGGCTTCACGGCCCGCCGCGACACGGCGGAAGTGATGGTTGCCTTCAACGCCAAGACGATTCAACAAGATTTGGCTGATTTGCCCTCGGGTGGCGTGATGCTCTACCCGGATCACCTCAAATTTGAGCAAAACCGCAGTGATGTTAGCTATTACGCGCTGCCCGCCAACGCGATCATGAAGTTGCACAACGTCGACGTGAAATTCCGCGACCGCATGATTAACATGGTCTACGTTGGGGCGTTGGCGCAGATTTTGGGTATGGAAATGCAGGAAGTTCACAATTACTTGAGTAAAACCTTCGGTGGTCGCGCCAAGTTGGTCGATCCCAATTTCAACATCGCCAAGAGCGCCTTTGAGCACTGCGAGCAGAACATCGTCAAATCCGATCCGTTTCGCCTCGAGCGTATGGACGGCAACAAAGACAAGATCATGGTCGACGGCAATACGGCGGCGGCGCTCGGCGCGGTTTACGGCGGTGTCGGTGTCGTCGCGTGGTATCCGATCACGCCCGCGACCAGCTTGGCGGACGGCTTGACAGACTTCCTGCCGCGCCTGCGTAAAGATCCCGCGACGGGCAAGGCGACCTTCGCCATCGTGCAAGCCGAGGATGAACTGGCGGCCATCGGTATGCTGGTCGGTGCGGGCTGGGCGGGCGCGAGGGCCATGACCAGCACCTGCGGGCCGGGCATTTCGCTGATGAGTGAGCTGGCGGGTTACGCGTATTTCGCCGAGATTCCACTGGTGATCTGGAACGTGCAGCGCATGGGGCCCAGCACGGGCTTGCCGACGAGGGTCAGTCAGGGCGATTTGCTGGCGACCTATTACCTGTCCCACGGCGACACCAAGCACGTCGTCTTGCTGCCCAAAGACCCCAAGGAATGCTTCGAGTTTGGCTGGCGCAGCTTTGACATCGCCGATCAGCTCCAGACACCAGTCTTCGTCAACAGTGACCTCGACATCGGCATGAACCTGTGGATGAGTGACCGCTTCGAGTACCCGACCGAACCAATGAAGCGCGGCAAGGTGCTGAGCGCCGATGACGTGAAGGCGCTGGGCAACACCTTCGCTCGTTACCGCGACGAGGACGGCACGGGCGTCGGCCCGCGCACACTGCCCGGCACGGACGCGCTCGGTGCGGCGTATTTCACACGCGGCACGGGTCACACCGACACGGCCACCTACTCGGAGCGCCCCGGTGACTGGCAGAACAACCTGATTCGCTTGGATCGCAAGCACGAGTACGCCCGCACGCTCGTGCCCGCCCCAGAGATTCACAGCGCTGGCAGCAAGCTCGGGATCATCGCCATGGGCAGCGCCGATCCAGCGATTCTCGAGGGTCGCGCTATTTTGGAAGCTCTAGGGTTGACCACCGATTACATGCGCGTTCGCGCCTTACCGTTCAGTACCGAGGTGCGCGAGTTTATCGCGGCACACGATGAGCTGTTGGTCGTGGAACTCAACCAGCACGGTCAACTGGCGATTTTGCTGCGTACCGAGTACCCGGAGCTGGCCACGCGCATCAAGAGCATCGCGCACTGCGATGGCTTACCGCTGAGCGGCGAGTTCGTCGCGGCTCGAGTCACGAAGAATCAGACCGTCCTAACATCGAAAGAGGTGAACGCATGACCGCCGTCGCCACACCAGAACCGAAATTCAATGCTGTGGGCTTGGAGAAAAGCGATTACAAAGGGCTGACCAGCACGCTGTGCCCCGGTTGCGGGCACGACAGCATCAGCACGCGGATCATCGACGCGGCGTATCAGCTTTCCATCAAGCCGCACGAGGTCATCAAGCTCAGCGGGATCGGCTGCTCGAGCAAGTCGCCTGCGTACTTCCTGAACGGCGCTCACGGCATCAACACCGTTCACGGGCGGATGCCGTCAGTCGCCACGGGCGCAATGCTCGCCAACCGCCATCAGCTCGCCATCGGCGTGTCCGGCGACGGCGATACCGGCAGCATCGGCATGGGGCAGTTCAAGCACATCGTGCGCCGCAACGTGCCGATGGTCTACATCATCGAAAACAACGGTGTGTACGGCTTGACCAAGGGTCAGTTCAGCGCGACCGCCGACGAGGGGCAATCCTTAAAATACGCGGGTACGAACGAGTTGCCGCCGCTGGATCTGTGCGCCGAGGCGATCATTGCTGGCGCGGGCTTCGTGGCCCGCAGCTTTGCGGGCGACGCCAAGCAGGTCTCGGAGCTGCTGAAAGCCGCGATGTCGTTCAAGGGAATCGCTGTGCTGGACATCATCAGCCCGTGCGTGACCTTCAACAACGACGACAAAAGCACCAAGTCCTACAGCTACGGTAAGGAACACGAAGTGCCGATCCACGACATCACCTTCGTGCCTGAATACAATGAAATCAGCATCGATTACGACCCCGGCGAGGTCGTCAGCGTCAAGCTCCACGACGGCCCGGCCGTGCAACTGCGTAAGCTCAGCAAGGATCACAACCCGACCGACAAGATGAGCGCCCTGCAACTGCTCGAGGACGCCAAACGCAGCGGCGAACTGGTGACGGGCATCGTCTACATCAACGAAAGCCGCGAGACGATCGTCGATACCGAAGACGTTCACGAGATCGCACTGGCGCACCTGCCGGAATCGCTGCTGCGCCCAAGCCGCGAATCGCTCGAGGATGTGATGAAGGACTTCGTTTGAAGATCAGGCGAAGGGCGAAGGGCAAAAGTTAACAGCCAAATTTTTTCAATCTGCTCTGACCGTCTCAAGACTTGAGGCGGTTTTTGCTGCATTCGATCACAGGCAGCTCGAGCGCAACTGGCTCGAGCGTTTAACGCCATCACCTGAAACGGTGAATTGCACGGGATCGCCCAGCCGCTTGCCAGCCCAGCAAAACCCGTCACTCGAGGACTCGAGGCGGGTGACGGTGAAGCCGTCGGGTACGCTGGCTAAACCGATAGATTGCAGTTCCTCGAGAGTCACAGCGTAAGTGCGCCGCTTGGTGAAATACTCGAGTTGCTTTTGCTGCAACGCGTTCAGGTAGCCCTCCAGACCCGCTTCGTTGTCGGTGTAGCGCGTGCCGAACAGCGCGAACGCCACTGCACCCAGCGCGATCAGTGCGAGCGCGGCAAAAATACCGACCCCTCGAGATGCCGTCATGTCGTCAGCCTTTCACGCCTTTATGAGCGATGCTGAGGCGGCGTAGTATTAGCGCCATGTACTACATTAAAGGGCGCATCGGTGGGCTAGCGAACGGGCTGGACGTGGATTTGCAACTGAACGGCGATCAGCTCACAGGACGGATCGGCGGCGATCAGGTCGGTTCGGACGTGCAGCTCGAGGTGAGTTCAGGTCATGCCAACGGGCGGATCGGCGGGACGCACCACGGCTTTGATGTCCATGCGACGGTGCTGCCGGATGGCGTGAGAGCCAGACTGGGTGGTTTGGTCGGTGGGGATAACCTCGAGTTGCAGATTGGCGACGGCGTTCACGGGCGTTTCAGCGGCGCGGTGATCGGCAAAGACGTGAACTTTGAGCTGCATGGAAACATCGTTACCGGCTTGAGTCTGCAAGGGCGGATCGGCGGCGGCATGGACGGCAAGGACGTTCATGTCACCAGCAACGCGCCGACTGGTCTGGCGGCGCTCGCAGCCGTCATCGCGTTCAAGCTGCTCGAGGATGGCGCAGTTCAGTCGTGAGCGGTTCGGTTGCAAGTGACGACACGCACGCGCTGGTCAACCTTGAGGCGATTCGCGGCAATGCCCGCAGATTATCCGCATTCGCGGGCAAGCCGATTCTCGCCCCCATCAAAGCCGATGCTTACGGTCACGGCGCGGTGCGCGTCGCCATCGCGCTCGAGCCGCTGGTCTGGGGCTTCGCGGTCGCCACGACCAGCGAAGCGCTGGCGTTACGCGCTGCGGGTATCGTCAAAGACGTATTGCTGCTGACGCCTCCCCGCCCTTCTAGCCTCGCGGCGCTCGTTCATAGCGGCGTGTCGTTCGTGGTCAGTTCCTTAGAGGAACTTGCGCTGCTGACCCGCGAGGCAGCGACGCAAGGCGAGACCGTGCGCGTTCACCTCAAAGTCAACACGGGCTTGAATCGCCTTGGGGCTGCGCCCGAAGCAGCCGCTCGAGTCTTGTTGGAAATCGGGCGACACACCTCGAGCCTCGAGTTGGTCGGTGTGATGACGCATCTGGTCGACAGCGAAGACGCTGCTCCAGAATGGGCAGCCGTGCAGCTTGAGCGCTTCAATCAATTCCTCGAGACGCATCGGGTGTCCGTCCCGTACCGCCACGCCGCGAACACGGGCGGCGTGCTCAATCGCGCCTTGGGCGCACATTTTGACTTGATTCGCCCCGGCATCGGTCTGTACGGCTACGCGCCCGGAACAAACTTGGCAGGCATCATTCTACTCGAGCCAGCCATGACCCTGCGCGGGCCAGTGATTCACGTCAAAGACCTCGCGGCTGGGCAGCCCGTGTCGTACAACGCCACGTGGCACGCCCAAACCGACACTCGGGTTGCCACGGTGCGGATTGGCTACGCCGACGGCTACCCGCGCAGCCTATCCAACCGCGCTTCGGCGCTGGTGAACGGTTCACCTGTGCCACAAATCGGGCGCGTCTGCATGGATCAGCTCTTGCTCGAGGTCGCGGGTCTCGAGGTGGCGGTCGGTGATCTGGTCACGCTGTTCGGGGCGGGCGCGATCACCGCCGATCAGGTCGCAAGCTGGGCGGGCACGAACAGTTACGAGATTCTGACCGGGATTGCCGCTCGAGTCCCAAGGGTTTATCTCGAGTGATCCGGTTTGAAGCGTTGGTGCGTGGGTTCGCTCCTGAGAACCCCTAGAGATCAAATAGTAAGGGCTTGCCACTGCAACATTGACTCCAACGCAATCTGGAACACGTGCTGTACAGCCTCTGTACGAATCTCGAGCGTCGCACAGCCCTCTCCCCCAGCCCCTCTCCCGCCGGTATTGACTTGTACGCATGGGCGTGACCGGGAGAGGGTGGCGCTTTAGCGACGGGAGAGGGTTGCGACGGGCGAACGACTTTACACGGTCAAACGGTCGTGTCTCACGGCATCAGTGATGAAGTCGGAGTGTATGGCCACTGCAAGCCCCCGTCGCCATCACGCTCGAGCGTCGTACACCACCCGACCGCCGACAATCGTTGCAACCGCCCAGCCGCGCAACGCTTCGCCTGCCCACGGGCTGCCAAATCGCGCTTTGGACTTGAACGCGCTCGGGTCGACGCGCCGCTCACTGCTCAAGTCAAACAGCGTCACGTCCGCGACCGCGCCGACCTCGAGACTCGGATGCGGCAAGTCCAGCAACTGCGCTGGGCCAGCGGTCATCAGTTCCACCAATCGTGTCAACTCGAGCTTGCCCGTGTGAACGAAGCGCGTGTAGAGCAGCGGGAAGCACAGTTCAATATTGGCGATGCCGAACGGAGCCTCGAGCAGATCGCGCTCTTTTTCAGCAGCCGTGTGCGGCGCGTGATCCGTGCCGATGCAATCGATTGTCCCGTCCAGAATCCCTTGGAGCAATGCGTCGCAATCGCTTTGCAAGCGCAGGGGCGGCGCGACTTTATAAATCGCGTCGAAGGACTCGAGCGCCGAATCCGTCAGCGTCAAATGGTGTGGCCCGACCTCGCAAGTCACGCGCACGCCCTGAGCCTTCGCCCCCCTGACCAACTCAAGGCCCCTTGCAGAGGACAGGTGCTGCACGTGCAAACGCCCGCTGGTCGCGGCGACGATCTCCAAATCGCGGGCGATGCGGGCGGCTTCGGCGACGACGGGATTGCCCGGCAGTCCTAACGTTTCCGAGACCAGCCCCTCGTTCATCACGCCGTCGCCGCGCAAACCGGCGTCCTCGGCGTGAACACTGACCACCAGCCCGAGCGCCGCTGCGTAAATCAGTGCTCGGCGCAGCAGTCCCGCGTCTTCGTTGGTGCGCCCGTCATCGGTCAGCATCACCGCGCCAGCGGCTTTGAGCGCAGCCGCGTCGCTTAATAACTTGCCTTGCTGCCCTTGCGTGACGGCGGCCGCTGGCAATAGCCGCGCCAGACCGAGCTGGGATGCCCGCTCGAGCAATGCCCGCACGACCTCTGGCGTGTCAATGACGGGCGCAGTGTTCGGCATGCAAACCACGCTGCCGTACCCACCTGCGACCGCTGCCTGCAATCCAGTCTCCAAACTTTCCTTTTCCTCTTGCCCCGGCGAGCGCAGGTGCGCGTGCGGGTCGATCAGCGCGGGCGTGACCAGCAGCCCAGCGCCGTCAATCTCGAGGTCTGGTGCTGCGGACAAACTCGAGACGATCACGCCGTTTTCGATCAGCACGTCTCGAGATTTGCCGTGCATGTCGGTGGCGTTGGATATTCTTAGTTTCACTGATTCCTCCAGTTGCTGGACTCAGGGCGAAACATGTTTCGCCCCTACGGTTGCTCGGGCGATACGCGTTTAGTTTTTGCCGACCAGCAGGTGATACAAAACCGCCATTCGCACCGGCAAACCATTGGCGACTTGCTGCAACACCAAACTGCGCCCTGAGTCCGCCAATACGCTCTCGATCTCGAGGTCGCGGTTCATCGGGCCCGGATGCAAGACCACTGCGTCGGGTCGCGCTTTGCCCATGCGCTGGGCGTTGACCTGATACGTCTCGCGGTACTCCTCCAAGCTCGGCAGGTAGCCCGCACTCATCCGCTCGAGCTGCAAGCGCAGCGCCATCACCGCGTGCGCTCCGGTGAGCGCCTCGCCGATGTCGGTCGTGACCGTCACGCCGTCCGCCTCGAGTTCTGCGGGCAGCAGCGTCGCGGGCCCGCACAAGCGCACTTTCGCGCCGAGTTTCGGCAGCAACTCCGCGTTGCTTCGCGCCACGCGGCTGTGACGCACGTCGCCAATGATGGCGACCTCCAGCCCCTCGAGCGAACCGAATTTTTGCTTCAAGGTGTACGCGTCCAGCAGCGCTTGCGTCGGATGGGCGCGGCGTCCATCGCCGGCGTTGACGACCTTGGCGTTCGTCCAGCGTGACACTTGATGCGCTGCGCCTGAAGCGCCGTGCCGCACGATGAAGGCATCAATCTTCATCGCCTCGAGCGTCTGAATCGTGTCCTTCAAACTCTCGCCTTTGGCGGTGCTGCTGTTGGCAGCCGTGAAGGTCACGACATCGGCGCTCATCCGCCGCGCCGCTAGCTCGAAACTCAATCTGGTGCGCGTGCTGTTCTCAAAAAACGCGGTGCAGACCGTGAAGCCTTGCAGCGCCGGAACTTTCTTGACGGGCCGCTCCAGCACACCCGCCATCACGACCGCCGTCTCGAGCATCCCCTCGAGCTGGGCGCGGTCGAGCTTCGAGAAATCGAGTAGGTCTTTCATAGGCGCACCTCGAATCCAGCAGCGCTCGAGCTGCATCTGTTCACCGTAGGGGCGCGACGCATTGCGCCTTTACCACCCTCGAGTGCCGCAAAAAAACGCCTCCCGCAACGCACGGAAGGCTCGAGGGTCAGGGATGAGCGCTTCACGACTTGACCTCGCCGCGCAGCTCGTACAATTCAACCGCGTCCTCGCCATCAGTCTCTAGGAGTTTGACTTTGACGATTTCCTGCTTGCTCGTCGGAATGTTCTTACCGACGTAATCGGCCCGAATCGGCAACTCGCGGTGGCCGCGATCAATCAACACCGCCAGTTGGATGCTCGTCGGGCGACCCAAGTCAATCAGCGCGTCCAGCCCAGCCCTCGCCGTGCGCCCTGTGTAGAACACATCGTCCACCAAAACAATTCGGCGACTGCTGATATCGAACGGTACTTCCGTCTGACGGACGATCGGCTGCAAACCCACTTCGGACAGGTCATCGCGGTACAAGGTGATATCAAGCTTCCCGCTCGGAATCGTCACGCCCTCGAGTTCACTGACTTTCAAAGCGATGCGCTCCGCCAGCGGAATGCCCCGCGTGTGAATGCCGACAATCGCCAGATTACTCGCGCCTTTGTTGCGCTCCAGAATCTCGTGCGCGATCCGCGTGATCGCCCGCCGCATATCGTCTGGCTCGAGCAGCTTGGCTTTAAACTCGAGTCGCGCCATATGTCCCCCGGTGATCTGCGAGCGGCGAAAAAATATGCCCAGCAACGGTGTGCAGGGCAAGTGGCAAGTTGCTCATGATTCCCCCTTCGCCGCCTCGCGGGACGACATTAAAGTACACCCGCAATTCTAAGGCGAGGCTCGAGGGTCGCGCAAGGGGAGAGGTGATTTGCTCGGCGTTAATCGAGCAACGACCGCGTTGCAAGGGCGAGCGGCCGCTCGCCCCTACGAAAACTATGCATGGCTCGAGCATTTGCCACTATCACCGCAGGGGCGAGGCGTGCCTCGCCCCTGCAACGCTCAAAACGCCATTGAGCTTCACATCGACCGATTCTCGAGCCGGAACGCCCCGCGCCGCCACCGCGTATGACAGACTCGAGACATACCGTGACCTGCCCAACTTGCAATGCCCCAACAAACTCGAGTAACCCGCATTGCCGCACGTGCGGCGCGTCGCTGACCGCTCCACCGACGGTCGCGCCCTCGAGCGAAGATTTAGCGCCGGGCACATTGATTGGCAAGCACTACCGCATCCTCGAGCGGCTGGGACGCGGCGGTTTCGGCATCACATATCGCGGCTTCGATGCGATCACCAAAAGTTACGTCGCCATCAAGGAACTTTTCCCAGACGGTGCGGCGACTCGAGGTCAAGGCGGATGGGTCGTGCCGAGCGACCGCAACGAATTCGAGCGTTTGCTGGTGCGGATGCAGTTTGAATCGAAAACCCTGCAACTGCTGCGCCACAAAAGCGCGACTCGAGTGATTGACCTGATTGACGCCAACGGCACAGTGTATTTGGTGATGGAGTTTCTGGGTGGCGAGACCTTGGAGGCGCGGATCGCGTCGGGTCGCAAGCTGCTGAACATCGAGGCTCGAGAAATCCTGTTCGTGGTGCTGGCGGTGCTCGAGGAATTGCACGGGTTGGCGCTGCTGCACCGCGACATCAAACCCGCCAATATTATGTTGAATTTGGAAGGTCAGGGCGGGCAGCGCGTAGAGTTGATCGACTTCGGCAGCCTCGTGAAATTTCACGCTGGGCAACGCGCCCGCTTCGAGCGGCTGCTGACGCCGATGTACGCGCCGCTCGAGCAGTACGGTGAGTTGGTCGAACTCGCGCCCGCCACGGATTTCTACGCGCTCGGCGCGACGCTGTATCACGCGCTAACGCTGCACGCCCCGCCCAGTGCGCTCGAGCGAGCCAAGGGTACAGTGCTGACCCCGATTCGTGACCTCGAGCCTGCGATTGACGCGGGACTGGCGCGGTTCGTGACGATGAGTTTGGAGATGCGGCTTGATGACCGACCGCAGAACGTCTCGAGCGCATTGCAGGTACTGCACGCAGGAGCAGTCTCGAGTTTCGGCGTTGGTGCGACTGGGCCGACACATTTGGGAACACGAATTGATTTGAAATGGCAGATTCCGCTGGCAATTTTCGGGTTGCTGCTGATTGCCGCGTTTGCGAACTACGTTTACGACTTATTGATTGGTCGCTGAACCTCGAGTCTCGAGCCACTGATCTCGAGCGCTGACCTCGAGCCATGAAAAAAGGGGCAGCGCGTGGCTGCCCCTCTGATTTGCGTGCTGCTTACTTCACAGTATTTACTTCTCTGGAACGTCCAACGCGCCGTTGATGATGCGGGCTTTGGCTTGCTCGACGCCTTTGATCGTGTCGGCGCTGATGAGCGCTTCATTGTATTGATCCAGTGCGTAACCGACGCCGCTGTTGTCAAGACCAAACTCGGTCATGCCCTTGACCCAAGGACGGCCCTTGCTGACGTTGCCGATCAAGTTGTAAACCGCCAGATCAACGCGCTTGAGCATGCTGGTCAGCACGTAGTTCATGGTCTTGGGGTTGTTGTCGCTGTCACCCAAGTAGTTCTGGTTGGCGTCCACACCGATGAAGAACATCGGGCGGTCATTCATGCCTTTGCACTTGGCGGTGTAATCGGCTGGCTTGGCAATCGCCTTGATTCCTGCAAGCATTGGCTTGAGTTTGATGCCCGCTGGCAATTTGGCGCTGTTGACGCACTTGGTATCTTTGATGTATTGCAGTGGCCCGCCGCCGGAAGCGCCCGCAGCGGCGTAGATGATGTCCGCGCCTTTGCTGGCTTGCGAAGCGGCGATTTCCTTAGCCTTGGCGGGGTTGTTCCACGCTTCTGGCGTCGTGCCCGTGTAGGCTTCGATCACTTTGCAGGTTGGGCAGGCGGCTTTGACGCCCGCTGCGTACCCGGCGTAGAACTTGTGAATCAGTGGGATGTCCATGCCGCCGACGAAGCCGACGACGCCGGTACTGGAGGTTTTGCCAGCGATGTACCCGACGAGGAAGCTGCCTTCGTGCTCCCTAAAGACCGCGCCGACGGTGTTGTCACCGGTTGGTACGCTGTCGATCACAGCAAATTTGGTGTCCTTGAACTCGGCTGCGGTTTTGGTGATGCTAGGTTCGTTGGCGAAGCCCACGCCGATCACCAAGTCAAAGCCGCTCTCGGCGAAGTTGCGGATGCCCTGACCGACTTGGCTTGGGTCGCTTGGCTCGAAGTCTTTGACTTCGACACCGAAGGCTTTGGCGGCGCGTTGAGAGCCTTCAAAGGCGCTCTGGTTGAAGCTGCGGTCGTTCTTGCCGCCCGCGTCGAATGCGATGCCGATGCGGACTGGTTGCTGCGCTGTCGTGATGCCCACTGCGAGCAACGCAGCCACCGCACCCAAAGCCAATGGTTTCTTCATACTGCCTCCTAGATTATGGGGTGAACCCATGCGTGATTATGACAGACAACTGGCTCGAGCGTAAGGTCTGTGACAGCTTGGCTTGTCGGTGGTAAAGGAACGCTCAGGTAGGGTGACAAAATAGCGTCATTCTCGAGGCTCGAGGGTCAGTTGAACTCGAGGTCGTCAGCAAAAGTAGCTTGGCGACTCAATCGGCTCGGTTTGCGGTCGAAATCCTCGATCAGCACGCGAACGATCGCCTCGTAAACGCCTTTGCTCGAGCGCTGCTCAGCCTCGAGCTTGCGGATAGTGAACTGCTCGAGATCACCGATGGTGCGAATTTTCTCGGCTTCGCCATCGGTGATTCGGACACCGAAGGTTTCTTCGATCCTGATGATGAATTCGATCGCCTCGAGTCCCACGCGCTCACCCTCGAGTCAATGATCTCGGATTGACTGCCCTCGGATTCACTGGCCTCAGATTGACTGCCCTCGGATTCACTGGCCTCGAGCCTGCCCAAAGCGCCCTTCGATATAGGTTTGCACCATCTGCATGAACTCACTGGCGATATGGGGGCCCTTGAGTGTCGTGACCAACTCGCCGTCGCGGTAGACGGGCGCTCGAGGTTCCTCGCCCGTGCCGGGCAAGCTGATGCCGATGTCGGCGTGTTTACTCTCGCCGGGCCCGTTGACGACGCAGCCCATCACGGCGACGGTCAGGTTTTCCACGCCCGGATACTGCTTTTTCCAGACGGGCATGTTCTTGTCTAAATCGCTCTGAATGTTCATTGCCAGTTCCTGAAACAACGTGCTGGTCGTGCGCCCGCAGCCGGGGCAAGCGGTGACTTGTGGACTAAAAACCCGTGAGCCGGCCGCTTGCAAAATCTGCTTCGCGGCTTCGACCTCCAATGTCCTCGAGCCTCTGGGTTCTGGCGTCAGCGACACGCGGATCGTATCGCCGATGCCGTCTGCTAGCAGCGGTGCGAGCGCGACGCTCGAGGCGGCGATGCCTTTCATGCCCATGCCCGCTTCGGTCAGCCCGAGATGCAATGGGTAGTTGCACAGCGCCGCCAGGCGACGGTAGACAACCCACAGCATCGGCGCGTTGCTGATCTTGGTGCTGATGATGATTTGGTCGCTTCTCAGCCCGTACTCTTGAGCCATTTCAGCGCTCTGGATCGCACTCTCGAGCATCGCGTCGATCATGATCTCGTTCGCGCTGCGCGGCACGGGTAGGCGCGTGTTCTCGTCCATCATCCGCACGACTTTTTGCTGATCCAAACTGCCCCAGTTGACGCCGATTCGCACGGGGCGGTCGAACTCTTTAGCGACCTCGATCATGGTCTTAAAGTTATCGTCGTGCTTCTTGCCGACGCCGACGTTGCCGGGATTGATGCGGTACTTCGCTAGCGCTCGAGCCGCTTCTGGGAACTCGCGCAGTAGGATGTGGCCGTTGTAGTGAAAATCCCCGACAATCGGTACGGGATAGCCTGCGTCCGCGATGCGCTCTTTGATCTCTGGCACGGCCCTCGCGGCGTCTTGGTTGTTGACGGTGATTCTGACGATTTCGCTGCCAGCGAATGCCAGTTCGATGATCTGACTGGCTGTGCCCTTGGCGTCCGCCGTGTCCGTGTTGGTCATGCTCTGCACGACAATCGGGTGCTTGGAGCCGACCATCACCCCGCCGATGTTGACCGACACCGTATCGCGTCGCTTGATTTCAAACATGACTTCAGTCTACTCGAGGGTCGTGCGGGAATCTCGAGCAAAAGTGTTACGGCTACTGTCACGGCGCGAACATATACTCATAACAGGAGGCTCGAGCGATGAAGATTTGGAGCATCACAGGTGCGGCAATCGTTGTTTTACTGCTGAGTTCGTGCGGGTTGCTGACCGACCCGACGGCCGACGGAAGCTGGCAGTGGTTCTCGGTCGGTGCGAAGCGCAGCGAATTTGGGGGCGTCCGGTTAACGCAGGACGGTACGCTGGTGTATTTCGCCAACGGCGCGGGCAACTCGCGTTTCGATCCGGCGCTCAACGACTGGAGCGACATTGAGACCCCGGGTGGTTTGGGCGCTGTGTATGACATCGCCCGCGATGGTACAGAGTTCGTCACCAGCTACGGCATTTACACCAGAGCATCTCCGACCAGCGCGTGGACGTTGCTGGAGGGTTCTCGAGCCTTGCAGTTGAAGTACCTCGGGCTTGACCGCGACGGGAATTTGTACGCCACCACAAACTCGAGCGTCGCGCCGGGCAAGGTTTACGTCAAGCTCAAGGGCAGCAGCGCGTGGACGCCGGTCAGCGGCTTGCCGACATCGTTTCTCTCCGCTCAGAGCGGCGTTGACCCGATTGGGAGGGCCTACCTGTACACCACCAGCGGACTCGCGTTTGAATTTCAAGGCTCGAGTGCCGTCGCACTGCCGCTGCCGCAGGCGATGACCTACGACTTCGCGGGCAACCGCTATGTCAGTATTGGGACGGCGATCCAAAAAGTCACGCCCAGCGGCACGCTCGAGCCGTGGGTCAACTTCGGTGGTGCGGGGACTGCGGTCGTGCCGAATCTGATTGGCTTCGGCAAAGATGGACGTTTTTACGGCATCGCTGGGGATAACTTCACGCCCGGAATCGGTTTTCAAAAAGGCGACATCGTGGCAGTCTCGCTGAGTGATCCAAAATGGACGAAGGTCGCTTCGGGCGTGGTCGATGGCGCGGGTAATCGCACAGCGCCACCACTGACGACGACTGGATACAACGTGAGGTTCGCACCGGACGGCAGCTTGTACTTTTACGGTTGCGAGAGCGGCTGCAACCCGAGCGGCAATGCGTTCAGTTACGGCATCTACCGCCTGAAATTTTAACGGGAGCGAACGATGAAACAGATTTTGTGCCTATTCCTACTGGCGGCTCTGAGTGCCTGCGGCAATTTGAGCGGCTCCTACTCCCTGAACGCCTCGAGCATCACCGTGACTCGCGGCTCGAGTGCGCGGGTTGGCGTGGTCGCGCCGGGTTTGCTGGCTGCGCCGGAAGTCACCGCGCAAGCTGGCAATACTACTGGCGGTCTGACCGTCAGCGTCGCTAAGGCATCACCAAACCCAGCCGATGTCCGCGCTATCGTCTCTGTCAGCGCTGGATTCAACGCCCCGCTCGGGCAGCAGACGGTGCTGGTCAACTTCCCCAGCGGCTCGGCGACGCTGACTGTCAACGTCACCGCTTTAGGCAGCCTCAAACCCGTGCGCGGCGTTGGCAGAACCATCACCGTGGCGAGCGGTGCTCGGGCGACCGTCTTGATCAAAAACGACGGTTCCGTTTGGCAGCGTGGAGCGACGGTTGGCGCGACCTCGAGCGCTGTACCGGGCATCAGCAACGCCGTGGCGGTCGGGTTGATCGATTGCTGCGGCAACCTCGAGACTGTTTCAGTGGCTGCGACGACTGACGGCACGATCTGGACTTGGGATTCCAAACTGACGCCGCAGCGCGTCGCGCAAATCGCGGGCGGCGTGGTGGATTTGGCGGTCGTGCCGTTCCCGACGCTCTCGCTGGTCGGCTTTGCACTTGGCACGGATGGGCGGGTGTGGCGCTTGAACCTCAAGACTGGCAATTTGGCTGCGACCCTCGAGCCGGACATCGTGGACGTGGCGGCGCTTCGGGCGTTTGGGCGCTCGTTTTTTATCAGCAACGGGCAAGGCTTACTGGACAACCAACTGGTCATGACGTACCTCAAGCTGGACGGCACGGCGCAAACGGTTGTCACCAACGAGTACCTCGGTGGCCCGCCGGGTCAGCAACCACCCAATGATCAAAAGGTCAGCAGTGCGGGTCAAGATTTAATTGATATCACTTACGGCTTTGGTCAATTGGCAGACGGGCGCGTGTACTACGGCAAATACCGTGTTCACGACGCGCCTGTCAAGCGCGTTGAGAGCAGTTACCGCATTGCCCAGCCCAACGGCAGCAACACGACTTCAACACTGACCGGGTTTTGCCTGTTCGCGGATGGCAGCCTGTGGCAAACCGCGTTCATCAACGAGCAGAGCTTAGGTCAAGCGGGCAATCCCTTGGCCTCGCAAAACACCATCCAGCAACCCTTGACGCTGCCAAGCTACGCTGACGTGATTGACTTTGTGGTGCTGTACAACGGCGTGCTGGCGTGGACAGCGAACGGCTTGTACTTCGCGGCGATGCTGCCGAACTCTTTTTCGACTGCCTACGATTTTCAGCCGATTGATCTGCCCGACGTGCGCCGCCCCAGTCAGTAACGCTCGAGCGTTTTTGAGGTCAACGCACCCTCGAGCAGCGGTTTGAGATCAAGCTCGAGGGTGCGGTTGGCGTCTCGAGCGAATGCGGTTGTCGTCATCGTCTCGAGGGGTGTCAGTGCGCTGACGCGCACCGGGTTAAGCACACTTAACCCCTACGGTTGGGGCGGTGGTGGCGCGGTCTCGAGAAGTCATTCGAGTATGGCTCGAGTGACGGATTTTGAACGGATGCCGAACAGTCGTACTTCGAGTTGTTCTCTCGTCAGTGCTCGAGATCGTAAAATTCCTGTAATGCGCGTAGGCAATTGATCGCGTGGGAGATCTCGGTGTGTAACCGTTCGCGGTCTCCAACCTTGACCCAATTCGCTTTCGAGCCGATTCGCTCGAGCAGCGCGACTTCTTGCGCGATTTCACCGATTTCTTCGGTCAGGGCGAGCATGATTTCTGCTGGATTTTTGAAACGAGTTTGCTCCGACATCAGCGCACCCATCTCGAGGTCGGGATCGTGAACACGACCGTCAAGCCGCCGCCCGGCGTGTCCTCCAAGCGCAATTTGCCCTCGTTGAAATCTAATATGCGCTTAACCATTGCCAGTCCCACGCCAGTCCCCTCTATGCTCGGCTCGAGCCGCGAGAACAGTTCTAAAGATTTGCTGCGTAGATGCTCGGGAATGCCGCGCCCGTTGTCGGCCACGCGAAACTCCAAATCACCGTTACTGACGTTCCACGTGATCTCGAGGCGCGGCGTTGATTGGTGATCGGGCAGGAATTTGATCGCGTTGCCGATCAAGTTGCTAAACAGTTGGTACAGGCGCTCTGGGCTGTAACTGACGAACGGGAAGTCGGGGCTGCTGTCCACCGCGATCTGGTTGGTGATGATCGCCACGGCGTGTTCGCTGAGTACGGTCTGGATCACCGCGCCGATGTCCACACTGTCCAGCGTTTCCTCGACGCGCCCGATGCGGCTGAGTTCCAAGAGTCCCCCGACCAGCCCCGTCATGGTTTGCACGTTGGCTCTGAGGCGGGAAACAAAAAACTCGAGTTCCGTGCCGTCGCCCATTCTGACGGCTTCCTCAAGGAGCGTACTCATGCCCTCCAATGACACCATCGGGGATTTCAGGTCGTGCGAGACGCTGAAGACGAAGGCTTCCATCTCGTTGGTTTTCTCTTCCAATGCCCGCGCCCGCTCCTCGAGTTCCTCGCGGTTGCGGGCGCGTTCCATCGCCAGACCGATGGTCACGGCAGCCCGGGTCATCAGCTCGCGTTCGTTGTCCGTCCAACCGCCGATGGCTGCGTCGCGCCCGACAGAGAAAATTGCGATCACCTGACCAAACGCGTCTTTGATTGGTTCTAATCCCACGCTGACGCGGCGTTCTTGCAGCCCAGCGGTATCGGGATCGACGTAATCGGTGTGATAGTACGGCTCGGCGGTTTCGATGATGCGTTTGCTGACGCGGGTCGAGTTGATGTTGACGCCGGGATTTTTGAAGTAGCCGCTATAAGCCTCGGGCAACTCGCCCCAGACGCCCATGCTGCGGAGGAACAGTCCCAGTTCGCGGCGCTCAATTTTCAGGGTGATGATGTTCGTGGCGTGCAGTGAAGGCGCGAGCAGCTTCATCGAGAACGCGGCTGCGTCCTCGGCTGTGTGCGCGTTTTGCAGGGCGTTGGAGAGGCTAGCCAGCACCTGAGCGCGACTGCGTGAACCCTCGAGTTCCAGCCTGACCTCGGCCCGCTCCAAGGCGAGACCGACGGTCGCGGCGGCCCTCGCCAGCAATTCGCGCTCGCTCGAGTCCCACGCGCCGAGCGCCGGATCGCGCCCGACACTGAAGACCGCCAGCACCTGCCCGCTTGAATCCTTGATCGGCTCTAAGCCCAGCGCGACTTTTGATAAGAGTGGGTCTTTTTGGCGCACGTAGCCAGCGTCGTAATACGGCTGGCGGGTTTCGAAGACTTGGCGGGTCAGCTTGGTCTGCTCCAATGCCAGCCCCTCGGGGTGCAGGTGATTCTCGTACAGCGCGGGTACGTTCCCCCACGTGCCCATCGCATTGACGCGGATGCTGTTGTTGACACGTTTCAGGCGCAGCGTCAAAATGTTCAATGCCCTGACATTGGGGCCGAGCAGCGCCATCGCGGTTTGGCAGACCTCTTCGGGGGTAGCGGCGCTTTGCAGCGCGTCGGACAGCCCGGCCAGAAACTCGGCCCGCGCTCTGGACTGCACCAACTCCTCGAGCGCCCGCATGCGCTCCAAGGCCGCACCGAGGGTTTTGCTGGCCAGATGCAGCAAGCGCTGCTCGGAATCGCTCCACGCGCCCGAGCGCGATTGCCTGAGCGCCAGCAGCGACAGTCCGGGGCGGGCGGGCATCGCGCACCACGCGCTGATGCCCAGTGGGTTGGCCTCGAGCGCTTGGGTGCAGGTCACGCGATCAGACTCCAAGGCTTTACCGAGGTCAGAATTGCTCAGCCAGTGACCGCTTCTCAACAGCACCTCGAGCGGCTCAAAACCGTCGAACTCCAAGACGTTCAAGTTCGCGGTTTCTAGCCACAGCAAACTGACGCCGGTCAGGTGTGGGCGCAGCACCTCTAGAGCAGCGACCCGCAACTCGCGCTCAGCGTGCACGCCGTCCAGCAGACGCGACAGGTTACTGAGCGCCACCCCCTCGCCGCTCGAGGTGTCGACGGTGGAGAGGCTGCGCTCCAAGTTGACGGCGATCACGCGACTGGCAGCGATCAGGGTTTTTTGCAGTGCGGGTGGCCAGTCGTTGTGTTCACGTCCCCGGGCGAAGCACAACGCGCCGCGCAGAGCGCCGTTGGAGCTTGGCAGCGGCAGCACGGCCAGCGCCGCGAAGTTCAGTCCGCCAAAACTGGTTTCAGTCGCGAAGACCGCCACGCCCGCCTCGAGCGAGCGCCAGAGGGCGTTGTCCGTGCGCTGCACGGGTTGCAAGGCTTTCCCAACGTCTGCAAATTCACCCTTGCCTGTGCCCGCGATGGGTTGCAGACTGTCGCCCTCGAGCGCGTACAGCAGGGCGCAATCCAAATCGAACAGCGGTTCCAAACCCGCGAAGGTCTCGTCGGTCAGCAGCGTCAGCGGCGGATTGGCCACCAAGAGCGCCGTGAAGCGCTCCAACGTCGATGCGGGCAGCCGCACCTCGAGCGCATCATCGTGAACCAGCACCTGAGCCATTGAGCGTAAAGGCTATCACCAAGCGCCTTACTTTACTCTTTTGCTACTTAAAACATCCGTCTCACACGCGGTCACTGCGTTTCAATGGCTCGAGGTGATAGGCTTTAAGTTGTGAGCGTTGATTTGCTACTGATCGTGGCCCACCCCGACGACGAAGTGTACGGGACGGGCGGAACCCTCGCTGAGTACGCGCAGACCGGGCGCAGGACAGGGCTGATTACGTTAACTCGCGGCTCGAGCGGGCGCAGTTTGGGTCTGTGCGCCGCTGAGGATTTGGCGGACTTTCGCGCCGCTGAGTTGCAAAAGAGCGTGGACACGCTCGGGATCAGCGATTTCACGCAGTACGACTATCCAGACGCCAGCCCGGTAGACCGGATCGCGTCGTTTTCAACCAGCACCCCAGCCGAGTTCGTCGGTGGTCTGCAAGCCGTCCCGCGTGAGGAAGCCGTTTCCCGCGTGCAGCGCGACTTGGAGCGCATGCAGCCGCAGGTCGTGATCGGTTTTGCACCCGACGGTGGCAACCGCCACCCGGATCACATCGCCAGCCATGAAATCATGATGGCGGCTCTGGAGCGCGGCCGGCATTTGGCGCGTGGCACGCGGGTGTACTACTTCGCCAACCCGACGATTCTCAACCCGGCGTGGGCGGACACGTGGCAACCGCCGACGCACCAGCGCGATGTCACCAAGTACCTGTCCACCAAATTGCGGGCGATTGCCGCTCACCGCACGCAGGCGCTCAGCACCATCGGTTTTCTGGACAGATTAGCCGAGCGCGTGCCAGTTGAAATGTTCCGGCGCGGACATCCAGTTTGGGACGGCGCTGAAACGGTTGATGAGCTGTGAACCTACCACCGCAGATCCTTTCGATTCAGTCGTGGGTGGCCTTCGGTCACGTCGGTAACGCGGCCGCCGTGTTCCCGTTGCAGCGCATGGGCTTCGAAGTCGCCGCGATTCACACCGTGCAATTCAGCAATCACACGGGTTACGGCGCGTGGACGGGGCAGGTTTTCGACCCCAGCAGCATCGGTGATCTGCTCACTGGCATCGCGGCTCGAGGGGCTTTATCTGGCTTCGTGGCCGTATTGAGCGGTTACATGGGCAGCGCTGGCACGATTGATGCCGTGTTGGGTGCGGTCGCTCGAGTTCGCATGTTGAATCCGCACGCGCTGTACTGCTGCGATCCGGTGATGGGCGATGTCGGGCGCGGCGTGTTCGTGCGCCCAGAAATCCCCGAGGCGATGCGCTTGGCAGTCGCGCAAGCCGACATCCTGACCCCAAACCAATTTGAGTTGGAATTGCTGACGGGACAGTCCGCCGCGACCCTCGAGACTGCGCTGGGGGCAGTGAAAACATTGCGCGGGCAAATGCGGGCTGGCGGCCCGTGCATCGTTTTATTAACCAGCCTGATGCGCGAGGACGCGCCCAGCAATACCATCGAAACGCTGTGCGCCACCGATGACGGTGCGTACCTCATCAGCACGCCGCTGATCGATTTGGAGCCGCCGCGCAACGGCACGGGCGACGCGATTGCTGCATTGTTTCTGGGGCATTACTTGAAATCTGGTAGCGCCCAAGCCGCGCTCGAGCTGGCGGTCAGTGCGCTGTACAAGCTGCTCGAGGTCACGCAGGTCGCGGGCACGCGGGAGATTCAGTTAGTCGCCGTGCAGGACGAGTTCGTGCAACCGACGCATACTTTCGTCGCCCGTCAAGTCGCCTGATGGACTTCGCCATTCGTCCGTATCAACCTAGTGACTTGCCGAGCCTGTACCGCATCTGTTTGGAGACGGTGTTCGGTGGCGCTCCGGTCATCGCGCAGTACAGTGATCCAGACCTGCTCGGGCATT
Source organism: Deinococcales bacterium (assembly GCA_025359505.1). Lineage (GTDB taxonomy): Bacteria > Deinococcota > Deinococci > Deinococcales > JAAFIG01 > JANYHH01. The sequence goes on from JANYHH010000057.1 coordinate 92,087, forward strand.
TTTACGCTGCACCATACGCGGTGCTCGAGCCAGACTTGTGCTTCGTGCTGACGAGTGACGGTGCACCGTGCGGCTACGTGCTGGGGACTCGAGATACCGCTGGTTTCAGAGCCGCCTGCGAACTCGAGTGGTTCGGCGTGCTGAGAACCCGCTACCCGCTGCCGCTCGAGACGGACAAGAGCCGTGACGCGGCGATGATTCGCTTGATCCACGCGGGTCAACCCAGTGGCCTCGAGTTTCCCGATCACCCCGCGCATCTGCACATTGACTTGCTGCCGCACGCGCAGGGCGGCGGCTGGGGACGCGCTCTGATGACGCGTTTCCTCAAAGAATTGCGGGCGGCGGATGTGCGCGGCGTGCATCTAGGGGTGGGAACGCGCAACGTCGGCGCGGTCAGGTTCTACGAGCGCGTGGGATTTGTGCTGCTGAAAGAAGACAACGGGGCGCTGTGGTACGGCATGAAGCTCGAGACCAACGAGCGCTCTCAAGCTTGAATCCGCTGTGTCAAAAACCGCTGTCAAACTCGAGGGGAAAGGTCACTCGAGTTTACTTTTTGTAGGTTTGCACGACGACGCCTGAAGCCAACGCTTTAGATTCCACCAATTGCAGCGTAGCGTTGATCCCGTTTCCAAAGAGGCGCTTGCCCTGACCCAGCACGACCGGGTAAATCGTCAAACGGTACTCATCGATCAAGTTGTGCTGCATCAAATACTGCACCAGCACGCCACTGCCGTAAATCAGCAGGTGCTGACCGGGTAGGTTTTTGAGTTTTAAAACTTCCTCCGCCACATCGCCTTTGATCAGCGTCGCGTTCCACTCGAGGTCGTGCAGGGTTCTCGAGGCCACAAATTTGGGCAGGCTGTTCATACGATTTGCAAAACCGGTTTCATCCTTACTTTTAAACCAAGCCTGTGACAGCCATTGATACGTCACGCGCCCCAATAGCAAGGCGTCGCTTTCAAAAAGCAGCTTGTGTGCCATCGCCATGCCCTCATCGGTCAAATAGGGAGTCTTCCACTCTGCGACCTCCATCACACCGTCTAAGGTCATGTGCTCTGATGCGATTACTTTTCTCATGGTTGATCTCCTCGAGTTGAATCTGGGACGCTACGCCATCAATTCCGGTGTACATCGCCATCCTCGATCACTGGCATTACACTACACTCGAGCCTCGCTGGATCGCTCACGTTTTGCGGTTGCCCTGCCGGATGACCTCGAGCACGTCTCTGACGCCGAGCAACGCGGCGCGGATACCGTCGAATTCGCTTTGATGCCGCACCTCGAAACGCAGGTGAATGTGCGCCTCGCCGCCCGTGTTGACATTGGCTTCGATCTTGAGGGCGCTCTTGCCAAGCTTATCCAGCACGTCCAGCACGTCTTTGAGTAACCCGGCGCGGTCGTCGCATACGACGTCGACGTCTACCATGCTCGAGGTCATGGATGTGGCGTCCCAGCCGACGGCGACGAGTCTGCCCGGCTCGTCGATGCGGTAACGATGGAGGTTCGGGCAATCGTCGCGGTGAATCGTCACACCGCGCCCCCGCGTGACGAAACCCGCGATCACATCACCGCGAATCGGTTTGCAGCACTGCGCGAATTTGACGGGTGCGGTCAAGCCGCCCTCGATGAACACGCCGCTGGGCGCTGGTTTGGGCGGTGGCGCAAGGCCACGCGGGGGCAGGGCTTGCACCGGCTCGAGTTCCGGCGCAAGCAGCTTGGCGATCGCCTGAGCGGTGTAGCGCCCCGCGTGAATCGCCATGTACAGATCGTCTGGGTTGCGGCTGCCGAGGAGTTTCAGGGTCAGATCCTCGAGATTCTTGGTACGCATCAGTTTGCGGGCGGGTAAGCCGCGCTTCTTCAAGTACCTGTCCAGCGTCTCGTAGCCGTGCGTCAGCGCGTCGGCTCGCTCGGCGGCCCTGAAGAAACTGCGGATTTTGGATTTGGCGCTGCGCGTCGCCGCGAAGCCCATCCAGTCTTTAGAGGGGCCCGGCGAGCCGCGGTTGACGACGATCTCCACGCGGTCGCCATTGTCAAGTTTCGTGGACAGCGGCACGATGTTGCCGTTGACGCGGCTGCCGATCGCGTGATGCCCGATGTTGGTGTGAATGTGATACGCCATGTCGATCGGCGTCGACCCGAGCGGTAGGGACAGTGTATCGCCCTTGGGGGTGAAGACGAACACGCGCTGCCCAAGCAAGTCCTGCTGCACCGCATCGACGAAATCCCCGGCGTCTTTGATTTCGCTGCTGAGCTGCTCCAAATTATCCAGCCAGTGCATCCCCTGACGCAGCTCCTCGAGACCCGCGCTGCGCGACTCAAAGCCAGTGCCGTCCTCGACGCCTTGCTTGTAGAGCCAGTGCGCGGCCACGCCGAACTCGGCGACTGAATGCATCCGCGACGTGCGAATCTGCACCTCGATCGGTTGCCCCTCCAGAGAGATCACGGTGCTGTGCAAGCTTTGATAACCGTTGGGTTTCGGGACGGCGATGTAATCCTTGAAGCGCCCCGGAATCGGCGTCCAGATGCTGTGAACCACGCCGAGCGTGTGATAGCAGACGCGCTTCTCGCGTTGCAACTCGGCGTCGGCCCGTGCCTTCTTGTGCTTCTCGATTTGCAAACTCGCAGAATCGGCTTCCAGCGGCGCGAACCCCAACTCCAGTTCCGTGACGGCTCGAGGCTCTAACACGACCCTGATCGCCAGCAGATCAAAAATCTGCTCCAAATGCTTGTCCTCGCGCTCCATCTTGGTGTAGATGCTGTACAAGTGTTTAGAGCGCCCGGTGATCTCGAAACGGATCAGCCAACGTCCCAACTCGCGGTCGTTGTCCAGCGTTTCGTTCAAGCTGGCGATGGCGCGTTGCACGAAATCGTCGCGCTCATTTTGTTTGAGCCTGATCTGCGCGGCCAGATCGTTAAACGCAGCGGCGTTCAAATACTTGAAGCTCAGATCCTCGAGTTCCCATTTTAAGCTACCGATACCCAAACGGTGGGCCAGCGGCGCGTAGATTTCCAGTGTCTCCGTGGCGATGCGCTGCTGCTTTTCAACCTTCATGTGCTCGAGCGTCCGCATGTTGTGCAAGCGATCCGCCAGTTTGACGATGATGATTCGCACATCCCTTGTCATGGCGATCAAGAGTTGCCGCAGGTTCTCGGCTTGCTCGTCCTCTAAGTGATCCTTGGCGCGTTTAGAGAGCTTACTGACCTTGGTTTCGCCCTCGACGATCCGACGCACGACCGCGCCGAACTCAGCTTCAATGTCGGCAAAGGTGATGCTGGTGTCCTCGACGGTATCGTGCAGCAGTCCAGAGGAAATCGCCGCTTCGTCCATCTGCAAGCCAGCCAGAATCACCGCGACGGCGACGGGATGCACGATGTACGGCTCGCCGCTCTTGCGAAGCTGCTTTTGATGCGCGTGCGCTGCGAAGCGGTACGCCCGCGTCACCCGCTCCCGCGCAGCCGCTGACAGGTATGACATCGCCTCGAGCAATGCGGGAAAGCCGTGCAACCCCAGCAGTTCAGCTCCGCCGTACTCGAGCCACGCGGCTGGCACTGGGGGACTCGAGGTTGATGCGGCGCTGGGAACGTTCACTCGGGTGTCATTCTAACGTCATGCGCCTTACGAAAAAGTGGACTCGAGCCGCTATTCTCAGGCATCATGCGCGATGTGTCCGTCCGTCCAAGCAGCCAGCAGCGAGTGAAAGTCACGCGGCTCGAGGGTGGCCGCGCCATTGGAAAAGTTGATGCGCTGGCGACCGAAGAGCCGCTCGAGATTCGTGTCGTATTTCAGCGCCAGCGCGTCTGGCAAACGGTGACGATGCGAACACCGGGTCACGATTTTGAACTGGCAGCGGGTTTGTTGCTGGCTGAAGGCGTCATCACCTCGAGCAGCGAAATTGCACGAATCACGTACTGCGCTGACGCGCAGCAGATGTACAACACCGTCAACGTCGCCCTGAACTCGCACCCTTACTTAGATCAACTTGACGCCTTCCGCGTCGCCTCGAGCGCCTGCGGTGTCTGCGGCAAAGCCAGTCTGGACGCGCTGGGGGCACGGGGTTTAACGCGCATCGACTCAGATTTGCGGCTCGAGACGGCTATGCTGTACGGCTTGCCAGAGAAATTGCGCTCGAGTCAAGGTGTGTTTGACCGCACGGGCGGGCTTCACGCGGCCGCCACGTTCACGACGGACGGCAGGCTATTGTGCGTCAGAGAAGATGTCGGGCGGCACAACGCGGTCGACAAGCTGATCGGTTGGAGCGCCCTGCAAAACGTCTCGCTCGAGGAGACCGTCGTACTCGTCAGTGGCAGGGTCGCCTTTGAAATCGCGCAAAAGTGCGTCCTCGCCAAAATCCCCGTGCTGTGCGCGATTGGCGCGCCCTCGAGTTTAGCGGTGCAGATGGCAGTGCGCTACGACTTGACGCTGATTGGATTCCTGCGCGGTGAGACTGCCAATGTGTACAGTGCGCCAGAACGCATCGGCAACCCTCGAGTGTGAATGCCTTTTCGCCTCTCCCGCAGGGAGAGGCGAACAATCTAATTCGTCTGTGATGCTAAAAGAATGACTCGAGTCGCTATCTTTCAGTGCAACGGCTGCTCGAGCAGCGCTTTGACCTCGAGCGCGGCAAGCTCGTCGCCCGCATGGAGAAACGCGGCGTGGCTTTGGGTCAGCAGAGCGCGGCGCATCGTGACGTTGCCAGCGACTTCCCCGAGCGCTCTGAGCACCGAAGCCTGAGCGCCGAGGTCCCCGCTGAGCTGCGCGGCCTCCAAAGCGATCCGCAACCAATCGCGCCCAATCTCAATGCGCCCGAGCTTGGCGTGTAGCACACCGCTTTCAAAGGCGTTCGCGCACCGGGCCAGCGGTGGCTGTCCAAGTGACGCAATCACGGTGCGCTCCGAAGCAAAGACCTCGAGCGCGGTTTCGAATTGCCCTGATAATCGCTCGACGATGCCGAGCTGATGGAGTGCCGCGTACTCGAGCGCCGAATCACCCAGCGCCAGCGCCTCGAGCCGCAGCGCTTCGCAACCATCGCGGGCTTCCTCAGAACGCCCCGTGCGGGCGTAGACGTACACCAGCCCACCTCGAGCCTCGCGGGTGATGTCTGGCGTGGCGTCGCTTTGCCAGAAGGCTTCCTCGGCCGCCTCGAAGTCCTCACTGTGGAATGCCGCCCACGCCGCTGCCAGCTTGTTCACTGCTTCAAATCCTTGAACACTTGTTTTGAAATCACCAAGCGCTGAATCTCACTCGTGCCTTCGTAAATCTCGGTGATTTTCGCATCGCGGTAGTGGCGCTCGACCGGGTACTCGCGGCTGTAGCCGTTGCCGCCGAAAACCTGCACGGCTTCCTTCGCCACAAAATTCGCCGTCTCACTGGCGAAGAGTTTGGCCATACTCGCCTCTTTGCTGTACGGCAACTGAGCGTCTTTCAGTCGCGCCGCCTCGAGCGCCATCAGGCGGGAAGCGTGAATCCGCGTGGCCATGTCGGCGATTTTGAAGCTGATGCCTTCAAATTCCGCGATGCGGCTGCCGAACTGCTCGCGGTTGAATGCGTACTCCCGCGCTGCCTCGAACGCCGCTTGCGCGATCCCGACTGCCTGCATCGCAATGCCGATTCTGCCCGCATCCAGACTCGAGAGTGCGACGATCATGCCGTGACCCTCGGGGGCGATGCGTTGGCTGTCTGGTATGCGAACGTTGCTCATGTTGACGGTCGTGGTGTGCGCGGCGTGTAAACCCAGTTTGGCTTCTGGTTTGCCGAAAGTCAGACCGGCGGTGTCCTTGTCCAGCACGAAGCAGGTCACGCCCCTCGCGCCTTTCTCTGGGTTGGTACGTACCATCACCAGATACGTCTGCGCCTTCCCGCCGCCGGTGATCCAGACTTTTTGCCCATCCAGAATCCAATCGTCGCCATCGCGCACACCGGTGCTTTTCAAGCTGGCCGCGTCGGAGCCGCTGCTGGATTCGGTCAGGCAAAACGCGCCAAGTTTCTCCCCTCGGGCTAACGGCGTCAGCCATTGCTCTTTTTGCGCTTGCGTGCCGTAGCGCAGCAGCATCTGCTGCGGTAAACCGTTGGTCACGCTGACCAGCACGCCGACCGAGGCGTCCGCCTTGCAGATTTCCTCCAAGCACAGCGCGTAGGTCACACTGTCCAAACCAGAGCCGCCAAACTCCTCTGGCACGCACGCCCCCAGCAAGCCGATTTCCGCCAGTGCCCCCAGTTGCACCCACGGGAACGCGCCGCTGCGGTCATACTGGCTCGCCAGCGGCGCTATTTTCTCCTTGCAAAAATCCCGGACGGTCTCGAGGATCGCGGTTTGGTCAGGGCTGAGGTGCATGGTAAAGAGTCTACCCAGCGGGTAGGCTCGAGGATTGCGTTTGGCGCACACTCGAGCTTGGCTGATGGAGATGTTTAAAGCTCGAGGTGAACGTGATGGTGAAACGTCAAAAGTTTATTGCGGATCGCCAAGAAACGGCTTCAAATCCTCGAGTCTCCCAACCTCGCAATTTGTGCGGTGTAGGTCACGTCATCGAATGCCTCGAGTTCGCTAGCGAGCGCCGCAACCTCGAGCCGCACTGGGGTGTTGTGAAACGTACTCCCGCCGCCCAGATCGGTCAGGCGCTGGCTGGTCAACGTGTTGATCCCCAAGCCGTCCGGGGCACTGCCCGCCCACCACGTGCCCTCGGCGATCACCGCGCCCGCGCTGGCTTTATCCGTTACTCGAGCAGTGCGTGTGACGCTGCCTTGCTGACTGCTGAGGCGGATCATCGCGCCGTCGGTCACACCGTACTGCGCCGCGTCGCTCGGGTGGATCAGCAGTACTGGCTCGCCACCCTCGAGCTGCCTGATTTTCTCCAAGTTGCCGTAGGTGCTGTTGAGGAAATGATGCGCGGGCGGCGTCAGCAAGCGCAGCGGGTACTCGTCTGACACATGATCCAGCGGCTCGAGATACGCGGGTGGTGGGTCGAGGTGAAACTTGCCGTCGCTCGTCATCGGTGAGCCGTTGGCATACGGCAGAAACGTTTCTGGGACGTTCAAGCGCACGAAACCCTCGGTTTTCAGGTGCTCGAGCGTGACGCCCTCGAGCCATACGTGAGTGCTTGAGAGCAGTTCATTGGCGAGGTCGTCCACGCTCCAGTAGATCGTCTGCTCGGTCAGCCCCAAGCGCCGGGCGAGTTGCTGGAAAATCCACGTGTTCGGGCGCGATTCGCCCAGCGGTGTGATGGCTGCTTGGTTGTAGCTGAGGTAGTAATGCCCGTAGGCCGTGTGAATGTCGGGGTGTTCCATGAAGGTCGTCGCGGGCAGCACGTAATCGGCTAAAGCTGCGCTTTCGGTCATCGCGTTCTCCAAAACCACCAGCAGTAAATCCTCGCGCTTCATGCCCGCGATCACGCGACTCGAGTCGGGCGCGACGACGGCCGGATTGCAGTTGTACACGAACATCGCTTGAATGGGGTTGGGGTGCGAAATTTTGGTGGAGCCAAGTTTTGGACTTTCGGTCAGCTCTGGCTCGAGGGCTGCGCCGAGCTGGTTCATGTTGACCCGCCGCGTTTCGCGCTTGACGAGGTGAGCCGCGCCAAGACGCGACTTCTCGAGTTTGAACGCGCCGCTGGTGCTGAGCAGCGCTCCGCCGCCGCGATGCCGCCACTGCCCCGTCAGAATCGGCAGGATCGTGACTGCTCGAGACGCATTCCCGCCACCCTCGTGCCGCGTCAGCCCGTAACTGGTGCGGATGAAGCTTGGCGTGGCGCGGGCGTACTCGAGCGCCAGTGCCTCGATCACCGCCGCGTCGATGCCCGTGACGTTCGAGGTGCGCGGTAAATCCCACTCGGCTGCGGCCGCCGCGTATTCCGTGAATCCTCGAGCGTGGGTATCCACGAACTCGGCGTCGCAAAAGCCCCTCGAGATGATGATATTGGCGATGCACAGCGCCAGCGCCGCATCCGTGCCGGGCTTGATTCTGATGTGCTGGTCGGCGTACAGACTGGTTTTGGTCTGGTACGGATCAATGTGAATCACCCGCGCCCCCTTGCGTCGCGCCTGCGTCAGAAACGGCGTCAAATGCGAATTGGTGGCGAGGCTGTTGATGCCCCACAGCAAGATCAGCTTGGCGTGCGGTACGTCTTCGGGGTTTGTGCCAAAACGGGCGCTGCCATACGTCGCATCCCACGCGGCCATGCCAGCCGTCGCGCAGATCGTCTCCTCGAGTTCAATCGCGCCAAGGGCCCGAAAAAAAGCGTGGGCGTGCGAGCCTTCCATCAGGCCCATCGTGCCCGCGTAGTTGTAGCGCAGAATAGATTCTGCGCCGTGCGAACTGATGGTCGCCCGCAATCGCGCCGCGATCTCATCCAGCGCCTCAATCCACGTCAAGCGCTGCCATTGCCCCGATCCCTTCGCGCCGACGCGCTTCATCGGGTAGAGCGGGCGTGACTCGAGGTACATTCGGTCGGTGTACTTGTACGTTTTGCTGCATGCGAAGCCCTGCGTCACGGGATGTGAAGGATCACCGCGCAGTTTGAGCGCTTGGCCGTTTTCTACGGTAACGAGCAAGCTGCACGTGTCTGGGCAATCGAGCGGGCAGGTCAGGCGCACTTGGGGCATGGCGCATTCTAAAAGAAATCCCCTCGAGCGCGTCGCCTAGAACAGCAGGCTCGAGGGGATGGTGTTGCGCGTTGCGCGTTTAGCGGCGCAGTCCGAGGCGTTCGATCAGCGTCTTGTACGCTGCTGGCTCTTCTGATTTCATGTATTTGGACAAGCGGCTGCGCTGCCCGACCAAAATCTGCAAACCGCGTTGCGTGTGCTTGTCTTTGCGGTTGGCGATCAGGTGCTTGGAGAGGTTGTTGATGCGGTGCGTCAGCAGCGCAATCTGCACCTGCGTGCTGCCCGTGTCGTTTTCCGCCGTGCCGTAATCCTTGATGACCTGCGTCTTCTCGCTTGCTGTGAATGACATAAATGCACTTCCCTTGTTTCAGTCTGGCAGGCTCGAGCCACTCTAAAAGTTGAGTACCCTCACCCCCGCAATTGAAGATCGTAGCACGCTGATCTAGGTCTGGGCAAGCTGTGATTGATTGGTGACAGCGGATCAGGATGATGTTTCTCAACTCCCCGCCGTGCAAGAGCGGTGTACGATTCAAGTGTCTCGAGGATAAAAGTGACCGAATCCGCGCCAAACAGCACCAAAACCGTCCTCGGCGGGCGTTACGAATTGCTCGAGCAGGCGGGCGAGGGCGGCATGGCCGTGGTCTGGCGGGCGTTTGATACGGTCTTGAAGCGCGAGGTCGCGCTGAAAATCCTGCACGATTACGTACCGCCGTCCGATCGCCAGCGCTTCCGCCGCGAAATTCGCACACTGGCGGCCCTCGCCCACCCAAACATCATCGGGATTTACGATCTCGGCGAGGCTGACGGGCAGGCGTTCTTCACGATGGAACTTTTGCATGGCGGCGCGATCAACGACGCTTCGCCGCTTGAAGACTCGAGCGACGAGTTGGAGCGTTTCCTGCGCGTGGCCTGCGAAGCGGCGTTGGGATTGCGTTACATTCACGACAAAGGTTTAGTGCACCGCGATTTGACGCCGCGCAATATTTTACTGGATCAAGACGGCCACCCGCGGATCATGGATTTTGGTTTGGTGTACGTGTCCGACATGACCCGCGACCTGACGCGCACCGGCTACACACTGGGAACGCCGCAGTACATGGCCCCGGAGCAAGCCAAAGGCGGCGCAGTCACCGCCTCGAGCGATGTCTACGCCTTCGGCGCGGTGCTGTACCGCACGGCGACCGGCGCTGCGCCGTTTGAAGCCGACAACGATCAGGGCATCCTGTACCAGCACGTCTACGAACTCCCAAAGCCGCTCGAGGCGATCAATCCAGTGCTCCCCAAAGCCTTGGGTGAGACGATTCTGCCGTTCTTAGAAAAAAACCCGCTCGAGCGTCCCAGCGACGCGGTGCTGACGCTCACCGAAGGCTTGGAGCGCCTTCGCACGGAGCATTACCCCGCGCAGTACCGAGGCGGACGCTCGAGAAGCGGACAACATCCGGGCGGCGTGACGCGCCCGCAGCGCTTAAAGCTGGCGTGGGAAGCGAACGTCGGTGGTGAAATCTCGTGGGGCAGCGCGATCACGGGTGCGGGCAGAGCACTTGCGATTGGCTCGAGGAACGGCGTGATGAATGTGCTGGACGCCAACAGTGGGCATGGTCTGGCGCAGTTTAAGTCAGCCGACGAAATCACTGCCCCAGCCAGTTTTGACGGTTCAAATCTGATTTACGCCGGTTGGGACGGCGTGGTGCGGAGCGTTGATTGGCAAACCAAGCAGACCGCGTGGTCGTTCCGCGCCAGAGCAGATGTCGTGGCCGCGCCGACCCAGTGGTATGACCTGTGGCTGATCGCCAGCAAAGACTCGCAGGTCTACGCCGTCAGGAACGGGCGACTCGAGTGGCTGTACAGGTCATCCAGCGCGATCACGGCCACGCCAACGATTTGGGGCGGGCAGGCGATCATCGCCGACGAGGACGGACAGATCAGCGGCGTGAACTTACTGAACGGCAAGCGCATCTGGCAACTGAAACTCGACAGTGTTCACGTCACACCCGCGATCATCCGCGACGCGAGAAACGCGGCCGGAGCCAGCCTGATCGTGCCGTCGTGGTCGGGCGAGGTCAACGCGATTGCGTTGGAGCGCAATGAAGGCGTGTGGACGCCGCTCGAGCAGCCCGCGTGGACATACGATCTCGAGGGGGAGGTCTGGGCCTCGCCAGTCGTCACTGGCGATCACGCCATCCTCGCCAATTGGACGAAAGACGGCGCGGGTTGCCTGCGCTGCCTCTCCGTTGCCACGGGCGATGACCGTTGGAGCGTCAATCTGGAAGGGCAGATCACCGCCAGTCCAATCGTCTCGAGCGGCGTGGTCTACGCAGTCTCGGAGTTCGGTGAGCTGATCGGCGTGGCGCTGGAATCAGGGCGGGTGCTGTGGCGCGAATCGCTCCCCTGCGGCGTGCAGGGAACGCCACTGGTGATGAACGGCGGGGCGCTGTACGTGCCGCTGATGGACGGCACGGTGCGCTGCTACCGCGCTTGAGCTGGCCCGAGCAGCCCCCGCGTGATCGCCCGCATCATCAGCGGGCCCTCGTAGACGAAGCCGGTGTAAACCTGCACCAGCGCCGCCCCCAACTCCAAACGTTCGCGCACGTCGTCAGCCGTGGAAATCCCGCCGACCGAAACAATCGGCAGGCTCGAGTGAGCACGTAAAAACCGCAGCACCTCGAGCGAGCGTGTTTTGAGTGGTTTGCCGCTCAACCCGCCCGCTTGCTCGATGTTCGTCTTCAACCCGTCCCTCGAGACCGTCGTGTTCGTGGCAATGATCCCCGCGACGCCGTGACGATCGGTCAACTCGAGAATTTCCATAAGTTGCGATTCGCTCAGGTCTGGCGCGATTTTCAGCAGCAACGGCTTGGCGTGTGCCTGTAACTTCACGAACCCCATCACAGCACCGAGCAATTCCTCGAGCCGCGCTTTATCCTGCAACTCGCGCAAGCCCGGCGTGTTGGGGCTAGAGACGTTGACGACGAAGTAATCGCCGTACTCCCAGAGCCGCGCCAGACTGAGCAGGTAGTCGCTTGGTGCGTCCTCGAGACTGGTGATTTTGCTTTTCCCGAGGTTGATTCCGAGCGGCACGCGGGGCTGACCGTGCGAACGCTGCCAACGCCCGAGGGTCTGTGCCACCATGCCAGCGCCGTGGTTGTTGAAACCCATGCGGTTGATGATCGCCTCGTCGCTTGGCAATCTGAACATGCGCGGCGGCGGGTTGCCCGGCTGCGCGTGCGCGGTCACGCTGCCGACCTCCGCGAAGCCGAACCCCAACGCTGACCAGATCGGCAGCGCGAGCGCGTTCTTGTCCATGCCGGCCGCCAGCCCGACGGGATTCGGGAAGTGCAAGCCAAACGCTGTCACCTCGAGCCGACTGTCTGGGACGGCGCAGTAACGCCGGACGATCTCGAGCAACGGCTTTTGTCGCGCTGTCAGCGCTAAGCCTTTCATCACGAGATCGTGAACCAGTTCTGGCTCGAGTGAAAACAACAACGGTTTTAGTAAGGCGTACATCTCGAGGTGAGAGTCTACCGCGCTCGATCAGATTTTCTCGGCGATCACGAATTGATTGAACCACGCCGCGATTTGCGCTTCGTGCGCCGCTGACCACAACGCGTAAACAGCCCTGACCCACGACTCGAGCCGAGTGCTGCGCTCGAGCGGCGTCGCAGCGGCGATCACGTCGGACACGGTGATCCCATGCGTCAGATCCGGCGGTGTCAGCCAGTGGAAGCGTTCATGCTTGGACATCTGGCTCGGGCGTCCGGGGCGTGAGCGCAACCACAGCGCCTGCGATGGTTTGAAACCGCGTTTCAACACGCCGTGCAACACCATCAGGTGAATCGCCACCGATTGCGTCGTTTGCGGCGAAAGTGTACCGGGGTGATGCACCGCGAACGCATCAACGCTCAGCGCAGCAAACGCTCCATGCTCGAGCAGACTTAACTCGTTAAATGCTGACCAGCACGCCGCGCTCGAGGTCATGTAACGGTGGATCGCGCCGTCAGGAATCGCGGGCAGCACCGCGCCGCAACCCACGCACGTCTCGAGGTGACTCATTGAAGGGCTTGCCACAGCGCCAACTCGAAGCCCGCTCGAGCGGACAGTCCCAGCGGTGGATAGCCCAGCTCCACGGCGACCGCATCGCCGTACAGTGCTGCCAACTGGGTTGGCTGATGGGTCGATTCCAGCAGCGGCTCGAGGACGGTACGGGTGTACTCGAGGTCATCGCTGTTCAGCGTGGGAAGGCGACCCGCGAACTTGGCGACGTAGCTTTCTTGCTGCATCATTGCTCGTAAAGTCTTCGGTTCACCGCGCTCCCAAAAATACGCGACCCTCGCGCAGCATTCCAGCACCTCGAGCCGCAGCGACTCGAGGCTCGGTGCTTCGCTGCTCCACAGCGGAATCGCCAGCCAACCCGTTGCTCTCACTCCCTCGAGTTTGAATCTGAAACCCGCGTCGTTGAAATGCCGATTCGTCCAACTGCCCTTGAGATCATCGACGATCACCAAGCCAACCTTCAATGGTGGCCATTGAAGCTCGAGCCGCCGAGCCGCTTCCTCGAGCGTGGTCGTCACCAGAGTTTCAGCCTCGAGCGCGATCCACATTTCCAATGCCTCCAGTACGTGATCCTTACCCATTGGGTTCATGTACACCAACGGCGGTTTTGCCAAGTCAGCCGTGCGCTCAGCGCCTCCGACGGTCATGTGTAGATACGCCTCGAAACGCTCAGGATTGCGCGGCAAGCGGTGGTAATCGCGCATCAGCACCAGCAGCGGCTCGAGGATAAACGGGTTTTGCATGCGGGCATTCTCGAGGATTGGCGGCTCGGGTGCATCTGGGATATCTGGGATATGGCGTAGCCAACCCTGCCCCTACGGATACAGTGCGGCTCGAGCGGTAGTAGACCCGTCACCTCGAGCGGTAGAATCAAACCATGTTCGAGAACCTTGGCAACAAACTACAAGACATTTTTGACAAACTCAAAACTCGAGGCAAGCTCAGTGACGCCGATGTCAAAGCCGCTTTGCGCGAGGTGCGCGTCGCGCTCTTGGAAGCCGATGTCAACTTCGCGGTTGCCAAAGATTTCGTGGCTCGGGTGCAAGAAAAAGCCATTGGGCAAGATGTCCTGACCTCACTGACGCCGGGGCAAACGGTCATTAAGATCGTCTTCGACGAGCTGCGCGAGATGCTCGGCGGCGAGGCGGTGCAGCCGCTCTTAAAAAACGAGCGCAACGTTTGGTTCATGGTCGGCTTGCAGGGTGCGGGTAAGACCACGACGACTGGCAAGCTTGCAGCGATGTACAAGTCCAAGGGTCGCCGCCCGTTGCTGGTCGCAGCCGATACACAACGCCCGGCGGCAAGGGATCAGCTCAAAGTCTTGGGCGCTCAGGTCGGCGTACCCGTGCTCGAGGTGGGCGACAACGAATCGCCCGCCACCACGAGGGCGCGGCTCGAGGCATATCTAAAAACGAACTTTCACGATTTGGTGATCGTAGACACCGCCGGGCGCTTGCAGGTCGACGAGGCGCTGATGGACGCGCTGGCGGACTTGAAGACGCAACTCGAGCCATCGGAAACCTTCCTCGTGGTGGACGCGATGACGGGACAGCAGGCGCTGAACGTCTCCGAAGCTTTCGATGCGAGAATCGGCGTGTCTGGACTGATCCTCAGTAAACTCGACGGTGATGCGAGGGGCGGCGCGGCACTCAGCGCGAGGGCCGTGACCGGCAAGCCGATCATGTTCGCGGGCGTCAGCGAGAAAATCGGCGGTCTCGAGCCGTTCTACCCCGACAGGATCGCGCAGCGCATTCTGGGCATGGGCGACGTGATGACGCTGATCGAAAAGGCGCAAGCGGCTGACCTGAAAGCCTTCGCGCCGAAAAAACCCAATGAATTCGACTTTGAAGACCTGCTTGAGCAGCTACGCAATATCCAGAAGATGGGCCCCATCGGTGATCTGGTCAAAATGATCCCCGGCATGAGCCGGATGCTGCCCGCCGACATCAACGTCGACGACAAGCAATTCAAGCGCATCGAGGCAATTATCCAAAGCATGACCAACAAGGAGCGTCGCAACCCCAAGTTGATCGACGGGCAGCGCCGCAAACGCATCGCGCTGGGCAGCGGCATGAGCGTACAGGAAGTCAACCGCATCATCAAAATGCACGACTCGATGAAGGACATGATGAAAATGATGCGCGGCACGAAAGGGCGCGGATTGGCGCAGATGATGGGCGGACGACTGGGGCGGTAGACGCTCGAGGCTGCTCTGAATTGCGGCAAACAAAAACGCGCTCGAGACCGATTTTCCGTAGAGGCGAATGGCCATTCGCCCGGCCACCAAATGGCGCGGTTGCAACGTACCTCGAGACTCGAGTTCTAGGGGGGCAGGGCGCAAGTCGAGCGTCGTAGGGGCGAGGCGTGCCTCGCCCCTACGGTTGATTGCGGCTCGAGGTGTCGCGTTAAAATCGCGTCATGGCTGATTACGCGATTCGCGGGGAGATCGTTACTGAAGCGGGTGTGCTGCACGATGCTTACCTGACCGTGCGGGGCGAAAAAATCAGCGGTATCTCGAGCGACGCGCCAGACGGTCTCGAGGTGATGGATTCAAGCGGCTGCTACGTGCTGCCCGGCGGCGTGGACGCGCACGTTCACAGCAACTCGAGTCTCGTCAATCCCGAGGGTTGGACGCGGATCACGCAGTGCGCGGCCGCCGGCGGCGTGACGACCATCACCGATATGCCGTATGACTCGCCCGTGCCGACGACGACAGCGGCGCGGTTGCTGGCGAAGGTTGCCGCCCTCGAGCGTGAAGGCGTGGTGGACGTGGCGCTGTACGGCACGGTGCAGAAATTTGGCGGCGCGGCGCAGGTGGCAGGGCTAGTCAATGCTGGGGCGTGTGCGCTCAAATTATCCACCTATGAAACCGATCCAGAGCGCTTCCCGAAGATCACTGATCTCGAGATCACGCGAATCTTCGATGCGCTCGCCGAGCTGCCCAACGGCAGAAACGTTCCCGTGGCGTTTCACGCCGAGAACATGGAACTGGTCGACGCGCTGGTCGCGGAGTTGCGCCCGCTCGGTGAGGGCGACGGAATTTTGCACGCGCAGAGCCGCCCGGAGTTGTCGGAGATCACCGATGTTTACAAGTTGCTCGAGTTGGCGCGGGGCAGAGACGTGCATCTGCACATCGCGCATCTGACCGTGCCGCACATCTTCGAGGTGCTTGAAGCCGCTCGAGCCGATGGGATTCACGTGACGGCTGAGACCTGCATTCACTATTTGATGCTCACTGAGAGCGAGTTGACCCGGCAGCGCGGTTTTGCGAAGTGCAACCCGCCGCTCAGATCGAGCCAGACGCGGGAAGGCTTGTGGCAGCAGTTGCTCGAGGGGCGAATTGAGTTCGTCACGACCGATCACGCGCCTTGGTCGCCGGAGCTTAAAAACCGACCTAATATTTTTGACAACAAATCCGGTCTGCCCGGTTTGGAGACGCTACTGCCGCTGCTGATGAGCGCGGGTGTGCTCGAGCGCGGGTTATCACTCGAGCGTTTCGCCTTGCTGACCGCGACCAATCCGGCGAAATGGGCGAATTTGTACCCGCAAAAGGGAGCGCTGCGGGTCGGGGCGGACGCGGATGTCGTGATTTTCGATCCTCGAGTTTCGCATACAATCAAGGCATCGGACTCGTACAGCATCGCGCAGCACAGCGTTTACGAGGGCTTAGAGCTGCGCGGTAAAATTGTGCGGACGATCGCACGGGGTGAAACGGTTTTTGACGGCTCGAGCGTCGTTGGACAGGCGGGGCGGGCGCGGTTCGTGCGTCCGCAGTTCACGTGAAGGTCAACACGTGAAAATCAATGCAGAGCGCTTTCTGGCGCGGTTCGCGGCGTTGTCCGCGCTCACCGTGCAACCGCCGTTCACGCGCCGAGCCTTTACTCCAACCTATCTCGAGGGTCGAATGTGGCTCAATGCTCAGATGCTCGAGGCGGGATTGAGCGTTGCATTGGACGCGGGCGCGAACCTGATCGGGCGGCGCGAGGGGACGCGCTCGAGTCGCGCTTTGGTGACGGGATCGCACATTGATACGGTCGTCGGTGGCGGGCGCTTTGATGGAATCTTGGGCGTGTTATCAGCGCTCGAGGCCGCCCAGACATTGGCGGATCACGATGTGCAACTGCACCACGCCCTCGAGATCGTGGATTTTTTGAGCGAAGAACCCAGCGATTACGGCGCAAGCTGTATCGGTTCGCGCTCGTGGGCGGGCACGCTGTCTGGCGCGATGCTCAAAGCGACGAACGGGGTAGGGGAGACCCTGAGCGCCGCGATCGATCGCATGGGCGGAGATGCTTTGCAACTGGGAACGCCACTGCGCTCGAGCGACCAGCTTGTCGCGTATGTTGAGCTGCACATCGAGCAGGGCAGGGTACTGGAATCAGTCGGCGCGGACGTTGGTGAGGTCACGGGGATCGTGGCGATTCAGCGCTTTGAATTGGTGTTCACGGGTCGCGCCGACCACGCGGGCACGACGCCGATGCTGATGCGCTCGGACGCACTGGTCGCCGCGTCGCGCTTCACCGCAAATTTAAGTGATGCAGCGCGGCTCGAGGCTGGGATCGTCGCCACGGTCGGGCGGCTGGCGGTAGCGCCCAACAACTCCAATGTCGTGCCGGGCAGCGTGCGCCTGACTTTTGAAGCGCGGTCGCTCGAGGTGGCAAGACTCGAGGTGTTCTGCGGTTCAGCCCTCGAGCTGGCCCGTGACGCGGCACGACTCGAGAGCGTCAGGCTCGAGTCGACGCAGGTTTCGACCGCCGCGCCGCTGATCGCTGACGCTCGCGTCCGCGCCGCGATTCGGCATGCGGCTCAGGGCGTGCATTGCCTAGCGTTGCCGAGCGGCGCGGGTCACGACGCGATGCAGGTTGGGAGATTATGTCCGGCGGGCATGATTTTCGTCCCGTGTGAGGGTGGGCGCAGCCACTCGCAGGACGAGTTCAGCACACCCGCGCAGCTCGTGATCGGCGCTCAGGTGCTGCTCAACACGATCCTCGAGCTTGATCGCGTTTTTGCGTGATTTCTCGAGCTGAGAATTTATTGAATGCGTGAACCACAAACCGTAGGGGCGAGCGGCCGCTCGCCCCTGCCACCGCGCCGCCCCATTCCAACTCGGCGTGAAGTCTCGAGGGCGACAGTTCCGTACATCCCAGACGGGTTAGATTAACCAGACTTTCAACGAAGGAGCATTCCACGCATGACACAGGCAACCCTCGAGTCCATCCCCATTCCTACCCCAACGCTCGAGCGCCCGATCGTCGCGCAGCGCGGGGGCACACTCCGCACGAAAAGCTGGCGCACCGAAGGGCTGCTGCGGATGCTCGAGAACGTCTTGGAAGTCGGCGAAAACCCACGCAATCTGGTCGTGTACGCCGCGCTGGGCAAAGCCGCGCGGGACTGGGCGTCCTACGAGCGCATCCGCAAGGCGTTGATTGAGCTGGCCGACGACGAGACGCTGATGATTCAGTCGGGCAAACCAATTGGCGTATTTCAAACGCACGCTGGCGCACCGAGGGTGCTACTGGCGAACTCCAATTTGGTGGGGCGCTGGGCGACGACCGAACACTTTTACGAGTTGTACGCCAAGGGCAAGATCGCGTGGGGTGGGCTGACGGCTGGGTGTTGGCAGTACATCGGCTTTCAGGGCGTGTTGCAAGGAACCTTTGAGACGTTCGGAGCGCTGGCTCGAGTCGAGTTTGGCGTGGACGACCTGCGCGGGCGGCTGGTGGTGACGGCTGGCTTGGGCGGCATGGGCAGCGCTCAACCGTTGGCGCTGACGATGTTGCACGCGGTGAGCATCACGGCTGAAGTCAGCGCGACTCGGGCGTTGGCGCGGCGCGATGCGGGGCTGGTGCAGCACGTCACGAGTGACCTCGAAGAGGCGCTAAAAATTGCGCTCGAGGCGAGGGACAGGGGAGAAGCGTGCAGCGTTGCATGGATCGGGAATGCGGTCACGCTGCTCGAGACGTTACTCGAGCGCGGGATCAAGCCCGATGTCGTGACCGACATGACCAGCGCCCACGATGCGCTGCACGGGTACGTGCCGCAGGGTGTGACGCTCGAGGAAGCGGCGGTGTTGCGCGAGTCGTTTCCGGAGCGCTTGGTGCAGCACAGCCGCGACAGCATGGTGCGGCACGTGCAATTGATGCTCGAGCATCGTGATCGCGGCAGCATCGTTTTTGATTACGGCAATAACTTGCGCTCCCAAGCCAGAGATCACGGCTTTCCGCAAGCGTTCGAGATCAAGGTGTTCACTGAAAGCTACCTGCGCGATTTATTCGCTCGAGGCATTGGGCCGTTCAGGTGGGTGGCGCTGAGCGGCGATCCGGCCGACATCCGCTGGACGGACGCCCTGTTGGAGCGCTTGTATCCAGATCATGCCAACATTCAGCGCTGGATCGCGGCGGCGCGGGCCCACGTGCCGTTTCAGGGACTGGCGGCTCGCACCGCGTGGCTCGGACACGGGCAGCGCACGCAAGTTGCATTGGAGATCAACGTGGCTGTCGCTCGAGGGGACTTGAGCGCCCCAGTCGCTTTCAGCCGCGATCATTTGGACGCGGGGTCGATGGCGCACCCGAACATCATGACAGAGAATTTGAAGGATGGGACTGACGCGGTGGCGGACTGGCCGATCCTCAACGCGCTGCTGCTGACCTCGAGTGGGGCTGATCTGGTGGCCGTGCATTCGGGCGGTGGCGGCTACGCGGGGTACATGACCAGCGCGGGCGTGACGACCATTGCCGATGGTAGCGCGGATGCGGCTGAGCGCTTGAAGCGCGTGATGAACAACGACACGGGCTGGGGCGTGCTGCGTTACGCCGACGCTGGGTATGAGGCTTCGATCCAAACGGCAACGGAGGCTGGGCTGCAAGCGCTCGGACTCGAGGTCGACGCGGTGAACGAGGGGAGACCATGAGGACATTGACGCATGAAGATGTCGAAGCCGCCTGTCTCGGCGGTGGGGTCTACGCCTGCGGCGGCGGCGGTTGGCTGGATCACGGCTTGCAGAACGGGCATCTGGCGGTCACGCTCGGTCGTCCCAAACTGATGAGCATCGACGAGATTCCGCAGCACGGCTTGATCGTCACGATCAGCGCGATTGGTGCGCCCGCGTCGGACGATTTCGAGATGTTCCCCAAGGATTACATCAAAGCCTTTGAACTCGTGCGCGACGCGGCCCTCGAGCTGACTGGCTTACCCGTCGTCGGTGTGATGAACGCGCAGAACGGCTATTCCTCGAGTGTCAACTCTTGGATGCCGGCTGCGGCTTGCGATCTGCCAGTCGTGGACGCGGCGGGCGATGTGCGGGCCCACCCGACGATCAAGCTTGGCGCTTTTGGTTACGCGGACGACCCGCTGTTCAGGACGGTGCAGGCGGTCGTCGGCGGCAAGCGCGACCTCGGCGCTTACCTTGAGGTCGTCGCCAAGGGCAGTCTGTTTCGCACCAGCAACATTTTGCGGGCTGCCAGCGTGCAGAGCGGCGGTTTCATCGCCAGCGCTCGGCTGCCGCTACCTGTGCCAGCAGTTCGCGCTCGAGCGGCCCTCGGGGCGATCACCTGCGCTCTGGATTTGGGGCACGCGATGATGGCGGCCGACGGCGCTCGAGCCAAGCTCTCGGCAGTCGTGCAGGTTACAGGCGGCGAGATCGTGCTCGAGGGTGAGGTCACGGCCGCCAGCCTTCGCACCGATGGCGGTTTCGATCACGCACGGTACAGCGTGACCTCGAGTGGCAAGTCCTCGAGTGGCAAGTCCTCGAGTGCTGGGCGCGAAGCGAAGCTGTACCTGATGAACGAGTTCATGGCGATGGACGTGAGCGGGGAACGCGTGACGACCTTTCCCGATACGATCAGCGTCTTTGATGCAATGACTGGCTTGCCTCTAAAATCTGGCGAGATCAAGGTTGGCATGAACGTCGCGGTGCTGGTCGTGCCCTACCAGAAACTGCCCGTCAGTCGCGGCGTCTTGGATAAAAGCGCTTACCCTGAACTTGAGGCTGCATTGGGGATTGAACTGATGAGGTACATCTTTTTATGAAGCGACATCCATGACTCCGAGTCGTCCTCCGATCGCCCTAGATCAAGGCTTAAGCTTGCGCGAACTGGTGCGCGTTTCCAAAGGCGCGAAGCTCGAGCTGTCCCGCGCCGCATGGCAGCGAGTGCGCGATGCGCGGGGCGTGATCGAGCGCGTTTTAGAGTCTCGAGTGCCGACGTATGGCTTGAACACGGGCTTAGGGAGTTTGAAAAAATACGTGATTTCAGAATCGCAGATCGCGGATTTCAACGCCGATATCGTGATGGCCCACGCGGTCAGCGTGTCGGCGCGGCCCTTGGAGCAAAATGAGGTGCGGGCCGTGATGGCCGCTCGAGTCAGCGGGCTGGCGCAGGGCGGCAGTGGCGTGCGAACCGAAATGGTCGAGTTGCTGGTGGCGATGCTGAATGCGGGCGTTCACCCCGTCGTTCACAGTGAAAACGCGTCGATGGGCGAATCGGACTTGGCGCAGATGGCGCAGATTGGCTTGGTGCTGATTGGCAAGGGCCGGGCCGTCGTCTGGGGCGAGGAGCTGAGTGGGAAAGAGGCCTTGGAGCGGGCGGGTCTCGAGCCGCTCCAGTTGAAAGCCAAGGAGGGTTTGGGGCTGATCTCTTCAAACGCCTGCACGATCGGCGTGGGCGGGCTGGCGATGCGCGACGCGACGCAGTTGCTGGACGCGTTCGACATCGCAGCGGCGATGAGCTTCGAGGGTTTCGCCGCCAACCTCGGCACGCTCGATCCGGCCGTTTTAGCCGCTCGACCGTTTCAGGGGCAGCAGCGGCGCGGCGCTCACCTGCGCGAATTGCTGAGCGGTAGCGCTCTGTGGGCAGCGCCGCGCAGCTTGCAAGACCCGCTGTCGTTTCGCTGCGTGCCGCAAGTTCACGGCGCGTGCTGCGACGCGCTGGCTTACGCCGCTGGGCAGATCGAAATGATGCTGAACGCCCGCACGGACAGTCCGCTGGTCGTCGCGCAGGACGATTCGATCATCGCCAACGGCAATTTCGAGAGCACGCCATTGGCGCTGGCCTTCGATACGATTCGGCTGGCGCTGCACCGCGTGATGGTGATGAGTTCGCAGCGCAGCAATAAACTGCTGTGGAGCGACTTTAGCGGTCTGCCGACGGCGCTGGCGGATCAGCACAACGCCCGGCGCGGCATGACGTTCAACACGATCTCGAGGGCTTTGGCGACGATTGTGGCCAAAGCCTACTCGTACTGCCTGCCCTCGAGCCTGTCGTACACGCCGCAGGTCACGGAAGGCAGCGACGATTACGCCAGCATGGCTCCGCTGTCCTTAGAGCATTTGCGTAAACTGATGCGTTTGATGCGCTCGGCGCTGGCCATTGAGCTGCTGTACGCCTGCCACGCAATAGAACTGCGCGGCGTGGTCGGTGCGCTCTCGCCGGCTTTGGAGCGCGTGCGGGCTTGGGTGATGGACAAAGCGGTGACGCTCGAGGACAACGCGGTGCTGTCGGAGTTCATGGCAAGCATTGATCTCGAGGAGCTTTTAGAGCTGTCACGGACGCCAATCAGTGCTGAGGCTGATGTGGTAAACTCATCAGCGCTCGAGGGAGTCGTCGCCTGAAAAGTTGTACGCCTCGACACAGGCACATTTGGCTAAGGAACGGTTTAATTGCAGTCGCAGGTTTATCTTGCCGCTCAAGAGGAGTTCACCATGAAAAAAGCCGTGATCGCCGTCGCTGGAATCGCTGTGCTGGCCCTAGGACTCGCCACCGCCCAAACCCCAAAAGTCGTGACCATCGGCTCTAAGGTGGACACCGAAGGCGCGTTGCTGTGCCAGATGACCAAGCAACTCTTGGAAAGTAAGGGCTACAAGGTCACGGATCGGTGCAGCACCGGCACGACGCCCGTCGTGCGTAAAGCTCTGAAAGAGGGCGAGATCGACATGTACCCCGAGTACACCGGCTCGGCCGCGTATTTCCCGGAGTACAAAGACGCGAAGTTCAGTACCAATGACGCCAGAGCATTGTTCGTGCAAGTCAAAACGCTCGAGGCTTCAAACGGCGTCGTCTGGCTGAACCCAGCCCCCGCCAACAACACGTGGGCGTTGGCTGTGCCGAAGAAGCTGGCCACGGCTGAGAACCTCAAAACCATCGCCGATTTCGCCCGGTATGTCAATGCGGGTAAAACCGTCAAACTGGCCGCTAGCCAAGAGTTTGTCGACCGCGACGACGCGCTGAAAGCCTTTGAAAAAGTGTACGGTTTCAAGCTCAAAACCGAGCAACTGCTGATCCTCCCCGGTGGCAACACCACGCAGACCCAGACGGCCGCGTCGCAAGGCACAAGCGGCGTCAATTTTGCGATGGCGTATGGCACGGACGGCGCAATCGGTGCGCTCGGACTGGTCGCGCTGACCGACCCGAAGGGTGCAGTCGCCGTGTACCAGCCAGCGATCACCGTGCGTAAAGTTGTGGCTGACAAAAACCGCGATCTGGGCAGCATCATCAATCCAGTCTTCGCCAAGCTGACCGAAAGCGTGCTGTCGGATTTGAACGGCAAGATCGCCGTCGGCGGGTTGAGCGCCACCAAAGTCGCGGGCGATTACCTGCGCTCCAGCGGCGCGATCAAGTAAATCCACTTTTAACGCGGGGGCAAGCTTTTTGCCCCCGATTTTTTTTTAGCTCATCACCGCGTCGCTTGCAGGTTTTGGGGGAAAACGTGACCGAGACTCGAGGATTGAAGCTGAACGCCATCACCGTGTTGGGCGGCGCGATCGGCGTGTTGAGTGCGTCGCTACCGTGGTTGCTGTTTCGCCCAAACCGTTTGGTGCAGGGGGATGCGTTGGCAGTCTGGCAACTGAGCGGCCCGTGGCACTGGCTGGCGCTCGTGGCGTGGGCGCTGATTGGCTTGAGCGGTCTTTGGCGCTCGAGTCTGCGCGGTTACGTCGGAACGGCGCTGCTGGTCGGCGCGATTGCCGCGATCGCCCTGACGATCTCCAGCAACGCTGCACTGCTGTTGTCAGGTGCGGGTGAGTTCGCTCGAGTCTCGGTTTCGGGCGGCGTCTGGCTGATGCTGCTGGCGATCTACATCGCGGCGTTCGGCGTGGGGACTGAAATGAAGTTCGCCGCGCCGATGGTGTTGCTGGCGCTGCTGGCGACCTTTGTGCTCGGCGCGTACTCGAGGCTCGGGCCAGCGGTGGAATACGCGGCTGTCAGCGACACGTTTTTCACCGAGCTACTGCGCCACTTCGCTCTGTCCATCGCAGCCGTGATCGTGGCTGTCGTGATCGGTGTGCCGCTGGCGCTGCTGGCCGTGCGAAACTCGAGGCTCGAGGGGCTGGTGCTGGGCGGCGCGGGATTGCTGCAAACGATTCCCAGCTTGGCGCTGTTCGGCGTGCTGCTCGCGCCGCTGGCGTGGGTCGGGCGCTCGGTCAGCGTCGGCGCGGTACTGGCGATTATTGTGATCGGTGCGCTGCTGAGCTTTGCAATCTCGAGGTTGCCCGTCTCTGGATTGAGCGGCGTGCTGCCCGTGCGATTCGCGCTTGTCGGTGTTACTGCGCTGGTGGCGCTGCCGATGCTGGCGGTGCTGATCTACAACGCGCTGATCGGCAATCTGGGGGGGCTGGCTGCGTTCGTGCAACCCGCTGCGTTACTCTCATCCGCCGGAATTCGCGGCATCGGCGCTGCGCCCGCACTCGTGGCGCTCACCATCTACGCGCTGCTGCCAATCGTCGTCAATACCTTTGTCGGCATGAAAAGCGTGCCGGAAGGCGTGATCGACGCAGCAAAGGGCATGGGCATGAACCAGCGACAGGTTTTTTTGCGGGCAGAATTACCAATCGCGATTCCGGCGATGCTGACTGGCTTGCGCGGCGCGACGGTGCTGAGTTTCGGGTTGACGACGGTCGCGGCGCTGATCGGCGGCGGCGGGCTGGGATTTTTCATCCTGCGCGGCGTGGACGCCAACGCGCCGGATCTGATTCTGGTCGGGGCTGCGCCGATCGTGATTCTGGCGTTGGTGATCGATGCATTGCTCAGGGCATTGTCGGCTGTGGTCACGCCCAAAGGATTGCGATGATCGAATTTATTGGCGTCAGTAAGAGTTACAACGCGGGCACGGTGATCCTCAACGACATCAGCCTGACCGTGGAGCGCGGCGAACTGGTGATCCTGATTGGCCCCAGCGGCTGCGGTAAAAGCACGCTGCTGCGTCTGGTGAATCGCATGATCGCGCCCTCGAGCGGGCAGATTCTGATCGGTGGCAAGGACAGTGCGCTGCTCGATCCCGTCGAGTTGCGGCGCGGCATCGGCTACGTGATTCAGAGCATTGGGTTGTTTCCGCACATGACGATTTTTGAGAACGTCGAGGTCGTCCCGAGCATCCTCGGTACGCAGAAAGCTGAGCGCCGCTCGAGGGCCGAGTCCCTGCTGCACACCGTCGGATTGGAGCCGGGTGTGTACGGTTCACGCTATCCTCGAGCGCTCAGCGGCGGGCAGCAGCAGCGCGTTGGCATTGCCAGAGCATTGGCGGCCGATCCGGACGTGATGCTGATGGACGAGCCGTTCAGCGCGGTCGATCCGATCACGCGGGGCGGTTTGCAGGACGAGTTTCTGAGGATCAAAACCGAAATCAACAAAACCATTGTTTTTGTGACGCACGACATCGACGAGGCAATCAAGATCGGTGATCGCGTCTGCGTCTTGAACGCGGGCGCGGTGCAGCAATTCGACACGCCCGAGGCGCTACTGCGTGCGCCGGCCAACGATTTCGTGGCCAGCTTCCTCGGGGAAGACCGCGAGTTGAAGCGCCTCTCCTTGATGCCCGTCACCGCATTGATGCGAATACCGCCCAGCAATGCGGGGGAGGCTCGAGGTCAGGTTCTGGCAAGCTCGAGTGCCAGAGATGCGCTGTCGCAACTGATGGGCGCGAGTGGGCGCGAGTTGAATGTGATGGACGTTGCGGGCAACGTGATCGGACTGATCGCCATGAGCGATTACGGGCGCAACCCGTGACGCTGGCTCGAGCCGCACTGCTGCCTGTACTCTGGGTTGCGGCGTTTGCGCTGTTCGCGTGGCAGGACGGCTGGCGCTTGGCGCTCACAGCACTCTTTCCGAACAGCCGCAATCCCGTCTTTGAACGCGCCACGTTGCTCGAGTTGGTCGGGCAGCATTTGGCAATCGCGGGGCTGGCGTCGGTGCTGGTGCTGATCGTCGGCTTGCCGCTGGCGGTTTGGGCGACGCGCCCGAGCGGGCGGCCGTTCCTGCCGCTGATCGCCAATACCGTCAGCATCGGTCAGACCTTCCCGCCGACGGCCGTGCTGTTTTTGATGCTGCCGATTCTGGGCTTCGGCGCTCAAGCGGCGGTGCTGGCGCTGTTTTTGTACGGCTTGCTGCCCACGGTCAGCGGCGCGTTGCAGGGCTTGGAAACCGTGCCCGCCGATGCTTTAGAGGCGGGCATCGGCAGCGGCATGAGCGAGCGTCAGCGCTTACTGCGGCTCGAGTTGCCGCTGGCACTACCGAGTCTGCTGGCGGGGGTACGCACCACGTTGATTCTGGTGATGGCCACGACGACGATTGCGCCGCTGGTCGGCACGGGCGGTCTGGGCGTGCCGATCATCGGTGGGCTGGGCAACGACAATCTGGCGCAGGTGTTGCAGGGCGCTCTGCCGGTGGCGATGCTGGCGCTATTGACGGATTACTCGATGCGGACGTTAGAGCGGCGCTTGACGCCGTGGCGCTCCTGAGCGGTGCAACGTTCGAGGCGGGCGGCAACGGCGTATTCTCAAATACTTGACTTTGAAGTTCAAGATCAACGGCAACTTGCTGCGCTCGCCCCCTTTCGGCGAGATCGAGCGCAGGGAGAGGCAAAAAAACACTTTCGCAGGAGGTTTATTGCTCGCTCGAGCCTCGAGCGATGGCTTAAAACTGCGCGTCAAACACGGCTTTGACCTCGAGCGCTCGTTTCATAACTCACGGTCAGCGCCCCGGCCGAGTTGCCCATCGGCGTCATCACCGCGCTGATCGGCGCATCTGTCTTTCTACCGATTTCGCAGCGGGGACACCCGTGAGCCTCGAGCACCGCTCGAGGCTCACGGGCTGAATCTGACTGTCGGGCGCAGTTAATAGTAACCTCGAGTTGCACGTAGGCGAGGCGCTGGCGGTGGTTGGCGAGAACGGCGTGGGCAAATCCAGCTTGTGCGCTTGCTGTCTGGTGAGTTGCGTCCCTCGAGTGGCGGCGTGACCCTTACTTAAAGACTGAGTTCAACTTTCAGCTCAAATTGCTGATGAAGCTGTGCCAGCCGCTCGAGGCTTCGGGCAATGCGTCACGGATCGCTTCGGTTTGCAGCACGCCGTCGGCGTAAGCCCTGACCGCCAGTTGATGTGACCCTGCCTGCGGTTGCCACGCGACGCGCCAGATCTGCCACGCGTGCTTGGAGCGGCGCGGTAACAGTTGCGCCTCGAGCCATGATTTGCTCCCGTCCAGACTGACCTCGACTTTGGTGATCGTGCGCTCGCCCGCGAAGGCAATACCGCTGACTTCTTTGATCTCGGATGCCTTCAAGCTGACCGCGCTCTCCGAGGGCGCATCGATGCGGCTCATCGTCTGCACGAAGGCGTCTTTGCTCCAGCCGCGCTCGACCCAGTAACCGACGGCTGGCTTGTCGGACAGCTCGATCTCGGTGATCCAACGCGGTTGCTTCATGCCCAAGCGCCCCGGAATCAGCACGCGCAGCGGAAAGCCGTGCTTTTGCGACAGCGGCTGACCGTTCCAGCCGTGCACCAGCAGCACGTCGTCCTCCAATGCCGCAGCCAGCGGCAGGCTTTCAATGTAGCCGTCCGCCGCCCGCCAGTTGACGAACCGCGCCTTCGGGTCGATGCCGACCTGCTCGAGTAAGCGCCGCAGTGAAGACCCATTCCAGATCGCATTGCCGATCAGCCCGCCGCCGACGGCGTTGGAGATGCAGACCATCGTCGCTTCTATGTTGTGCTGTGGTTGGACTTTGAGTTCAGTCAGTGTGTAAGAGCGCGGGTTTTTGACCAGCCCCGTGATTTTCAGCGACCACTTGGCTGCGGTCAGCTTGGGGTCGAACGCCTCTAAGTTCTTGGAGATGCTGTAAAACTCGCTCTGCTTTGTAAGTCCCGTCAGCAGCGTCTCAGCGCCAGCGCTCGAGGATGCCGCTTCGGTGCTCGGTGCGAAGACGTAACGCAACAGCACAGCCGCGCCGCCACTGACCAGCAACCCAGAGCCAGCCGAGAGCCAGCCCAACGTGCGCCGCCGCTCGAGGTTCGCACTGCCGCCAATTCTGGGCGTCTCGAGCAGTGATCTGATGCCGAAGTAAACCAGTGCCGTCACCAGTGCCACGGGGACTGGCACGAGCAACCCGCAGACGACCAACAGCGCGAGCGCCGCCAGCCACGGGCGCAGCCAGCCCAGCGCCGTCAGCGCGACCAGCCACAGGGCGAAGCTGCCCGCAAAAGCAAAGACCTTGCCGGCCGCGCCGTACCCCAACAGCTTGTGGATGAGCTGAAACATCGCGGGTGTGCCCATCCATTGCGTCAAACGGTTGAAGAGTTCCTGCGGCGGGTACGGCACTTCCCACACCAGCCGCGCCACCAATCCCAATGCACTGACCGCGACCAGCGCCACGAAGCCGTGCATCGCCTTCTCGAGCCAGAATCCGCTGAGCCAAAATCGCTTCGTCATGCTTTGTCATACGCACGTTCAACCTCGAGCGGATGACCCAAGCTGCTCGAGGCTCACGGACTCAGCCTGCTCGAGCTGTCCCGAATTTACTCCGCTCGAGGTGTCCAGACCGAGACTTTGCCGCCCAGACAGGTGAACTGCGCCCAGCCGTCCTCGTTGGTTGTCACGGTTTCTTTGATGTGTCCCGTGGCGTCGCCGTACACGCGGTTTTGATGACCGACCTGCATCCACTTCGTGCCCGCGTCCCCGTTGCTGAGCACCACCGCCAGCCCGCCCGGATGCTCATCGTTGCCCAGCCTCGTCCAACCGATGCAGTTGGGGTGATCGAAGTAATCGTATTGCTCACCGAACGCTACACTTTTTCGCGCCTCGAGAAAGCAATCGATCAAGAATTTTTGGGAGTCGATGACAATCTCGTATTCGTTCCCATCGCGCCCTTTGTCTTTGTACTGAGCGCCGTAGTAATCGGCGTGAAAAATGCACGGGTAGCCGTCACGGCGCAGCAGAATTAGCGCGTAAGCCAGCGGCTTGAACCAGCCGTCTACATCGGACTCGAGCGCCTGAAGTGGTTGCGAATCGTGGTTGTCCACCAGCGTCACCGCCAGCGTCGGATGCCCAGCCACCAGCGAACCGTCAAAAATCTGGCGCAGATCGTAACTGTTGCCGGCTTTACTCGCATCGTGGAAATTCTTGTGCAGCGGCGCGTCGAACAGCGTCACCCGACCATTGGTGGTGGCGATGAAATGCTCGAGCGAGGCCAGTTCGTATGACCAGTACTCGCCAACCGCGAAGAGATCCTTGTCGGTGCGAGCGCCGACTGCGTTCAACCAATCTTCAAAAAACTTGTGATCAACGTGTTTGACTGCATCGAAGCGAAAGCCGTCCACATCGGTTAAGTTCACGAACCACTCGCCCCAATACTCGAGTTCGCCGCGCACCTCGGGGTGAAACACGTCCACGTCGCAACCCATCAGATAATCGTAATTGCCGTTCTCTTGGTCAACGTTTTCATCAAATCCCTTGTCCTTAAAAACGTAGACCGCGTTGAAATCTGGGTTGTTGGCGTCTTCGCCCACGCTGTCAAAGTGATACCAGTGCCACTGCATCGTGGAGTATTTGCCGACTCTGCCTGCGAAGTTAAAATGCGTCCAAACCTTGATTTCTCTCGGTTCACCGATCTGCTGATTGCGGTTATCGGGGCTGAAAGGCGTCGCCAGCGCCGTTTCTTGCGCGTCGCCGCCCATGCGGTGATTGAAAACCGCATCGGCGTAAATTCGCACATTGGCTCGAGTCGCCGCTTGGCACGCCGCCAGAAATTCGTCTTTCGTACCGTACTTGGTTCTGACTGAACCCTTTTGGTCAAACTCACCCAAATCAAACAGGTCGTACACACCGTAGCCCACGTCGTACCCGCCGCCTGCTCCCTTGTAGGCTGGTGGCAACCACAGTGAAGTCACGCCGCGCTCGGCAAGCTCCGTCACTTGTTCCGCGACCTGCTTCCACAGCGTGCCGTCATTCGGCGTGTACCAGTGAAAAAATTGCATCATGACGCCGTTCAATTCAGACATGAATTCTCCCCTCGAGCAGAGTGAGCTGCCCGAGCTTTAGTATCCACGTTGTGCGCCAGCGGGCGTTGATGACCCGACTCAGCCGAGACTCAGCGGCCGTTCAATTGGTAAGGGAGCTTACCGAAAAAGCCCATTCATGCTCGAGGATCGTGGCAAAATGCTCGACCACCGCGCCGTCACGATGCGCCCCCAACCGCGCCTTCCATGCTTGAAACGCGTGTGAACCGCGAAAACCAGCCTCGTGCGCCTCAAGCGATGTCCAGCGCACCAGCAGCACGTAACGTTCTGGCGTCTCCAGACTGCGCTGGATCGTGTGACCCCAATAGCCCGGACTCGAGCCGATCACGGTTTTCAGTTCAATCATCGCGCTTTCAAAGTCGGCAGCTCGGTCGGTAGGGATGTTGAACTCGGCGATTTCAAGAATCATAGGTCAGCGCCTCTCTCAAATACTTGTGCAGCGCCTGCATCTTCGCGCACTTGGTCACGATCCTCTCCAGCACGCCCTCACTGCCCAACTCGAGCGCATCGAAGGAGCTGCTGACGGTGAAGCTTTTGAATTTCAGCAGCTCCGAGCCATCGGGGAACCCTTTCGGGAACCTCGAGAGCACCGCGTCCTTGTCCAGCCCACCGAACGCCTCGAGCAGTGTTTTATTCTTTAACAGCGCATCGGCTCTGGCTGGGTGACGCTCCACGAAGCGCCGGATTAATGCCAGTTGATCGTTTGGCGGCGCGTAAATCCCGCCCGCTGTGATCGAGTTTTCGATGCCGAGTTGCACGTAGTAAATCGGCATATTTGAGTGCCGCCCGCCCGCGCTCAGCGCCGCGCTGAAATTGGTTTTGTACGGGTTCTTGTTGTTTGAGAAGCGCACGTCGCGGTTGATGCGAAACAGGCAATCCTTGGCGTTGATGCCCTTGACGCTCGCATCGAAGCTCGAGACACCTGCGATGATCTCAGTCACAAACTGGATGAACTCGAGCCGCAATTCGAGGTAACGCGGGCGATTCTGGTCAAACCACGCTTTGGAGTTCGAGAACTCGAGTTCGACCAAGAACTGCGTCAATTTCTCGAGGTTCACGACCCGAACTCGATGCCTGCGTAAATCGCCTCGAGCGTCACCGTCGTCTCCAAGCACGGCAGATCAAACTCGCCCGTGTCCTCGAGACTCTCGACCGTCCAGCGTGCCCCCTCGCGGCGATAGACGACCACGAACCTCGAGTCGGACGCGAC
The DNA here is from genome assembly GCA_025359505.1 of Deinococcales bacterium. Classification (GTDB taxonomy): domain Bacteria; phylum Deinococcota; class Deinococci; order Deinococcales; family JAAFIG01; genus JANYHH01. The sequence continues at coordinate 123,213 of JANYHH010000057.1, forward strand.
CAGCACGTAGCGTTGCAGGCTGGGCAGGCGCGTGTACTCGTCGAGCTTCTTGCCGAAATCCGTGCTGTCCGACAGCACCTCGACAATCAGGCACGGGTTTTCAAAGTACAGCGGGTCATCGCCAGCGTCGCACGACACCGCGAAATCCGGGTAACGGAAGCGCGTATCTCGAGTTCTGACCTTGACGGTTTCGACGATCACCTCGCACCCCTTTTCATCCGCCACAGGCTCGAGCAGCAACACGAAGCGCCGGGCGAGGCGGTTATGAACGCGTTTCTCGCCCGCCATTGCCAGCATCGCGCCGTCCACGTACTCGTGGCGCACATCGCTGATGCGCTCACGCTCGAGGTACGTCGCGACCGATAAGTGTTCGGTGACTCGAGCTGACATGGTTTGATTGTAGCGTTAAATCGCTTGCCTTGCTCATTTTTTACAGCTCCGCCTGCTGTGCGTAGAGCGTTACCGAGTTCCAAAATGAGATAAGCGTCGAGCCAGTTGGGTCGCACGTCGTTGCACAGCTTTGTTCGGATCAGCCGCGAGTAAGTGGTAAACCGTTCTGACCTCATCAGGCGGAAGCCTGCGAGCTAACCCATCCAACGCGCATAACCTGACGGCGGCAACAGGATCGAAAATCATTTGTTTAAGCAATGAAGTTTTTTCTTGCCTGAACCACAGTGCTTTTGTAAGTGGTAATCGAACCGCTGCATGAGGGTGAGCCGCTAGATGATCGAAGGCTTGCTCGAGGTGATCGCTATGTCTGTGCGAAGGAAGTTGCCACAACCGTCTCGCAAGCCAGCGCTTAACCCGTGGTTCAAATGAACCGACAGCAAGGTTAAAGATGACTTCATCATTGAGTTCATCTTCGTAGCGTTTTTTCCGAAGAAACTCTTGATTTTGCCACGTTGTCGGATTTCTCAATGCTTGGATAACGTCGGTGACTTTCCATTCTTTTCTCAAATCGCCTGCATCGCTTCCTTCTTCACGCCGACATTCGCTAAGCTTGCGTTAATCACCTCGAGCCACGCCCGCGCACTGGCTTCGACGATATCGGTGCTGACGCCGTTACCGCTGTAAATGATCTCGCCAACTCGGGCGCGGATGCTGACCTCGCCCAGCGCCTCGCCGCCCTCGGTGACGGCTTCGATGCGGTAACTCTCCAAGCTCGGGAAGACTTGTGCCAGATGATTGATCGCTTTATACGCCGCGTCGACCGGCCCGTCACCGCTCGAGGCGTGCTGCTGCGGGCCGGATGGCGTCGCCAAAGTCACGGTCGCCGTGGGGACAACGTGCGTGCCAGAGAGCACTTGGATGCTCTCGAGCTTGAAAACCTCGGGGATCGTGTGATCTCTGGTTTCCACGAGCGAGCGCAGCTCTTCCTTGCCCATCGCGCCTTTGCGATCGGCAATCTCCTTGAAGCGCGTGAACAGCGCACCGACGCTTTCTTCGGACAGCCCGTGATCGTTGCTGACGTTACTGAGGTCGTAGCCCATCTCCTCGAGCGCTTTCTTGAACGCCGCTCGCCCGCTGTGCTTGCCGAGCACCAGCACGCCCGCCTCGCGCCCGACCATCTCGGCGTTCATGATCTCGTAGGTGGATTTATTCTTCAGCACGCCGTCTTGGTGAATCCCCGCCTCGTGCGCGAAGGCGTTATCCCCCACGACAGCCTTATTGGGCTGCACCGCCATGCCAGAATGCCTCGAGACCATCCGTGAGAGTCGGTAAATCTCGCGGGTGTTGATCTGCGTCGCGGCTTGGTAGTAATCCCCCCTTGTCGCCAAGGCCATCACGACCTCCTCTAAGGACGTGTTGCCCGCCCGCTCGCCGATGCCATTGATCGTGCATTCGACTTGCGTCGCACCGTTCTCCACGGCTGCCAGCGAGTTGGCGACCGCCATCCCCAGATCGTCGTGGCAATGCGTGCTGATGCTGACCTCGCGTCCGCGCACGACTTCATCGCGGATTCGCGCAATCAACCGGCCGTACTCGAGCGGCGTGCCGTACCCCGTCGTATCGGGGATGTTGATCGTCGTCGCGCCCGCGTCGATCGCCACGTTGAACAGTTGAATCACGAAATCAAAATCGGCCCGCATCACGTCCTGAGCGCTGAACTCGACATCCCCGCAGAACGTGCGGGCGTACTTGACCATCTCTTCGCTGATCTCTAAAACCTGCGCCCGCGTTTTTTTGAGCATGAACTCGAGGTGGACATCACTGGCGCTGGTGAAGGTGTGAATCCGCCACTGATCCGCGATCTCGAGCGCCTTGGCTGCCCGCTCGATGTCTGTTTTGTGCGTGCGAGCCAGCCCGCAGATCACGGGGCCGCGCACCTCGCGGGCGATGCGGCCCACGCAATCGAAATCGCCTTGCGAGGTGATCGGAAAACCCGCCTCGATCACGTCCACACCCATTCGCGCCAGCCCGTGCGCGATCTCGAGCTTCTGCGGCACGCTCAGGGCCACACCGGGGCTTTGCTCGCCGTCGCGCAGGGTCGTGTCGAAAATTTTAATGTGCTTCATGGTGAACTCCTTTTTTCATCGCTCGAGGTGTAAACGGTGTGCGCGGTCAGCGGGACGGAAGAGGTAATCGCATGAATGCTCCCTTGGAAGTCAATAAAAAACCCTCGAGCGGCTAAACTCGAGGGCAGCATGGCGAGAAACGATTACGCCACGACCCTCGAGTGAACTAGGGCTAGGCTTAGCGCGGCGAAGTTGTACATCTGCGAACAATCGTAACAGAGCTTGCAAAAGCCTGTCAAGCGGCTCGAGTTGAAAAGATCGGCGCGTGGCAAACACCACGCAGCGACTCGAGCGTCAGGATGCGGTGAGGCAAATTTTTTGAAGTAAGTACTCGTGAATTTCCGCGACATCCTTGGTACTCAGACCGATATAACCGTCGGGTCTGACGAGGTACAGTCCAGCGACGAGTCCCGCTTTCAAAAACGTGTGCTGATCGGTGATTTTGACCACCTCGAGCAGTGGTGAGCGCAACATCTCGAGCTGGGCGGTCTGCGCTGACCAATCGCCGAGTGCGAACAGCGCCAATCGCGTCCCGGTCATGGTCTGGAATACGTCCAGACCGTTTTCTACAAACCACGGGAAGCGATCCCCTGCTTTGATCTGTCCACCGAGCTGCTCAGTGCTGAGTGTACGGTTGCGGTAATTCAGGCCTGTCTGGGAGATCGTCATGAAGAATTTTCGCTGCACCCACTTGTTTTTTAAGAGTGCTGGCGCAATCCGTGGAATCAGCCAGTTCCTGACGAAGCCGACCAATGGATGAGCTGAGACGAGGACGTTGAAAGCGCGATCGGTGGTGTTGATTAAGCTGGTGGCGTTCGGATGGCGTTCGTTGTGATACGTCTCGAGCAGTTGCTCCTTGGCCTGACCGCGCAGCACCAGTGCGAGCTTCCAAGCGAGGTTGTAAGCGTCTTGCAGTCCCGTGTTCATGCCCTGCCCACCGATGGGACTGTGAATGTGCGCCGCATCGCCGACCAAAAAGCACTGACCTTTTTTGAATTGCGCCGCGACTCGGTGATGAACCTTGTAGGTCGAAAACCACGAGACATCCTCAAAGCGCATTCGCTCACCAACCATCTCGCGCAATTTCGGTTGCAGCTCCTCGAAGTTTATGTGTTCTTTGTGCGCCAGATCATCGGGGAGCAGTCCGATCAGCCGAAAGCGCTTCGCGCCCGGCAGCGGAAATAACGCCAGCACGAAGTACTTGTTGCTTAAAAATAGATTGAGGCTGCCGTCGACCAGTTCACCTTCGGCGCTCAGGTCTGCGACGAAAAATTTATGCTCGTATGTGCTGCCCGCGAAGTCGATATTCAGGGCTTGCCGCACTGTGCTTCGTGGCCCATCCGCGCCGATCACATATCGAAACTCTTTGGTCTCACCTCCGCCCGGCGTCTCGAGCGTGACCCTGACGCCACCATCGGTGTTTGCGATTTCTTTGAGGGCAGTGCTCCATTCCACTTTGAGGCCGTGCTGCATCAAATCATCGCCGAGTACGCGCTCGTTCTGGTCTTGCGGGAGGATGAACATGTACGGGTAGGCGCTCAAGCCAGCGCCGATATCGGTCATCGAAAGCTGCCCCAATCGTCCATGCTCGGTGAAGATCGTGGCGTACTTCGCGGGCACGCCTCGAGCGAAGACCTCGTTTTCGAGTCCCATCTCGCGGTAGATTTCCATGCTTCGCGCTTGCACACCAATCGCTCTGGTTTGCAGGGTCGGCCCGGCATTGGCTTCGATAATGCGCGGCTGGATGCCCCAGCGCACGAGTTGTGCGGCCATCATCAGACCGGTTGGGCCCGCGCCGACGATCAGGACTTGGTTACTTAGGTCGGGTTCCATTTTGTTGCTCCGTTGATTTCTCTGCGGTCTCTGGGTTGCTCGAGCGCGACATGATCGCGCTCGGTGGCGCATTCGAGTTCAGTTTTGAGGTTGGTCTCGAGCGAATCACCACATCAGTTCAGTGCAGCAGCTCAGTGCTGAGCTGTGATCCGCAGTTGAGGCGCGTGGTCGTTGCCTTTGAATCCCGCATGGACTTTCTCGTAGCCGATCTGACTGAACGGACAGACCGCCAAGCAAACGCCGCAGCCGTTGTGTTCGGTGAAGTAATCACGGCAACTGGCGTGATCGATGCTTTGATAACCGCCATCGCCCCGAGGTCGTGGTTGGTTGTAAATCGCATCGACCGGGCATTTACGCACGCACTTGTTGCACATCGCGCAAAAATCACGCACCCACAAATGCTCGTTCGTTTCTCCTCGAGCCTCGAGCGTGGGTAGATTCGTGATGTTGGTGTAAATCGTGTTCAGCCGCAGGCGAGCACCCTCGCCGGGTGAGATCAGCAGTCCGTGATAACCAATCGCGCCAAGTCCCGCGAGTTCGGCCAAATGCACGTAATCGGTCAGCCCGCCGAGCGCCGTTCCGGGGTATGCGGCGAAGCCGTTTTTACGCAGGTGATGCGCGAGCCGATTTGAGATCGTGGACATGCGTTTGTAACCCTCCATGACCTCGAGCTGGCATTCAAAACTTGGCGCGGTGCTGATCGGTTCCTTGTCCATTTCGACGGTGAAGACAATCGCGTACTCGCCGGGAATGCCTTTGCCTTGAAAGATCGCGTTGGGCGGAACTTTGATGTAGGCGATGTCTTTGGCTCCGGCGGCTCGGGCCATTGCCTCAAGGTCGGCGATGAACTTTGGATCGGCTTGGCTGCTCGAGGCTTTGAACTCGCGGTCGTACATTCGTGATCCGAGGACCATGTTCGCCAAGAGTGGTAGGAATTTGGGGATCACCTGAAGCAATTGCCGTCCGGTCAGATTACGCATTGAGACTTTTTCTTTCGGTAGGTTGGTGGCGAACGGCGTGCGCGGTTTGGATTCTGGGGCGGGCCGGATCAAGTTTTTCAGGTTGAAGATGTGCTGGTCAGTCCAGTTCAAGAGGATGTCGAGCGACGGCGCAGCTTTCGATGTGCTGTTTTTGGGCAGTGGACTTTTCAGCGATTCTTGAGACATGGGTTCTCCTTTGGCTATCTTGTGCAGCCCGCGCATCTCGAGTGCCGGTAACTCCTCAGCGCAACGGTCTGACTTGCGAACGTCCAACCCGCGAGTTCGTTGAGTCTCGAGCAAGCGCAAGGTTCAGGTGCGAGTTGATTGGAGGCGATTGGGGAACGCCGTTTCTGTGAGTCTCTTTGTTGAAATGGACATTGGGATTAAAATCGGTGATAACCAGAAGCGCCCGATGCCAACGAAAGCCACCAGCAGCGTCACGACCGCTGTGGCAACTGTTTGCTTACCCTCACCGTGCCGTGCGTGACTGACCGCAGCGCCGATCATGATGATGACCAATCCCAATGCTGCCACTGGGCTTAGCAGGGGCATGACTCGAGTCCACGCGGGCAAAATCAATCCCAGTCCCCCGAGTATCTCGAGCGTGCCGATGAATTTGAGGAAGGGCAGGCTGTAGCCCATATTTTTGACGACGCTTTCCTGAACGGCTGCGGGTGGGTTGAACATGGCGATGCCGTGAAAGACGAACAGAACGGCCATCAAGCCTTGAATGATCCAGATCAGGGTGTCCATAGTGGCTCCTTGCTGAGAGAAGACGGGTCTTTTTAGAACCTCGGCGCACGGCTCGAGATCACGATATGTATAGCAAGCACTTGCTAACAATACTAATGATAGTGCAGACTGTCAATAGGGTTTAGCATTAGACGTTAGCGGCACAACCCAATACCGACCAGATCCAGCGCAACCATGTCAAGCTGAATCAAGGAGTCCACTCATGCCCGCAGCCATCAATGAACAAATTATTTTTGACGCCGCGCTCAAAGTCGTGACTGAGCGCGGCTACATCGGTGCGACCACCAAACTGATCGCCGAAGAAGCCGGAATCGGCGAGGTCACACTTTTTCGGCGTTTTGGTAACAAAGACGCCCTCATTCTGGCGGCCATGAAGCAGGAGGCCGCGAAAATTGACACCGCCGCGAGTGTCTACAGCGGTGAACTCGAGGCAGACTTGAATCGCATTGCCAGCGCCTACCAAATGTTACTCAACGCTCGAGCACCCCTGATAATGACGTTCTACACGGAAATCAAACGACACACCGAACTGAGAATAGTCCTCGAGTACCCGCAGCGCATCATTCAAAAAATTTTGGTGATGCTCAGCCGCTACCAGACTGAAGGCAAACTGATTAAAAAAGAGCCGATGCACCAACTCGCGGAATTGTTCGGGCCGATCATGATGCTGACGCTTTTCGAGACTGTCTATCAGGGGGAAGCGCCGCTAGACATCACCAAACACATCGAAAATTTCCTAAAAGCCAACCATTTATAGCTGCTGTTCTTGTTGAGCACAAGCCAAATGCCGCTCGAGGACGCATGATTCGCCTCGAGCCACGGAGGGCTGAAAGTTCTCGAGGCTCATGGCATAAAAAACCCGCGTCTCGAGGTGAGGACGCGGGTGGTCAAACGTGCTGATTTTAGGACTTACTCGACAATGCCCGACCGGGCTTCCAAGCGCCGCTGAAAACCACATCCTTGCCCTTGCCGATGCGCTCAAAATCTTGCGAGGGCTGCGCTGGCGTTGCGACCTGCTTGCCGCGCACGGTTTTCGCGGCTTTGGAACCCGCACGTTTCGTGGCGAAGCGAGCCGATAAGGTCAGTTCCGAGGCGGTGCTGGTTTTGTGTTCGACTTTGGACATCTGGGTTCTACCCCCTTAGCATCACTGTACAACACTCTTCGCAGCTCGAGGGTCGCTCAGGGAACGTTTTGTGCTGTGGCGCGTGATGCCGACGCCACAGCCTCGCAATGCCCGCTCGAAGGGCTTGCGGATGTGACTGAACTCTTCTGGAAGCCAGTACAAGCCCTGCTCTGCGCCGAGCGCCGCTTGCTCTGCCCACTCCGCTGCGAAGGCGTCCGCCATCCACTGCTCGAGCAGCCGGGCGAAGAGTTCGTGCGTGCGGCGATAGTACAGGCTTTTGCCGTCAAAACGCTCCAAGCGTCCCATCGCTGGGCTAGCCGTGACGTGGGCTTGCCACTCGAGCTGGTGATCCGAATGCCACGTCGCGTCGCTGCGGGCGTCCAATGCGTGCATCACCTCGTGAATGGTCGTCAGGCTTGGGTGCAACGCCGATAAGCACACGCGGATCACGCCCAGCTTCGGATCGAACGATCCCTGAGCGCCTTGCGGCAGGTAACGCGCGGGCACGATCACAACGGGCGTTGGCGCTCGAGGATTCAGGGTCAGGCGCATCGCTAGTTGCTCCAGCGCATCCCTGACGCGTTCGTGCGTCGTGAAGCCAGCCGGACGCTCGAGTTCGACGATCGGAAAAGCGACCCGCCAGCGCTCCGCGTTGAGCTGTTGAGAGTTCGTCACTTGGGCGCGTCGCGTTTGAGCCTGAACCCCAGTTCCACGCTGCTGACGTTCTCACGCTTGATGCTGCCCTTGACGATCCCAAATTGCAGGTTGCCGTCGCTCGAGGCGGTGAAAGAAAGCGTCACCGAGCCGCGATCAAAGCCGAAATCCTCGACGCCCCTTGCCGCTTCGCTGACCGCAATGTCAATCGCTTCGGAAGCTCGCAGTAGGGATTCCTCGAGTTGCACAGCCGCGAATTTCTGGACACCTTCCTCAAGCGCTTGCTCGGTGAACTCGAGGTTCAAGGTTTGCACCAGCGTGTCCGTCTGTGACGCGCCAAGCAGCACGAGGCTCGATTTCAGCCCAGCGCCCGCGACCTCCTGCAACGACAGTTTCAACGTGATGCTGAAGCGATCCACGCTGACCAGCAGCGTCTCACTCGAGTTGAGCTGCGCGACAACGGCTTTGAGTTGCGTGACGAGGGCGTGAATGTCCGTGGCGAGATTGGGCATGACCCTCCTAAAACAGCGTCAGAGACGGGTTAGCTCGAGGTAAAAGAAACTCGAGGCGAAGAGCGTTTTCTTCACCTCGAGTTTAGCGCGTTGTTGGCTGTTGTAGCTCGCGGAAAGTTCACGCGCAGACCGTTTGGTTGGGCTTCACTGTGCAGCTCGAGATAGATCACGTTTTTGATGTGTGGCTGCGCGGTGGTAGGGGCGAGCGGCTGAAAAGCCCCTACGGGTCGTGTCGCACACGTTCGACAGATCTTAGGCTCGAGTCTTTGGCTTAACCTTCAACCGTGCCTACCTTGCGCTTCTTGATGAACGGCATCATCTCGCGCAGTTGAGCGCCGGTTTGCTCGATGGGGCTGGCGGCGGCGGCGGCTCGCCATTTGGTCATGTTCGGCTTGCCCTCGGCGCATTCCGCGAGGAAGGCTTTGGCGAATTTGCCGGTCTGAATTTCCTTGAGAATTTTCTGCATGCGCTTCTTCGTGCCTGCGTCGATCACGCGGGGGCCACTGACGAAATCGCCGTACTCGGCGGTGTTGCTGATCGAATGCCGCATCCACGCCATGCCGCCTTCAAACAGCAAGTCCACAATCAGCTTGGTCTCGTGCAAGCACTCGAAATACGCCATTTCCGGCGCGTAGCCCGCCTCGACCAGCGTCTCGAAGCCCGCGTTGATCAGGCTCGTCAAACCGCCGCACAGCACGGCTTGCTCGCCGAACAAATCGGTCTCGGTCTCCTCGCGGAAACTCGTTTCGATCAAGCCAGCTCGAGTCCCGCCGATGCCCTTGCCGTATGCCATCGCCAAGTCCCTGGCGTTGCCGGTCGCGTCTTGATGGATCGCAAACAGGCTCGGCACGCCCGCGCCCTCGACGAACTGACGGCGCACGAGATGACCGGGCCCTTTTGGCGCGACCAAAAACACGTCGACGTTCTTCGGCGGTTTGATCGCCTTGAAGTGAATGTTGAAGCCGTGCGCGAACACCAGCGCCTTGCCCTTTTTCAGATTCGGCTTGATCTCCTCCGTGTAGACCTGCCCCTGAAACTCGTCGGGGATCAGCACCATGATCAGGTGCGCCTTCTTGCAAGCATCGGCCACACTGGCTGTCTCGAGACCCGCCGCTTTGACTTCGGCTTCGGTTTTGCTGCCCGGACGCAGCCCGACGATGACTCTGACGCCACTGTCCTTGAGGTTCTGCGCGTGCGCGTGACCTTGCGAACCGTAGCCGATGATGGCGACGATTTTATTGGCGAGAGGTTCGAGCGAGGCGTCTTTGTCGTAGTAAATCTTCATGGTGTCCTTTGTCGTGCCATTCATTTTTGATGCTGTTTCCAAACTCGAGGGGTGAAGCTCGAGGAATTTGGTATACCAAGCAGTCTAACAATTTTGCAGTTTAGCTTGGAAGCCGTGCGAGGCAAAACTTCTCGATTGCTCGAGCCGCCAGTGCGACAGCCTGCGCTTGTTCCACGGTCGGTTCCGAGTAATTGTCTGGATACCGGGAGCGTCCCCCAACGAAGGTCAGTAAACGCGCAGCTTCCATTTCAAAACTCTCGTCGGAAATCGAGGAATCAACCAGCGTCAGCAGCGTTCTCACGTCGTGAGAGCGGGTCGGATCAATTCCGCGCTCGATGAGAACTGCTTTTAAGAACTTTTCGCTGCTTTGCTGAAAGCAGTAACAGGCGTTCGTCGGAAACTCCTCGAGCAGTTTCATCCCTGCGGCGAAATCGTTTTGTGCGTAGCTGATCCAACGCCGCCAATCGCTCGAGTCAGGCATACAGCACTCGTCCTTCGAGCGCCACGATACGCGCAAACAACGTTTCACCGCGTGCGTAGACGCTTTCGGGCAAGGTCAGAATATCGAACGGGATATTCGCAGGAACTGTTCTGTACGCGGCCAAACCAGCCTGCATCCAATCCGCTTCATCCGGCAGAACCAGCAGCAAATCCACGTCGCTGTCCTCGCGGGCGTCTCCCCGAGCGCGACTGCCGAACAGAATCACCTGCGTAGCGCCGCTGGCGATGGCGGCTCGAGCGGCGATCTCGCGCAGGTCGAGCTTGTGCGGGTCAGGCGTGTGCGGCTCGAGCGCATCGGTGGTCATGACCCGTCCATTGTACGCGCTGAATGATCGCTGAGGATTTCGTACCAAATCTCGCTTTCATAAACACCTGCCTTCAACCACGAGTCGCGCATCGTTCCAATCAACGTCATGCTAGATTTTTGCATCACGTGCCCGGATGCAGGATTGCGGACGAAGTGACGCGCCACCACTCGGTGTAATCCCAACCTCGAGAATCCGGCGTCAATCACCGCTCGGGCAGCTTCAGTCATGAAGCCTTGATTCCAATATGGAGCGCCGAGCCAGTAGCCCATTTCAGCGCCGCTGTGACGGTTCAAAATCAGGCTGATGCAGCCCATTAACTCGTTCGTCTCGAGCTTCGCAATCGCCCACGTGTATGACTCTTTTTTTGGATGCGCTCGAGCCATGCGTCGCAATCCAAGTTTCAGCCACCCCGTCGGAGTACGGGTGCGGAATGTTCGCGGTGGTGTCCGCGACCCTCGAGTCGCCCGCGAGCTGCTGCACCGTGGGCGCATCCTCGAGCGTAAACGGGCGCAATCGCAAACGCGCCGTCTCGAGTTGAGGAATCACGGGTTGACCTGCGATTGCTCGAGCATCGCTTCAGAACGTTCCGGGCGATCAACGCGCAGCGCCGCGTAATACATCACGTCCTCTGGCACGCCGTGCTTCAAATAGTACCCGCGCAGCAAGCCTTCTGGCTGCATCCCAAGCTTCTCGAGGATTCGTCCGCTGGCGGGGTTGCGCGGGAAGTGACTCGCTTGAATGCGCTGCAAACCCAGCGTCTCGAAGCCAAACGTCACCACGGCTCGAGCCGCCTCGGTGATGTAGCCGTTGCCTCGGTGGGCTGCGCCGCACCAATAGCCCAGCTCAGCGCGATTGTGACGGACTTCGGTGGTGATGCCGCACTCGCCAATCACCTCGAGCGAATCGCGCAGGCGAAGCGCGAAGCTGTAACCCGTGCCCAATTGCGTGGACTCGAGATACCGTGCGATTCGCTGATGTGCCCAGCCAACTGGTTGCGGGTGCAAAAACGTTCCCGTATTGGCAGCGATCTCCGGGTCGTCGGACAGATGTGCGAAGGTTGGTGCATCAGCCAGCGTCCACGGGCGCAGGTGAAGTCGCGCCGTCTCGAGGATCGGAATGCTCACGCCGTCACCGTGTGAATCGCTGTCTCGAGGTACTTTGTAACTTTGCGCGTCAACAGCTCTACCAATTCGGGTTGCATGAACTCGTAATCGTCTGGAATTCCGAGCACGATGATTCGTTTCTGCGCCAGCAACTGCCCGAACATCTGACCCAACCGCTTCTTGTGGCGCGACTCCATCACGAAAATCAGCTCGGCCCACTCAACATCGTCGCTCGAGACTGGGCTGTCCGCATCGCGCTCAGTGCCCGCCGATCTGACCTCGAGTCCCGGCGTGCCGAAGAACACGCGCTCGGCGGTTGGACTACGCAAGCGGTTCCTCGAGCAGATAAAAAGCGCGTTCAGCGAGGTCACTCATCGTCCTGACGGGTTGTTCGCACCGCGCTGACCGCATCGCCAGCGGTTTCATTATGTAAAGCGCTGACATCGAACTGCTCGAGGATCGCCGCAATCGTTTCGGATGGCTTGGGTCGTTTCACGCGCAGCTCGAGGACATTGCCCGCCTCGAGTCGAAACTCGATTTTGTCACCGGGCTGCAAACCCAAGGCATCGCGCATGACGGCGGGAATGGTGATTTGATATTTTAAGTTGATCGTGCCTTCGTTGGTTTTGGATTGTTGCATCATCACCTCAGCGAAAAGCTTGGCACAGAGCGACGAACGTCAAGCAAGCTGTCTGGACGAAACATCAACCTTCATCCACCTTGATAAACCTTTTGTTGCGCCGCGCCCAACATCGCCCGCTCGAGGTCGTGCGAATGAAGCGAAATCGCCGCCGTGTCCGCCAGCACGCTCGCCTCGAGCGATTCGGATGCACCTTCGGTCTTGGCGTTTTGCAGCGCGGCGATGTGCTCGAGTAAGTCTGTGGCGTCGTGTTTCAGGGTCTCGAGCAGTTGATTTTGGGTGGCTGGGTTCATAAAAGCTCCTTTTGGATTGTTCACGCGTAGGACAGCTTGCCCCTCGGTATCGGGATTTCGCGCCCCAGACTTTGCGCCGTCTCGAGCCACTCTTGAATGACGATGAGAGCGTTTTTGACAGCTTCTTGGTGCGTTGCACCGTCCGCCATACAACCTGCGAGTTCCGGCAATTCCACGAGAAAGGCTTGATCGGTCTCGCTCCAGTACAACACCATCCGATATTTTGCGTCGGTCACGGCTATTTGTTTCTCGAGTGCTGCTGAGATTCGATGGCGAGGTTACGGAATGTGTGCATCAATCGGCAGCCATGCCCGCCAGTGGATGCTCGAGCGCACTGCTGCTGCCTTCGTACACCTGACTGGCAATGTCGGCGTTGCTGCCGCGTGACAATGCGACGCGACCCGTTCGCATGGTTTCGATGATCCCAAACGGGCGCATCTGCTCGATGAACGCGGTGATTTTGCCCTCGTCGCCCGTGACCTCAAAAACGTAGCTTTGCGAGCCGACATCGACGTTGCGAGCGCGGAAATCCTCGGCGATCATCCGCACCTCGAGCCGCGTTTCTGGCGTGATTTTGACTTTTAAGAGCACCAGCTCGCGGTCGACGAACTTTTCAACCGCGTGATTGACGACCCTGATGACATCTTCTAGTTTCTCTAATTGCCGCTGAATCTGATTCGCCATTTCCGCTGGTGCATCGGCGATGAAGGTCATGCGTGAGATACCGCGCTGCTCGGTCGCGCCGACGCTCAGCGAATCAATGTTGTACCCGCGCCGCGCAAACAGACTAGTGACCCTTGTCAGCACGCGGGGTTCGTCGCGCAGGAAGGCGCTGAAAATGTGCTTCACGCCGTCACCAGCTCTTTGGCCTCGAGCTTGGGATCATCGTCGAGCATCTCGTCTAAGCCCTTACCGGCGGGAACCATCGGGAAGACGTTGCTCTCCTGCGGCACGCGCACTTCCAAGACCGCCGGGCCGTCCACTGCCAGCCACTCTTTGATGCACGTCTCGAGTTCGTCCGGCGTACTGGCGGCGAAACCGGGGATGCGGTAGGCGCTGGCGAGAATCGGGAAGTCGGGGTTGGAATCCTCCAAATAGACTTCAGAGTAGCGCTTGGCGTGGAACATCTCCTGCCACTGGCGCACCATGCCCAGATAGCCGTTGTTGATGATCGCAAACTTGACGGGGATGTCGTACTTACGCAGTGTCGCCAGTTCCTGAATCGTCATCTGACTCGAGCCGTCGCCCGCGATGGCCACGACCATTTGCTTCGTAGCCAGACTCGCGCCCAAGGCGGCAGGCAGCGCGAAGCCCATCGTGCCCGCGCCGCCGGAGTTGACCCATTTGCGCGGCTGCTCGAAGGGGTGGAGCTGCGCGGTCAGCATCTGGTGTTGCCCCACGTCGGAGACGACAATCGTGTCGCCGGACAACTGGCTCGAGATCATTTGAATAGCTGCCGCCGCGCCCCACGCTGGGCGATTGGGTTGCCGCGCTTGCCAATCGGTCAGTTTGACCCACCAATCTGTTAAATCCATTGGCTCGAGGCTGGCGGTCAGGCGGGTCAGGGTTTCCGTGGCGTCGCCGTGAATCGCGCAGAAGGCGGGGATCAGTTTGCTGTGCTCAGCGGTGTCGATGTCGATGTGGATGATTTTGGCGTTCTGCGCGAAGCGGCTGGTTTTGCCGGTCACGCGGTCGTCGAAGCGCATGCCCAGTCCGATCAGCACGTCGGAGTTGGTAATGGCGCGATTCGCTGCCACGCTGCCGTGCATGCCCGGCATGCCGAGCCACTGCGGGTCGCTGGCGGGGAAGTTGCCCAAGCCCATCAGTGTCGTAATCACGGGAATACCGGTCTTATGCGCGAACTCGAGCACGGCCGGCGCGGCGTCGCTCGCACCGCCGCCGACCATCAAGACAGGTTGCTTCGCGTTGCGTAGCATCCCCAACGCAATCTCAATACTCGAGTCGCTCGGGATCAGCGCCGCTGGGCGCGGGATTGGCCCGACGATGGGTGCAGTCGTCAGCTCGAGTTGCACGTCTTTAGGCAGATCGACCAGCACCGGGCCGGGGCGGCCGCTCAGCGCGATCCGAATGGCTTCCGCTACCGTTTTGGAGACATCATCGGCGTGACGCACCAAGAAGTTGTGCTTGGTGATCGGCATCGTAATACCCGTAATGTCGGCTTCCTGAAAAGCGTCCGTGCCGATCAGCGGGCGGGCGACGTTGCCGGTGATTGCCAGAATCGGCAGGCTATCCATCATCGCGTCGGCAAGGGCCGTGACCAGATTGGTCGCACCGGGCCCGCTGGTGGCCATACAGACACCAAGCCCGCCCGTGACCCGTGCCCAGCCCTCAGCCGCGTGACCGCCGCCCTGCTCGTGGCGCACCAAGATATGCTGGATTGGGCTGTCGTACAGCGCGTCGTACACGGGCATGATCGTGCCGCCCGGATGACCGAAGATCGTGGTGACGCCGTGCGCCTCTAAGGTTTTCAGTAACGCTTCTGCTCCGTTCATGGCTGACTCCTTTGTTTTGCTGTACGAACTGGCTCGAGGTTGAAAAGGCTGGGTGGTGCAAAATAGTTTCTGAATTTGAGCTGGCAGCTTCGATCTGACAACAAAAAGACCCCCGCGGGTGGCGAGGGTCGCATTGGCTAAAAACGAAGAACTAAGCCGCGACCCTCGAAATTAGGGTTACGACTACAACAATGGCGGGCTGGAATTTCATTACCAGTTAAGCCTAGCAGCGACGCCGAGTCACTGTCAAGCGCTGCATCTAAACCGTTCACTCACTTGGTATACCAAATTGTATGCCAGTCGCGCTATGCGGCTGTGAGTGAGCGCTTTTCAAACTCCTCGAGTGTGCGCCTGACCTCGAGCGGAACAGGTTGACTCTGATTGGCTTCAAAGTCGTACCAGACGTGTACGCTGCTGGCGGACGCGCACAGCACGTTGTTGGCGTAAATTTCGTACTGAAACTCGAGCGATTTATTGCCGATGGTGGCGACTCGCGCCCAGACCTCGAGTGCGTCGCCTAAGAAAACGGCTTTGCGGTAATCGACTTCACTGCGGGCGAGAATCATCGTGTGGCTGGGCGCGAACAGCTCGAGGTTACGCAGGTACATCACCCGAGCTTGCTCGAGATACGTTAAATAGACGGCGTTATTGACGTGATGAAACGCGTCGATGTCACGAAAGCGAACCTCGAGCGGGTGCTTAAACTTGAACACTCCGCGATTCTCTCACACGCAGCCTTTCAAACGGCAAGCGGCAGAACCACTGTGAACTCCGCTCCCCGAGGCTCGAGGTTTCTAGCGGTTACGCGCCCACGGTGCAACTCGACAATCGCTTTGACGATGCTCAGTCCCAGTCCAGAACCGCCGGAGCTGCGGTTGCGCGACTCGTCACTGCGGTAAAAGCGGTCGAACACGCGGGGCAGATCGGCGGGCGGCAAGCCGTCGCCATCGTCGGCGACCACCACCCGAGCCTGACCACTCGAGTCTTGCTCGAGCGAAATCTTCACCTCGCTGGACGCGTATTTCAGTGCGTTCTCGAGTAAATTCGTCAGCACTTGGCGCAATCGGTCGGGATCGGCATTGACGAACGCCGCTTCGGTGGTGACGCGAATCGTTTTGCGCTCCCGACCCGCTTTGGCTTGAAAGCCACTGGCGATTTCCAAGGTCAGCACGCGCAAGTCCACGCGGCGCGACTCTAAACTCAAGCGTCCAGCTTCGGCCAGAGACAGCACCCGCAAATCTTCAACCAGCCGCGCCAGAAAGCGGGTTTGCACCTGTAAGCGCGTGACCTCGGACTTGTCCAGCGCAAAAACACCGTCTTCCAGCGCCTCGAGCCTCGAGATCATCACCGCGAGCGGCGTGCGTAACTCGTGCGCGATGTCGGCGATCAGTTGCCGCCGCTCGAGTTCGTTGTGCTCTAAGGACTGCGCCATGCGGTTGAAAGAAAGCGCCAATTGCGCGGTTTCGTCGCCATTGCTCGAGCGCGGCAACGTGGCGACCCGGGCGCTCAGTTGCCCGCCCGCCACGAGTTGCGCCGCACGCGACACCGCCTGAATCGGCTGCGCGATTCGACGCCCGATCAGCAGCGCCGCGCCCAACGCCAGCAGCGCCGCGAAGACCGTACTGGCGATCAGCATCGGTACGACCCACGGGCGCGGATCGAAGATATCAATCTGCCCACCGCGATTGCGCGACCCTTTGTCTGACCCCGGCCTGCCATCGATCACGAAATTCGGGCAATTGTTGAGTAGATCCGGCCGGTCAGTGCAGATTTTAGCGACCTCGGCAAAGAAGCGCTGCACCTGTGTGACCTCGGGCGGCGGCCGCCGCACCCGAGCCTCGACGGTCAGCAGGATCGTCACGAACACCAGCACGATGCTCATCAGCGCCGCGAACATCATCGCGGCCCCGAGCTTGAAGGCAATCCCAGTGAAGCGATTTCTCAACGCGGTCACGCGCCGCCCCACAGCCGATAGCCGATGCCGCGCACCGTCTCGAGCATCTCGCCAATCCCGGCGTCGTCCAGTTTGCGCCGCAGGTTCTTCAGATGCGCGTCCACCACGCGCTCTAAGGCGTCGCTATCGGGCAGCGCGACTTCCAGCAACTCTTGGCGACTAAACGCCCGTCCCACAGATTTGAGCATCGCCTCGAGCAGCCTGAATTCCGTCGGGGTCAGCTCCAAACGCTGCTCACCGACTTTGCAGAGCACCGCCTGCGTGTCCAGCTCGAGCATCGTGGCGGAGGTGGCGTGGATCAAGCGGTAAATGTGACGCGACTCCTGCGGTTGGGCGCGGCGCAGCACGGCTTTGACTCTGGCCACGACCTCGCGGGGGCTGAAGGGCTTGACGACGTAATCGTCCGCGCCCAGCTCCAAGCCAAGTAAGCGATCAATGTCCTCGGCGCGTGAGGTCAGCATGATTACTGGCGTGCTGGACGCTGCCCGAACGCGGCGCAGCACCTCGAGACCATCGGGTGCGGGAATCTGAATGTCCAGCAGCATCAAATCCGGCTTTGCGGCCCGCCACAACTCGAGCGCCCGAGCGCCGTCGGCGGCCCGCTCGGTGGCAAATCCGTCGCGGCGCAGGTAGGCTTCTAGAACCTCGGCGATGCCCAGCTCGTCCTCGACAATCAAAATCCGGCTCATCGAGATCAGTCTACGGGCGACAGTGAAGAAAGGCGGGCGGAGACCGTGAAGAAACCGTGAAGATTGCTGTTCGGTCGCGGCCCTTCACACAACCTGCACAAATCCTGCCTCGAGCCGTCACACGCAACCCGCACACTGGGTCGCAGGAGGACGAATGAACGCAACTCGAACACTGATTTGCAGCGCTTTACTGCTGATTGGCAGCTCGCCGGGTTTAGCAGTCGGCACGCTCACCCTCAAGGCAGCTTTGCAGCAACTTCCCAACGCCCTCGAGTGGCAAAGCGTAGATTTGACTTTTGCGGCGGCTGGGCAAAGCTTGAACGCTGCTCGAGCGGCGACTGGACTGAGCCTGACCGTCGGCGGAGACGCCCAAGCGGGCGTCGCCGTGATCGGCTCACCGCAGGTCAGCGCGGGCACGACGGCCGCGAGCTTGAGTGTTTCTGGAAGCGCGTCGCTGGCGCTGCTGCCGTGGTCGGCTGGATTCGATGGCGTTCGCACGGCGACCCGCGCCTATGACCGAGCGGCGCTCGATTTGCGCGACACCCGCAACACCTTGGCGATCAACCTGACTCAAAGCTACCAAAGCGCCCGCATCGCTCAGCTCGACCTCGACAACGCCCGCTCGAGCGAGACGTTAGCGGCGCAGCAACTGGCGGTCGCAAGCAAGCAGCAGCAAAACGGGCAAGTCACCAAAGACAGTTTAGAAAACACCCGCAAGCTGCTCGAGAACGCCAAACTGACCACGCTGCAAGCCACGCAGAATTTAGAATTGTCGCGCACGCAGCTTTTTAACGCGATTCAGGCGACGGACGCAGGCGAAACACTCGAGCCACCGACGCCAGCCGTGACCGCCACCCAACCGCTCGAGACGCTGCTTCAAACCGCGCTGACGCAGCGCGTGGACGTTCTAAAAGCCGTCTCTAAGGTCGGTGACGCCGAGGACGCGCTGAACGTCGCCACACGCAATCGCCTGCTGCCCAGCGGCTCGGTCGGCGTCAGCTTCGGGCAGGGCAATGGTGGCACGAACCTCTCGAGCAATCTGGGCATCGCCACGGGGAACTTGAGCGTCACGGGCAGCACGCCGCTGACGGGCAGCAATACGACGGCGACCAGCCTGACGGTTTCTGTGAGCGCTAACATCGCGGTTTTTGACCCCAACGCCGACGCCAAAATCCGCAGCGCATCGCTCAGCTTAGACTCGAGCCGCAAGTCGCTTGAATCCACGCGCCAAGCAGCCGTGTTGGACGTGCGCCAAAAATACGCTGATGCGCTGCTGCAACGCCAGCGCTATACCTTCCAGCAACAGGTGCTGAGCAACGCCGTCAGCGCCCTCGAGACTGCTAAAAAGCGCTTCGCACTCGGCAGCCTCACCGCACTCGAGGTCACGCAAGCTCAACTAACGGTCTCACAAGCGCAGCGCGACCTTGAAAACCAACTCGCAACGCTGAACCTCAGTCTTATTCGGCTCGAGAATGCAACTGGAAGTTACAAGGGGGAATCACCATGAAGATCGTCAAGCACGCGTTCACCGTCTCACTGCTGCTGGTTGGAGCGCTCGCGGCAGCGCAGGTCAGCGCCACGACGCTCGAGGTGCTCCTCAAGACCGCTTTTTTGAAGGGTGCTGACGTTGCCAGCAGCACGCAGAGCTTGCAAACCGCCCGCAGCGACCTGACCAAACTGCAAAGCGATCCGACAACGCTGGTCGTGTCGCTGACCCAAGGGCAGCAAGCCGTGACGCTCGCGATCACGCAGCTCAACGCCAGCCGCATCACCGTGCTGGGCAACGTCACGACCGCGTACCTGAACCTGTACGAAGCCCAGCAGAACCTAGAGGTGCTGACCGCGCAAGTCGCGCTTGACAGCCGCAATCTGGATGTCATCAAGGCCAAACTGGCGCAGAAAAACGGCACGGAGTTGGATGTCAGGAAGTCCGAAAATACCCTTGCGAACTCCAAACAGAACCTCGCCAATCAAAAAGCGCAACTCCCCACGCTGTCCAATAAGCTCGAGGTGCTGCTGGGCAGTGATTTGAAGGGTGATCTGACGGTCGCTGATCCGCCCGCCTTCAAGGAAGTCAAATACGATCTGGCGACGCTCGAGAAGGCTCTAGACGCCAACCTGCCGAGCGTATTGCAAGCCGTACAGAGTTTGGAGCTGGCGACCCTGAACGTTAAACTGGCCGACAACGATTACACGCCCAGCAATACCTTGACCGATGCCAAGAACAGCCAGACCACCGCGCAGCGCAATTTGGAAACCGCCCGCAAGAACGGCGTCACCAATTTACGGGACGCTGCCCGCAACGTCGCAAGTACCCTGGAGGCAATCCGCATCGCGCAGGTCAGCTTGCAGAACGACAGCGACAGCTTGAAGCAGGATCAGCAGCGCTATAAAAACGGTTCGATCAGCCGTGTGCAGTTGCAATCCTCGGAAGTCGCGGTCTTCAAAAGCGCCTACAGCCTCGGGCAAGCTCAAGACAGTTACACCAAAGCCCTCAACGCGCTGTCCCTGTCGGCTGGCTTGGACATTTCGGGCTTGGTCGCCAAGCTGAGCGGCGGTGCGTCGTGATGCGCGGCGCAACCGTGCGGCCACGCCGCAAGCTGAGCGCGTGGTTGTGGGCATTGCTGCTGATCCCACTGACATTGATCGGACTGGCGGTCGCGGGCGTGCTGAAGCCCGCCAGCTCGAGCGATGCCGCGACCGGCGTCAAGGTTGAAACGGCCGTTGTGTCCACAGGAACCTTCAAGGACTCCGTGACCGGCCCCGGCTCGCTGGCGGGCCTGAGGAGCCTCGATATGAAACCCGATGTTTCCGGCACGGTCGCGCAGCTACCAGTGGTCGGTCAGCGCGTCATCAAAGGCGCACTGATCGCCCGCTTAGACCCCCAGACGTACCAGCGCAACTTTGAGACCGCCCAGCTCAGCCTGCAAAAAGCCAACGCGCAACTCGCCAGTGCCCAAGCCTCGCAGCGCAGCTCGAGGGCCAACCAAAGCCAGACGATCAACAACGTGCTGACCCAAGTTGACAACGCGCAGCGCGACGTTGAGAGCGCACAGACCGCGCTGTCGAACGCCGAAAGTTTGTACAACATCGGTGGCGGCACGCGCCAAGCGGTCGCAGACGCTCAAATCGCGCTGGATAGAGCGCGAGCGGCACTGCTCAACAACCGCGCGAACTTGCAAACCGCGCAGGGTGCTGTGAATCTGCAAAGCGCGTCGAACGGCGCGGACTTGAGCAACCTGCGCCTCGCGGTGCAGCAAGCGCAGATCAGCCTGAAAAACGCCTCGAGCGATCTGGCCAGCACCAAAATCTACGCGCCGTTCTCCGGGGCGGTCTCGAGCGTCACCGCGCAGGTCGGCGGCCCCGCCTCGAGCGCCACGGTGTTGCTGACCTTGCTGGATGACAGCTCCGTGACCGTGCCAGTGCAAGTGGACGAGACCGAAATCAGCAAAGTCAAATTGGGTCAGCCAGCCGACGTGACGCTGGACGCGCTCGGCACGACCGCATTTCGTGGCAAAGTCACCAACATCACCCCGCAGGCCACGATTGTCAGCAACATCGCGGTGTTTTACGTGACCGTGACGCTGCCCAATCCAGCGTTGAAGCTGCGCCCCGGCATGACGGCCGAGGCCGAGATCATCGCCAATGAAATCAAAGACGCGGTGCTGGTTCCGCGCCGCGCCATTGAAACGGTGCGAACTCGTTCGTATGTGACGGTGCAAACCACGACTGGCACGGGCAAAGACGCCGTGACCACCAGTGAGCGCGTGCGCGTGACCAACGCTGGCGATGACGGCACGAACATCGCCGTGACCAGCGGCCTGACCGGCACGGAAACCGTGGTCTTCCCAACGAGAGCCAAGGCGACAACCACCACAGGAACGCCGAGTATCCTCCCTCGGATCGGTGGCGGCAGATGAGCGTGCTCGAGCTGTCAAACATCACCAAGACCTACGCGATGGGCGAACTCGAGTTTCAGGCCCTCAAGGGCGTGAGCTTGACGATCGACGCGGGCGAGATGGTCGCGCTGATGGGCCCGAGCGGCAGCGGCAAGACCACGATGATGCAAATTATCGGCCTGCTGGATCGCCCCTCGAGCGGCCAGTATCTGCTGCGCGGCGCGGACGTGACCACGCTATCGGAAAACCAGCGCAGCGAAGCCCGCAACCTCAGCATCGGCTTCGTCTTTCAAGCCTTTCACTTGCTGGCCCGCCAGAATATTTTAGAAAACGTCGAAGTGCCGCTGATGTACGCGGGTCTCCCTGCCCGAGAGCGCCGCGACCGTGCGATGCTGCTGCTCGAGAAAGTCGGCTTGGCGGACAAGTGGCGCAACCTGCCCAGCCAGATCAGTGGCGGTCAGAAGCAGCGCGTGGCGGTCGCAAGGGCGCTCACGATGTCGCCAGCGATTTTGCTGGCGGACGAACCGACGGGCAACTTGGACAGCCGCACGGCCGTCGAGATCATGGCGCTGTTTCAGGAACTCAACGACGAGGGCACGACCGTGATCGTCGTCACCCACGAGCCGGAAATCGGCGATCACTGCAAACGCGTGGTGCGCTTGCGCGACGGGTTACTGGAGACCGACACAATCAACCCGAGTCCGCACCGCGCCGTGCCGATGGGCATGGGCTTCATGACGCAAAGCCAAGCGGTCAACCCATGAACCGCGCCAGCGTCCAACCCGTCCCGCTCGAGCCACTTGCGCTTCCAAAAGCCTCGAGCCGAGGTGGTCTGCCGCTGTCGCAGACGTTCGTCATCGCGTGGCGGGCGATCCTTGGCAATCCACTTCGCAGCATTCTGACCGCGCTTGGGGTGATCATCGGTGTCGGCGCGGTGATCGCGCTGACCAGCCTGGGCAGTGGCGCGACCAGCGGCATTCAAGCGCAACTCGCGGGGCTGGGCACGAACCTGCTGACCGTCTCGAGCGGACAGGCGCGGCAGGGCGGCCCGCCGGGCTTGGTGCGCGGCGGCGGGTCGCAGACGATCACGGTTGGGGATCTCAAGGTAATTGCCGTGCTCGAGGGTGTCGCGGGGGTCGCGCCGACGGTGCAAAAAAACGTGCAGGCTAAAGCGGGAGCCGACAATACCTCGGCGACGGTGATCGGCACGTACCCCGCTTATGAAACGGTGCGAAACAGCGCGGTCGCCACGGGCGCTTGGTTTTCTGAGGGCGACCTGAATGGACGCAAACGCCTCGCGGTGATCGGTTATCAGGTGCAGCAGGATTTGTTCGCGGGTGCAGACGCGTTGGGGCAGAAGATTAAACTCGCGGGGGTCAGTTTCACCGTGGTCGGCGTGATGCCTGACAAGGGCAACAGCGGCTTCGCCTCGCCGAATGGCAATATTTTCGTGCCGCTCACCACCTACCAGCAGCGCCTCGGGGCGCAAAGCAGCTCGAGTGGCGAACAAACCGTGCAGAGCATCAGTATAGAAGGTGCGACCAAAGAGGGCGTCAGTGGGCTGCAAACCGCGATCACCGATCTATTGGCGGTGCGGCACAAGAAAGCGACCCCCGACGAGTACGACTTTAACGTCCAGAACCAAGCGGATTTACTGAGCAGCGTCAACCAGATCACGACGATTCTGACGCTGTTTCTGGGCGGTGTGGCGGGCATCAGCTTATTGGTGGGCGGCATCGGCATCATGAACATCATGCTGGTCAGCGTCACCGAGCGCACGAGGGAAATTGGCATCAGAAAAGCCCTCGGCGCGAAACCAAGGGATATCCTCACGCAGTTCCTCGTCGAGGCGATGGTGCTGAGCATCGGCGGCGGCGTGATCGGCATTCTGATCGGACTGGCGCTGGCCTTCGGCGGCGGCAGCCTCGTCAACATCACACCCGTCGTCAGCACGGGATCGATCATCCTCGCCTTCACCTTCAGTGCTGGCGTCGGTATTTTCTTCGGGTATTACCCCGCCTCGAGAGCCGCGAAACTCGATCCTGTCGAAAGCCTGCGCTACGAATAGCGCTGCGAGCGGCAATAACCTCACCTCGAGCCAAGCTCGAGCGCCCAGTTTTTAAGGAGTTCAAATGAAAAAGTTCTTGCTGATCCTCGCCTCGAGCCTCGCGCTGTCCGCACTGACCTTCGCACCGGCTTTCGCACAGGGCGCTGCGCCGACCGGTCGACCGACCGACCCGGCGGCGCAAGCCCGCATGAAAGCCATGCAACCGATTTTCGATTTGACCGGGCGCGTGACGCTGATGACCGAGTTGGACGCGCAGCCGAAACTGAAATTCACCAGCGCCCAAGCCAAGCTGCTGCTGCCCGTCCTCAAAGACTTGCAGTCCCGCGCTGGTCTGACCGCGCCGGACGCGACGGCGATTCTGACCAAAATTGAGGACAAAATCCTCACCGATGCCCAAGTGACGTGGCTCGACGACACGCAACTGAAACGTGCCGAGGAGCGCCGCCAGCGGATGCAGAACGGCGGCGGTGGCGGCGGTCAAGGAACAGGCGGCACGGGTGCGCCCGGTGGCCGAACTGGCGGCGCACCCGGCGGGCGCGGCGGATTTTTTCAGGCGATGCAAAGCGGTAAGCCGTTCAATCCGTTCAAGCTCGATGACCGCGCGGGCAAATCGCTGACCGATTTGATCGCGCTGCTCGCCAAACGCTGAGCGAACCCGCATCCACAGAGGCTCGAGCGTCAACCCTCGAGCCGAATTTTCGCTGTCCGCGCTGTGAGTAAGTCAATACTCACTTCAGCCCAGCGCGGCGTATACTGAGCGCGATGTCAGCCGTATCAGAGCGTGGAATCGTGCTTAATTTACCCAAAAACGCCGTCGTCACCATTGATGGACTCGCCGCGAGCGGCAAGAGCAGCGTCGCCAAAAACGTCGCTCGACTGCTGAGCGTGCCATACGTCTCGAGCGGACTGTTGTACCGCCTCGTGACGCTGGCGGCCTTGGAGGACGGAATCAAAACCACCGACGAGCGCAGCTTACTGGACACGTTGGACGCGCATGAATTGCGCTTGGAGCCGCGCAACGATGGCAACCGCGTTTATTTGGATGACCGCGATGTCACCGACGAGTGCGCCTCGAGCCGCGTGGACAACGAGGTCAGCCGCGTCGCGCAGCACGGACTGGTGCGCTCTTGGGTCAATGCCCAAGTGCGCCGCCTCGCACCGCCGTTCGTCGCCGAGGGGCGCGACATGGGCACGGCCGTGTTCCCGCACGCCCGCGCCAAGATCTTTCTGACCGCCTCGAGCAAGGTCAGGGCTGAGCGCCGCGTTTCTGAGCGCAACGAGACGTTTGAAAACGTGCATCTGGCTATCGAGGAGCGCGACGGCTTGGACGCGGACAACTCTGAACCGGCCGCCGACGCGCTGCAACTCCACACCGATGGTCTCAACCTAGATCAGACCGTCAAACGCGTGTTGGAACTCATCAAGCAACAGGTGAAATGAATCTCGTGGACGTGAAAAACTGTTCAGCTCGAGACCTCGAGTGGGTGCGGGCGTGAACGCCAAGAACCTAGACCTCAGCAACGCTCCGCTGAATTTCGACTTGATTAGCGGACTGTGGGGTATTTACTTCTGGGTGATCGGTGTGCGATACCTGCATCCCGAAATGATCCCAGCCAGCGGACCAGCCATCATCGCCGCCAATCACTTGACGACGATTGACCCGTTCGGGGTGGGGCAACCCACTGTGCGCCGCGTGCACTTCATGGCTAAAAAAGAGCTGTTTAGCAGTTCCTTATCACGCTGGTACATGCTCAGCGGTAACGCCTTCCCTGTGGAGCGCGGCAAAATGGATTTATCAGCCATCAAAACCGCGCTGCGTATCCTGCAAGGCGGGCAGCTCTTGGTGATCTTCCCGCAAGGCACTCGCGGCGGCACGGACGCGAAGGGCGGCGCGAGTTTTCTGGCATTGAAAGCCAAAGTGCCCGTGATTCCAGTAGGCATCGCCTTGGAGCGAAACTGGTTCGGCGGCAAGCGCTTTACCTTTCGTTACGGCGCGGTGATCCCGCCGATCGGCAGCGTCGAGGAACACACCCTTGCCGTCTCGAGCGCGATCGAGGCGCTGATACCGTGATTAAACTGATCCTCACCGATGTGGACGGCACGCTGATCGGCACGGGCAGCGCGATTCACCCGAGGGTGCTCCTGAGACTCGAGCAGGCGCGGGCAGCGGGTCTGCATCTGGCAATCTGCACGGGTAGACCGCTGTTCAGCCGCGCCGCCGAGTACGCTAAGCTGATCTCCAAGCGTGAACCGCACATCTTCCAGAACGGCGCTCACGTCGCCCGCGTGGACGGTCACAGTCTGTTCGAGAGCATCCTGCCGAGGGCCGCGTACCTCGAGTTGGTGGCGTTGTCGCGGCGGACGGGTCACGCCTTAGAGGTCTACACCGCCAGCCGCTGCTACGCTGAGCTGTTCACCGCGACGGCCGTGCAGCATCAGCGCTTGATTGAGATTGCTGTCACGCCCAAAGATTTACTCAGCATCACCGAACCCGTACTGCGGGCGCAATGGGTCATCACGCGAGACCACCTTCCGGCAATTGAACTCGAGATGTCCAGCATCGCCAATATTCAATTTTCATCAGCGGGCACGCCCGACATGCCGGACGCCGTGTTCACCAGCGTCACCAAATTCGGCACGAGCAAACTCGAGGGTGCGAGTGTGCTGGCTGCTTATTGCGGCGTAACGCTTGCAGAGACGATGATGGTCGGCGATGGCGACAACGATATTGAACTGCTCAGCGCCGTCGGGCTGGGCGTGGCGATGGGCAACGCCAGCGCGGGTGCAAAGGCCGCCGCTCGAGTCAGCGTGCGCGATGTCGACGAAGGCGGACTCGCCGATGCGATCGATCTCGCGCTCGAGGGGCAGTGAATGGAGAGCGCTACATCGCTCGGGTCGTGATCGTCGCCATGCTCTGAATCAGTTGCATCTCGGTGTAGGGCTTGAGTAAAAACCGCAATCCGGGCAGGTTAGCGCGACCGAACAACCCGCCGACTCGAGGTTCGCTTTTCACCAGCGCGATCACCGGCGTTAAATTCTTGGTTTTGCCCCGCAGTGTTTTCACGGCGTCGATTGGGTCATCAACCCATTCCAAAAGCACCGAATGCGGGCGGCGCTCGACCAGCAACTCGTGGGCTTTTTCCAAGGTATCGGCCACCATCACGCGGTAACGCTCGCGGGTCAGGGTCAGCGTCACCAAACGGCGCGTGGTTTGCGATTGCGTGACGACCAACACCCACGGGTCTTCGGGGCGGCTCGAGGCGGCTTTGACCAAGCCTTTTTCTTGCAATACAAACAACTGATGGTAGGTTTCGCCTTCCGGGATGTGAATTTCAGCCGCGATGCTGGCCGCGCTGCGCTGCCCATCCACCAAGTACAGCAACTCCCACTGCCCGAGCGTCAACTTGGCCGCGTTCGGATCGTTTTGCAGGTTCGTGGCGACCTCTAAAACCTCGTGCGGTTTGATCTGCCCGCGCCGCCATTCATCTAAGCGCTTGGTCGCCTCCAGCAGCAGCGCCAGCGCGTCCAAATGGTGCGGCGTCGGCACTTGAGAGGCGTCCGTGCCGCGCTCCTTAAAGTGAAACCTCGAGCGCGGGATATCAGACCAGATTAGAATTTCGGTCGTCGCGTCCAGCACCTGCGCCTCGAGCGCTTTACGCAGGTCGTCATCGTTGATGATCCCTTGGCGCACCGCCATCATCCCCAGCGGCGTGTGCGGATTCTCCTTGGATTGCCGCGAGATCAGCGCCTGCACCTGCTCTGGCGTCATCAGCTCTAAGCGCACCAGATACTCGCCTAAGTTCGCACCATCTTCAATCCGAGCGTACAGCACGCGCCCGTCCTCGAAATGAACCCGAGCCTCGCGCTCGTCCAAGGTCACGGTCAGCACGCCAGATTTACGCCCCCCAGCAATCAAGGACAAGATATCCTCGAGTGGTACGTCCCGCAGTCTGCCTTGAATCACAAGCCACAGTCTAGCAAGCCCAGCCGCTCGCGTGCGTGGAATTGCCGACGTTGACCTGACAGGATTGTCACTCGAGGCTCGAGGTGCGCGAACCCTGCGACGCTCGAGGTGCGTGAATGCTCGAGGTGCGGATGCTCAAAGTATGACAGGCAACGTCGATTGATGCAGCCATGCTTGACAATGATCGTCACCGCGCCATTGGCGCAAAGGAGTCTTATGCGAGAGCGAATGTACGAATTGACCACCCCCGAGTCTGTGGACGCGTTCCTGACCGAAAACCCAATTGCCGCCGTCTTCAAAGCTGGAACATGCCACAAAACCATGCAGGGCTGGGGCAACATCGAATTCTTCCTCAAAGAGCGCCCCGATGTGCCCGTCGGCGTCATCCGCGTGGTCGAAGCTCGTCCCGCCAGCAACCGCATCGCCGAGCGCACGGGCATCACGCACCAAAGCCCGCAACTGATCGTCTTCAAAGACGCCCAAGCGCAGTTTGACCTAGACAACTGGGACATCACCAAGGAAAACCTCGAGCCGCGCCTCAACGCCACGCTGCCAGCGCTGGACTCGAGCGCCACGCAAGGGGAGAAACGCACCAGTCTGGAACCGTACACCAAGCTGATGGACGCCTACCTGAGCGGCGCAATTTTGGAGCAGCAGTTCCAGTGGACGTATTTGGAGATGTTCCGCAACGACGCCACGTTGCGAAATGAAAACGAGTTCGCGCTTTTAGACAGCCTGTTTGGAAACCCAGACGATCACCATATCCACGCAGGTGCAATCATCAGCTTAGAGTCGCAAATGCAGCAAAGTGGGCAGCTCGAGCCGCTGCGGAGTCGCGTGCAAAGCTTACGCGATGCGGTGGCTGCGCTGTAAATCATCTTCTCGAGGTTGGAAAAAGGGGCGCGTATTGCGCCCCTTTACTTCGTTTGCTCAAGAATTCACTCGAGCAAATCCGCCAGCGCCCCCAGCATCCCCTCGAGCTTGGCGGTCGTCGCCGCGTCCGCGTCCAGCAGCGGCGCTCGAGGATAACCACCGTTCACGCCGCGCAAACGCATGGCCGCCTTCAAGCCCGGCACGCCGAAATCGCGGGTCACGGCGTATGACAGCGCGTTGCTGCGGCGCTGCAAGCTCAGCGCCGTCTCGAGATCGCCCTTCATGAACGCAGTTCTGAGCTTGCCGAAAACGCTGGGGATCACGTTAGCCGCTGCCAGAATCGCGCCTTGCGCCCCGACGGACAGCGCGGGCAGCAATGTCGGTGCGTTGCCGGTCAGCACGTTGAAATCTGCGCCCACCCCCCGCGCCGTCTCGGTCAAGGTCATGATGTCGCCGCTCGAGTCCTTGACGCCCGCGATGTTCGGGTGCTGCGCGATGCTCGCCATCCACGCCGGGCTGTGCGCGATGCCGCTGACCTGCGGGATGTTGTAGACGTAGACGGGAACAGGGCAAGCGTCTGCGACCGCCCTGAAATGCGTCTCGAGCACGCTGGGCGTCATGCTGCCGCGATTGTAGAACGGTGCGATCACCAGCACCGCGTCCGCGCCAAGCTTGGCGGCGATGCTCGAGCGCTCGATCACCTGCGCGGTTGCCTCGCCACCCGTCCCAGCAATGTACGGCTTGCCAGCCGGAATGACCTCACGCGCCGCCTCGAGCACCTGCGTGCGTTCGGCTTCTGTCAGATAAGGCACTTCGCCGTTGCTGCCAAGAATTAAAAAGCCGTCCACCTGCGGCTCGAGCCAACGAATGGTTTCTTGCAATGCGTTCAGGTCAAGTTCGCCAGCTTTGGTGAACGGCGTGATGACGGGCGGAATAATGCCGGTGAACATGAGCGCAATCTTAACTCGAGCCTCGAGTTTCACGCACGTTCAAGCGGCTCGGGTCTCGAGCCTGACCGAGTTGTCGTTAGAATGCCAGACATGCAGATCTCTATTTCTGATGTCTCACTGCACAACGAACGGGTCGTGACGATTCGCGGTTGGCTGACGGACAAAAGCGGCAAGGGCAAATTGCAGTTCCTCAAACTGCGCGACGGCTCGGGGTTCATCCAAGCGACCGTCTTCAAGCCCGATGTCTCTGAAGAAGACTTTGAACTCGCCAAACGCTTGCCGCAGGAATCCAGTCTCGAGGTCACGGCGACCGTCAGAGCCGATGCTCGAGCGCCGGGCGGTTTTGAGCTGAACGTGCAGAGCCTCAAGCTGATCGCATTGCCAACAGAGGAATACCCGATCACGCCAAAAGAGCACGGCACTGAGTTTCTCTTGGATCAGCGCCACCTGCACCTGCGCCACCGCAAACCGTGGGCGATGCTGCGCGTGCGCGACACCGTGCAACGGGCGATTACCGATTTTTTTCACTCGAGGGGCTTCTTGCGCTTCGACGCGCCGTTCTTCATGCCAACCGCTGTCGAAGGCACGACAAACCTGTTTGAAATCAACCTGTTCGACGAGGAAAAAGCCTACCTCAGCCAGTCTGGACAGCTTTACGCCGAAGCGGGCGCTTTTGCCTTCGGTAAGGTTTACACCTTCGGGCCAACCTTCCGCGCCGAGAAAAGTAAAACCCGGCGTCACTTATTGGAGTTCTGGATGATCGAACCCGAAGTCGCCTTCAACGACTGGCAAGACAACATGACTTTGCAAGAGGATTTCGTCAGCTCGATCGTCGGACGTGCGCTCGAGGAATGCGCGTCAGAACTCGAGCTGCTCGAGCGCGATGTGACGAAGTTGGCGGGTGCAGCCAGCGGCAACTTCCCGCGCATCAGTTAC
This sequence comes from Deinococcales bacterium, assembly GCA_025359505.1. Lineage (GTDB taxonomy): Bacteria > Deinococcota > Deinococci > Deinococcales > JAAFIG01 > JANYHH01. The sequence goes on from JANYHH010000057.1 coordinate 153,561, forward strand.
GACGAGGCTATTCAATTGATCGACGCGGCGATCTCGAGCGGCAACCTCCCCGCCAACGTGGACGCCGACACGCAACCCGTGGTTTGGGGTGACGATTTCGGAGCGCCGCACGAAACGATCGTCGGGGCGCATTTTGACCGTCCCGTGATGATTCACAGTTACCCAGCGGCTATTAAAGCCTTCTATATGCAACCGCAAGCCCACGACCCGCGCTTGGCGGCCTGCAACGACATGATTGCGCCCGAAGGGTACGGCGAGATCATCGGCGGCTCGGAGCGCATTCACGATTACGAACTCTTAAAATCCCGCATTTTGGAACACGACTTGCCGCTCGAGGCCTTCGACTGGTACTTGGATCTGCGTAAATTCGGCAGCGTGCCGCACGCGGGGTTCGGCTTGGGTTTGGAGCGCACGGTCGCGTGGATCTGCGGCGTGCCGCACCTGCGCGAGGTGATCCCGTTCCCGCGCATGTTGACCCGCATGAAACCGTGAGGCTCGAGGTTCAATGGGGTGTCTTTGAAATTTCGTCGCTTCAAGGGCGATCACAAGGATCGCCCCTACCAAATTGTCGAAAACACACGCTAAACGCAAAGTGGTTTGTAGGGGCGAACGGCATGTTCGCCCTGTGTTGGGCGGCGCGAGACCTCGAGCATCTGTTTTCAAGCCTCTCGAGCATCATTCGAGGCGCGAGGTTGTGAGCGCCGCGCTCAAACCCTACCCACTTCTTGGGCATCTGCCGTTCTGGGCGGGCGATCCACTGGCACTGCTCGAGGGTCACGCGGCGCAAGCTGATTTCTTCGAGTTGCGGCTGGGCGTGCGGGCGTTCGTCGGCTACAGCCCGACATGGAACAAGTTTTTACTCTCCGATCTAGAGACGTTCACCAGTGCGGGTAGCTTTTCAAAGTTCGTGCCGTACCTCGCGGGCGGGGTGATCCTCAAGGACGCACCGCACCACAAACCGCGCCGCACTGACCTCAACCCCGGTTTTCATATGCACGCCCTCGAGCACCTGCGTGGCGTGATTGGGGCGGCGCTCGGGCCGATTGCGCCAACTGGTCAGTTCGATTCCCGAGACTGGGCATCGAACGCGGTGCTGCTGGCGCTGAACGCCTCGTTTTTTGAAGGCGAGTTCGACGCTGCGTTGCTCGAGGATTTCTTGACGCCGTTGCACGACCCGTTCCCAGCGCCGCTGCTGCCGCGCCCGACATTGTTTAGGCGCGTGAACCGCGAGTTGCAGCGCTTGCTGGAAATGCGCCAAGCAACCAAGCGTCACGATTTGCTGTCATACCTGCTGCGATTCTCAAACCCGCTCGAGGAAGCCAGAATTTCGCTGGCGGCCGGGTACGACACCACCGCCCACACCTTGGCGTGGGCGGCGTGGCACATCGCCAATCAGCCGCACTGGACAACCGATCTCGAGGCTGCCATCAAAGAGACGCTGCGGCTCTACCCGCCGGGGTTCATCGGCTCGAGACGCGCCAGCCGCGATGTGATGTTTGAGGGTCAGCGCATTCCACGCGGTAGCATGGTGTTGTACAGCCCGTATCTGACGCACCGCGCTCCGACAAACTATGTCGCGCCGCTTGAGTGGCAGCCAGAGCGCTTCGCCAGCTCGCCGCCCGCGTGGGCGTACCTGCCGTTCGGCGGTGGCGAGCGCATCTGTCTGGGGATGCACCTCGCTAATCTCATCATCAGATCCGCGCTCGAGACGCTGTTGACTCATCCACTGCGCCCCGTGCGTGGTGATCCGACGCCGAAACCCGGTCTGACCCTCGCGCCTCGAGCGGCTTTGATGCTCGAGCGTTGAAAAAGCGCAGCCAGTTTCGACTGCGCCTCTCGAGCTTGCGAGCGTTTCAGGCGTTTGGCATGGTCAAACCCGTTTGAGCTGGGTCTGTCTCGCCCGCTTGGGCATCGGGCTGCATCACCAGCGGCTCTGCCCCTTCAAGCGTGAACAGGCTCAAGCCCTCGACCTCGGTCGGTTCGATGAAGTACACCGCGCCCTCGAAGTTGATCACAAAAACATCGTTGCGTTCAGCCGCGACTTTGCGCGAACCCATCATCTGCTGCGCCGCTCCCGCCAAGCCCTGCGCGTCTTCCTTGTTGCCAGCGCGTCCAACCACGATTTCTCTACCCGATTTCATCAACAGTAAAAGTTCGTACATGAAGCCTCCAAGTCAAAACGACACCGCGAAATATACCGCACGGTTGGCAATCGACTCGAGTGTGAAATTTCAGTTGACTTCGAGATCTGTATTTACGGTTGCAACGCTTGACTGACCTCGCGTCCCTCAATGACCCGTGGCTCGAGTCGTATCAGGGCTGTGGGGCGCTCGAGCCTCAAAGTCCATCAACTCGAGTACGATGCGTGTATGGACAGCCGCTCAACGAAAGTGATCAACTTATTCCCGGCCGTCGCACTGGCGTTCGCGCTGGTGCTGCTGTGGGGGGCGCTCAACACGCTCGCGCCCTCGCTGCTGCTGATCGCGCTGTCGGTCATCATCGCCGCGAGCATGAACCCAGCCGTCAACTGGCTGAATGTGCGCCTCAAGTTTCCAAGGGCGCTCGGCGCGGCGCTGATTCTGTTCGTGGTGCTGGGCGGAATCGTCGGATTAGTCGGTGCGCTCGTGCCAGCGGTGATCGCGCAATTGACTGGTCTGATCGCGGCTGTTCCTGCGACAGCCAAAACCGTGCAGCAGTGGCTGGTGGACTCGAGCGCGACCAATCCAGTTTTTAAGAACCTGACCGATTCGCTGCAAACGGCTGATCTGGCTCAGCAATTGCAGGGTTTACTGAGCGCGATCCCGAATACCTTACTGAGCGCGGTCGGTGCGACGGGTAACGTGCTGAACGGCGCGATTCTGGCGCTGCTGCTATTACTGATGGGTTTCACGGTGCTGATTCAGCCAGACCCGCTGATGAAGGGCGCACTGGCGGCCGTGCCACTGCGCTACCGCGATGAGGTCTCGAGAGCCATTGCAAGGGTCGGTCATCAGCTCAGCGCGTGGATGATCTCTACATTGTTACTGTCGCTGATTCTGGCGGTGTCGTACTTCGTGGCGCTGGCAATTCTGGGTGCGTTTGGCGTGCGGGTCGGCAACATCTTTTTGTTCAGCGTGATCGCGGGCGTGACCAACTTCATTCCAGTGGTCGGGCCGATCTTCGGGCTGCTGCCCCCGGTGCTGTCCGCGCTCGCGCCCGTGCCCGGCAACGCGTTGTGGGTGCTGGTCGTGTTGTTTACCATCAATTTTTTGGTCTTGAATTTAATCGCCCCCATTGTCATGGCACGGGGCGTCAGCTTGCACCCAGCCAGCAACCTCGGCGGCGTGCTGCTGT
>JANYHH010000078.1 GCA_025359505.1 Deinococcales bacterium
AGCTGAGTTTTGGAGCGCTCAGGGATGCGTTACAGCGCTCGGTCAGTGCTGGGTGTTCGTTGAATAAACGCCGATTATCTCCGAGTTCAGCTCAGTTGATGATGACGATCAAAGGCTTAACTTGACGCGCATGGGGCGATCCTTGTGATCGCCCGACACAAGATGCCGACGCCGCCTCGAGACCTCGAGATTCGTGCCTTTGCAGTTACCACTACCCATGCTCGAGGGCGTCAAAATACTTTATCCCCGAACCCTCGAGCATGACGATGGGGGCGCGGGTGATTCCGCGCCCCCATTCCTTACCTGCCAATTTCTAAAATCTGATTTTGAAACCGACTCGGGTGTTCAGCGAGAACCCGTTCGCGCCGAAACTGTAGCGCGGATCGAGTTCCGCGAACAGTGCCGCCCAGTTCAGCAGGTTCACGTCGAATCCCGCTAAGCCGTTGACGAAAAAGTCCGTGCTGCTGCCGAGCATCACGCCGCCGCCAACTCCGAGGTACGGCGAGAACAGGCCGTCACCGCTAAAGGTCAAGGCTGGGTTGATGGTGAACACACCACCGACTGGCATGTAATCCACGCTGATTCGAGCGCCGAGGTTCGTGAAGCCCAGATTCATCAAGCGTTGCGCTCCGATCATACCGGAGTAGCTCGAGCGGGTCAGGTCGAACATTGGCATTGGGTAGAGCGGGTACGCGAGGCTCGCACCGATGTAGAAATTGGCGGGTTCCGCTGGGCGCGTGGGTGGTGCGGGCGTTGGTGCGGCTGTGACCGTGACCCTTGAGGGCGGCGGTGCGGCTGGCGGCGGTGTCACAGCCGTCGCAGCCCGCTCGTCGAGGCTGGTGACGCGACCCTCGAGCGCGGTCAGTCGCCCGGCCAGTCCTTTGGTTTGGGCTGCATTTGTCTGCGTGTCCGACTCCAAGTTTTGCACTCGCCCGGCCAGTCCGTTGGCTTGCGTGGCGGTCGTCTTCGCGTTCGACTCTACGTTTTGCAGTCGCTCAGCCAGTCCTCTGGTTTGCGCTGTGTTCCCTTGAGCGTCCGATTCCAACGTTCGCAGTCGCGCTCCGTACTCGCTGGTGTTGTCCCCGAAGCGCTTGCCGAGCGTATCGACTTGGGCTTCCAAACCACCAACGCGCCGCTCGACAGCGCCCAGTGCGCCCACGCGAGTCTCCAAGGTCGTGAGCCTCGCTTCTTGCTGGGCGCTCAGCACGGCGCGGTCTTCCAAGGTTTTCAGTCGCGCCTCGAGAATATTGATTGCATTGACCGTCTGCGCGTTGCTGCCCGTGTCGGTCGGGGCGCGGCTGAGGTTGCGAATCTGCCCTTCGAGGGCGCTGAGACGAGCGGTTTGACCGGCGTCGCTCTGCTCGAGCTTCGTGAAATCGTTGCGAACGCGATCCATTTCGACTTTGACCTCGCCAATGCCTTTGGCGATCAATGCGCGGCCCTCTTCGTCGACGTTTTTCAGCGCGTTGCTTCGCAGTAAGCGCGAGAAGATCGTGGCCGCTTCGTAACGCGTCAGGTTTTGTTTGCCACGAAACGAGTTGTCCGCGAAGCCCGTGATCAACCCAGTTTGCGTGATGTACTGCACGGCGCTCGTTGCCCAATGCCCAGCGGGGATATCCTTGAAGCTGAGCTGCTGCGCGACTTGCGAGACGCCGAAACCAGTCAGTAATGCGGCGGTGACGAGCAGTGCGGTGAATTTCCGTGAACGTGTACTCATGTGACCTCCCAGTCAGTAACCTTTGGCGCGGACGAAACACCTTCAGTATCTGAAAAAGCTGTGAGATTCAGGTGAATCGGCATGGGTGCGGCTCACAGTGGCTCGAGGGGCATCTCATCAGCAGGGAACGCGTTCGCTTTGCCGGGGGCTACCGGCTCGTTCGATTTGCCAGCTTCGCCGCTGTCACCATCGCAATACGGGGAGTGACAGCGGCGCTCGAAGATGGTGCTTTGCCGATCTCAATTTGAGATCAGTTCGCTGATATCGCCATCTTGAGCTTGATCTCGACCCTCGAGCGGTCAGTTTGCGGGGTCAGCGCAGCGCGTATACTCGAGCGCGTGAAAACGGTCTTCTCCGGCATTCAACCCACGGGCGAGATTCACATCGGCAATTACCTCGGCGCGATTCGTAACTGGGTACGGATTGGCGACCAGATCGGTCAAAACGCGATTTTTTGCATCGTCGATTACCACGCGATCACCATTCCGCACGCCCGCGAGGATCTGGCGCGGTTGACCTTCGATGCGGCGCTGGCAAACATGGCGGCCGGGCTTGATCCGAACAAAATCACGTTGTTCGCGCAGAGTCACGTGCCTGAGCACATGGAGCTGAGCTGGATTTTCACGACGCAGACGCCGCTGGGGAATCTCGAGGGGATGACGCAATTTAAGGATAAATCTGAGCAGCACAGCGTCCTCGCGGGGCTGCTGATGTATCCCGTGCTGCAAGCGGCAGATATTTTACTGTACAAGGCTGACACCGTGCCCGTCGGTGAGGATCAGGTTCAGCACATTGAACTGACCCGCGAGGTAGCGCGGCGCTTCAACGCCCGTTTCGCGCCAATCTTCCCAGAACCGAAAGCCAGCATCGATCAAAGCGCGGCTCGAGTGCCGGGTCTGGACGGCGCGGGCAAGATGAGCAAATCAAAAAACAACACGATCGGCGTGCTCGAGGATCAAAAAACAATCTGGGAGAACCTGCGCGTCGCGCCGACCGATCCGGCTCGGGTGCGGCGCAGCGATCCGGGCAATCCAGACATTTGCACGATCTTCACGTATCACAAGCTGTTTTCAGACCTCGAGACGTTGCAGATGGTCAATACAGAGTGCCGCGTCGCGGGCATCGGTTGCGTGGACTGCAAGAAGAAACTGATGGAAGGCCTGATGGGAACCTTGGAGCCGATTCAGGAGCGGGCAGCGCATCTGCGCTCGCATCCGAGCGAGGTCACGGACGCGCTGGTCAGCGGTGCGGAGCGCTGCTCCAAAATCGCTAAAGAAACCATGCTCGAGGTGCGCGAAGCGATTGGACTGCTGCCGCGCAACAGCCTGAGACCCGCGTGACGCTCGAAATCGTCAGCTTGGAGCAGATCAGCCTCGAAGCCTTGACGCTCGAGACGTTGACGCAGCCGTTCACCGCCAGCTTCGAGGGTTGGAGCGGGTCGCTGCTCGAGCTGGCGGCGGCGCTCAGAAGCGAAATTTTGACGCCCGCGCAAGTGCCGCTGTTGCAACTGACGCGGGCGGTCTTGCAGCGCTTTGCAGCGGTGCGGGCGCAACTGCCGCCGGACGCCGCGCTCGATCTGGCAAGCGAAGCGCTGCCGCAACTGAGCGGCGTGATCGAACTCAAAGCCAAACTGCTGATCCCGCGACCCCCTAAAGCCGCATCGCTCGAGGATGACCCGGACGACATCGACATCGCGTTAGAGGACGTGCTGAGCGGCGTCGAAGCGCTGGCGCGGCTCGAGGGGGCGATTCAGTTTTTGAAAGACAAGCGTTTGCTGCACGCGCAGGTGATCGCGCCGCTGCCGCAAGCCGTGCGGCTCGAGCGCCGCGCAAAGCCGCTCGGCAAGGGTTTGGGGGCGCTGGTCGCGGCTGCCAAAAGTAAAGTGCGCGAGGTCAACTTATTTGACTTGGCGCTCGAGCGGCTGACCATGCCGCAGGCTTTGGAGCGGCTGCGGGTGTTTTCAAAGCGGTTGCGCTCGTTTTTCTTCAGGGACGTGCCGCAGCAAAACTGGGGCGAGCAGACCGTGATTTTCTCGGCGCTCTTGGAGGGCGTGCGCGAGGGGACGTTCACGGCGCAGCAGGAATCAGCTTACGGCGACATCGAAATCAAGCGTCAATAAAAAAACGTGCTTGCCACGAAGCTTCGCCCACCGATACCCTGACTCCATGACCCTCGAGCTGAGCCGCGTGATCGTCTTCGCTGCCGACCTGAAAACGCTCGCCGCGTTTTACCGCGACGTGCTGGGCTTACCTGAGAAACCCACGCCGGACGATCCGCGCACGTGGCTCGAGTTTCACACGGGGGCGTGCAGCATCGCGCTGCACAATGGCGGCTCGAGTGAGCAGGGCGGGCGACCGCCAAAGATCGTCTTCTACGCTGCTGATGTGGAAGCAACTCGAGCCGCGCTGAACGCTCGAGGGGCTGCCTTTGGGCGGGTTATCAAGATTGAGCTGTTCGAGTTCTGCAACGGCACTGACCCCGAAGGCAACGCGCTCAGCCTCTCGAGCCGCCTGTAAAACGACAAGCGAGGTAGACTCGAGCGAGGGCACACGCTGTTGAAACTGACCATTCACGACATCGCCAAAGCCGCCGGGGTCAGCACCGGTACGGTCTCGAGGGCCCTGAATGGGCGCAGCGGCGTGAACGAGCAGACCAAGCGGCGCATTCTGGAATTGGTGCGCGAACTAGACTACGTGCCCGATGTAGGGGCGCGGCAACTCGCACGCGGCGCGACCAGCGCGATCGGCATCACGCGGTACGCCGACACGAGCTTGCGAAACCCGTATTACAGATTGCTGGTCGACGCGATTCAGGCGGCGCTGCTCAATCATGGGTACGGCGTGCACATTCTGGGCAGCGATGCGGAACTGGGGGATGGCACATTCGCGGGCGTGATCGTCGCGGGCGTGCGGCTGCCGGACACGCGCCTCGAGTACCTACGACTCAGCCAAACGCCGTTTGTAGCGATCAGTGCGGGCGCGGGTTTTGAAGGTCACGCCAGCGTGGAGCTGGACAACCGCGCTGGGATGCTTGCGGTGCTCGAGCATCTGGTGCGGCGGGGTCACACGAGAATAGCGCACATGACCGGCCACCCGATCGGGCGCGACGCACAGGCGCGACTCGAGGCGTACCGCGAGGGTTTGCAAGCGGCGGGACTGAGTTTTGAGTGCGTGCTCGACGGTAGTTTCACCGAGCTTGGCGCGTACAGGGCGATGCAGCGAGCCTTGCTGGGCGGCGTGGAATTCACCGCGCTGACCTGCGCTTCGGACGAGATGGCGCTCGGCGCGTTGCAGGCGCTCGAGGATGGCGGTCTGCGCGTGCCGGAAGATATGGCGGTCACGGGCTTCGATGACTTGCCGCTCGAAACGTTTAGTCAAGCGCAACTGACGACCGTGCATCAGCCGCTGCTCGAGATCGGTCGGGCGGCCGCGCAGCTTTTACTGGAGCAATTGTCAGGCGGCTCGCCCCGCTCGGTGATGTTCACGCCGCGCTTGATCGTGCGCCGGACGGCGTGAACGCAGATACTCGAGTTCAGCCGTTGAGCTTCACAACGCCATCGACACGTACTTGACGTACAGGTACTCGTCTAGGCCCCAGTGTCCACCCTCGCGCCCGAAGCCGCTTTGCTTGATGCCGCCGAACGGCGCTTGCGCGGTGCTCGGCACGGGATCGTTCAAACCAATGATGCCGTACTCGAGGCTTTCGGTGACGCGCACGGCGCGGGCTAAGTCTTTTGTCCATAGGTACGCCGCCAGTCCGAACGGCGTGTCATTGGCAGCGGCGATCACCTCGGCTTCGCTGTCAAAAGCGATCACGGGCGCGACCGGCCCGAAGGTCTCCTCGCGCATCACCAGCATGTCAGCCGTCACGCCGCTCAGCACGGTCGGCTCAAAGAACAGCCCCTCGAGCGCGTGCCCGCCGACGCTGGCGGTCGCTCCGAGTGTCAGCGCGTCCGCGACGTGGGCTTTGACTTTGGCTAAGCCCTGTGCGTCCACCAGCGGCCCAATCTGCGTGCTGGCGATGAGCGGATCACCCACGCGCAGCGCGGCCACAGCCACGGAAAGCTTCGCCGTGAACTCCTCGAGAATGTTGCGTTGCACGTAGACGCGGTTGGTGCAGACGCAGGTCTGCCCGGCGTTCCTGAACTTGCAAGCGATCACGTCCTGCACAGCCCGGTCGATATCGGCGTCTTCAAAGACGATGAACGGCGCGTGACCGCCCAACTCCATACTGACGCGCTTCAAGGTTTCCGCGCTCTGGCGCGTCAGAATCCGTCCGACCTCGGTCGACCCGGTAAAGGTGATTTTGCGGACTCGAGGGTCGTCTAGGAACACGCCCGAGACCGCGACGGGATCGCTGCACGTAATCACTTGAATCACACCCTGCGGGCCGCCCGCCTCGAGCCAGAGTTCCGCCAGTTTCAGCGCGGTCAGCGGTGATTGCTCGGCTGGTTTCAGTATGACTGTGCAACCGGCCGCCAGCGCGGGCCCGAGTTTGCGCGTCGCCATCGCGGCCGGAAAATTCCACGGCGTGACCGCGTAAACGGGCCCGACGGGGTGCTTGGTGGCAAACAAGCGCTTATGCCCGAACTGGCTGGGCAGCACCTCGCCGTAGACGCGCTTGGCTTCCTCGGCATACCACTCGATGAAGCTGGCCGCGTAGCGCACCTCGCCCAGCGCTTCGGTCACGGGCTTACCCATCTCGAGCGCGATTAAACGAGCGATGCTCTGCTCGTCACGCAAAATTAGATTGAACCATTTCCTCAATAAACTCGAGCGCTCATACGCCGTGGTCTTGCGCCAAGTCGCAAACGCAGCGATGCTCGCCTCGAGTGCTTGATGCGCCTCGAGCACGCCGCAATCCGCGACCCGCGCAATCTCCTTACCCGACGACGGGCTGGTGAGCGCGTACTGCTGCGCCGCTTGCGTGAACGTATCGCCGATCAGTGCGCCGGTCTGCCCTGAGAAGATTTGCCCTGAAAATATATCTGTCATGAGTACGCCTAGAATAAGCCAATTCGCTCGAGGTGAGCAGCGACGCGCTGTGCGATGCGATCAGCGACCCCCGTCTCGAGCGTGAGCGCGAAAATTGGAGTTTGCTCGAGTGTAATTCGCTCAGCATTGCTTGCAGGCTTTCAGCATGATTCAAGTTCAGAAATTCATTGAATGTGTGAGGGACGATCCACGGTGGGGTGAGCGACCGCCATGTACTCCAACTAATCCGTTCCCGCGTGTGGCACGCGATCTCGAGACTCGAGGGGTTTGTCCTCCCCTGCGAAGTACCAGCGGATACATGGGTTCCTGTAGGACAAGACAGCACCGCGTGCTGTCTAGTGGCAGCGAAGCTGACGGTGGGGTCGTGCGACGCGGGGTTTGCGCTCGAGCGTCGCACGACCCCCAGCCGTTCCTAAAGGAACGAGCGACCCCCTTCTTGCCCTGACAGCAGCACCTCACGGGCTTGGGCGCTTCTTGCCCTTGAAGCAGCACCTTCTTGATTCCAAGCGTGCACCTGACGGGCGGAATCGCTTCCGGGCTTGGGCGCTTCTTGATCCTAACCATGCACCTGACGGGCAGGATCGCTACTTCGCAGGGGGTGACTTTTAAAGTCGTGCTGGACGGTAAAGTCGAATTAGTTTGTATTGATGGAGCGGCCGCTCGCCCCTACAACCGCGCAGCCCCACGCCGCCATCGTGAATCGTCTCGAGATGCACAGCAGAATCCAACAACTCCGAGTTTTGGTCATGGCGAAGTCTGCTCGGCTTCCACCGCTCGAGCAAAACGCGCTAGACTGACTCACGGCGCTCATCAGCGCCGCGCTTTTATTTACTTCCAACGCGCGGCGCTCGAGCGAAACTTCTGGTTCACTTGGAGGCTTTATGCCCGGAATTGCGATTATCGGCGCTCAGTGGGGAGACGAAGGCAAGGGCAAAGTCACGGATTTCCTCGCGCCAGACGCGGATTACGTCGTGCGGTACTCGGGCGGCGCGAACGCGGGTCACACGATTGTGCTGCCCGACGTGACCTTCAAACTGAATTTGTTCCCGGCCGGTGCGGTGCGGCGCGGCGTCAAGATCGTGCTGGGCGACGGCATGGTGATCGACGCACTGAAATTCAGGGAAGAACTCGCGTACCTACGCGGTCACGGTCTCGAGCCGGAGGTTTACGTCTCGGACAGAGCGCATTTGGTCTTGCCGCATCATAAATTCGTGGATGGGAAAAACGATTTCGTCGGTACGACCGGGCGCGGCATCGGGCCCGCCTATGCGGACAGAGCGCGGCGCGTCGGGATTCGCGCTGGCGACCTGCGGGACGCCGCGACGCTGACCGAGCGCTTGGAGCGCTTGATCGAAGCCAAACCGAACAGCACGGCCGGCGTCGGTTGGACTCAGGTCGCAGCCGCATTGCCCGCGATGCTCGAGATGAAGGCAATCCTCGAGCCGTTCATCGCCGACACGGGCGCGATGCTGCGCGAGGCGCTGTCGCAGGGTAAAAACGTGCTGTTCGAGGGCGCTCAGGCGACACTGCTCGATTTGAATTACGGCACATATCCGTTCGTCACCAGTTCGCATCCGACCGTTGGCGGGATCTTGGTCGGCACGGGTGTCAACCACAAGCACGTCAACAAGGTCTACGGCGTCGCCAAAGCCTTCACCAGCCGCGTCGGTCACGGGCCGTTCCCCAGCGAGGTCTTCGGCGAGGTTGAACACCGCTTGCGCGGCGAGCGCGACGCACCCGGCGCGGAGTACGGCACGACCACGGGCCGCCCGCGCCGCATCGGGTGGTTCGACACGAAGCTCGTGCGTTACGCGGCCGATGTCAACGGCTTTGATGGTATCGCGCTGACGAAGCTGGATTTTCTGGCGGGCTTTGACACCGTGAAACTGGCCGTGGATCACGACTCGAGCGGACAGGCGATTTTTGAGGAGATGCCCGGCTGGGGCCATCTGAACGACGTGCAGCGCCGCGAGGACTTACCCTCGAGCGTCTTGCATTACATCAATCGCATTGAAGAACTGGTCAACTGTCCCGTCGTGATCTTCGGCACGGGGCAATCCAGAGCGCAGACCTTCGGCGCGGTCAGTTGGGCGTAACTCGAGGCTCGAGGGCGTGGGTGACGATCCGTAGGGGTTTGCCACTGCAAACCCTACTACTGCAAACCCTGCCCGCCAATCAGTACACTGTCCCGCATGACGATCTTTGAAAAAATCATCGCTCGAGAACTCCCCAGCACCATCGTTTTTGAAGATGCAGATTTCATCGCCTTCAAAGACATCAACCCCAGAGCGCCCGTTCATGTGCTCTGCGTCCCCAAAAAACTCTCGAGCCGCCTTGATGAGATCACCAATCCACTCGAGTTGGGAGCGCTGATGGCAACGGCCATTCGCGTGGCTCGAGATCATCTCGACTTGGCGGATTACCGCCTCGCGGTCAATGTCGGCGCGGGTGCGGGGCAAATCGTTTTTCACACCCACGTTCACATTCTGGGTGGTTGGCTGGACGGCGATGCAGACTCGCAGCACGCGGACATGGCGGCGCACGGCTGAATGGAGAACGCGTCGTGCAGGCTCTACAGCGTTTCCCAAGTTCCTCTCCCACCACCCGCTACGGCGGTTGGTG
>JANYHH010000117.1 GCA_025359505.1 Deinococcales bacterium
TGCAAACCGCCCGTTGTTTTCACTCGGTTTCCTCGAAAATGGTTGACATAAACCCCGTCAACCATTTTGAAATTTGCCCTATACGGTGAACAGCTCGTGCCACATGACATGAGCGATTTGAGTCGCAATAGACACCTCGCCCTGACCAGCCGCAGCTCCTGAATCGCAATCTCGAGATCAGCGGTTGTTTCGCCGCCTTCAGCGTAAACTCAGCCCATGAAGGATCAGGATTTACCGCCGGGCGTCTTCAGGTCTGACGACGCACCGATTCGTCAAACAGCGGACGACAAGCCGCCCGTCGCACCGGATTTCAAGGATTTCATCGCGTTGACCCTCGCGGCGTACTCGATCATCATGCCGTTCGTGCTGGCCGTGATCGGCGGCGTGACCATCGTGTTTTTCTTATTGTCCTTGCTGTTCAGGCGCTAAACCCTTTCTCCTCGAGTCCGTTAGACTGCGTAACGTGCCACCCAGCATCCTCGAGATTCCACGAAGCCAAGCGCTAGCGGTGATCTCCGACACGCACGCGAACATCACGGCTTTATCAGCGGTCTTATCAGACATTGATCGGCGCGGCGTCAAGCACATCGTCATGCTCGGCGATGTCGCGGGCAAGGGGCCCAGTCCGTGCGAAACCTTAGACGCGTTGCGCTCGAGGAACATCCCGTGCATCTTCGGCAATTGGGACGAGTTGCTGATTCGCAGTTTGCGTACCGACGGCAAACCGGAGCTGCCCGGCATGCGCTCAGCTTTGGAATGGCAACGCGCCCAACTCGGAACCGAGCGGCTCGAGTGGCTGGCGAGCTTGCCTTACGCGCTGGACATTCCGCGCTTCGGTGGTCTGGTGCGCCTGTTGCACGCCTCGAGCCTCGACGTGTGGCAGCGCGTGCGCGAGAACGACCCGTTGGAAAAGTTCTATGAACTCTTTGATGCCACCCCAGCAGTCGGACTGGACGCGCCGACGCCAATCGCGGTCGGGTACGGCGATATTCACACGGTGCTGGTGCGTCACCTACGCAGCATCCCTGAGATCAACCCAGCGGCGCGGGGAGCGCTGGTCTTCAACCCCGGCAGCGTCGGCAACCCGCTGGATTTGCCCGTGCCGAGCTACGCGATTCTGCACGGCTCGCAACAACTTGAACTGAGCTTAATCCGTGTGCCGTATGACCGTGACCTCGAGTGCCGCCGCGCCGTGCAGAGCGGGATGCCGCAGCTCGAGGAGTACTTGGTGGAGACGCGCACCGGGCATTACCGCCAGCGGATTGGCTGATGCTGGCTTTTGGCAGAACTCAAACTCGAGATAGCGATACGGCTCGAGATAGTTCACGCTCTTGGCATGGGGCTGCGCGGTTGCCGGGGCTTGCAGTGGCAAGCCCCTACGGGTCGTTTTTCACACGTTCAATGAATGTTCAGGCTCGAGCCGCGCTGAAAGCCAATCAATCCACTCGAGGAATGTCCTCGCCTCACGCGTCATACTGAAGCCCATGAACCGCATCTTGCCGTGGTTGGCTGCCGTCCTGATCTTCGCCGGACTGGGCTGGTTTTTCGGTCGCTCGAGCGTCACGTATCCGCTGGAAACCAGCGCCGAGGTGCGTTTCGCGCGGGATATGCGGGCGCATCACGATCAAGCGGTCGACATGAGTTTGCGCGTGCTCGGGCGCACCAGCGACGTGGAGCTGCGCTTGTTCGCCACCGATATTTTGCTGACGCAGCAAAACCAAGCGGGGCAGATGACCGCGTGGCTGGCGCTGTGGGGGCGACCTCAGAGCGGCACTGAAGCGCCGATGGCGGGCATGGCGGGCAGCATGGGCATGGCGAGCGCGGCGCAGGTGCAACGCATCTCTGACTCGAGCCTGCCCGTGAGGGACGCTGAAATTCTGTTCTTGCAACTGATGCACCGCCATCATCAGGGCGGGATTCAAATGGCGCAAGCGGCGCTGGACGACGCCCCTCGAGCCGAGGTCGTAACGCGCTTGGCGCAGGGGATCGTCAGCGGACAGCGCGTGGAGTTGCAGGTGATCGAGAGCATTCTGCGGCGCTTGGGCGGCAGCATCCCGCCCGCCCTGCCAGCGATGAAGCCGCGCTGAAACGTTATTCAGTTACACTTGACGCGCTGATGAATTTTTTTCCTCGAGCCTTCCACGCCGCGTTGCACGTGGGGGCGACCGCGTGAGCGTGACGGCGATTGTGCTGGGCGGCGGGGACGCGAGTGATGCGGTAGCCAAGCAACTCGGCGTGCCCGTCAAAGCGCTGGCGCTGATCGCGGGTCAGCCGATGGCCGCCTATGTGCTGCGGGCCTTGCGCGATGGTGGCGTGCAACGCATCGTCTATGTGGGCCCGGTCACATCGGCGATCAAAGGACTGATCGACGCGCACGTCCCCGCCGAGGGCACGATGCTCGAGAACTTGCAGGCTGGCTTGAACGCTATCGGTGACGCGAAGCGCGTGCTGGTCGCCACGGCCGACATTCCGCTGCTGACGAGTGCAGCGGTGCGCGACCTGCTGAGCCGCGATTCTGGCGTCGGCTTGGTCTACCCGGTCATCAACATGATCGACAGCCAAGCGATGTTCCCCAGCGGCAAGCGCACGTCCGCCAAGCTGAAAGAAGGGCGTTTCACGGGCGGCAATGTATTTCTTTTAGAGCCGCGCCTCGTGAACGCTTTCCTGCCGCGCCTCGAGTTTATTTTGCACAACCGCAAGAACGTACTGCGCTTGGCGGGCATGTTCGGGTTGGGAGCGCTCGTCAAACTCGCGCTGGGGACTCTGGAAATCGCGGAACTCGAGCGAACCGTATCGCGTATTCTGGGTGTGCCTGCACGGGCTTTCATCACCACTTACGCCGAGATCGGTTTTGATGTGGACAAGCCTGAAGACATCGCCATCGTTTTACAGAAGCTGGAGCCAGCATGAGAACCCCGCAAGCCGTCCGCACGAGTGCCCTGATCGCCTACGCCTTGTCGTTGCTGGCGGCGGTGGTGGTTTCGTACCTGCTGCATTTACTGTTGGGCAGCGCTGGGCGCGGCGGCTTTAATGATCTCAATCCGGGCGGAATTTTGGAGCTGCTGGCCTTCACGCTGACCTTCTCCAACGCGCTGCTGCTGACCCGTCAATCGTTCAAATTGCCGATCACGACCTTGCTGTCCGGCGGCATTTACGCGCCGCCACCAGCCAAAAACTTCGCCTTGAAACTCCCTGTCTTAGAGACGCTCTCGAGCCTCGAGTTCGACGGTGGGCTGGCGCTCGTCGCGGAGCGCGGGCGCGTCGTCGGGCTGTTCGACTCGAGCAATGACCAAACCCTAGAGTGGGGCAGCGTCACCAAAGTCTCTGGCAACATTGCCGTCACCGAACTGCGCGGCGCTCTGGCCAAGCACGCCTTCGTCATTATCGCCGATGGCGACGTGGTGCACGGCGTGATTACGCAGGAAATGTTCATCGGCGGCTTCTGGCGCGGCGGCATCTCGAGGTAGCTTGCAGCTCGAGGTGGCTTGTAGCTCGAGGTCAGTGGCATCTCGAGGGCAAGCACCTCACTTCGCGGTGAAGTTCACGTCCCAATTGCTCTTCGTCAGCTTCTCGAACGACTGTGACGCGGGCGCGAACGTCACCCCAGTCGCCGTCGGCGTGACCGTGAAACTCGAGCCGTTCGGCATCGTGCAACTCCAGCGCTGCGCGTTCGCCCACGTCGCGCAGTGCTTGGTCAGCGCCCCGAACGAAATTCCCAAGCCGGACTTGCCAAGGATGTCACCGCCGACATCGACCTTGGCTTTGAAGGCCACCTCAGCCGCGCCCACCGCCGCGCTCGGATCGTTGCTGAGCGCCTTGCCCGCACTCCACTCGAGCGAGGCGCGTTTGATGCTGGTTTCCAATGCTCCGAAATCGCTCGGTACGTTGATCGTGCGCTGCCACCAGTTCACCCCTTCGGCGTAGACCCAGACGAACTCGTCCGAGGTACGCAATCCGTGATAGACGTTTTGTGCGATCAAGGCACGGCGGTCATCGTCGGATTTTAAGTAGTACCCAAAGAAACGGGCGCTATCGAGGAAGTTCATCGCGCCATCCACGAAGACCGCGTTGGCGAACCTGAACCGCTTTTGGAACTTTTCGCGCAAGCTTGGCGCGACAAACAACTGCGCGTCCTTCAGCGCCGCTGTGCGGCCCGCATCGAAAGCGGCTGGGCGCAAGTGGTTGTACGACGATTCATACCCGTCAATCAGTGTGGCTGCATCGCTGGCCGCGCCCAGCATCCCCTCGAGAAACGCCGCGTACAACCCCAGACTGCCGTCCTCTGCCAGCCCCGCGTGAGCGGCCTCGTAACTCGAGTTCGGCGCGGCTTCAAAGGCACTGAACGCGAACAAACTCAGCACGGTGATGCCCGGATACGCCCGCTCAAAAGCCCGCATGGTCTGCGCCCCGCGCTGGCGCAGCTTAGATTCAAATTGCGCGAAGCTGTACTTGCCGCGCTGCACCTGCGACGCGTAAGCCCACAGGTCGAACTCGTAAACCTCCGGGTCGAGCATCAGCCCGCGCAGCCCGCCCGCTTTGGCGACCCGTGCGTGCTGATAAAGGTTAGCCTCGGCTGCCGCCCAGTTCGCATCGCTGAACCAATCCCACGCGGCGGTGTTGACGTTCAGCAAGTAGAAACTGTTTTTTAACTTGCTCGAGCCGTTCTTTTTCAGCCCCGCGATGTCGGTATCAAACGCACTGACCGCCTGCGCTCGCGGCTTGAAAACGCGATCCCCAGCGCTCGAGGCGAAAACCACGCCGTCGAAAACACTGCTGTCCAGTTGAGCGGCTGAGAGCTGCGCTGGACGCGGTTTGTCCCAACCGAACTCGAGCAACTTCTTCGTGACGCTTGCGGGTGGCACTGCGGCGCTTTGCGTCGCCAGCACGGTACAGCCCATCAACACCAGCAACGCGAGCCATTTCATGCGCTCACTCTACCCGCAGCCTCGAGCCATAGGGCGTGCGAAACCAGATAAGCTCGAGTGGGTCGTGACACTGGGCACAGGTCGAGCGATGAGGCTCGAGAAGCTGTCAGGGGCGATGTGCTGGTTGCTAAAAACGCGGCGAACTCGAGGCGAATCAAACTGACCAGCTTCACCGCCCCGCGATGATCCACGGCGCGAGGTTCAGCGTGACGGCCGCGACCACCGCCCACAGCGAGCGCTCGAGCGGCGTGGAGGGGTATTTCTTTTGCAACAGCGCCAGCAGGTACGATACCGCAAAGCCACTCAGCGCAATCGCAATCAGCGCCAACAACCAGTAGCCGCGCAGCGCAGGCCAGATCAGGATTGCCGCCACTGCGTAACTCGAGAGGCTCTCGAACATCATTTCATCCGTGCCGAGTTTCAACCAATTCGCGGTCAGACTCAGCACGCTGACAAGCACAACACCGAGTAAAATCAGCATCACTGGCAAAGCCATAGCGAACAGCACAACCACGGCCATCACCAAATACAACAAAGCGGGTGAGGCTAAGGTAAACCATTGAGTAATTACCCCGAGCATCACCAACCAAAAGAATACGAAGAAGCTCGATTCTAAGGCTTTGATTGGTGGTGCGCTGATCGGACTCGAGACTGAGATCGGTGATGCATTCGGCGGACTCGAGGATGGAACCCACGGCGCACTGACGGACGCGACGGCAACGGGCGCGTTCAGCAGCTCGAGCATCCGTGCGGCACTCGCCGGGCGCTCCGCAACGCGTAACGCCAGCGCCGCATCCAGCGTGCGAGCCAGTGCCAAATTCAGATTCGGCATCAGCGACTCGAGCGGCTGAAGCACCGAGCCACTGGCCCGTTCCAGCGCCGTTGGCGGTTTGACGCCGCTCAACCCCTCGTAAAACGAGGCGGCCAGCGAATACAGATCGCTCGAGGGGCTAAGCTGGACGTTTTGCCCGTACAACTCGAGCGGCGCGTACTGCGGCGTGAGGATTCTCGAGGTGACACGGGTTGGAGCGCCGGGTGTGAAGGCGATCACGCTGCCGAAGTCGATCAGTTGCGCCCCGCCGGGTTGCAAGACGATGTTGCCGGGTTTGATGTCGCGGTGCAGCAGGTCAAAGGCGTGAACCTCGGTCAGCAATTCTAAAATATCGGTCAGCGCCGCTCGAGCCTCGCGCTCGGAGAGCTTGCTGTGCTCTAGCCGCGTCTCCAAGGTCTCGCCCTGCACGAACTCCATCGCCAAGTAAGCCGTGCCGCACTCCTCCCACGCGGCGACGAAATGCGTGGTTGCCGGATGTTGAATCCGCGTCAGGGTCTGCGCCTCCAAATAAAAGCGTTTTTTGAGCTGCGCGAACTCCACGTCCATCCCCACGTTGGGCAGCACGCTGCCGTCGCTCTGGCGCGTGACCACACCATCGGGGAACAGTTCCTTGACCGCGACGATTTCCTCATTGGCTTGGCTGACGCCGACCGTCAAGGCTTGCCCCGCGCTGAGGTCAGCCGCGCGGTACGTGATCCCGAAACCACCGCGCCCCAGCACGCACTCGATTCTGAAGCGCCCGCCGAGCACGAGGCCAGCGGGCAGCGCGATTTCCACCGCTGACTCGAGGCTCGCGCCGCACGTCTGGCAGTTGTTCGCACCCTTTGGATTCTGCGCCGCGCAGTACGGGCAGGGGCTGAGCGCGGCCGTCATGACGCACAGTTTAGCTTGAGCGCCGCAGCTCAGGAGATCGGCGAATTAAACCGCCCGCGAAAATCCAAGTTTTTAGTTTCGGTGCAACTTTACGACTTCACCCACCCACCGACTCGAGCGTATCCCGAAAATGCGACACCTGACACGCACCGATTTGCCGTCTCGATTCCAGCATTGTGTCGCACGAGGAATCCGTGGAGCGCGAGCGGTTGAACCATTTCACTGATCGCCCGCAGGTTGAGCGTAGTCTGAGGGCGGAGGTACACCATGAATAGGCGCTCAACCCTCGGTCTCGTGCTCCTCGGCCTGACCTCTTTGCTCTCCAGCTTGCCTGCCCACGCCGACAGTGCGGGAATCGATGCGCTGCTGCGTAGCCAGCAAACAGCCGACCAGCAGACCTCGTACCGCGTTCTCACGACCTACACCGAGGCCAGCGGAACAACCCTCACTCGCACCATGGAGTTTGTCAAGCCTGACCGCTACCATCTGTTGGCGGGAGACTCGAGGGGCGGCGGGGAAGTCATCGTCATTGGTAAGGACAGCTACGTGCGCCGGGGCACAGGTGCATGGCAGAAATCCAAGGGCGATCTGACCGCGCAAGCGGGCGGGGGCCGCCTGACCAAAGAGGCACTCGCCTCGAGCACAATATCGCTGATCGGTTCCTCGAGCTTGAACGGTGTGCCGATGACGGTTTACTCCATGATCTACGCCAAAAACACGATGAAAAGCACTGGCAAGCTCTGGATCAGTACCGCCGACAACCTGCTGCGCCACGAAGAGAGCGCCATCGAACTGCCCGTGACCAAGGTGGGCGGCAAGTCGTTCGGCGGCACATCGCACTCGGTCACCAATTGGGAGTACAACCTCAAGCTCGAGATCAAAGCGCCGATCTGAGCGGCTCGAGAGTCAAGTACGACGTTTTATCTTGGGACTTCACCGCTTTGAACGCGTCATACTGATGAAGCTCGAGGAGCGCGGCAGAACTTTAGGGCCAAACGAATTCTGGCGCGAACTCACAGCGATGGACACGCTGTAAACGCTCAACTTGAGCTATGAAACATGGCGAGTTGTCACGTGCAATGGGGAATCAACGACTGCGATATCAAACAGTGCGAATTTGCTGGGGTTCTCAACGCCCCGGTCGAATCCACGGCGAAATCTGGCAGTGCGCTGTTAGCATTGGAACATGCTGCGTTACTTTGCGTTCGTCGTGTTGGTCATCCTTTCCAGTACGACGCGAGCGGCTGAATACCTCGCCGTCTTTCCCACACAAGTTCTCTATGTGAATTGGCTCGAGTCTAAAGCGGGTCTTGACGGCGAACTGCAAAGCGTTTACGACGACGCAGCAGAGATTCCAAGCGTCAAAGTCAACCGTGCCATCTTTCGTGGTGTGAGAAGCGGCTCGGCGCTGCGATTGAGTTTCGTGCAGCGCGTGTTCGGCTCCGATGTCGGCACAACCATCAGTGGTTCGTTCAGCGCCACCGCCTTACAGCTCAACTTCCCGGCGTCCCAAGGTGGGTTCACAGTTGTGCGTTTCACGGTGACAAACACCGCGAAGTTCAACGCAGCCGTCACTGCATTACAGCGCGGTGTGGCCCAGCGGGCCGAGGTCGCTCGAGCAGCGCGACGAGCGGTTGATGAAGCGCGGTTGCGTGCAGAAGCTCGCGCACGACAGGAACGTGGCATCAAGGAGAGTAACGCTGCGCTAGCAAATGGCCTGCGCGACCTCGAGACACTCGTGTCCAAGGTATCAGTGAACCTGAAACAGTTGAGTGATCTACAGGCGCTCCTCGAGACGGGGTTGGTCGGAATGATGGGCAAAGTGGATTCTTACGAACGTGACGCGGCGACCTTCAGCGACTGCGCTAACGCGTATGAAATTCGCAGCACACGCGCCTACGCGATCAGCAGTACACTTGGCTATGAGGTTGGCAGCCGTCAAACCTACGCAGTGACAGCGGCTGCGGACACCCTTGAACGCGAGGCAGAGCGCTTCTCTGAGCTGCCCGAACGTTTGAGACGCGACCTTCAAACGCTCACGGATTGGGTAAATGTTGGGGCGGGCACGAGTACTCGTCCAACGTTCACACCAGCAGCGGTACGCGACGCTATCGCTCGAGCACAAGGGGCATTGACGATAAGTCGAAACGCGGTGAAAACGGCGAATGACCGCGTGGAGGCGGTAAGTATTTCAGTAGACGCACTGAAGGCGCGGGTTGACAAAGCCAGCGACGCAATTTGTCCTTGAGTCCCGTCTCAAACCAAAAACACAGGAATCATAAAAGAACCCCGAGCTTCACAAGCATCGAAACTCCCAAAACTCGAGACGTTGAGAAACGCGCGAATCCATTTCAAATCACATCGGTGATAAACGCCTGCTCCCCTCGAGCCTTGAGTTCCACCCGCAACCCAACCGTCTGGGGCAGCTCGAGCTTCGGGTCTGCGCCTAGGATTTGCTTAGCGAGATTTCTGGCTCGCTCGATGATTTCCACGTCGTTGGCGATGTCGCCCAGCCGCAGGTCGGGCATTCCGCTCTGGCGCGTGCCGCGAATCTCGCCGGGGCCGCGCAATCGCAAGTCAGCCTCAGCGATTTTGAAGCCGTCGGTAGTGGATTCAATGACTTTCAGGCGCTCTTTGGTTTTTTTGCTGTGATCGCCCGCGATCATCAGGCAGTAACTCTGATCCGCGCCGCGCCCGACGCGCCCGCGAAGCTGATGGAGTTGCGATAGCCCGAAGCGCTCGGCGTTTTCGATGATGATGATCGTCGCGTTGGGGACATCTACGCCGACTTCGATCACGGTCGTGGAGACGAGCAAATCAAACTCCTTGGCGCGAAAGCGGTTCATCACGTCGTCTTTTTGCTCGGGTGGCATTCTACCGTGCAGCAAGTCAACTCGAGCATTAGGCAAGATTTGCTTGAGGTCTTCCGCCAGTTGCGTTGCCGCCAGCACCTCCTCGAGCTTATCGGATTCCTCGACCAGCGGCGCGACGACGTAGGCTTGCCTGCCCTGTTCTATTTGTTGCATCGCAAAGGTGTACGCCTGTCGGCGGTGCGTGTCCAGCAGCAATTTCGTGCTGATCGGCGTGCGACCCGGCGGGAGTTCGTCGATGATCGTCAGCTCGAGGTCGCCGTAGGCGGTCAGCGCCAAACTGCGCGGGATCGGCGTGGCGCTCATGACCAGCACGTCCGGGCGCTCGAGCAGCAGGGCGCGGCGCTGGTTGACCCCGAAGCGGTGCTCCTCGTCGATCACGGCTAAACCGAGTTTGTAAAAGTTGACGCCTTCTTGGATCAGCGCTTGCGTGCCGATCACGATGTCCACGTCGCCGCCCTCGATTCGCGCCCTCGCCTCGCGCCGAGCCTTGACACCCATCGCACCGATCAAGAGTTCCACGCGTGCGCCCAGCGGCTCGAGGTAGGCTTGAAGATTGCGGTAATGCTGGCGGGCGAGGATTTCGGTCGGAGCCATCAACGCGCCCTGATAACCGTCCTTGGTGGCGAGGAACAGCGCACAGGCGGCGACGGCGGTTTTGCCGCTGCCGACATCACCCTGCAAGAGCCGCGCCATCTGTTTTTCCTCGCGCATGTCGCGCACAATCTCCAATACAGCGCGGCGCTGAGCGCCCGTGAAGCGAAACGGCAGGCTGCTCTCAAACGTGGCGATGTCCGCGTCGGTCGCCGCGAAGCGCTTGCCCAAGAGGTGATGCTCGCCGGACAGCAGCACGCGCAACTCCCAGAACAGGTACTCGTCGAACTTCAAGCGCCCCAATGCCAATTCCAGCGTCTCGAGTTCGCTGGGCAAGTGCGATTCGCGCAGCGCCTGCGCCAGCGGCATCAGGGCGTTCAACCCGCGCTGCTGACTGCTGAGGTAATCCTCCGTCTCCGGGTACGCCTCGAGACCCGCAATCGCGCAGCGCCGCACGAAGGCTTGCGAGATGCCGTCAGTCACGGGGTACACGCCAATGATCCGATCCGTGGACAGGCTCTCGCCATCGCTGTCGTCAGCCTCGAAATACTCCACTGCGATCTCGAGTTTGCGCCCGAACTTCTTGGCTTTGCCCGTGACGATCAACCTCGAGCCTTCTTTTAAGTTCTTTTCGATCCACGGTTGGTTGAACCACGTCGCAGAAGCGCGATTGCCGAGATCGTCGCGCAGTTCGACTTTAAGAATCAGCATTCCCTTGCGCGGCGCGTGGCGGGTTTTGGATAAGACCGTGCCGACAATCGTGACTTTCGCGCCGTCCTCGACAATGTGGAAGCCCGGCAGCTTGCGCCGATCCTCGTAGCGACGCGGGTAGTAATTGAGCAGGTCGCGCACGGTTTTCACGCCGAGCGTTGCCAGTTTCTTCGCGCCACCGACGGGCAGCAGCGCAATCTTGGCGACCTCGCTGTCTGGCGACAATGGCACACGCTCAAAACTCGAGGTCTGTGCGGGCGTGGGTCGTAGGGGCGAGGCTAGCCTCGCCCCTACGGTTGGACTGGGCTTGCGTTCGACCTCGAGTAATTCCAGTGCCTCGAGCAAGCGTTCGCGTCGCTCCTCGAGATCCATCACGCCGTACCCGTCGAGCGCCGCTCTGACCTTCGGGAACGGCTGCGCGACGTTGGTCAGCAGCGCCTCGAGACCAGCCGTGACCACGCGGTTCTGGCAGCCCATCGCCAGTTCGCGCTCCAATGGCTTCCGCAGGCGTTCGCGCAGTTCTTCGACGCTGGGCATCGGTCGAAGTTTAGCATTCTGCTCATGCCTAAACCGTGCCTCGAGCGGCTAGAATCACAGGTATGAACCTCGAGCGTCCGCAAGCCGATGAGCACTCCCCGTATTTCTCGAAGTACGTTGACCGCGTGCCAGACGGTGACATTATTCAGATGCTCGAGGCTGAGTTCGAGCGGGATTTCACAGCGCTCCAGCGGTTGACATCAGAGCAAGCGCATCACCGTTACGCGCCCGAGAAGTGGAGCGTGCTCGAGGTGATCGGGCATTTGAGCGACGTGGAGCGTGTTTTTGCGTACCGCGCCCTGCGCTTCGCTCGAGGTGACGAAACGCCGTTATCGGAGTTCGACGAGAACGCGTGGATGCAAGTCGCTAATTTCGACTCGAGGAGTTTAGCCAGCTTGCTCGAGGAGTGGCGCTCCGTGCGAGCCGCCAGCCTGAGTTTGTACAAGCATCTCGAGCCTGCCGCGTGGCTGCGGCGCGGGCCCGCCGCTGGCTCGACGACCAGCGTGCGGGCGCTGGCGTTTAAGACGCTCGGTCACGCGCTTCATCACCGCGAGTTGCTGCGAACCCGCTACAACCTCGAGCTGTAAATGTTCACCGAACCGCTCGAGACTTGGGAGGTGCTGCTCTACCCGCTGCTGGTGATTGGTGTGGTCGTGTTCCGCACCCAACCCTTGCAGCTTTACCCCGCGCAATTTTTCCAACTCGAGGTGCTGGTCTCCTTGCTGCTGGGAAGCTGGGAAGTCTGGCGCTCGCGCAACACGCGCCCCGGACTGGCTCGAGGTGTGCTGCTCGGGATGACGATGAGCCTCAGTTTCGCGCTGTTCGTCAAGGGCGATCACCGTTTGATTTACGCGATCACGCTGGGGCTAATGCTCTACATCTGGGTGCTCGTCGAAGGGTTGCCCGCGCTGTGGTGGCGGGTCAAGGATTGGCTCGAGGCGCGGCGGGCTAGGCGTTGACGCGCAATCTTTAAGTTTGGTTGCGTTTACATCCGTCCAGCTTCGATGATCTTCTTCAAGAACCCCCGCGTGCGCTCCTCGGTGGGGTTGCCAAAAATCTGCTCCGGCGGGCCTTCCTCGTGGACGACACCCTCAAACAAAAACGCAACCTTGCTCGAGACTTCACGTGCAAAGCCCATCTCGTGCGTGGCCAGCAGCATCGTCATGCCTTCACTGGCCAACTCGCGCACCAGATCGAGCACCTCCGCGACCAGCTCTGGGTCTAAAGCGCTGGTGATCTCGTCTAAAAGCATCACCATCGGTTCCATCGCCAATGCCCTCGCAATCGCCACGCGCTGCTGCTGTCCGCCGGACAACTGATCGGGGAAGCTCTTGGCTTTTTGCTCCAATTTGACGCGTTTTAAGAGTTCCATCCCTCGAGCCTCGGCCTCGCGTTTTGAAAGCCGCAGCACTTGGCGCGGCGCGAGCGTGATGTTGTCTAAGACGCTCATGTGCGGGAACAGATTGAAGCTCTGAAAGACGATGCCGACATCGCGCCGCAGACGGTTGACATCGACACCCGCGCCGGACACGCGGTCGTCGTTGATGCGGATCTCGCCCTCGGTGATGTCCTCCAAGCCGTTGATGCACCTGAGTAATGTTGATTTGCCGCAGCCACTCGGGCCGATCAGGCAGACAACCTGATGCTCTTCGACGTTGAGGTTGATGCCTTTTAAGACCGTCACGGTTTCGTCGTATTTTTTCACGACGTTGCGAATCTCTAAGAAACTCATTTCGCCCCTCGAGTTCGTTTGGCGTCGCGCTCCAACAATCGGTCTACCCAGCGGGCTTGGGGAATCGTGATGGCGATAAACAGGAACGCGACCGTCGTGACGGTGCTTAGGTTAAAGCGGTTGCTGGCGAGAATTTTGGCTTGGTTGAACGCGTCGATCGTGCCGATCACCGCCACCAGCGCCGTGTCTTTTTGCAAGCCGATAAAATCGTTCAGCAGTGGCGGGATGATCCGCCGGATCGCTTGCGGGATAATCACGAAGCGCATCGTCTGTGCGAACGACAAGCCCAGACTGCGGGCCGCCATCGTTTGAGACGGGTGAATGCTGTCGATACCAGCGCGGTAGACCTCAGCGACATACGCGCCGTAGGTCAGTGTCAGGGCCATGATCGCCCAGATCACCGTGAAATCCTGCAAGCCAAACGTGCGCGTTAAAAACTCCTCGAGCGGCGCAGTCAGGCCGGTCAGCGGCAACCCAAAGCCGATCAGGTAAATCGTGATGATGCTCGGTAAGCCCCGGAACGCATCGGTGTAAATCGTGGATAGCAAACGAATCGGTTGCCCGGCCTTGCCGGGAATCATCCGGGCCACCGCGACGATCAGCGCCCAGACCAGAATCAGCACCTCGGCAATCGTGAAGATCAGGACGTTGGTCAGGAACGCTCTGGCGACCAGTCCGAACGACTCAAAAATCAGCGGCAAATTAAAAAACGTGCTGCCGACCGCGACGTTGTTGGCGATCAAGAACCAGACCAGTGCCGCGACGATCAGCGCGAAGACCGCGTAACCCAAACTGAACCAGCTCGAGGAGTTGCTGTGCGAGGTCAGCACTCGAGCGGCGATCAAGTCTTTGCGCCACAGGGAGCGCCGAGCGGCGATGGCCAGTTGCAAGCCCCTCGTCGCGGGAATGAACAGCGCCAGCGGCAGCACGCCGACCACGATCAGCAATGCGTCCATCCAACCCGTGTGGTTTTTGGTAGCGACCAGTGCTTCGCGCACCTGCCACAACACGCTGGCGCAGGTCAGCGCGACCAGCAGCGCGGCAACGATCCCCGCAATTGCCAGTGGCAGCGCGTCCCTCGGGATGCTTGGCGCTCGGAATCTCGATTCTCGGTCGGTCACTTCTGCTCCCGAGTGAAGACTTGAATTTTTAAATGCAGAGCCACGTTATTTTTCCTGTGCAGTACGAAACAAGTTTTGATCCAAGATTTTAACATTCGCACCTCCAAGGTCGGAATGTGGTGCGCTCTCGAGGGCATAATTTCATGTGAGCGCCAGTCTAATACGAATCGTCATCAGCCACGAGCTGACCTTGATCGCCTCGAGCCGCATTGAAGCTGAATCTCGTTCAAAGCTGTCTAGGGTGCGAGGCTCGAGCCTCGCAGATGCGTGCCATCATTCGCAGCGTGTTCAAACCCCTGATCGTCGCTTCACTGCTGCTCACCTCGAGCTTACTGATTGCGAGCCAAGCGCAGGGGGACTCCTTCACCGTGGCTTTTCAGGGCGGCGCGACCAATTTAGATCCGATCTCGCGCCTCGAGACGCTGACCATCAACTGGCAGCAGTATTTGTTTGATACCGTGACCAAGCTCGGCGCTCGAGGTGAGGTCAAGCCTTCAATAGCGCAAGCGTGGAAGAACGATTCGATCAACCAGTGGACGTTCGTGATTCGGCGCGATGTTAAGTTTCACGATGGCACACCGCTGACCGCCAAGGATGTCGCGTTCTCGATTACCAGAGCGCAGACCGACCCGAAATCGCAGTTCAAAAGCACGATCACGGCCGTGAAAACCGCGATTGCCTCGAGCACCTACAGCTTGACTGTCACCACCGATCGTCCAGACCCATTGCTGCCCAGTCACCTCGGCGGCATCGCCGTCGTCAGTGAGCAGAACGTCAAAAGCAGCCCGGACTGGGCGCAGAAACCGATTGGCAGCGGGCCGTACATTTTTAAGAGCTGGCTGGCGCAGGACAACCTGATGCTCGAGGCCAACGCCGCGTACTGGGGAGGAGCGCCTGCTTTGAAGCGCGTCAAGCTGCTCAACATCCCCAACTCCTCAGCTCGATTGGCGGCGCTGCTCAGTAACCAAGTCCAACTGGCGGAGAAGATCAACCCGCAAGATGCCGCAAAACTCGAGGCGACGGCGGGTTACAGCGTCTCCACCGCACCGAGCACCCGCGTGATTTACTTGGCGATGGATTACCGCAAAATCGGCTCGAGCGGCGTCGGGGTGGACAATCCGAACCCATTTGCGAATCTGAAGGTGCGCGAGGCGGTGGCGAGGGCGATTGATAAAAACGCGATTGTCAAAACCGTGATGGGTGGCTTAGCCACGCCCGCCACGCAGTTCGTCGCGCCGTTCGTCACGGGCTATGACCGCCTGCTCAAACCCCTGCCGTATAACCTCGAGTTGGCCAAGAAGCTGATGATCGACGCGGGCTACCCGAACGGTTTCAACCTGCGCTTGGACGCCACCAACGACCGCTACCTCAACGACGCCTTGATCGCGCAAGCCGTCGCTGGCATGCTCGAGCGAATCGGCATTAAAACCCGCGTCAACGCCGTCTCGAGAACCGTGTTGTTCCCGCAACTCGACAAGGGCGATTTCAGCGCCTTCATCGGCGGTTGGGGCAGCACCGATCTGGGCAGCACGCTGATCTCGCAAGCCATGTGCAAAAACCCGAAGGAGGGCTGGGGCAGCGTCAACCGCGTTGGCTATTGCAATGCCGATGTGGATAAGCTGATCCTGCAAGCCAACTCGAGCTTCAGCGCGGTGGAGCGCAAGCAGTTGTTCAGCGCCGCGATGCGCCAAGCACTTTTGAAAGATTACCTGTGGATACCCTTGCATCTCGAGAACGTGATTCACGGGTTCGACAGCCGCGATTTTGCGTATAAGGCTCGAGGGGACGAGTACATTTACACGTGGGAGATTGCGCCGCGCTGAAGGGCTGGGCTTGCAGTGGCAAGCCCCTACATGTTTTCTCTCAAGCCTCGAGTTCAAACGGACAGCGCGAAATCAGCTGCGGCCAACGCGTGCAACGCGGTCGTGTCGAACGTCGGTACACTGCAATCGGCGGGTGACACCAACAGCATGATCTCGGTGCAACCCAGAATCACGCCCTGCGCCCCTCGAGTCACTAGATTTTCCATGATCGCCACATACTCGGCGCGGCTCGAGTCGCGCACCACGCCCGCGCAGAGTTCGTCGTAGATGATGCGGTGGACGCGCTCGCGCTCAGGCGCTTCGGGCGTGATGACCTCGAGACCGAAATGCTGCGTCAGCCGCCCTTTGTAAAAGTCCTGCTCCATCGTGAACGCCGTTCCCAGCAGCCCGATCCGCTCTATGCCCGCCGCTTTGACCGCTGCGGCGGTGGCGTCGGCGATGTGCAACAGCGGAATCTGTACGCTGCCCGTGATCGCATCCGCGAGTTTGTGCATCGTGTTTGTACACAGCACCACGCACTCCGCGCCGCCGCGCTCGAGCCGCTGGGCAGCGTCGGCCATCATCGCGCCCGCTTCATCCCAGCGCCCAGCGTGTTGCAGCGCTTCGACCTCGGCGAAGTTGACGGTGTACATCAGGCTTCTGGCGTTGGTCAGCGGCGTGGTGCGGTCGCGGACGGTTTCGTTTATCAGGCGGTAATACTGATGGCTGGATTGCCAGCTCATGCCGCCGATCAGCCCAACGACCTTCATCGGCAGCTCGAGTTCTCAGTTGAAATCATAGACAGCATCATAAGTTAGGGGTTTCGCGGCGTCATGTGCGTGGAATGTGCCGCTCGAGCCTCGAGCAGCTTCTTTGAAGCCACGCGCTGCCACCAGCAGCGGCTCGAGGTCAGTGGCTATCGCGCTGGGTAAGTGAATGACGAACAGATCGGACTTCAGGTAATGAACGGGCCACGAATACACGGCTGGCTCGAGCTGCAAGAGTGCGTCGCGTTCGAGGTCAGAGACTTTTAATACCAGCGATTCGCCGTCCTCGCGCACCCGAGCGAAGAACTTCTTGCCTGCGTAGAAGCCGGGCGTGCCGTAGCAAGGTCTCTCAAAAGTCGTGGGTAGTCGAGCAATCATTTCGCGCAACTGCGCCAGTGTGACGGACATTTCAGTTCCGCATTCGCAAGCGCCGTTCGGCTTCGATGGCGCGTTGCAACTCGCTGCACTGCGCGAACAACGCAATCTGCGTCTCGAGCGCCGCGCTCGGGATCTGCGCTTTCAGAGCAGTCAATTCTTGGCGCAGCAGTTCCTCGCGTTGCCGACCAACGATCTCGTTGGTGAACTGATCGGTTTGATTGGCGTCCAGCACGTTCTCTGGGATGTACATGTGACCGTGTGGGCGCTCCGGCACGAACATGCCTTCAAACAACGCACTGGCTTCGGGGCGACCGCGAAAATGCTCCATGATCGCCTCAGAGCTGCACTCCTGCCGCGCAACCTTGATGACCTCGAGCACCAGCGGGCTTTCAAAGGTCGCCTCGCCGTCCAGTTTGGCGATCAGCGCTGGGTTCTGCACCAGCAATTTCGCCAAGCGCATCTCGTCCGCGCCAGATGAGCGTGACCGTCCCATGCCCTGCATCTGAATGTCGTCCAGCCCGCGCCCTGTTCCATTTTTTGGGCGGTTCTGGTTGAGGAACTGATCCAATAACTTCGGCTCGAGTTCCAAGCGGTCGATCACGAGGCGTTGCAGGTCGATCGCCACGCTGTCAAAAACCTCGCGTGGTCGCAGGCGCGGCAAGAGCATTTGCAAAATGGCGCGTTTGCCGTCCAGCGTGCGCGGATCGTATTTTTCGGTCGCCGCGTTCAAACGAAATTCGACTTCGCTCAGGCCGCCCGCCAGCGCAGCCTCGAGATCCGCCTGACCACCGGCCAGCAGGATATCGGCGGCGTCCTTGCCGCCCGGCGCGAGCACGGTTCTGACCGCGAACATCCGCCCGATCTCCTGATCCAATCCAGATAAGGTGGCGCGTTGCCCGGCGGCGTCGTTGTCGAACAGCAGCCCCAAGCGCCGCGTGCCTTGGCGGGTCAGCAGGTGCGCGTGCTCCTGCGTCAGTGCCGTGCCGAGGCTGGCGACCGCGCCGCTCAGACCGTGCTGGTGCATCATGATGACATCCATGTAGCCCTCGACGACGACCGCCTCGCCGGATTCCTGAATTGACTTGCGGGCGATCTCGAGACCGTACAGCGTTTCGCCCTTTTTGAAGACTTCGGTTTCAGGGCTGTTGAGATACTTGGGCTTGCTGTCGTCCAACACGCGCCCACCGAAGGCGATCACGCGCCCGAGGTAATCGCAAATCGGGAACATCACGCGCTCCCGAAAGCGGTCGTACACCCGCCCGTTCTCGTTCTCACTCAGCAAGCCCGCCTCGAGCAATTCGCGCTCGGAGACGCTGCG
>JANYHH010000065.1 GCA_025359505.1 Deinococcales bacterium
ACGCCTTGCGTGCATGGGCACGACGCACGCATGAGCGTGACGGCGTGACGCGAGTGGAAATAAGGGCGTGACCAGCGGATACATGGGTTCCTGTTGCACACGCCTTCAAGCTTGTGCTTCTGGGCAATTTTTGGACAACCTTTGTGCAAAACCCCCTGAAGTCAATGTCGCTCGAGCACTCGTGATCGCGGCTGATAAGGGCGCATTGCACAAGCGGCTCGAGATTCAATCACTCGAGGTCGATTGAGATCGCTCGAGCTGCCGTTTCGCGGCCAGCACCGTGTTGTACAGCAAATGCGAAACCGTCATCGGGCCCACACCGCCCGGCACGGGCGTGATCGCACCCGCCACATCAAAAACACCGCTGGCGCAGTCTCCAACCAATCTGTCCGCGCCGTCCACAACAATGCGGTTGACGCTGACATCGATTACCACTCCGCCGGGTTTGACCATCTCGGGTGTGATGAAACCGACCCGTCCGACGGCCGTCACCAACACATCAGCCGCTCGAGTCACGGCCTCCAAGTCAGCCGTGCGCGAGTGAGCGATCGTCACCGTCGCATTGCGCTCCAAGCACAGCGCTGCCAGTGGCTTACCGACCAATTGCGAGCGGTTGACGATCACCACGGACTTTCGGGCTAAGTCAATGCCGTAGAAATCCAGCATACTGATAATTCCGGCTGGCGTACACGGCCGCAACCCCTCGCGCCCAGACCACAATCGCCCGACGTTGACGACGTGCAAGCCGTCGACATCTTTATCGGGGTGAATCGCCTCCAAAACCACCGCTTCGCGCACTGCGCTCTCTTTGGGAAACGGCAGTTGCACCAGAATGCCGTGGGTCAGCGGGTCGGCATTCAGGGCCGCAATCAGCTCGAGCAACGCAGCTTCGCTGGTGTCGCTGGGGAGTTCGGTCAACGTGCTTTCCAAACCGATTTTCTTGGCGCGACGCGCCTTCATCCGCGTGTAAGACACGCTGGCTGGGTCATCCCCAAGGCGCACGACGTGGAGGTGAGGCTTGACCAAAAGCGATGCCAGTTCGCTTTGAGCGCGGTCAAGTAACGCGGCGGCGGCGGCGTCGCCAGATAAAAGCAGTGGATTAGACATGGTTGACCTCGAGCGGATTTACTTGGAAAGGCGAACGTGAGCGAACAAACAAGCGCTCGAGACGCTCACCAGCACGACCGTAATAAACGGCATCGCTTGGTCAATGAACGTGTCAAACGTGTTGCTCGAGGAACCTCCGGGGATGGTGAAGTTGCCATTGGTTTGGAGAATTTGCCGGTCATAAACGGAGAACTGCAACCAAAAGCCCGTGTAAATCAGCAACAGCGCGTTGAAAATCATGAAACAGCCGCCGGAGAAAATTGCGCCCACCCTCCGTACCATCATTTCAACTCGAGGTGCTTGACCAGCCGCGCCAGCACGCCGTTGACGAAGCGACCGGATTCCTCGCCACCGTATTTTTTAGCCAAACGAATCGTCACTTCCATCACCGCGTTCGGCGGCGTGTCGCTGTGCATGATTTCAAAGCTAGCCAAGCGCAGCAGCGTCAGATCGGTTTGCGACATCTGCGTGAACGACCAGCCTTCGATCACGCGCTGCAAGGTCTGATCAATTTCAAAGCGCTTGTCGTCGTAACCCAGCACCAAACGATGCGCGAAACTCAACGCTTCGGCGTCCATCGTCTCGCCCTCGCGCCTCGAGAAATCTGTCTTGCCCTCGGCCAATGCGTCCTTCGCGTTTTGCCACGCGGTGCTGACGCCCTGCTTGCCCTGCTCGGATTCAAACAGCACCCGAAACGCAAACTCACGCGCTTTGCGTCTCGAGGTCACGGCTTTTGGCGCGACTGCCTTGGCCGCCCCTTCAAGCATGCGAGACCGCTGCGACGACAACACCCTGCACGGTCACATTCACGGCGTGAACGCTCAAACCAGTCATGACCTCGATGTTTTCTGTGACGGCCCGCTGGACTTCCTTGGCGACATCGGGAATCACGCGGCCGTAATCGATGTTGACCACCAAGTCCACCGTGACGCTCCCCGCTTCGCGGGTTACGCCGATCCCTTTCAAGCGCTTACCGCTGAAAAATTCACCGATCTGCATGGGCGGCGCGACTGGCACGACGCCCTGCACGCCCTCGAGCGCGATACTGGCAATTCCTGTCAGCACATCTTTGTTGATGTCTACCTCTAAAGCATCTCTGGCAATCCGTTTCATGACCCGCATTCTACGGCCCGCGTCGTGGTAATTCGCTGCTGTGCATCAGAACTCGGACATCGGTCGTGACTCGAGGCTGGTCAGAACGTTGCCGTGCAGGGCAATGATGAAAATGCTCACGTTGAGTCGTTGAGGTTACAATTTTAGTGCACTTGCTTGGGTTTTCAGGAAGTTCGTCATCACGACCCCGCGCTGGTAAAACGCGTTGTCCATGATCTTCACGTACAGCGGGATGGTGGTCTTGACGCCCTGAATCACGGTTTCCTCGAGCGCACGTTTGCTGCGGGCGATGGCTTGGTCGCGGCTCGGGGCCCAGCAGATCAGCTTGCCGATCAGACTGTCGTAATGCGGCGGAATCGTGTAACCCGCGAAGGCGTGGCTGTCCACGCGCACACCGACACCGCCCGCGAAATGCACGCTCTCTAATTTTCCGGCCGCTGGGCGGAAATCCTTGTCAGGGTCTTCGGCGTTGATCCGGCACTCAATCGCGTGTCCCTCCAAGCGAATGTCTTCTTGGGTCAGGTGCAAGCCCTCGCCGGCCGCGATCTGAATTTGCAAGCGCACGAAATCCAGCCTCGAGATCATCTCCGACACGCAGTGTTCGACTTGGATGCGGGTGTTCATCTCCATGAAGTAAAAGCCGCCGTCGGGGTCGACGATGAACTCCAAAGTACCCGCACCGCTGTATTTGACGTGCTGCGCCAAGCGCACGCCTGCGGAGAGGATTTCTTGGCGCAGGTCGTCTGGCAGAGTGCTCGGGGCTTCCTCGATCAGTTTCTGGTTGCGGCGCTGAATGCTGCAATCGCGCTCGCCGATGTGGATCACGTGACCCGTACCGTCGCCGATCACCTGCACTTCGACGTGACGAAACTCGGTGAGAAACTTCTCCATGATCAGCGCGGGATCGCTGAAGTACATCTGCGCTTCTTGCGCTGCTTGATTGAAGGCCACGCGCATTTCGTCGCTCGAGCGCACGACTTTCTGCCCGCGCCCGCCGCCGCCCGCCGAGGCTTTGAGGAGTACGGGATAGCCGATCTCCTCTGCTTTGCGAATCGCGTCCTCGGTATCCTCGAGCAGACCAGTTCCGGGAACGACTGGCACGTTGCTCAGTGCGGCGATCTCGCGCCCACCGGCTTTGCTGCCCAGCGCGTGCATCGATTCCGGCGTGGGCCCGATGAAGACGATGCCGTGATCGCGGCATTTCTCGGCGAAATCTGGGTTCTCTGACAAAAAGCCGTACCCCGGATGAATCGCTTCAGCCCCCGTCATCACAGCCGCCGACAAAACATTCGGGATATTCAAATACGATCCGCTCGAGGCTGCTGGGCCCACGCAGACCGATTCGTCGGCCAGCAGCACGGGCAGACTGCCCGAGTCGGCTTCGGAGTAGACCAGCACCGTCTGAATGCCCATCTCGCGGGCGGTACGGATCACGCGCAGGGCGATCTCGCCGCGATTGGCGATGAGGATTTTTTTGAACATCGTTCGCTCCTAGCTTTATAGCTAATAGCTTTCAGCTAATAGCTTTGACGACTTGAACCCCTGCCAAACACCGCCATGCGAAGCGTTCGAGCTGATAGCTAACGGCTAACAGCTTCCTTCACTCGATCACGAACAGCGGCTGGCCGTATTCGACTGGTTGCGCGTTCTTGACGAGAATTTCTTTGATTGTGCCGCTGATCTCGGCTTCGATCTCGTTCATCAATTTCATCGCTTCGATGATGCAGATCACCTTGCCCGCCTCGACTTTGCTACCGACCTGCACGAAGGCGGCCGCATCTGGACTCGAGGAGGCGTAGAACGTGCCGACAATTGGCGCTTTTTGCGTGTGACCCGTAGGAGGCGCGACTGGGGCGTCGTTGGCGCTTGAGGCGACGACAACATCCGTGGCTGCCGTAGCTGCCGTAGCTGCCGTGGCGACGGCCGCTGGTTGTGCCAGCGGTTGTGGCGGCTGCGGCGCGGTGACGATTACGGGTGGCGCGGCCGCATACACGACCTCAGCACCGCGTTTGACGCTGACTTTGTACTCGGCAGTTTCCAAGCTGAACTCTTTGACTTCAGCGTCTTTGAGTGCGTCAAGCAAACGTTTTAAGTCTTTGGGATCCATAGGCCTCCTCGGGGGCAGCGCAGCGAGTCTCTTTAACAAACTGTGACGTGGATGTGACAGATTGTATCGGAAAGCGCTGTCGTTGTGCGGCAGTGGTCGCGGCTTGGAACAGCCGAAGATTGAACTTAGTCTAAAGTGAATTGAAGTAGCAAAACCCCGTCTTGGACGGGGTTCAAGCATCAACGAACAGTTTTACGCACGTCCGAGGTAGGTTCCAGTGCGGGTGTCGACGCGGACTTCCTCGTCCTGCCCGACGAACAATGGCACGGTGATCGTCGCGCCCGTCTCTAAAGTCGCGGGTTTGCCGCTGCTGCTGACGGTATCGCCCTTCAAGCCCGGATCGGTCTGCGTGATTTTCAGCGTCACCTGATTGGGCAAGGTGATTTTCAGCGGTTTATCCTTGTAAAACTGAACTTCGACCTCTAAGTTTTCTTTTAAGAATTTCGCGGCGTCGCCCGCCAAGTTCATCGGCAGTCCGGCTTGGTCGAAGGTCTCCATGTCCATGAAAATGAACTCGTCGCCGTCTTTGTACAGAAACTGCATCTTGCGACCCTCGACGAAGATGTCCTGCAACTTTTCCGTGGCGTTGAACGTGCGGTCAACGATACTGCCCGATTCCAAACTGCGAAACTTGGCGACGACTTTCGCACCACCGCGCCCGATCTTCTGGTGCATGTAATCCACGGTTTCCCACAGACTGCCGTCCATCTCCACTTTTGTGCCGCTACGCAATTCTGTGACGCTAATCATGGGTGGTTCTCCTTGGGGATCAAGCAAAGCTGCTTTTCGTCTCTGAGAACCGACGTTTTTTGCAGGTGTCGAAGCCGATCCCTGTTGCCCGCAGGCAAAACAGTGGCACTTTAACAAATTTAGCCGCAAATAGAAAACCGCGCCCGCTCGAGGCGAACAGTTACGGATATCCAGCCGATCGCCGCGCTGTTGCGAGCCGAAACCAGTGCCGAATGTGAGCCTCGAGATTCAGCGCTTGAACTCCGCACACGGCGCAATCAAGAACCTCGAGCCGCCGCTGCGCGACTCAGCCGCTTTAGCTTTGCGACAAATCCGAGCATTACCGGGTTAGATATTCTCTTCCTCGAGCCAACTCAAGTCGGGCAGCTCGAGGTTTGCGCTCTCCAGATCAACACGCTCGAGTTCGTCGATGAAAACGGGGATATTCAAAGCCAGCCTTTCGACCCTCGTCACCGCGAAGTCCATCTCTTCGGGGTTCTGAGCGGCCGCGCCGACGCGCAGGCAGGCGTTGTAAAACCGTGCGATCTCGAGACCGCGCTCAGGAAGTCGCTCGCGCTCTGAACTGGTGAGGATTTGACCAGCGAACTCGGGTTCGGATTCAAAGATCACGTGACCACCGATGCGCCACACGGCGGATAGAAAGTCGTTGATTTCACGCGGGTTGCGCCACATCCCGAAGCACAGTTCACTGGTGAACGCATCTAAGCGCATCATGCGCTCAGGCGTCAGCGGCTTGACGGTAATCAATTCTCGCGCCAGACGCTGCCGCTCGAGCCGCCGCACCGCGTATTGCGCCAGATTCAGTAGGTCAGGTGGCTCCAAACGCTTGCCGAGCAGCTTACGAACGCGGTGGGCGATCACGTACTCTTGATACTCGCGCTGCATCGCGCTGATGCCGTCTGCCGCCGCCATGCTCACACCGAAGAGTCTACGAGAAGGCGGGCGGGGCAAACCAGCCCCGAGCGATCCGTGTGTTTTGACACAATCCAGACACCTATGGTTAAACTTTGGGCATCTCACGCTCGAGCACAGGAGGTCGTATGGCGGCATTTATTGCGGAATTCATTGGCACGTTCGCGCTGGTGTTCATTGGTGCGGGTTCGATCATCAACGGTCAAGCGGGGCTGCTGGGCGTGGCGCTGGCGCACGGATTGACGATTGCGGCTTTCGGCAGCGCGTTCGGCGCGATCTCTGGCGGTCATTTCAATCCAGCGGTGACACTGGCGATGCTGACCATTGGCAAGATTGATCCGGTGAAAGCCGCTGGGTACATCGTCTCGCAGGTCGCCGGGGCAATCATTGGTGCACTCGTGCTGAAAATCGCCTTTCCCGCCGATCTGGTCGAAGCCGCCAAGCTCGGCACGCCGCTTTTGGCGGCCAACGCGACGATTGGCGGCGCGATCATCGTCGAGGCGATCACGACCTTCGCACTGGTCAGCGTCATCATGGGCACGGCTGTCGACGGTCGCGCTCCGAAGCTCGGAGCGCTGTTCATTGGTTTGACGGTCACACTGGACATTTTGTGCATCGGCACGCTGACGGGCGCAGCCATGAACCCAGCCCGCAGCATCGGGCCAGCGCTGGTCAGCGGCAACTTGGAGAACTTCTGGGTGTACTGGATCGGGCCGATCATCGGCGGCATCGCGGGTGCGGTGCTGTATCAGGGTGTGATGGCGCACCGCGAGGTCGCACCACCGACATCCCGCGAGGCGTAAATCAACCGTGAGCGAAATCAGTCTACTCGAGCGGCTACCGAGCATCAGCGCTGTGCAGCGCATTACACAGGCGGCCGCCATGCTCGATGCGATCCTTTCACCAGACGACTGGGAGCAGCGCTACTTCTCGTACAACGCCCACTGGACGGCTCAACAAGCGCTCGCTTCGATGCGAAACGGGTCTGACGACGAGTATTGTGCAAGCTTCAGTCCGCACGATTTCAGTGTACAGAGCGCAATCATCAAGGGGTTCGCGCACGAATCGCCCGCCGCTCGAGACCCGCGAGTCGTTCAGCGCCAGTTGCGCGGACAGCTTCCACTTGGCTTTCAAGCTTTCTTGAGCGAACCAGCCTTCAACTTTGGCGACACCACGTTCTGCATTTGGCGCGGCTCAAACGATCTTGCGTGGACTCGAGCGGATTTAAACACAAACACTGAACCGCTCGAGGACGGGATCGAGCGGCTCTTGTGGATCTTTGACGGTTTACCGCAAACTTACGCGAATTGGGCAGAAGAACACTTTGAATTAGACGTTGCGCTGAACGCGGTCAGCGCCATTTACGCACTCGAGCCGCTGAGCAAATCACTGGTCAATCAGCTCAATCCACTGGTGAAGCTGCGAACTCTCAAAGCCGATTGCACCGAAATTGGCTACCCGATCGCCACTTGAATCTCACGTCCACTTCACCACTCGAGCGGCGGGCGTCCGCGCCGTGCGAAATCGCGCATGGCTGTAGCAATATCCTCGGGCGGCAGCGCGAAGTCGGCCGCCCCGAGCGCAATCGCCGCACCGGGCATGCCGTGAATCACACTGCTGGAGAAGTTCTGTGCGATGGTGACGCCGCCCGCGTCGTGCAACGCCTGTAGTCCGAGCGCACCGTCCTCGCCCATGCCGGTCAGGATCACACCGAGCGCAGATGGGCCGAACTCCGTAGCCAGCGACTTAAACAAGACCGTTCCACTTGGGCAGTGCCCACTGACGGTTGATTGATGGCTGACGCCGAATGCGCCCGCTTGCACCAGTAGGTGCTTGCCGTCGGCAATCCAGATGCCCGCTTGGAGCGGCAAACCACTTTCGGCGATCCGCACACGCAGGTGGCAGCGCGAATCGAGCCACTCGACCAGACTGGGGGCGAAGCCGTGCGCGATATGCTGCACGACCAGCACGGGCACGGGGAAGTTGAT
Source organism: Deinococcales bacterium (assembly GCA_025359505.1). Lineage (GTDB taxonomy): Bacteria > Deinococcota > Deinococci > Deinococcales > JAAFIG01 > JANYHH01. The sequence continues at coordinate 7,978 of JANYHH010000065.1, forward strand.
CGGCAGCGTTGACAGGATCTGCTCCAAAACCTGCGGCCCGCCGGTGCTCGAGGCGATGCCGATGATGTCGATGCGCTTGACGTGTGCGGGCATCGCCGCGAGGCTCGAGCGCATTTTGGAGCGCTGCTCGAGCGGTGCGATCAGTGCGGCAGCTTGGACTTTGTGGCCGGTGTGGCGGCGCACGAGTTTGACGCGGGCCACGCCTTTGACCATCCGTCTGAATTCGTCGTGCAGCTCAACTGCGTGGACGCTGGGCTTGGCGACAATCGCGAGGATGCCAGCGCTGAACGCACTGGCCACGAGGCGCTGATCGTCGCGGCTGATGCTGGCCGTCACGAGCAGAATCGGCGTCGGTCGCAGGGCCATGATTTCCTGTGCGGCTTTCAACCCGTCCATGCCGGGCATCCGCAGATCCATCGTGATCACATTGGGCAGCAGTTGCTGCGCTTTGACGATTGCTTGCTCACCGCTGTCGGCCGTGCCGACAATCTCAAAGTCGGAGTCAGCACTGAGCAGCGCGACCAGCAAACCGCGTTGTAGGCTCGAGTCGTCCACGACCAGCACGCGAATGCGCGGTTGTGCAGCGCCAGGAGCGAGCGCCGCACTCACACCAAGATCGCTCACAGCAGCCGCCCAATCGTCTCGAGCAGCGATTGCTGATTGAATTCGCCTTTGACGATGTACGCGTCCGCGCCGGCCAGCGCTCCGCGCTGCTTGTGCTCTGAGTTATCTAAACTCGTGACCAGAATCACCGGGATGTGCTGCGTGCGCGGATCGCGGCGAATCTCCTCGGTCAGTCCAAAACCGTCCAGATGCGGCATTTCGACATCGGACAGCACCAGTTCGGCGTCGAATGTTCGCAGTAACTCCAACGCTTGCCGACCATCCATCGCGGTGCGGGTTTCAAAGCCGGCCGCTTGTAAGATGCTGCGTTCCAAGCTGCGTGTGGTCACGCTGTCGTCCACCACCAGTATGCGGCGGCGCTGTTCGGCCGGACGCTGTTTGACGGCTTGCGGCGCGTGAAAAACCCCATTCCCGCTCTGTGCATGGCGTTCAAAGATCGCGGCCACATTGAGAATCGGCACGAGTTCACCACTGCCCAAGAGGGCCGCGCCGCTCAAGTGCGCCAAGGTCTGCAAGGGATAGGACAGGCGTTTGACGACGATCTCCTGCTCACCGATCAGCCCACTCACCGCGCAGGCCAAGCGCTGACCCTGCGGGCCGGTCAAAACCACGTACTCGAGCCACTGGCCAATCGACGCGACCGTCACGCCGAGCAAAGCGCCCAGCGAAGCTATTGGCAGCGCCAGTCCACCAAGTGACACGCTGCTCGAGCCACCAACCTCGCTGATTTGATCGGGCCGGACGCGCCCGGTGCGCTCGAGATCGCGGGTCGGCAAGGCCACGAGTTGCGTGTCACTCAGGCGCACCAGCAGCACGCGGCTGGTAGCCAGTTGCACTGGCAATCGCAACTTGAAGCTGCTGCCCAGTCCAGCTTGACTGTGCAGCGCGATGGTTCCACCGAGTCGAGCGACGTTTTCGCGCACGACATCCATGCCGACGCCGCGACCGCTGGTTTCGGTCACGGTCGCGGCGGTCGAAAACCCCGGCTCGAAGATCAGCTCCAACAGGCGGGATTCGCTCAAGGGTTGACTGGCATCGATCAAGCCTTTGGCGACCGCACGGCGCTGCACGGCCACGGCATCAATGCCAGCGCCGTCGTCACTGAGTTCAATCCGCACCGTTGCACCATCGGATGCGATCTGGAGCACAAGCTGCCCCTCGAGCGGCTTGCCACGCTCAGCCCGAAGCTGCGGCGTTTCAAACCCGTGATCGAGCGCGTTGCGTACCATGTGCATCAGCGGGTCGCGCAAGCCAGCAACGAGCCGGCGATCGAGTTCCACATCCGCACCGCTTGTCTTGAACCGCACGCGCTTGGCAAGTTGCTGCGACAAATCGCGCACCAAGCGCTCCAGTGGCGGGAACAGCGTGGCGGCCGGCAACAGCCGCGCCGCCAACACCTCGTCTTCGAGGAGTTGCGTCAAGGTTTTGAGTTGCAGGGCATCGCGCGTCATCTGGCGCTCCAGCAGGGCGAGTTGCCCATAAGCCTCGCGGGTGCTTTCCCGAAACTGCTCGAGCAGTTGCCCCAGATCAGCCTGCCGCCTGCGCTGCTGGCGGCGTTGACCGTTCTTCGCCGTCAGCAGCGCTTTGAGCTGAGCGCTGCGGGTATCGGAGCGAATCTGCGCGACGCGCAACTCGCCGGACAGCGCCAGCAACGCATCGAGCTTCGACACGGGGATTCGCACGGTTTCGGTCGGTACAGCGTCAGCCAGTACAGCGTCAATCGGTACAGCATCAATCGGCACAGCCTCGATCTGCGCGAGACTCGAGCCGCTTGACTGACTGAACGCCCCAGTCGGCACTCGAGGCATCGCCGCGCTTGCCGCTGGCGGCTTCACTGGCTGTTCCGGCTTCACTGGCTGTTCCAGCTTCGCTGTGCGCCCAGCGGCTCGAGCGGCCCGCCGCGCACGGTGATCCGCCACGGCCGCGTTGGGCGCGGTAGATATGGGCGGCGACGCGAACGACCCGCTGACGGCCGTCCACACCGCGAGCACGCGCTCTAGCTCGAGCAGCAACTCGCTCGGGGTGAACCCCGCGACGCGCAGGGCGACGCGCCAACGGTGCAACTCCAAACGCAGCGCGGGCCCGTCAGAATTGGCGCGGTGACGCAGCGCCGCCTCGAGCCGCGCAGCGATCTCGGCTTCAAAGTAAGTGTTGACGGTTGGCTGAAAGGTCATGAGGGCTGGAATTATGTTCACTCTAAAATCACGGTCACGCTCGGGGCACGGTTCACGTCGTGTAGCTCGAGGTCAGTTCCTTCAGGCGCGTGGCGAGCGCGGCCAGGTCCTCGGCCGCGTTTTTGGTGTGGCGGGTCGTGACCAGACTCTCACGGGTCGCGGTGTTGATGTTGTTCATCGCGCTGGCGATCTGCTCCATACCGATGCTGTGCTGACGCACGGATGCGCCGATGAGTTGGGCGCTGTGGGCTGACTGCTGAATCACCGCTGCCAAATCGGTGATCGTGCCCGCGACGCGCTCGATGCTGACCTGCCCGAGATCCGCGACTTTGAGGCCCTGCTCGGTCGTCATCACGGCCGTGTTGGTGGCTCGCTGAATTTCCTCTAAGATGCCGCGAATCTGCGCGGTGGCGGATTTACTTTGCTCACTCAGCAAGCGAATTTCCTGCGCGACCACCGCGAAACCCTTGCCGTGCTCCCCGGCCCGGGCCGCTTCGATGGCCGCGTTCAGTGCCAGCAGATTCGATTGATCGGCCAGATCACCGACGACGGTGATGATCTCGCCGATTTGTTGGGTTTGCTCGCTCAAGGCCAAAATGTTTTCCGAAATCTGCGCGACTCTGGTTTTGATGTCGTTCATCCCGCCAGTGGCGCTCCTTGCGGCTTCGACCCCGGCGTGGGCGACTCGAGCGGCGACTTGGGCGTTTTCATTGACGGTCTGAGCCATTTCGACCGCTTGGTCGGCGCTGGCTTTGACCTCTTCGACCGTTGCGGTCGTCTGCGCCACGGCCGCCGATTGCTGCGTCACGCCGCTGGCCTGCTCCGAAGTCGCGGCCATGATCTGCGAGCTGACGGCCGCGAGGTTGCCCGATCCCATTTGAATCTCGTCGATCAAAACTTTGAGGTTGTGGTTCATTCTGGAGAACGCGTTGCCCAGCGCGTCGGCTTCCGACTGCGGCGTCAGTTCGCCGCTCAGATCGCCGTTGCTGATCCGGTCAGCGACGGCTGCCATCGCCGACTGATAGCGCATCATGCTGCCGAAACTTGCGCCGAGCCGCCCGATCTCGTCGCTCGAGCCAACGCTGATCTGCCCCTGCAAACCGCGCTGATCCAAGTCGCCCTTGGCGAGGCCAGCGGCCGCGACCGCCAGCCGCCCGGTGCGCCGCGCCACGCCGCTCGAGACCCAGAAAATCCCGATCATCACGCCCGCGACGATCAACGCTGCCAGCAAGTAAAGCAAATTGAGGATCGTCTGGTTTTTGCCGCGAATCTCGCTCAAGTCCTCCGAGACCGCGACCAGCCAGCCCACCCCGCCGTAACTCGAGTAGCCGCTCGAGCGGTAATAGGCTTCGGTCGCGGGCGTGCTCGCGCCACTGGCATACGAGCTGCCCGTCATGTAACCGCCATCCCCGGCGTTGACGGCTCGTTTGAAGAGTGCGCCGCTCGAGGGCGTGGTTTTCAGTAATCCTGCGCGGTTCGGTGTGTAAATCGCGCGGCCAGACTTGTCGGTGACGACGAACTCGACGGTTTTGAAATCGGTGCTGTGGGCGCGGTCGCGCACTTCTTGCAGAATTGTTTCGGCCACAGCCCAGTTGAAACGGTTGCTCCACACACCGACGATCTGCCCGGCAGCGTTTTTGATCGGTGCGGTGAAACTCATCGCCAGCGCCGCATCGCGGCCGTAGACGGCTTCTTGCAGATCGTCACGATGCACGTCCTCAACTAAGCTTGAGCCGTCGGTCAACGTGCCGTAGGCGGCGCGTTGATACCACTGGCTGTCGCCGACATCGCGCCCGATCAGTTTGGCGCTCGGCACTGAGCGCCCGTCTAATCCAACCGAGTTGGCGGCGATGATCTTGCCGTTGCGATCCGCCGCGACCATCAAGCGGTAAATCGGTGCGTAAGTGCGCGTCATGGCGTTCATCCAGTTTTGAATCGCCACTGGGTTCATGCTCCGTGCGGGTGCGGATTGCGCGAAGGCCTGCACGTCGCCGTAACGCTCGAACAAATTGCGATCCAACTTGTCGGACGCGTTGTACGCCAGTTCCTGCAAACGCACGCCGGCATTGCGCTCTACAACACGGCCGATCTCGTTCGAAATCAGGAAGACAGCCACCCACGCGAACGGCAGCGCGATCAGTAAAGCCAGCAACGCGATTTTCCAGAACAACCCGAGATTCCCCACCCAGCGCCGCAATCCCCGCACACAGACCCCCAGTTGATTTCTTTTCCCTACTGCCCTGACTGATAACGGCATGATTCGGTTAACTCACGCTTACATCACAGCCGCACTGAATTGCGACGAATCCTTACCCTGAAGTTACCGAACTCAGTCAGCGTCACCCGAGCGACTCGAGCAGTTCGTCGATCTCCAGTAGCGCAATTGTACCCACCAGTACCCCAGTCACCCCGGTCTGACCCGACAGCGGCCGTTGAATTTCAGCCGCGCTCACGCGTTGCAACTCCGGCAAGCCGCCGAGCGACCAACCGACCACCCCGAAGCGCGTCTCGAGCAGCAGCACGCAGGCGGCTTGCGTGCGCGGCGCACTGCGGGACAGCGCAACCGCCATGTCGATCACGCTTTTGATCTCTCCGCGCACGTTGATGCAGCCAGCCACCCAGCTTGGCACGCCCGGAACCAAGGTGACAGGTTCTTTCAGCACGCCCCTGACGATCTCTAGCGGCACGGCGTACCGCGATGTTCCGACCGCGAAGACCATCAACTCGAGCGACGCCGTTGCGGCGGGTGCAGCGGGCGTGGCAAGGCGCTCGGCGCGGTGGCGCAGCAATTCGGCATTGGTCACGGTTCACCCAGCATGACACTCAAAGCGCTGATCGCACGCTGCAAATCGCCGCTTGAATCGCTGATTGGTAGCCAGCGCTCGGCTTGCCGCAATGCGACCCGTGCGCGAGTCGGTTGGGCACTGTCCAGCAGGGTTTTGGCGAGTAAAAACTGCGCCAGCGCCGATTGCGGTTCCAAATACGCCGCACGGCGCAACGCCTCCAGCGCCGCTGGCAGGTCATCTCGCTCGAGGGCGCTCATGCCGAGTTGCAGCTCGGTTTCAAAGTCCGCAGGTGTATTGACTGGTTGACTGAAGACCTGCGCTATCGGCCCACCAAACCCAAGCATCTGCGCCTCGGACAGCGGCAGCTCGAGGGTGGCGAGTGGTCGCAGCGATTTTTCTGGCGGCTGAGCGACGGTTTTCACTTCAGTCGCTGTTTGTAACGCGTTTTTTTGCTCAACGTTTTTCTGGTAGATGATCGCGCCGGGAACGTACCGCACGCTCAACCCGCAATGCTCCAAGGTCGCGGGCAGCGGGGGCGGATCGCTGGGCCCAAGGATCAACCAGCCGCTTGGCTGCAACTGCGCGGCTAGGCGCTCGATCAGGCGCTGCGCGGTAAAGTTAGAGAAGTAGATCATCACGTTGCGGCACAGAATTAAGTCAAAACGCTCCATGGCCTGCCAGTCAGCGCTCAGCAAGTTGTGCAGCTCAAAACGCACCATGCCGCGCAGCTTTGCGGCAATCTGCCATTCAGGACTCTGGTGGCTGGCTGGCTCAATGATTGATTTGCGAAAGTACCGTTCGCGCACGTGCTCCGGCGTATCGCGGAACGACCACGCACGGTAAGAGCCGCGCCGCGCAGCCTCGAGCGAATCTGGATGCAAATCTGTGCCGAGGATCCACAGTTCAGTCCGCGCTGACAGTCCCTGCGCGGCGAGGATCGCCAGCGTGTAGGCTTCCTCGCCAGTGCTGCACCCGGCGCTCCACAAGCTCAGTGGGCGCTTGCCTGCCAAGCGCCGCTCGAGTTCTGGCAGCACAAGCTCGCGCAGCGCGGCGATCTGCGGCGCGATCCGAAAAAAGTGCGTTTCCGCAATCGTCAACTGCGTCGCAAGCTTTTCCAGCAGGGCTGGGTCGCAAGTCAAGCGCTCGAGGAGCAGAACTTGGCTGAGCTTGAGTTGGTCGGCGAGCGCGTCAAACGCCGCCAGTGTCTGCGTCGCGTTTGCCTCCAAGCGCAATCCGACGCGCTGCTCGAGCAAGCACAGTAGCGGTTGCAGCACCGTGCGCTTCTCGGGCATCAGGCGCTCGTCACCGCGCCCGGTTCTAGGGCGGCCAGATCCAGCAGTGGCACGGTCTCGAGCGGCAAGCGCAGCGCGTGACGCACCACCGCATTATCGGCGACGCGCAGCCCATCGAGCTGATCGGCAGTGACCGCGATGATGCCAATAACTTCCTCGACCCACAACAGCCAGTGGCGCGTACCGACAGTCGCTGACTCGAGTTCGATGAAGCGGTGGCTTGGCTCGAGGTGAGCGCTCGTTAAGCCCAGCGCGATCCTCGCGTCGCACAGCCCAAGGTTGACGTTTGCGACGTTGACGATCCCGACCACGCAACCACCCAACCCCGTCAAGCTCACGAACTGCACCGCGCCCAGCACCCGCCTGACCTGCGTTGCGGGCAGCGCGAAACGCAGCCCCGCGCAGCGACAGAGTACAACCAGCAGTGACGAATCCACTCTTTTATCCTGCCACGCGTGACACCCGCCTCTGGTGTGAAAGCCGCTCGAGGCGCAATCTGTCCGCATGTCCGCTCCGGTGCTGCTGTTTGACGGCCTGTGCAACCTCTGCAACGGCGTGGTGCAGTTTGTGTTGACGCACGATAAAAGCGCAACCGTGCATTTCGCGTCGCAGCAGTCGGCGTTTGGGCAGCGCACGATGCAGGGGCGCGGCTTATCCGGCATCGACGGTGTAGTGCTGCTCGAGGGGGAGCGCGTGTACACGCACAGCGACGCGGCTCTGCGGCTGCTGAGTTACTTGCCCGCGCCACTGAGCTGGTTGTCGACCCTGCGCGTGATCCCCAAAGGTCTGCGCGAACTCGTCTACCGTTTCATCGCCCGCCACCGCTACCGATTGTTCGGCAGGCGCGAAGCCTGCTTGCTGCCGCGCCCCGAGTGGAAAGCGCGTTTTCTAGAGCTTTGACAGCTCGAGGTTTGACACGCAACGCTTCGCGGCTCGAGCGGCAGTTTCACTGACGACTTGTGTTGCGGAGTTGACCCAGACCCATGACGATTTCTTCGCGCTCGAGATTCTCAGACTTGCGTTAGACTGTAATGCAGATGACCCTGACCACTGAGCTGGTTCGCAACGTGCCTTTAGAGGCGAAACCCGCCATCGCGGCCAACAACGTTTCCAAACGCTACGGTAAGTTTCAGGTTTTGGAGGGTGTGACCGTCAAAGTCCTGCCCGGCGAGGTTTACGCCTTGGCGGGCCCGAACGGCGCGGGCAAGACGACGCTGATTCGTCTGCTGACGGGCTTGTCGTTCCCTTCGGCTGGCACGGTCACATTGATGAATGAAGACATCCACAGCGGCGGCGCTCGAGTGCGGCGCTATCTGGGAGCGGTCGTCGAAGCGCCAGCGGCGTTCTACCCGCATCTCACCGGCAAAGAGAACCTGATGGCGCACGCCAGCCTCGCGGGGGGCGTGGGCTTCGCGAGTGACGGCAAGATGACGATGGCGCTCGATGAGCACCGCATCCGCGAGGTTTTGACGCTGGTGGAGTTATTGCGAATGCAGGATCGGCGCGTGCGCGAGTACAGCTTGGGGCAGCGCCAGCGCTTGGGTTTGGCGGCAGCGATTGTCACCAATCCAAAAGTGCTGATTCTGGACGAGCCGACCAGCGGACTCGACCCGCTGGGCATCGGCTTGGTTCACCGCGTCTTATCGAGCATGGCGGCGGCAGGGACGGCTGTAATCCTCAGCACGCATCACTTGCGCGAGGTCAGCAGTTACGCGCACCGGGTTTGCATTCTGGGCAGCGGGCGCTTGCTGGACGAGGTGGATTTGACCACCCGCAGTAGCGCGTACCGCTTTCGGGTCGACGATCCGCCACGGGCGGCGGCGGCGCTCAGCACGCAACCGTTCGTCACCAGAGCCTACAGCCGCCCGCCGTATGTCGTCGCGCATCTGACCAGTGAAACCCACGCGCCGGAAGCGTTGCGTTGTCTGGCATTGGAGCGCTTGCGGGTCTTTGAAGCTGCGCCGGATCATTTTGACTTGTACGAGTATTACCGCGAGCGCGTCGAGCGGGAGTTTTAGATGCGGCTCCGAGGGTTACTAGGCGGGAGTCTGCTGGCTCGAGATGGACTGGCTCGAGATAGACTGGAAAGGCAACCATGATTCAGGCGTCCCCGAAACCGAAATCAATTCCTTTGAGCGCTGGGTACGGCGTGCTGAGCCTCGAGTTCAGAAAGCTGCTGGGTTTCCGCAGCGTGCGGCTGGGATTGCTGGTGACGTTCATTCTGCCAGCGATTCTGACGCTCGCGCCGGACGAGGGCATCGCGCAGGTGATCGGCGCGGACATCCTGCTGGTCAGCGGTTGGCAAGTGCCGGGCATGAGTTTGTACCTGATGATGCCGTTCTTGTTTCCGCTACTTACAGCCGTGACCTGCGCGGAAATCATCGGCGGCGAGAAAGACTGGGGCACGCTCGCGCCGCTGCTGCTGCGGCCCGTCTCGCGGTCGCGGATCGCGCTGTCCAAGTTATTTGTGGCGATCCTCTACCCATTTCTGCTGCTGTTCAGCACGATGATCGGTGGGCTGGTGATTGGCGGTTTGCGCTACGGCTTCGGCAGCTTCATCGGCGGCACGGGCTTAGGTGACGGTGCGTTCACCGGTGTGGGCGAACTCGAGCCGCTGGGAGCGTTCGCGGAGCTGTTCAGGGGCTACCTGATCGCGGGCGCGGTGCTCGCGCCGATCTCGGCGATGGCAATTTTGTTCGGCGTGATTTACTTGAACACTGCCGCAGCCGCCCTCTCGAGCGTGGCGATCATCTTGCTGATGGGGATTCTCAAAGTCTTCACGTGGCTGCGTCCGCTGCTGCTGACCGAGCATCTGGACGCGTACTCACCGCTCAGGCAGAACAGTTTCACCGTCACGCAGAGTCTGGTGCTGTTGGGGATGTACACCTTGGTCTGCGCGATCAGTACCTTGCTGGTCTTTGACCGCAAGGACATCTAGGGTGAAGTACCCCGCCGCAAGCGGACGGGGTATCAAAGGCTCGAAATCGTGGCTTTAGTAAACTGATCTCGAGGAAGCCAGTGTTGAAAAACGCCGCAAGCAGCGACGGAATCCGACCCAAAGAGATTCAATGACGGCTTAAATTTAATCAACTCAATATGGCTCGAGGCTTAAATTCCTCGAGCCACTAAAATTCGTGATGACCTTCGCCTACTGCTCAGTTGGCTTTGCCTTCCCAAGCGCTCTCCAGCATCAGTTTGATCTCTTTGGGCTGGGCGCTCAGAACTTCGCTGATCTCCTCGGACAAGAGCTTGATCGCTCGAGCGTAGGCTTGACGGTCTAAATCGGGCAGTCCGCGCTCGTCGTCCCAGCGGCGCAGTTCGGCCGCCAGATTCGCAATGCGGTACGGGTCGCCGCTGGCTAGGATTTCCGTGACCTTGCGGTGACGGGCCGCCCATTGGCGCGGCAAGCTGACCTTGCCGGTCTTCAAGCGGCTCATGATCTCCGGCAATTCGTTTTCAGACAGCGCCGGGCGCAAACCCACGCTTTGCGGCGCGGCGACCGGCACGAAGGCGCGGCTCGAGCCGTTCGGGAAATCGACTTGGTAATAGCGGTTGTCGTTGCCCGCTATTTTCTTCGTCTGAATTTCAGAGACGATTCCGACGCCGTAAGGCGGCAGGACGACGCGATCACCGGGATTGTAGAGTTCTTTCTTCACTGGTAACACCCCTGTTCATCAACTGAGTGAGTTCGTCTGTGCAGATCTGACATGCCCCGAGGTTGGAAGCGCTCGAGTCGCAAGTCCGCGACGAATCTCGACACGTACCGAATTTTGTGCAACAACTGTTGAAACCACTGACTGGGTAATGCCGACATCAAATCACCGCAACGAAAATCATTGCGATGCAGACTGAGATTGATTTGCGAAGCCTGAGCAGTTGAAACGTAAAGCAAACTAGCTCGAGTCGTCACAAACCAAGACTGTATCAGACTGGCGCGGCTTTAGCTAGTGCGAAGCTTACGATTTCACACCCTGAAACGCGTTTTTTGATCGTCTGACACGAGGCCAGTGGATTGTCATGATCGTGTCAATTGACGCCGCGTTCGGTTGTTGCCGATCGACGCGGTAGACTGACGGCCCATGCTTCGAGGCAACTTAGCCGAGTTTCCACTGGTTGGCATTCTGCAACTGCTGTTGAAAGACAGGAAGACCGGCGCTGTTCGGATTCTCGTGCAGCACGCGGGCAGCATTGGCGTGCTGCACGGCGTCGTGATTGACGCTGCCTTTCATCCATCGAGGGCTGAACGAGCGTTGTCGCTGCTGAACTCGCTGCCTGCGGCTTCGTTTGAATTCGATGGCAACACCAGACCGTTAGAAACCACCATCCAGCGCCCGATGCACGAATTGCTGCTGTCCCTCCACATTGAGCAAATCCAGTGGACGACCATCCGCGAGCGCCTCAAGGACTGGGGACTCGAGCCGTACTGGTTGTCGCGCCCCGATAAATTCGGCAGCGCCGAGCAAGCGATGATCGCGGAGTTCATCAACGGCAAACGCTCTATCGAGCGCGTGTTGCACGACAGTCCACTCACACCACTTCGCACGGCTGAGCTGCTGATCGAAATGGCGAATTTGCGAATGATCTCGTTATCACCGATCCACGAAACCGTCCAGCCGCAGCAACTGATCGTGCTGAGCGTCTATCACCCAGACATCAGCATGGTCTTCGTGGATCGGACGCTGCTCCGCACGTGGACGAGCGCCTTGGGGCCGGTGTCGTTGGTGGTGATCGGGCCGAAAGGCGAGCGCAAAACCTTCAACGTCGCGGGGCGAGACAACATCAGCGAGCGCATCTTGATCCCAGACGCCACGCTCCGCAGCATGCGCTTAGCTCGAGGGGTCAAAGTCACCGTCATTCCAAGCGGTGGGGTTTGAAGGGCTGGGGCTGAGCGAGGTAAACCACAAATGCCAACTGGCGGGCGCGACGCTCGAGCGTCGATTCCTCGAGCAGGGACGACGTGCGACCCACTGACCTCGAGTTGCCGTCCTCGAGCCGTCGCTGAACCGCTCAGAGCGCAGTGCGCTAGACTAGCGACATGGATCTTTCGGCTGTGCGCTTGTTGACCTTCGATTGGCCGATCTTCGCGGTTTTGCTGCTCTTGGCGGTGCTTTACACGGTCGTCACCAAAGGCCTGCCGTTCAGCAAAGCGGGCCTGATCGCCCGCGAGACGCTCGGCGCGATCCGCGAACGCAACCTCGCGGTCACCGGTCAGATCACCGCTTTTCAAGCGACGATGATCGCCTTGTGTGGCACGGTCGGTACGGGCAGCATCGTCGGGGTCGCGGCCGGCATTTTGCTCGGCGGGCCCGGCGCGGTGCTGTGGCTGCTGCTGTTTGGGTTGCTCGGCATGGCCCTGAAATTTGGCGAGGTCACGCTGGCGGTGCATTACCGCCGCGTATACACCGACGGCAGCACGTTCGGCGGGCCGTTCATGTACATGGCCAGAGGCTTAAATAATCGCGTCGGCGCGATCCTCGGTGGCGTTTTCGCGGTGCTGGCCGTGATCGCCGCCTTCGCCGTCGGGAACCTCGCGCAGGTCTCAGCGGCCGCGACCGCGCTGGACGCGTCGTTCAACATCCCTTCGGTCGCGTGGAGCCTGCTGCTGGCAGCGCTAGCGCTCGTCATCATCGGCGGCGGCCCGGTGCGGATCGCTCGAGTCGCACAGGTGCTGTTTCCGCTGATGGTCACGCTCTACGGTGTTTTAGCGCTGGCGGTCGTACTGAAAAACATCGGTGGGCTGGGCGGCGCATTGCTCAGCATCTTCACGAACGCTTTTTCTTTCAAAGCCGCTGGCGCTGGCGGGGTGGCTTACGGTCTGCAAATGATCGTTCAGGCGGGCTTGGGGCGCGGCATCTTCGCCACCAGCGCGGGCTTGGGCGTCTCGAGCATCGCACACGCGCAGGCGCAGGTCGATGACCCGGTGCGGCAGGGCTTTTGGGGTGTGGTCGAGGTCTTCGGGGCGTTGGTGGTGTCGTTACTGACCGCGTTGGCGATGCTCAGCGTGCCGAGTTTATGGCAGAACAACCTGTCCGGCGCTCCAGCCGAAGTGATCCGCACGGTTTTTAGCGCTCTGGGCGCGAATTTCGGCGCGAACGGCATGATGACCGATTCGTCAGACGTACTGGTGAGCATCGGCTCGAGCGGCCTCGCGGTTTGCATTGCGTTGTTCGCGCTAGCGACGATGATCGCTTGGGCGTTTTACGCCGAGGAAGCCGCGTCGTACCTATTTGGTGACGCAGTGCGCTGGCCCGTGCGGCTGATCTGGGCAGCGGTGGCGTTTCTCGCGCCGGTGGTCGTGGCCGATTACAGCAGCTTCCTTGCGGGGGCTGAAATCCTGATCGGTCTGATGGCCCTGCCGAACATCATCGCGCTGGCCGTGCTGTTCAGGGTCGTCGCCAGCCTGACGACGCGTTTCTTCAACGGCGAGCCGTACATGGCGCTGGGTCAGGGCACGAAACCGACCGCGTTCAGCGACGAAGACATCGAGTTCAACCTCTGAATCTCGAGGTCTGTCAGACATCAAGCCTAACTCGAGCCTCGAGCTTGACCGTGACGTGCGGCTGACACGTGCCTTCACTGCTCGCTACCGATCCTCGAGATCAACCTTGCGAAGGTCGTCCTTCTGCGAGAGGCTTGGATCAACCTCGCAGCGTTTGATTGAATTGGCACACCTCGCAGGTGGCTCGAGCAGATTGACGGCTGTTCATACCTCGAGCCTTGGAAACGAGGATCGCAATTGAGTCATCACGCAGTGTCTAAGCTTTGGCTATACTGCGGCGCGTGCAAGCCGCCATTTACCCCGGCAGTTTCGACCCATTGACCTTTGGGCATCTGGATATCGTCATGCGGGCCGCGAAAATTTTCGATCACGTGACGATCGCCACGCTGCACAACCGCGAGAAACGCGGACGCAACTTGTTTACGCTTGAAGAACGCTTGGAGATCATCATTGAAGCGACCGCGCATATTCCAAATGTCTCGGTCGAGAGCTTCGCTGGTTTGACGGCCGAGTATGCGAGGGCCAAAGGCGTGCGCGTTTTGGTGCGCGGACTGCGGGCGGTTTCGGATTACGAATACGAGTTGCAGGTCGCGCACCTGAATCGCAACCTCAACAAAAATTTGGAGACGGTCTTCATCATGGCCGCCACGCGCTACAGCTACGTTTCATCCACCATGGCCAAAGAAATTGCGACTTACGGCGGCGACATCAGCAAGCTCGTGCCACCCGCGAGTTTGAAAGCGATCAAGAAGAAGCTCGAGACGCATCAGCTTCAGCCGTGAGACTCGAGCGGTTGGTCAGTCTCGAGCCGTGACAGTATCTCGAGCCGCGACAGTATCTCGAGCCGCGACAGTATCTCAAGCCATAAAAGTGGGCTGACCAGATCGGTCAGCCCACTGACACTGGAATTCAGCCACGAAAACGCGTTTGAAACCAGCTTCTTAAGACGCATCGCTCGAGGGTCAAGCTGTCACCCGATTGCGCGGTGTTCAGCGCCCGAAGTAAGCTGAAAAACTGGTCTTGGCAATCGAGTTGCCGACGATGTTAAAGCCGACGAGAGCTTGCGATGCCCCAGCGGGAATCTCGAGCTTATCCGTGCCCAGCGCGTACAACGTGAAGATGTACTCGTGCGGCTTGTCGCCCATCGGTGGGCATGGGCCGCCGAACGCGGCCTCGCCGAACGAGGTCGCCGCTTGCTTCGCGCCAACGGGCAGCAGCTTGCCGTCGACTGTCCCCGCGCCTTTGGCGATGCCCATCGCGCTGACGGGGATGTTGTAGACCATCCAGTGCGTGAAGCCGCCGACACCGGTCGGCGCATCCGGGTCGTGCATGATGAGCGCGAGGCTCTTGGCGGCTGCGGGAACGCCACTCCACGACAAGGCTGGCGAGACGTTTTTGCCTGTGCAGCCGAAGCCGTTGAAGATTTGCTCTAAAGCAATCGTCGATTGCGGGGCGATGTCGCTGCTTTGCAGCTTGAATGAGCTGGTCTGGGCGCTGACCGTCAAGGCAGCCGCCGTGAGTGAAAGGGCGAGACCAGCGGTGATGATTTTCAGGTTCATGATATCTCCGTTTTCTCGAGCCTCGCGGCTCGCTTTAAAACTGTACGCCCCACCAATGCTAACGGCGAAATAGCAATTCGGGATGCCCAGTATTAGTATGACTTATGGCTGATTTCAATTGGTATCGCAATTTTCTGGCCGTGTACCGTGCGGGCAGCGTTTCTGGCGCTGCCCGCCAACGCAACCTGACGCAACCGGCCGTCAGTCAGCAACTGGCGGCGCTCGAGTCCAGCGTCGGTGAGGCGTTGTTCGTCCGCACGCCACGCGGGATGCGACCGACCGAGCGCGGCAATGCGCTGTACACGCAAACGGTTGAATCGCTTGATCGCTTGGAGCGCATCTCGAGGGGCTTGAAGCGCGACATTGCGCCGCGCCCGTTGCGCTTGGGAACGAGTCCAGAGTACTTCCAGCACGGTATCTTGCCGCGCATCGCTGGCAGCGCTCTGCATTTACAGGTTCACTTCGGGGATTCTAGGGAGCTGCACGCGCAGCTAGAGTTGGGCGCACTGGACGCCGTGGTTGCCACACAGCGCCCCAACAGCAAATCACTCGAGACTCGAGCGCTGGGTGAGAAGCGCTTTTACTTGGTCGGTGCGGGTCGCTTGCGTCCGCCCACATCAGATCGCCACGCGTGGCTCAGAGCGCAAGATTGGGTCAGTTACGGCGCTGACTTACCGCTGATTCGGCGCTTCTGGACAGCCCAACTCGGCAGCCGCTTCGATGGGACGCTTGCGCTGACCGTGCCCGACTTGCGAGCGGTGCGCGACGCGGTGAGCCTAGGCATGGGCATCAGCATCCTGCCCGATTTCCTGTGCCAGTCGGCGCTCGAGGCTGGCGCGTTGCAACAGTTGTACCCCAGTCCCGATGTCGCCCCAGTTGAACGCTGGTTAATCGCGTACCGCGAGATTGACGCGGATCGCGCAGAGTTGGGTGAGTTGCTACAGGCGCTGCTTGAGCCGCTGCTCGAGCAGTCGGTGTTGCCAATCGGCGCGATGTGAAGCGCATGAAACGTTGCTTGGTGCTGGTGGCGCTGCTGATCGCCAGCGTTGCCGACGCGCAAATCGGCATGGGTGGTGGAACGACTGACGCGCCGCCGCTGGTCATAGCGTTCATCATCATCTGCTTGCCGCTGTTTGCGCTGACGGTTTTTGCGGGAATCCTCAGCTCCATCGGCGCGTTCTGGCCACTCGAAGCCCTCGAGTATCCGCGCCGCGTGGCGCTGCGTTGGGTCGCGCTCAGTTGGCTCGAGCCGAGCCTGACGAGCCTCAGCGTGATCGTGATTGCGGGACTGATCGCTCGCAGTGAAAGTCAGCCGTCTGTGTTGCGGGTCAATGGTTTGTGGCTGCTGCTGTCGGTGCTGATTTTCGCCGCGTGCCTGTTGCCACCGCTGGCGTTTCAGAGCCGCGACCCAACCGTCAACTCGGGCTGGCGAACCTTGCGGCTGATTGCCGTGGCGCGGGGATTGAGCATCGCCGCGATTCCACTGAGTCTGCTTTCAAACATCGCGGCGCTGGCGCTGCCGGTGAGCGCGATTGGGCTGGGCGTGCTGATCTGGAGTTTTTTGCAGCTCGGACGCGCGGCCAAATCACTGAACGCCACGCCCTCGAGCGCAACCAGCTAACCCTCGAGCAGCTTGACGACCGCCGCGCCGACCCCTCGAGCCGAGGCGGGATTCTGCCCCGTGACCAAACGCTCTGAGACCTGCACGTTCTTCGAGAAATTCGGCGCGGCAATGTGCTGCGCCCCACGCTCGAGCAGCACGGTCTCGAGCATGAACGGCACGGTGTCCTGCAACCCGACCGCGATTTCCTCGGCGTTGGTGAAGGCGGCGACAGCTTTACCCGCGACCAGATACTCGCCGCTCGAGCGTCGGACGTTGACCAGTCCGGCCGGCCCGTGACAGACGGCAGCAACCACACCACCACGGTCATAGATTTGCGCCGCGATCCGCGCGAGTGAGACATTCTCCGCAAAATCCCACATCGTGCCGTGACCGCCGACGAAAAACACCGCGTCGTACTCGAGGGAATTGACCTGTTCGGGCGTCATGGTCTGCTCGAGTTTTGCGCGGTTTTCCTCCAAGAAAGCGACTTGCTCGGCGTCGTCGGCTTTGAAACCGTCCATCGGCGGCGTCCCACCCAAGGGGCTGACGAACTCCACGCCATACCCTCGAGCCTTGAACTCGGCGTATGGGTGCGCGGCTTCCGGCACGTAATAGCCGGTCTTGCGTAGCCCACCGAGATCGGCGTGACTGGTCAGCGCGAACAAAATCTTCTTCATGGCTCTCCTCTGCTTCGCTTTGTGATGCGCGAAGCGAGGTTCAATGTAGGCTTGGATCATCCATAAATCAAATAGCAAATTTTGATATGATCTATTCCAAATCTTATGGATCAAATCGGTGCATTCAGAAGCTTCATGGCGATCTTCAACGCCCGCTCGATCTCCAAAGCGGCGCATCACCTCAACGTAACTCAACCGGCCGTCACCAAGCAGTTGCAGCAACTCGAGGCGCGGTTGGGCAAGCAGCTTTTTGTACGCGTGCCACGCGGGGTAGAGCCGACGCCAGCGGCGCACGACTTAGCGCGGCGCATCGGCCGTCATCTCGAGGCGCTGGAATTGGTGGCGGGCAGCTTCAAGCTCGGCTCGAGCGAACTGGCGGGCACGGTGACGATCGGCGGGCCCGCCGAGTTTATCGGCGCGAAGGTGCTGCCAAGTTTGAGCACCTTCATCGATCTCGGGTTGCGGCTGCGCGTGACGCTTGGACAGCCAGAGGCCCTGAAAACCGGCTTACTGACTTCAGCGCTCGACCTTGCGGTCTTCACCGTCAAACCCTCAGATCAACGCATCAGCGCCGTGCCGCTGTATCTCGAGGAGCTGGTGCTGGTCGCGGGTGAGCGTTGGGCTCAGCGCATCCCCCGTGAACAAGTGAGCGCGGCGCTGCTCGAGGACGTGCCACTGCTGGCTTACGCCGAGAACCTGCCGCTGCTGCGCCGCTACTGGCGCACGGTCTTTGGAACGCTGCCGCAAAAGTCAGCGGCGATCATCGTGCCAGACCTGCGGGCTTTGGAACTGGCAGCCATCGCGGGCTGCGGCGTCACCGTGCTGCCGAGCTACCTTATCGCAGGCTCAGTACGCAGCGGGGCGCTGCACGTCCTGCTCGAGCCGACCGATGCGCCAAGCAACCAGTTGTACCTCGCGCGGCGCGACACGGGCAGCCTGCACCCTCGAGTCAGCGCGGTGCAGGACGCACTGCTGAGGGCACTGGTTAAGTGACCTTGAGTTCAAGCCTTTTGCAGCACGCGCTCCGGGTTGATTTCTGGAACCCAGCCCGCCTGCAAGGACTTTAAGCCCATCACGTCATACGCCAGTTGCGCGGCCGTCATCTGCGGGAAGTGCAAGCCCGGCATCGGGCTGAACTCGACCAGATCTGCCCCGACGACGGTCTTTTTGGCAAATAGCATCTCCAAAAGCTCGAGCAATTCGTCAAAGCGAAAACCGCCGGGGATCGGCGTGCCCACGGCCGGCATTTCCGACGGGTCGAGCGCGTCGCAGTCTAAAGACAGGTACACGCGCTCTGGCAGGAACTCGAGCGCATCCTCGAATTGGTGCATCATGCCGCCGCGCCGCATTTTGTACATCGGCAAGAGTTTCACCGGCAGCGTGGCCGCCCGCTCGTAATCCTCGGGCGTGATCACGCGCAGACCCGCGCTGACGATTTTCGTCCCCGTCTGCACAATGCGGTACATCGGCGTGGCGTGCGACGAGTTCATGCCCTGATACGTCGGCCACAAATCCGTGTGCGCGTCCAGATGCAGCACGCCAATACCGGGGTGGTATTTCAAGTGTGCCATCACCAGCGGATACGTGATGCTGTGATCGCCGCCAATCGAGTACAAGAATTTTCCCTGCTCCAGATACTGCTCAGCCGCCGCCTGAATGCGGCTCTCGTAGGTGGGGATCTCCTCGCCGCGCCCCCCGAAAGCGGGCGCGGTCGCAATCCCCGCATCGGCCGGGTAGCAAAACGTGTCGTAATTGAAGCGCTCGACTTCCTGCGAAGCCTCGAGAATCGAGCGCGGCCCGAGCCGCGTGCCCGGCATCCACGACAAGCCCAGATCGTAAGGCAGCGGCAGCACGACGATCTTGGCGGCATTGATGGTCGTGCCGTGCGGCGTGAATTCTGAAGAGGTGAAGCGCGTATCCATGATGTCCTTTTTGAATAGCTCGAGGTATGTAGGGTTTTTGCAGCTACCTAAGGCACAAATCGCCGTGAAAACGCGCCGATTGCGGAAGAAGGTGTAAAAACAGAGATGAAACAAACCTAACTACTGGACAGAAGTGGGATCACGTCGTCCAGCACGAGCCTCCCAGCGCACCCAGATAACAAGATTTGCCGCAACGTATCCAACCCCACCCTGAACACGCTCCTCGGCGGTGACCCGTTCTTCTTCAACGCAATC
>JANYHH010000074.1 GCA_025359505.1 Deinococcales bacterium
AAGCTTGCTGGGGTGTTCGCGGCGCGGGTCAGGGAAGTCTTGGAAGTGTTCGATGATGCTGGGAATAGAATTGTTTTTCATGCACTCAAGCTAGCAAGTTACTTGGTGCGTTTGCCCTATCACGCTCGAGGAGAGCCGTTAGGTCTGGCTCGAGCGTGACAGTGTTTTTCGCCTCTCGCTTCTTGCCCCTGACTACAGCACCTTACGGGCTTGGGGCGCTGCGCTCGATCTCGCCGCAGGCCTGAGGGGAGCGAGAGGCGAACCCATGTTCGCAAAGCGAAACGCGAGTTGCCTTTGACGTTTAAGGTCAGAGTCAAAGGCATTCGCTGCGCTCACTACCCTCTCCCCGACCCTCTCCCGCCAGCGGGAGAGGGAGAAAACCGTCGTGCCTCGAGCCTCGAGCTGATGCCATGCAATCACTCAACCTCGAGCACGCATTCCCTCGCATCGCGTGACAAAAACCGCCTCGAGCCTTCACAAAACGTTAAAGAGTTCACACTTTTCACGGCTCGCTCACGCGGCTCGTTTCGGGCGTGATAGCTTCTCTTTCGTCTCGAGCTGCTTGGATAGGGCTTCGTTGAAAGGACACTTATGAAGAAATTTTTGCACATCATTTTGGCGGTCGCCGCCACCGCCGCATTCACCGTGCCACTCGCGCAGACCAAAGCCACAAAAATTGGGTTCGTGACGGCGCAAAAGGTGCTCGAGAATCACCCGCAGGGCAAATCTGTACTGGATCAGCGCAAGAAAGCCGAGGATGAACTCAAACCGCTCGTCGCGCAGATTCAAGCGTTACAAGCCAAAGTTCAGGGCGGTCAAGCCACTGCCGCTGAGCGTCAACAATACGAAACACTGGTGAAAAGCTATCAAGCTCGAGTCAAGGCGCTGAGCGATAAGCAAACCGCACTACTCGCGCCGATCACCAAAGAAGTGGACGCGGCTGTCACCAAAGTCGCCAAAGCGCAAGGTTTTGTTTTGGTGATGGATCGCGCCATTGCCTCCTCGAGCGGCTTAGTGATTTACGCCGATCCAGACGGTACGGATTTGACCGACGAAGTGATCGCCGAAGTCAAGAAGTAAGTTTCAGTTCTCTCGAGCTGCAAGAAGTGAGCGCAGAAGCGCTCACTTTTTCATTGTCCTCCCAATGGGATTAGAAGTCCGCACCACGCGACCAAACGGCTTACAATCAGCAAGTCGTGAATGCCGTGATCGCCTCGAGTGACTTAAGTGCCACCCTGCAATTGCAGGGCAGCCTCACGGAATTCGCGGTCACGCATTTTGACAACGCCGAGACGATGCTCTTAGAGGTCGGCGCATTGCAACCCCGCGTAATCGTCGTTCACGACAGTTTGCGCGGTGTGCTGCCCGCACCGGATGTCGCGGCATTGCTCTCGAGGCGCTTGGAACTGCGCGAAGCCTGCGTGATCGCCGCTGGCGAGGTCAGCCGAGCTAACGCGTTTTACAGCGTCGGCATCACTGATTTTGAAGCCGAGCCGTTCGACATCTCGCGGCTCAAAGCGCGGTTAGAGGCGGCGCTGCGCCTGAAAACCCAGCAGCTCGAGGTGATGAAGCGTTTGGAGCGTTTGGAAGCCAAGCACGCGCTGCTGCTCGAGGACGAGCGCTTGAAGGATCGCTTGACGCACATGCTGGTGCATGACCTGAAAAACCCGATCGGTGCGGTGATGGGGACGATTGATTTCGTGCTCAGCGACAACACCAAGGGCTTGACGAATCAGCAGCGGCAGTTGCTGGAAATGTCGTTGGAGGAGTCCAATCACTTGTTGCAGATGACGACCAACATTTTGGATGTCCGCAAGATGCGCGACGGCAAGCTGATTTTGCAACCCAAGGCGCTCAGTAAATCGGCGCTGATGCGGCTGATCGGCGCGGCCACGCAGGACGTTGGAACAGAGTTGAAGCGCCGCCAGACGCGCTGGCGGATCGCGGACGGACTGCCGATTGTTCACGCCGATACCGACGTGCTGCGGCGCGTGTTCGCCAATCTGATCTCCAACGCCGTCAAGCACACCCGCGAGAATGGGCGGATTCAGCTCGAGGCTCGAGTCGTGCCGGATGAGCTGATCGAGTTCGTGGTTCACGACGATGGCGAAGGCATCCCGCAGGATGATCTGGAACGGATCTTCAACGATTTCGAGCGCAGCCGCGTGACCAACACCACGCGCTTTGACACCGGCATGGGTTTGGCCTTCTGCAAACTCGCTGTAGAGCAGCACGGCGGGCGCATCTGGGCTACAAGCGAGCGCGGGCGCGGCAGCAGTTTCTTTTTCACCCTACCGCTCGGCGTACTGCCCGTGGCAGCGCCTGAAGACGAACTGGTCGAACTGCTCGATTGATCGGGCGGGCGCTGCAAGTGAGTCTCGAGGGTTGGGTTTTTAGCGACCTCGAGCGGCGGGCTATTCCCTTGAATCGCCCTGCCTGCTAGAGCATTTTCGTTCGACCCGTAGGGGCTTGCCACTGCAAGCCCTGTGCAACGCGGCAGAAACCTAACGCTCGAGCACAGTGTTTAGACTTTTCGCCTCTCCCGCCGGGAGAGGCCGCCGAAGGCGGGTGAGGGGGGGCGAGCAAAGCGAGTTGCACTTGACGTTGACCGTCAAATTCAAAGGCATTCGCTGCGCTCACCCCCTCACCCCGACCCTCTCCCGCAGGGAGAGGATGCAAAACAGAATCGCGCTGCACAAGTTTCTCTTGAACTGATGCTCGAGCACTCGAGGCTACATGACGGTGGGTTATCTGGCGTGCAGTGCAGCTCGAGGTTGGATACAATCAGTGTTGTGCAGCACTGGCTGATGAAATCCGAACCCGATGTTTACGGCTTTGCGACCCTGTGGAACGCTCCGCAGCGCATCGGCGGTTGGGAGGGCGTGCGAAACTACCAAGCCCGCAATTACATGATGCAGATGCGCGTTGGTGACGGCGTGCTGTTTTATCACAGCGCCTGCAAGGTTCCGGGCGTGGCGGGCATTGCCAGCGTGGTGCGCGAAGCCTACCCGGACACCGTGCAGTTTGACCCGGACAGCGCGTATTTTGACCCGAAATCCCCGCCGTCTCAGCCGCGCTGGATGCAGGTGGACATCCAAGCGGTGCAACCGTTGAGGCTGGTCACGCTCGAGATGCTGCGGGCTGACCCGCTGCTGACGGGTTTGCTGACCTTGCGGCGCGGCAATCGCCTGTCGGTCACGCCGGTTCTGGCAGCGCATTACCAGCGCATCCTCGAGTTGGGAGAACAAGCAGTCTCGGGTTGAGACGAGCGTTTGTGGCTCGAGCCTGAAAATTCGTTGAGTGCGTGAGGAACCAACCGTAGGGGCTTGCAGTGGCAAGCCCCTACGCATCAGTTTAAGCAATGAGCGCTTTTCTGACACGTAATTTCGACTTCATAGGTGGCCACTCTCACCCCGCCGCTGCGCGTCGGCCCTCTCTCGTTTCACGAAAGAGGGCGAAAACTTGTGCGGCTCGGCTCCCTTCTCTCGCTGGCGAGAGAAGGGTTGGGGATGAGAGTGGCGTGCTGAACAACGGTATTGTCGCAATGGACAAAACATATTTTCTTAAACTGATGCTTATGGGGCTTGCCACTGCTCGCCCCTACGACCGCGCAGCCCATCTCGAGTCTGACTGCGAGATTTGAAGCTGGAAGTCGCACCGCATTCTTTCACCGTTCGCAATGGCATAATCTCAGCCATGAGCCAAGCCGCAGCCGTCCTCGAGAACCTGAGCGCTAAACTCACCCCGGAAGTGCGCGACAACTTGGATGCGGTGATCGGTTTGCAACTGGACGACGCGCATTACACGATTGACGCCCGCAAGGACGGCGGGGCTGGACTGCTGCAAGGCGCACCGGCGGCGCATGATTTAGAGCCGCGCTTGAGCGTGGCCACCTCGAGCGCGGATTTCTTGAAGCTGGTGAACGGCGAGTTGAACCCGATGATGGCGGCGATGAGCGGCAAGCTGAAACTGACGGGCGACATGGGTTTCGCTTTCAAACTGACCAGCCTGTTCGGGTGAACCGTGCCGACCAAACGCGAATTGGCTAAAAGTGCCGCCGATGAGTTGGCGTTGAACGCCGCGTGGGCCGTGCTGCGCCTGCACAGCATCCCCGATGGGTTGCTCGGCGTGTTCTACATGGACAATATTGAAGCGTTCGTGCTGCATTACGAGGAAGAGGGCTGCCCTTACGCCGAGTGGGTGCGCGTACCGATTCCCAACCTCGAGCTGCTGCCCGTGGACGTGCTCCAAGAAGCGGCTGAACGCTTGGCCAAGCGGATTGCGATCACGCGCCGCCGTTTCGTGGATCCGCGCAGGAATCTCGAGGCGTGACGGCGGGCGCTCTCGAGATTCGGGTTTTTAACGTTTCCCCGCGAGCCAGCCTAGACTCAAGTCAAACCTCAAAGCAGACTTTGCACCACGCACAAAGCGGCTCGAGGTGCGTGCTGCACGCCGATCCTCGAGCTGGCGTAATCCTGCCCGGGTGGAGTAGACTCCTCAATCAACTGGTCGGTTTTGGTTCAGGGAGAGGGGTTTGGAGTGAGCGCGAAAGATGACATCAGATCGCGCCTCGACCTCAAAGAGATCATCGCTGAGTACGTCGCGCTGAAACCCAGCGGCGCGAACAAATGGAAAGGGCTGTCGCCGTTCACCAAGGAGAAAACCCCGAGTTTCTACGTCGACACCGCCAAGCAGCTCTGGTACTGCTTTTCCACCAAGCAAGGCGGGGATTTGTTTGGGTTTATCGAAAAAGTCGAGAACATCGGCTTTCGTGAAGCCTTAGAGAAAATGGCGACCCGGGCGGGCGTGACGCTCGAGGAGCGCGGTTTTCAGGGCGACAATAAGCGCCGCGATCTGTTTGAGGTCAATAAATTCGCCGCCGAGTACTTCAAGGCGCAACTCCCAAACTCCCCGGCGCTCGAGTACCTGACGCGTCGCGGGGTCAGTGCCGCGAGCTTGGAGCGCTTTTCGTTGGGCTGGGCCCCGGCTGGCTTTGACGGCCTGCTGAAGTACGCCAAGGCCCGCAGCGTCTCCGAGCGCGAATTGCTCGAGGCGGGCTTGCTGAGTGAGAACGAGAACGGGCGGGTGTACGACCGCTTTCGGGAGCGCGTGATGTTCCCGATTTGCGATTACCTCGGGCGCGTGATCGCCTTCGGTGGGCGC
>JANYHH010000096.1 GCA_025359505.1 Deinococcales bacterium
AGATTTTTTCTTCTACCGGTAAAAGAGATTGAAAATACCTTACATGTAGAGTGTATAGCTGCCTATGTAGCAAAAAAGAGGGAAACCTTAGACACTGGCTTAATTAAAAGAAAGAATTACTCAAAACCCGAGGTTGCACTAGGAAAATATTTAGACAAGATTTTCGCAACATCAAAAGTTTTTGGCGAGGACTCAGGAACTGTAAAAGCAAAACGTGCTTTTTGCGATTCTTGCATTGGAACTTTAGAAAACTATAATCTCGATGTAGAAAAAGATCAAATTATAATTGAAATTTGCTCAAAAATATTTGCTCACATATCACGCGAAAACGGTAATTAAAATAATTTTAAAGCAGGATGAAACATCATTTTAGGGAGTATTCACGATTCATGAATACTCCATCGTGTCAGTAAATCATGCGAACGTATACAGCGCCTCGAGAATCACCCGCGCATACTCGTCCGGTTTCAAGCCCTTCTTCTCGAGCGTAATTTACCATTTCCTTCACCTGACCAGTAATACTTGTTCGTTGCTACTTTCACAATTCATGAATCGTGAATATACTGTCTCCATGCTGCTCAAACCTCAAGATATCCTGATCCCCCTGAAACTCCTCTCAGACCCAGCAACCCCGCAAACCACGGCTGCCCTCGCCCAGAGTCTCGAGCTAAGCGTCGGTGAAACGCACAACTCCCTGAAACGCGGGGTCGCGGCTAGACTGCTCCACTTTGACGCGCACTACGCACCCGTCCGGCGCTCGCTCGAGGAATTCTTGCTGTACGGCTTGAAATACGTTTTTGTCGCCGAGCGCGGCGAGTTGACGAGGGGCATTCCGACCGCGCACGCCGCCGCGCCACTGGCGGATTTGATCGTAGACAACGGCGAGCCAGTCCCCGTCTGGCCAGACCCGCACGGCACGGTGCGCGGATACTCGCTGTCACCGATTTACGCCAGCGTGCCCAAGATCGCCCGCAAGGATGCCAATATGTACGAGTGGCTGGCGCTGATTGATGCGCTGCGGATTGGTCAAGCCAGAGAGCGGCGCTTGGCGCAGCAGATCATCAAAGAGCGGCTATCAAACGCATGAATCAGATTCTCGAGAGACATCGGCTACTCTCGCAGGCTTGGATAAACCGTATGGTCTTCGTCAAGCCAGATAATTTTGAGGATTCGCCCTTCCCTGATTCCCCAGACTCGGTGCTTGCCTTGTAGCCTGAGCGAGAACAGCTCGTCAATATCCTCGAGCTTGAGTTGGGTCAGACGCTCGTTGGCTTCTTTGATAATTTTGGCGATGCTGACGGCGTGGTTTTTACTTTTGCCCGTTTTGCCATGGGTTTCTTGTAAAATTTCCGTCCATGTCATCGACTCGCGGTTCTTGAGCTTCGGTAACACGTCGCTTAACAGCAGTTGAGCGCTGATACCGCGTGCGTTGTTTTCACGCCAACTGCCTTCGATATCAAGTAGCGCGAACGACCACAGCGGTGTCAGCTTGTTGGCATTTTCGGGGTCTACCCGTTGCTGAATCTGGCGGTCTCGAGGTTCGCCTTGATGCTTTGGCCGTTTGGATTTCTTGCTCATTACAGATTCGCGTAGTAATTCTGTATGCGCTCTAATGGGATCGCAGCGTTGCCGCGCTCGCCATCCTTCAGGTTGGCTTCGGCTCTGGTCTCGAGCCAAGGTGCTTCCATGTGTGTCAGATCACTGAGCCACTGCGGGGTTTTATCACCGTAGTAGGACAGCACATTGTCAATGTTTGCCTGTTGCGCTGCTGTGATTTTGCTCGAGTCACCTGCGATATCCGAGGGTTTCAAGCTGAAACGCCCTTTGTGTTTTTGGTACAGCGCGGGGATCACGGGCCCGTTCGCCCATGCTTCTATTTTCTCTTTGAATAACGGTGCGTCATCCCAAGCGAGTGTCCACGCTTGAGCGTAGTACAGCAACTTTTGGAGCTTCAAAGCGGAAGTTTCGCCGCGAGCCTCGAGAATGTATTTTGCAACGTCTGACACTGTTGGCATAAAAATCACCTATTTAGATATTTACATAATCACTTATGGCTGTCAAGCGAACGTATACAGCGCCTCGAGAATCACCCGCGCATACTCGTCGGGCTTCAAGCCTTTCTTCTCGAGCGTGAACCCGCTCGGGTACTTCGTGACCATCATTCTGTGCGCGTTGGCTTTCACCGCTTTCGCGTCGTAATCCAGCGCCGCGTTCGGCGCGAATTGCACGCTCAGTTGCGTCATCGTCTCGCCGATGCTCATCACGCCCTTCGCGGTTCCCAGCACGCGAAGTCGCGCCAGTTCGAGGAAATTCTGCACCTCGAGCGGTACACTGCCGTGCTTACTTTTCATCTCGCGTTCGACGCGGCTGATCTCGCCCAGCGTGGTGCTTTCGGACAGGCGACCGTAATACTCGATGCGCTCGAGTTCTTCGGGGATGTAACTCGGCTCGAGGCGGGCATTGATTTTTAGGTCTATCGCTAAGCGCGGCGGTGGCGGTTTGCTGTCGCCTTTCAAGCGCTGGATTGCCTCGCTCAGCAGCTCCGTGTACACCTCGAGCGAGACGTTCTGGATGTGCCCGTGCTGCTCTGGCCCCAGAATGTTGCCGACGCCGCGAATCTCCATGTCTTTTTCGGCCAGCAGATGCCCGCTGCCCAGATCGGTCAGATCGGCGATTGCCCACAGGCGGCGCTCGGCGTTTTCACTTAAGCGCGGCGGGTAGAAGAAGTACGCGTAGGCTTCCTTCTGGCGGCGTCCGACGCGCCCGCGCAACTGATAGAGCTGCGCCAAGCCCAGACGGTCGGAGCGCTCGATCAGGATCGTGTTCGCTTCGGGAATGTCCAGACCAGATTCGACGATGGTCGTGGCCAGCAGCACGTCGAACGCGCCTTCCTCGAAACCCTGCATGATCTCTTCGATCTCACCGTCCGGCATCTGCCCGTGCGCGACGGCGATGCGGGCTTCCGGCACGAGTTCTTGGATGTACTTGGCGCGGCGCTGAATACTCGCCACGCGGTCGTGGATGTAGAACGTCTTGCCGCCGCGCTCCATTTCAAAGAGGATCGCGTCGCGGATCGTGAACGGGTCGTAGGGTGACAGCACGGTCTGAATCGGCTTGCGACCGATGGGCGGCGTGGCGATGTGGCTCATGTCGCGCAAGCCGACCATGCTCATGTACAGCGTGCGCGGGATCGGCGTGGCGCTCAGCGTCAGCACGTCAATCGCGTTTTCCGGCTCGAGGTCAACGTCTTTAGCGTCCTTCTTCGCGCCGATCACATTGCCCGCGAACGCTTCCAAATTCATAGCGACGCTCGAGGCAGCGCTCGAGACGGCTGTCCCGGTCGCGCCGCCCTTCTTGCGGGCTTTGGGCTTGCCGTCCGCGTCTTTTTCGCTCGGTAGCACGATGTTCTTGAAGCTCGAGAGTGACAACTCGCCGCCTTTGAGGGCTTTGAGTTTCTCTTTTTGCATCACGCCGAAGCGGTGCTCCTCGTCGATGATGAGCAAGCCTAGATTCTTGAAACCCAGTTGCTCGCTCAGCAAGCGGTGCGTGCCGACGACGATATCCACGTTGCCCGCCTTCAAGCCTTTGAAAACGCTTTCCGCGTCCTTCGTACTCGTAAACCTCGAGAGTCCCGCGACGATCACAGGCGTGTCCGCGAAGCGTTGGCGCAGCGTCTCGAGGTGCTGCTCTGCCAGCAGTGTCGTCGGCACGAGCACGGCGACTTGCCGCCCGTTGCTGACGACGCGGTGCGCGGCTCGCACCGCCACCTCGGTCTTGCCGAAGCCCACGTCACCGCTGACGAGCCTGTCCATCGGGCGGGTCGTCTCGAGGTCTTTGTACACATCTTTGATGGCGCGACCCTGATCCTTCGTAAACTCGAACGGGAAGTTGCTGGCGAAACTCTCGTCCCACTCGTTCTCAATGTTCGGGTACGACGTGCCGGGCGTGGCTTGGCGGGCGGCGTACTGCACCAGCAGTTTCTGCGCCAGTTCCTCGGCGTTCTTGCGGGCTTTCTCGCGGGCTTTCGTCCAGTCGTTCGTGCCCAAGGTACTCAAGCGCGGCGGGTCGTCGGTCGTGCCGGGGTGACGCTTCAGCATCGGCAGTTGCTCTACGGGCAGGAAAATGCGGGCGTCGTTGGCGTACTTGAGCTGAATGTAATCGCGGGTCACACCTAAAATCTGCCGCGCCTCGAGTCCCAAGAATTGCCCGACGCCGTGCTCGGGGTGAATCAGGTAATCGCCTAGGCTCAGCGCCGTCGCGTCCGACACGGGCGAGCCGCGCAATTTCCGCATTCGCAGACTCGAGCCGCCCTGAAAGCCGTACAGCGCGTCCTCGGTCAGCACGACGAGTTTGGCGGCGTGGTCGATGAAGCCGCCCTCAGCCGTACCAAGCGTCAGCGTGACCTTGCCGACTTGCGCCTCGGTGCGCCACTCCCAGACGCTCGAGACGCCGGATTCGGCGGTCAGTACGTTGCTTTGCAGATACGCGCCGGTGCGCTCGTGCTTGAGCAGCACCTGCACGCGATACCCGTTCTCGAGCCAGAATTTCGCGTCCAACGCGAACATCTTCAGCCGGGCGCGGTAGAACGGCAGCGGCTCCATCGAACTGGTCAATGTGGGCTGCTCGAGGCGCGTGCGGGAGAAACTGACGACATCTCGAGTGGTGAGGTGTGACCAGAGCTTGGTGATTTGCTTGTGCAGCAAGTACCCGTCGAAGAACTCGGCGGCGTCCAAATACACGCGCCCCTTCAAACGCTCCAAACGCGTGCTGTCCCACGCGACCTCCGGCACGAAATCACCCAGCGGCTCGAGCGAGTACGATTTGACCTTCTGATCGTTCAGTCGCAGCGTCTCGAGGTCATCGCCGAAGAACTCGGCTCGCACGGTGTCGCCGCGCTTGTTGACGCGAATCTCTAAGGTATCGCCAAGGATTTTGAAATACCCATCGACCTTCTCGAGATCACTCGCATCCAAACTGTCCTCGCGCTCGTACCCCAGCCCCTCGAGCCGTGTCAGCAGCAGATCGCGGGTGTACTCCTGCTTGACCTTGAGTTCCAACCTAAACGCATTGGGGTCACTCGGGAAATCCTCGAGCGCTACTCCGATGTCCAGCAGCACGTGCTTCTCGAGGTCTGACCAGTCTGCGATGCTCGGGTTGATGCTGATCTGTTTGCCCATCACGGGCAAATCGCGGTAGAGCTTGATGCGTTCGGGCGTGGTAATCAGCACGGCTCGCTCGTCGCGGGCGAACGCGGTGAGACGCGCCACCTGCGGCAATCCAGTGTAAAAACCGGATGGCAGGGGCGACAAGGATTCGATGACGAGCGGGGCGCGTTCCAGCGTGCGACTGTTCCCACCGGGGGCAGTCAACACGGCTGAACCCGACGACCCCGCAGAGGTTGCGGTTCGTCGCGTCACGTAAACAGTATACCCGTTTTTGTCATGGGCGTGCTGGTAAAACCCGCTCGAGCGTAGCCCGCGCCGCAGCGAACGCTCAGGGTTCTCGAGTAAAAATAAGGGCAGATGAAACGTTTCTTACTCGCGCTCCTCACCACCCTCGCCTCGAACCTGCCCGCACTGGCGCAAAACTGGGTCGTCGAAGACCCCAAGTTCGACGCGCTGCCGAACGCCACTGCCTACTACGGCGCTAGACCCGGCGTGTTCGCGGGGCAGTACGGCTACCGCATTGAAGTCCCAAAGAACTGGAATGGCGAGCTGGTGATGTACGCGCACGGCTTTCAGGGGATGCAGCCGACCTTGCGGGCGTCCTTGCCACCGATCCGCGAGTGGTTCATTCAAAACGGCTACGCGTGGGCAGCCAGCAGTTTCAGCGCCAATGGCTGGGCGGTGCGCGAGGGAACAGACGAAACCAGAGATTTGGCGCTGTACTTCTCGCAACTCGTCAGTAAACCAAAGCGCACGTATTTATTTGGCGCTTCGATGGGCGGCAACGTCGTCAGCGACAGCCTAGGCAATTACCCGACCTTTTACGACGGTGCGATGCCAGTTTGCGGTGCTCTGACGGGTCTCGAGTTATTCGATTACTTCTTGTCTTACGCAGCGGCGGCTGATTACGTGACGGGCGGTAACTTCGTGCCGAACGTACAGTCGGACTCTGATTTCTTCATCAAAACGTACTTTGGCGTGATCCTGCCAACGCTTGGCACGCCGGGCAATTACACCGCCAAGGGCAAGCAGTTCGACAGCATTATCAAGTACCTCTCCGGCGGCGAGCGCCCGTACCGCACGGAAGGTCTGAACTTGACGCTCGGCGGGCCACTGACCTATTACAGCGCGTGGTTTGGATCGTCCAAGCCCGGCATCATCAACCACAACACTGACAAGCAAGTCGCCACCAACGATTACGTGCAGTACCGCATTGACGCTGGCTTGGGTCTCGAGCAAAGCGTACTGAACTCGGGTGTCAAGCGCATCAAGGCTGACCCAGCCGTGCGGATCACCGCTGGGCGCTACTGGTACGGCATCCCCAGCGGGCGAATTCTTGTGCCCGTGATGAGCCTGCACACCAGCGGCGATCCGTTCGTGCCGGTCAACATGGAAATCAGCTACCGTCAAAAAGTCAACGCCGCTGGGCGCGGGGATTTGCTGGTGCAGCGCCTGATCCGCCGCCCCGGTCACTGCGAGTTCACGCCAGCCGAGTTTCAGCAGGGGTTTAGCGATCTGGCCAAGTGGGTCAACAACGGCGTCAAACCTGAAGGCGAAGACGTACTGGGCGACATCAGCAATGCTGGCGTCAAGTGGACGATTCCACTGCGTGACGATGACCCGATGAAAAAGTGAGTTTCGAGGCTGTGAAGCTGGTCTAACTCGAGCAAAACAATTTCGAGTGAATGAAGTTGCTCGAGCAATAAGAAAACCCCGTTTTGAACGGGGTTTTTCTCTGGTGGGTAGTATAGGATTTGAACCTACGACCCCTCGCGTGTGAAGCGAATGCTCTACCACTGAGCTAACCACCCAAACGCAACCGCTTAATCACTCAGCCTCGAGCGGTCTGCGATTGTCGCATGGCAACCCGCTTTTTTCAAGGGCTGCCTTCCAAACGCTCGAGATGCGACTGTGCAAACCTCGAGTCGCCGGATGACTCACTCGAGCCAGTGTTTTGAAAGCAGGACAAGGCTAGAATCGCGCATGGCCATCTCAGTTTTGCCGGAACGCAGTGAAGTCCACTTGAACGACACGTGGGACACCGAGAGCATTTTCGCCAGCACAGCCGCGTGGGAGGCGGCGCTCGAGACGCTGAAATCTGAGCTACCGCAACTGGCGAGCTTCGCGGGGACGCTGAGCGACCCGAAGAAGCTGCTCGAGTTTCTGGAGGCGCGTGGCGATTTTGAGATACGACTCAATCAGCTTTACACCTACGCTGGGATGCACTCGAGCGTAGACGCGAACGACAGCGCCGCCAGCGCCCGCGAGGGGCAGGCTGGAGGGCTGTACGCTGCCTACCGCGAGGCGAGCGCCTTCGCCGCGCCGGAAATGCTCGCCATCGGACGCGGCGGTCTCGAGGCGTTCAGCGCTCAAATCGCGGGATTAGCAATTTACCGCCATTATTTCGATGAACTCGAGCTGTCCAGAGCGCACACGCGCAGCGCTGAAGTGGAGGCGCTGCTGGGTGCAATCGGCGATCCTTTTCGCACGGCTGCCCGCACGCACGGCACGCTCGTCAGCGCTGACCTGAAATTCGCGGCCGCGCTGGACTCGAGCGGCGCTAGCTTCGAGGTCGCGCAAAGTACGATTAATAACCTGCTTTCGTCCCCAGACCGTGCGTTGCGCCTCAGCGCGTGGCAAAGCTATTCCGACGGGCATCTGGCGTATAAAAACACGATGGCCAACGCGTTTGCGGCTGGGGTCAAACAAGATGTCTTTCGCGCCAAGGCCCGCAATTACTCGAGCAGCTTAGATGCGGCACTGACGCCGAATTTCATCCCACAGGTCGTGTTTCATAATTTGATCGACACCTTCAAGCAGTACATTCCGATGTGGCATCGCTATTGGTCGGTGCGCCGCCGCCTGCTGGGACTCGAGATATTGAGCGAAGCCGATGTTTTCGCGCCGCTCTCCAAAAACCCGCCGGAATTATCTTACGAACAGTCGGTGCAGTGGATTCTCGAGGGGCTGGAACCGCTCGGCGAGGATTACGTGAGTGTCGCCAGAAAAGGTTTGCTCGAGCAGCGCTGGGTCGACATTTACCCGAATAAGGGTAAGCGCCTCGGCGCGTACTCGACGGGCGGGCCGGGGATGCACCCGTACATTTTCATGAGTTACACGGATGGTCTGGGCAGCCTGTCCACGCTGGCGCACGAGCTGGGTCACAGCATGCACACGTATTACACGGGGCAAAGCCAACCCGCTGTTTACGCCGATTACGGTTTGTTCGCCGCCGAAGTGGCCAGCAATTTCGATCAGGCGATGGTGCGCGAGCATTTATTCCAGAAAAACCCCGATCCAGAGTTTCAACTCGCGGTGCTCGAGGAGGCGTTTTCTAACTTTCATCGCTATTTCTTCGTGATGCCGACGCTGGCCCGCTTCGAGTTGGAGGTTCACGAGCGTGTGGAGCGCGGCGAGAGCTTGACGGCCGATGGCATGAACGCGTTGTGCGCGGAACTCTTCAAAGAAGGTTACGGCCCCGAAGTCGAGTTTGACGCTGAGCGCATCGGCAGCGTCTGGATGAAGTTCAGCACGCACCTCTACAGCAACTTTTACGTCTACCAGTATGCGACCGGCATCAGCGGAGCGCACGCGCTGGCGCACGACATTCTGCGCGGGCGCGGCAGCGTCACCAATTACTTGGAGTTTTTGAAAGCGGGCAGTAGCCTGTACCCGCTCGAGGCGCTGAAAATGGCGGGCGTGGATTTAAGTACGCCGGACGCGGTGATCGCCACGTTTGAAGTTCTCAAAGGCTATGTGGATCGCTTGGAGGCGATTCTCCAAGCTCGAGGTTAAGTCCAAGTTTCTTTCGCCGCTCTCGTCTTGCCCCTGAATACAGCACTTTCCGGGCTTGGGGCGCTGCGTTCGATACCGCCGAAGGCAGGTGAGGGGGGCGGGCGTCACACCGTGTTGGCGTGAACCAGAGGAATTGTGCAAGCTGAATCTCGAGGAATGCAAGTGCGCCTTGCGGCGCACCGGGTTTAGCGTGCTAAACCCCTACGATGAATCGCCTGTAGCGCGGTGACACTTG
Organism: Deinococcales bacterium; assembly: GCA_025359505.1. GTDB lineage: Bacteria > Deinococcota > Deinococci > Deinococcales > JAAFIG01 > JANYHH01. The sequence goes on from JANYHH010000096.1 coordinate 9,196, forward strand.
GGGGGTTACGAACTCGAGAAGTGCTGTAATGCGCGTTTACTCGAGCGCCCACTCAAAACTGGCCCTCGAGCGGGTTCGCATTTCCTCCACCGCCGCCCAGTTCGGTGCGCGACGCTCGAGGACGGCGCTGGTCAGCGCGTCCACATCGAAATCCGTGCTGACTTCCATTGCTCCAGCGTCGCGGCAGAATCCGCGCACTTTCGGGTCGTAACTGATGCCGTAGAACGGCGTGTGCACGGCTGCGCCCAGAATCACCGCGTGCAGGCGCACGCCGATCACCGCTCCGACGCTGGCGATGATCTCGAGGGCGCGGGCGGGGTCGGCGGTCGTTTCCAGTGTGGCTGTGTCTTTGAATGACTCGAGTTCCGCGTCGTCCCAACCGGGTTGAAAGCCCAGAGCGATCACGCGCTTGCCTGCCGCAGTCAGCCGCTTGGCGACTTCGACGAGCCGAGTCGTGGCTTCGCGCTGACCCTCACGCGGGGCGATCACCACCGCGTTCTCGTCTCTGGGGACACCGGACTTCGCCTCGAGCAGCAGCGCGGGATCGCCGCCGAGTCGCGCCTGCACGCCCAGCCGCTCGAGCAGTGCCTGCGAGCTGGTGTCGCGCACGATCGTGGTCACGCCGCGCAGCGCAGCAGTCACTCGAGCCTCGCCGCTGGCGCTGAGCGGGCCGATGCTCTGGTTGAAAACCGCGACGCGCTTGCCCAGAAGCTTTGCGAGGCGAATCAGCGTCAGGTAATACGTCAAGGTGCGGCTCGAAGTTTTGTCTTGCAGCAAGCCGCCGCCGCCTGACAGCAGTGCGTCCGTGCCGATCAGCCCCATGAGCAAGTCAAACGGTTTCATCCGTCCGAGTGAACGCACCCCGTACTGGCTCGAGGTCAATGCTGGGGTGTTGGACAGCACCGTGACCTCGTGACCGAGCGCTTTTAACTCATCGGTGAGCGACAAAAGTATCGCTTCGTCGCCGGTGTTCTCAAAGCCGTAATAACCGCTCAGTAACACCTTCACGCGCCGCTCGGCAGTTTGCGCCTGCGCCGCCGCTTCTTCTTCGCGGCCGTGGTTGCGGCTGTACTGGCTTCTGGTTTCACGGCTCGAGGTTTACTGACTGGCGGCGCGAAGCTGCTGAGTTCCAAGGTCTCCGCCCAGCGCTTGGGGGGCTGCGCCAGCACGCCCAGCAATTCAAAACCGTAGCGCTCCAACTTGCGAATCCCCACGCCGCGCACATCACCCAGCATCTCGAGCGTCACGGGTGACTCGAGGCTGGCGATGCCTTGCAGCACGCCGCTCGTCAGCACCAGCAATTTACTGATGCCCTGCTCACTGGCTTGCGCGTCGCGCCAGACGCGTAAACGCTCGAAACGCTCGAGCGCTGCGTCTGACAGGGCGTCCATGAAATTCGGTGCGGCAATCTCGAGTGGCAGTGGCGACCCGTCGGGCTGATCGGGTTCAATTGGTTCGGGTTCCGGCGTGTAAATCGTGATCGCCTCGAGCGCCGCGTTGACGGCGACCTGCAAATCTCTAGCGTCCTCGAGACCGATGGACAGCCGTACCAATGTGTCTGAAAGCGCCAAATCAAATTCTGCCAAGGCCCGATGGCTCGAGCGGGCGGGTTGGCAGACCGCACTCTCCGCGCCGCCCGCCCATTCGGATGCGCCGAACAAGCGCAGGGTCTCCAAAAAAACCCGCGCCGCGTCGGTGTTCCACAGCGACAGGCTCAGCAGCGCCCCGCCAGTGGCGCGACCATCCCTCGTCGCATACGATGTGTCACTCATCAGCGATGGATAATGCAATTCGCGGATGTTCGGGTGCGCCTCGAGTTGCCGCGCCAAGTCACTCGCCGCGCCGAACTGCTTTGCCAGTCGCACGGCGAGCGTTTTGATGCCGCGCAGTGCACTACCTGATGTTTGCGCGTTCGGGCGAGCACCGACTGCATCGCGGTGAACGCGCAGCTTTTCCAAGAGCGTGTCACTGCGCGTGACGATCAAGCCCAGCGGTAGGCTCGAGTCGCCCGTCAGCGCAGCGGCACTGCTGTAGACCACCGCGTCCGCGCCGCTCTCCAATGGGCGGCAACCATACGCGGTCAGCAGCGAATTGTCCACGATCAGCAATGCCCCCGCGTCGTGCGCGAGCCGTGCGACCCGTGCAATGTCCACCGCTTGCAGCGTGGCGCTGCTCGGCGCTTCCAAGAAAATCAGGCTCGAGGATTCAAATTTCACGCGCTCCAAATCGCTGAAATCCGTGAATTCCACGACCACATCAAATTCCGCCAGCCCCGCGAAAATTCGCATGGTCACGCTGGGAATTTCATGTTGCACCAGCACGCGATCATCGGGACGCAACAATCGCGCCACCGCGTCCAATGCCGAGCGACCAGAGTTAAACGCCAAAGCCGACACGCCGCGCCCCGCCAAGCCACTGCCCTCGAGCGCCGCGATTCTCAACTCGAGTTGCGCGAGCGGACTGGGCAGGTGATCCCCGGCCGTGACCGCGAGGCTATCGAAACGAAGCACCTCATCCATTGGGCGCATCATACCCGACGCGTCACCGATTGCTGGCTCGAGGATCTACGAAGCTCTCGAGGCTCGAGTTTGTGATTCGGCGGTGCGTTGCACGGGTGAGGCGTGCCTCACCCCTACGGAACCTGATCGCCTAGCCGCTCGAGGATCACATTCAGCACCATCCTCGAGTCCACATCGACGCAGATGTTCACAGCGGGTCGCCCAGCCCAGTCGGGGTGTATGCGTTTGGGAAACGTGTTCGCCCAAGTCTTGCCCGCGCTGATGCCGAGCGTTTCGACGCGCACGGGGTGCTGAGCGGTGGTGAACGCGTGCGGGTGTGTCAGATACACAACCGCGCTCGGGTCGTGAATGTAATTGCCGTCGATCTCGGCGCTGGTGGCCACGAACTCGAGGTACAGCGGGTTGATCTTGGCGAGGTGCTGCGCCAGCGGGTTCCGGGCGGTCTCGAGCAGGTTCATCTGGGCTGGGGTCATGATGACGTTGTGGGTGACGTCTAAGCCGACCATCGTGATGCGCCAGTCCGCACCAAAAACCAGATCAGCCGCTTCGGGATCGTTGTGAATGTTGGCTTCACTGGCGGGGGTGGCATTACCCGCGCAAAAGGCGTTGCCGCCCATCAGCACGACCTCGCGGACATTCTGGGCAATCCGAGGCTCGAGTTGCAATGCCAGTGCGATATTCGTCAGCGGGCCAATCGGCACGAGCGTGACCTGACCCGGCGCATCCATGATTTGCTGCACGATGAATTCAGCGGCACTGATCTCGAGCGGCTTGGTGCTTGGGGCTGGCAAATGCGCGTTGCCCTGTCCGTCCGAACCGTGAATGAATGGCACGGGCCCCGCGTAGGCTCGCTCGAGCGGTTGATCCGCGCCGTGTGCAACGGAGATATCCGTGCGTCCCGCGATCTCTAAGAGGCGCAGCGCGTTGGTGGTAGAGAGCGCCGTGTGGACGTTGCCAAAAATGGTCGTCAATCCGATCAGCTCGAGTTCGGGGCTTCGCAGCGCCAGAAAAATCGCCATCGCGTCGTCGATGCCGGGGTCGGTGTCAATCATGATTTTGCGGGTCACAAAGTAGACGATACCGCAGCCGCCATTGCGGTAGGCTCAAAGCTCACTTCAACAAACAGCTCGAGGCGCGGTGCTCGAGGGCAAAGGAAACGCATGGATCGTGGAGAACTCGAACTGATCTGGCAGGGCATCGAACGCGCTAGGGACAGCGGTCAACGCGCCGCACTGTGCACGGTCGTGCGGGTGCGCGGCAGCGCGTATCGGCGCGAGGGCGCGAAGATGCTGGTGCTGGAAAACGGCGATTACGTTTGTATGCTCAGCGGCGGCTGCTTGGAAGCCGAGGTCGCGCTGGCGGCGCAGCAGGTGATCGCCGACGGTGGGCCCAGAGTCATCAGTTACGACCTGTCCGAGGAAGTCGTCTGGGGGCTGGGCATCGGTTGCGGCGGTAGCGTAGACGTGCTGATCGAGCGGCTGGACACACGGTTAGAAGCGTGGCTCGAGACGCTACGCAGCGGTGCGCTGGGCGTTGCGGCGACCGTGTTGATCGGCGACTCGAGCATTCAGCGCGTGACCGTCAGTGCCGACGGTGGGCTGGTGGGAGATCGGGTTGCTCCCGAGGTGCAAGCCGAGATTTCACGGGTCGCGCTGGGGATGATCGGGTCGCTCTACCCGCGCTCCGAGACTCGCGTGGTCGTTGGTCTGGACGTGTTCTTCGACGCCAGCGCCCCGCCGCCCGTGCTGGTGGTGTTCGGCGCGGGTCACGACGCCGTGCCGCTGGTTGCCCGGGCATTGGAGATCGGCTGGGCAGTCAGCGTGGTCGACACGCGATCAGCGTTTCTGACCTCGGAGCGTTTCGGCGCGGCGACGCTCATCAACCCCGGCGTGCGCTTTGAATTCGCGTTGCCCGACAAAGCCTGCTGCATCGTCATGAACCATCACTTGGAGCGCGACCGCAGCAGCTTGCGGTTCGCGCTCGAGGGCGACGCGGCGTTCATTGGCGTGCTCGGGCCGCGCTCGAGGTTTACGGACATGCTGCACGCGCTTCGCAAAGACGGTTTCACGCCATCACCCGCGCAGCTCACACAGATCAGAAACCCCATCGGTCTGGACATCGGCGCGGAAAGCCCAGCCGAGGTCGCGCTGAGCGTGATGGCAGAATTGATCGCGGTGCGGCGCGGCTTCGCGGGTGGGGTGCTGGACGGTCTCGAGGGTAAAATTCACGCGACTCGAGGGTGAGGGTTGTCTCGATTCTCGAGCTTGCAGAGAAATCCGAATCTCGAGCTTGGTAATTCGTCCGAGGCTTGGGTCTGAGATGTAAAACGCTCGCCAGTGTTGGCGAGCGTTTTGGGCAATGCTGTCAAACTATCTGGTCAGTCTGGTCGTTGAGAAAAACACTCGAGTGCGACTGCTTCAACCTTCGCCAGCTCACTCCTTAAGATCAGGCTTCGACTGTGCGGAAGTTCAGCAGCGCGGGCAGGCTCAGCACCAGCAGCGTGGCGACGACGACGACGTTGACCAGCACGAGGTTGCCAAAGGGCAAGAGCGGGGCGTTCATCATTTGCATCTGATTGGCTTCGGGCGTGAAGCGCGATGCAGCCATGGCCACATAGTGCATGATCGGGATCGCTGCGCCGGTGACGATAGCGGTCACGACTTGCTTGTACGGCGATCCTGTCATGAACCCTGAGGTCAGCGTCAGCAGACCAGCGGTAGACACACCGACGGCGACCAGCACCGAGACGCCAAACATGATCGGGTCGAACGACAGCGTAGCGTTCATTTCCATGGCGAACATCCCGCCGTAGTGCATACCACCTACGCCGAGGCCCAGCAGCACGCCGCCGAGCAAGATCTGTGTGATGCTCACGCTTGGGCGTGCCAGTAAGTCCAACACGAAATACGCAGCGAGTACAATTGGGAGGATCGATGCGATCACGACTGGGTAGTTGTACTGCACATTGACGGGCAACATGTAACCGATCATGCCGATGAAGTGCATGCTCCACACGCCGAAGCCGAAGATGCCCGCACCGCCCAAGAGCCAGTTGCGGCGCTCCGTGCCGGACAGGGTTTTTACGCGCTCGAGGATCTCCAGAGCGGCGTAAGCGGCGAGGATCGCAATCACAATGGAGAGCGCGATGAAGATTGGGTTTTGACCGCTGGGCAGATGATCCATAATTGGCTCCTCAATAGTGCTAGGTGATTCACTTGGTTGTACGCGCTGATGATTGCGTTTGGATGCTGCGGTTCTCGAGCTTGAATCAACGGGTCTCGAGCCTAGATGCAGCAATTTCAGTGTTCTACACCAATCCAGATATCCAAGCTTCGACTCGTGGATCTATCTATACCTAGCGGCGGCGGCGCAGGCGTTCAATCGCGGATTTGAGCGATAAGCGCATGCGCTCCAAGGCTTCTGCCAGATCGCCCATCTCGTCGTTGCTGCCGGCACTCACGGGCACGTCCAACTCACCGAGGCTCAGGCGGTCAGCGGTGCGGGTCAGTGTGACGATCGGGTCGATCAATTGGCGGGCAAACACCTGTGAGATCAGCGTGACGATCGCAATCGCCAGCATGATGAATCCCACGGTGTTGACCAGTTGCTGGGTGAGCTGAAAACCTTGAGACTCCAAGCCAAACTCGGCCGTGGCGACCTGCTTAGCAGTCGCTGGAATGGTTGCCGCGCTCGAGCCATCAGCGAACTTGGTGTAGGTCGTTGCCCCATCGGTCAGAATGTTCACCGCTTGCACTCGGAAGGCGTTGTTAGGGAGTTCTGGAATGTTCATCACGCCCATCGCTGCGCCAGTTTGCATTTGAGCTGGTTGCGTGGTCTCGAGCTGCGCGAGCGCGTTTTGAATCGCGGCTTGGTTTTTGGAATCTTTGGCAACGAAGACTTTTTTGCCTTGCGCGTCGGTGAAGTTGATGAACGCAATCGGTGAGCGCACAATCCGCGCCAAGTCAGCAGCAGTCGCTTGCGTTCCCAGTGCACCAACGGCGATTTGAATGATCTGCTGCGCGTTCTGAGCCTCCAAGCGAGCGGATTCTTGGGTCAGTTGCGTTTGCAGGTAGGCGATCAGGCTAAGGCCGACGATCAGCAGTGGGAGCACCGTCACCGACAACACTTTGGCCGCGAGGCTACCGCGCCGACGCAGCACGACCGGGGCGTCACTGACTTCTGCCGCGACTGGTGCTGCGCTGGGCGCAGTGACCGCAATCGGAACTGGCGCTGGCGTCTCGAGGAGCGGAGCGGCGGGTGGCGGGGTGACGGGTGACGGGGTTTCCAAAGCAGTCCAAGCGGCTCGAGGGACGTCGCTGACTTCTACCGCGACTGGTTGTGGAGTCTCGAGGAGCATTGGTGCGTTGCCAGCATCGGCTTTGACAACTTCGACGGGTACGCCGACGCCGATGAAGGCGTTGGCGATAATCTCGGCCCGCTCTAAAGTCGCGGGTTTGATCATCCGACCCGGCGGGCGGCTGATCAGTTTGTACACCTGTTCGGCAGTGAGGTTGAGCTTTGAGGCGACGCGGGCGGAAACGTCGTTGCGGGTGGTTTCGTCTTCGATGCGGTAGAGCATGTTGACGACGTAGAGCGTGGTGGTCGGTTCGGCGTTCATAGGTTCCCTCCTTTAATGGGGATTGATGCGACGGCTGATGTGGATCTGTCCTCATTGAAAGTGGACGGGTTGCTGACTCGAGCAGCGACAGTGCCTATTTCAGTCCAAAGCGCTCCATCAGTTGAGCCGCGCTAAGGCGGTACTTGGCGCGACGTTCCGGAGCGACCTCAGCTTCGATCGCTGCAATCAATTTGGGTAAATCGCTAATGTTGAGCGCATTCGAGTCAAGCTCAGCGCTACTCAAGGCATCGTCCACGAGCATATCCCCCAGCGGGCCCATGATCTGAATCACGGTCGTGTAAAGCGCGTCCATGAAGCCTTGTGGCACGGGCGTGGTGACTTGAGATGCGAAGCGCACGACGCCGCCGGAAGCCAAGGTGGTGAGCTGTGCGATCACGGTCTCCAAGGGTAATCCCAGTGCGCTGGCGATCTGGGCGACTGGGCGGGCCCCATCTATTTTGGACATTAGACGCCACGTTCCCGCATCGAGTTGCACGGCTGTGCCGCCCTCGGAGATCTCCAAGCTTGGTACGCTGTCGCCCGCGATTTTCGGCACTGGTTGATTGGAGGCTTGCTCGAGCGCGTCCTGCTGCACGACCGCTCTGAGCAGCACGGCCGAGATTGATTTCTGCACTCGAGCCGCTGGCGGGAAGGAGTCCTCGCTCATTTCGCCGCGATAAAACTCAAACTGCCCGTTGACCCACGTCAGCAATTGTGCGATCACGTCCTCGCCGTATCTGTTGTCCAGCTCAGCGGCGATCAGGTTGCCGCTCTTAAAATACAGCGTGGCCCGCCTTGCCCCGCGCATCAATTCTAATCGCCCGGCCGGGTGGGTGGTTGCAAAGTATTGCAGTGCGGTCGGCAGGGTCTCGCGGTCGAAATCGCCTTTGATCGAGGAACTGTCGGGCAGATTCATCACGCCCTCCCACTGCTGAGCTGCTCGAGTCCAGCGCGTGGGTATTCGCGCTCCAAGCTGGTGAGGTTTAAAACTTCCTGTAAACGTTGTGGGGTCAGTTTCAAGCGGGCTGTGGTTTGTTGCACGCCGATACTCAAGCCCGCGACGAGGCTGGTCATGAAGGCTGGCGTGCTGGTTTCTTGCGGGTCGGCATGCAGTTGCAGTGCTGGTTTACCGCTCGCGTCCTTCCAAGTCAATTCGCCGATGAACGGGTCGAGGATCGGGTGGTCATCGGCCAGCGCGACGCTGGTTTCGCGCCAAACGCGGTCGAACGCACTCCCGTCCACGAGGCTGCGGGCGCGGCGCATCAATTCGCTCCACGCGGGCAGGATTTGCTCCAAAACCAGTCCAGCGCTCTGGCTGACCACGGTACTGGCTTCCAATGGTCTGAGCGGCGCATCGGTTTGCGCGAAGGTCACACTGCTGAGTTTGCCTTCAAAACGAGCAATCATCATGCCCAATCCGTCAATGCTGGTGACGCTCGTGAAGCCTTGATCCGAGGACAGTGCGAAGGGCTGACCGCGATCAAAGTAAATTTCTGCCAAACTCGGCGCGTCGGACGCTTGGAGTCTGAGCAGACCGCTCGCGCCAATGTCCACCAAGTGAAAAACCGTTCCCGTCAGACCACGCGTTTGAATCAGCGCGTGCAGATCAAGCAGCAATGCGCCGCCTAGCTTTATGACTTGCTTAGCGAGGCGCGGCTCTAACGGATAGAGTGCCACCAAGCCGTCAATTTGACGCGGATCGGTGATGGTCTCGGAGTCGATCCGGGTCTGCTGCCGCACCGAGTTGACGAACAGCATCTGCATGTGCGCTTGCGGGGAGAGTGCTTCGACATAACCGTGAAAGTCGGTGCGGCGACGAATGTACTCTTCTAATTTGTCCCAGTCAATGATTGCGCTGGGCAAAGCCTCAAAGATGGCTTCGCCGCGTGGTAAGCGCGGCAATTGTTGGTGCGTTGAGTCAAAACCAGTTAAAGTCAAAGGCGTCCTCGATTGGTATTCAAGTCGGTGGCTTGGTTACAGCATCAGAGTAGATCAGCTTCGAATGTCTACATGTTCAAAAATCACACGAGTATCAAGCCTCTGTGAGCTGCTTGTGCTTTGTGAAGTATCACCACCGCGATGAAATAGAAGTCAGAGCTACAATTTTTGACGGCTCGAGTAATTTCGCGCTCTAAGTAGGTTAGCGAAAATGGGTTTGTGATGGCTTCGCGGACACGATGCTTGGTTCACATGGCAAGCCATCAACCTCACGCAGCAAGAAAATCTGACCATCGGCTAAACGGCTTGGGAACAACTACTGAAGCTTGGTGTCCACCAAACCCCTGATCAGCCTGACCATAGGTCATTCAGCCCACGAACATCCGCACTCGCCAATGCTAAAATCAACCTATCGAAACGACTTGCACGATCTCCCTCGAGCCGCGCCGAACCTGTGCAGCGTTGTGTTCTCGAGCCTTGACAACGTTAAGGGGTGCATCTTGATCCGGCGCTGAGGCGTTGTGAGTCGGTCGCTCTGGGTTTGAAACCTCGAGCCGCACACATTTGCTCTCAAAGCAGTACCCAAGGAGACCTTACGGAAAAAGTTCACGGTAATTTAAGCGGTTTGAAACCCAGCGTCTTAAAACAACTCGGCAATCTGTACCGCCGCAAAACCTCACCCGACAGCGTGGTCACGCCAGAACTCGCCCGCAGCCTGACAGAATTGTCCTTAGAGACGCGGCGCGAGGTCAGCGTGCTGATTGATCGGCGCGGTCGCGTGGTGACGGTCTCTGTCGGCGACGCGAACCGCATGGAATTCCCGAATCTGGCGCGTGGGCGCGAATCGGAATCGCGTTTGCGCGGCCTGTGGTTAGTTCACGCCCACCCGAAGCCAAGCCCGCTCTCCAAGGGCGATCTGTCGACATTGTTTCTCAATCGTTTAGACGCGATTGTCGCCATTGATGTCAAGGGCGACGGATTGCCCGGCTTCGCGCATCTGGCGCATCTAACGCCGCCGAACGCGACGTTGGAGGAAGAGGACTGGCGCATCTACGCGCCGCAAAGCGTGCAGCAGTTGGAAAATTGGGACATCGCCGCCAACACGCGGGCTTTGGAGACCGAGTTCGCGCAACAAGAAAAAGCGCGGGTCACGAAAAACTCGAGTGAGGAACGCGCCATTCTGGTGCAGGTCGACCGGGGCTTCGGTAAAGGCGCTGAGGACGCGCTCGAGGAGCTGACCGAACTGGCCCGCACGGCCGGCGCGACGGTCGTTTGGAAAGAACTGACGTTCAGGAAGCAAGCCAAAGCCGATACCTTGATCGGGCGCGGCAAGCTCGAGGAGCTGACCAGCCGGGCGTACCACTTGGACGCGGACACGCTGATCTTCGGTGAGGAGCTGTCCCCGGCGCAAGCCAGAGAAATAGAGGGCGCGACGGGATTAAAAATCATCGACCGCACGCAACTGATCTTGGACATCTTCGCGCAGCACGCCAGCGGTCAGGAGAGCGCGTTGCAGGTCGAGTTGGCGCAACTGCGTTACATGAAGCCGCGCCTCTTGGGGCAAGGCACTTCTCTCAGCAAGATCGGCGGCGGTGCGGCCGGAAGCGGCGGCGCGATCGGCACGCGTGGACCCGGCGAGACGCAGCTCGAGTTGGATCGGCGGCGCATCAACGATCGCATCGCGTTTTTGGAGCGCGGCTTGAAAGACATGAGCGAGCGTCAACAGCAAAAGCGCAAGAACCGCCTTCGCAGCGGCATCCCAACAATTGCGATTGTCGGCTACACCAACGCGGGCAAATCCACGCTGCTGAACGCGCTGACGCATTCAAACGTCTTGGCAGAAAATAAACTCTTCGCCACACTCGCGCCAACCTCGAGACGCGGCTTCGTCGCTGGATACGGCGAGGTCGTCTTTACCGACACGGTGGGCTTCATCCGCGATCTGCCGAAAGACTTGAAACGCGCTTTTCGCAGCACCTTGGAAGAGTTGCAGGACGTGGACGTGCTGGTGCACGTTTTGGACGCCAGCAGCGACGGCGCGGCGGAGCGCTTCGAAGCCGTCGAGGACATCCTCGCCGAACTCGAGCTGGGATCGTTACCGAGGGTCGTGGCGCTCAACAAAACCGATCGCGCAGATTCGTTCGATGTGGACACGTTGCTCGAGCGGATTGGCGGCGTCGCGGTCAGCGGCGTGACCAAGGCTGGATTGCCGGAGTTAAAACAAGTGATCTTGGAAACAGTGATGCAAGCCCGCGCTCGGCGCGATCTGGAAGCGCAACTCGAGCGCAACCGCAACCTCGAGTACGCCTGAGTTTTTTTTGGGGTGAGGCAAGCCCACGTAACCCGACTTGACCACTCATGCCATGCAGCACAACGTTTTGACTGCTCGAGGTCGTTCGCCGATCACAACCCTCTCCCGCTTCGTGTCTTGCACGTATGGGCGTGACCGGGAGAGGGGTTGGGGGAGAGGGCTGCACGACGCTCGAGATTCGTACAGATGCTGTACAGCACGTGTTTTAGATTGAGTCGGAGTCAATGGAGGTAAGCCTTACGCCTACGGTTTATGGTGTGGCCAAATCACTCAGATACGCCGTCACGCCGCTGGCCACGCCGTAAGACACGCGCTCCAAATAATTGATGTTCTTCAGCATCTGCGCTTCGATCGGATGCGTGACGAAACCGATCTCGACGAGGATCGCGGGGCACTCGGCGTTCTTAATCACGTAGAAATCGGCGCTTCGCACGCCGCGATTGTTGGCGTGGGTCGCGTACAAGAGGCGCGATTGCACGCTGCTGGCCAGCATTTTAGACGCGCCGACGCGCTCCAAACCGGGCAGTGTCAAACTGACCCCGATCTGCGCTGGGGTCGTCAGTGGCGCGGCAACGGTCTGGCTCGAGGGCGCAGCGACAAGCACTGGAGCGGCCGGTATGACCGTAGCGGCTGGCTCGAGCGGCGCGATCAGGTTCGGGTCTTCGAGCGGAGTGGGAGCGGCGGTTTCTGATGGTACGCCATCGGTGGCTGGCTGCTCGAGACCAGCGGGTTGCGGCGAGTCTTCAGGGGCTGACGTGAAGCTGGTTACTGGGGCGGAGATCAGCGTCGCGGGTTCACTGTCGAGGATTGGTTTCTCGGTCATGGTCACGGGGGAGGTGTCAGTAGCGTTCGGCCCAGCCGCGCTTGGGTTGATTGCCAGCCCAGCCAAAACCTGTGGCTCGAGCGGCGGGACGTAGACGGGCTTTGTGGGAAGTGGATTAAAGTAATACGTCTCCACGCCGAACTGCGAGTTCCACGACGCTCTCGGCACGGCATTGGCGTGCAAGCTGACGAACAAAGTCTTGCCACGTGACATTTGCGCCCGGGCATTCAAATCGGTGCGTTTGTCGCTCGAAAAGACCGCATTATTTGTGCGGGTCAATTCGACGCGCACGCCCGGCACGCGCTCGAGCCACGCTTTGACACGCATAGCCATGCCCAAATTCAGGGTGTCTTCGCGCAGTCCATTGCCCAAGGCCCCCGCGTCCGGCCCGCCGTGACCCGGATCGAGCAGCACCGTCAGCGGTTGCGCGGGCGTGAACGCCAGACGCAGCGGCGCGGGATTTGCGAGCTTCGTGATATCCGCGAACGCACCGCTGAAATCTAGCACCAGCCGATACCCGGTCTTGCCCGTCGCTGGCTCGAGAATCGACGCTCTGAAACCGCTGCGTTCCGACACGCTCTGCGGCGCGACGATGTTCAGTACGGTGTTGCCAGCGGTATTGGCGATGATGTACCCGCTCAGCTCGGGTTTCTTGACATTGACCGTCGCCGGCGTCCCGACGATTCCGGTCAACGTCACGCGCAGCGCCGCACCCAGTGGCTCGAGGCGGTATGTGATACCAGTCGGCAAGTCTAAAACGAGGCGCGTGTACCCGTCGTATGCGGCCACTCTGGGCGCAGCCAAAAGCGGCGCGGCCAGCGCACAGTTCGACGCGGCGAGTAGAGCGGCCAGCCCCATCAAACTTTGAGCGAATCGCATGGTCTCAAGGCTACTGCTGATCCGCAAAAACGGGTGAGAACAATCACGCAAAGCGGCTCGAGCCAAGAACCGACGTTGTGGATTCGCTTACCCTCGAGTGTTAATTTGCAAGATGTGGTCAACGTCATTCCCTGTGTCGACATTCAACGCGGTCGCGCCGTGCGGCTTTACAAGGGCGATCCCGCTCAGGAAACCGTCTATTGGAATTCGCCGATCCAAGCAGCCCAGCACTGGGTCGGCTTGGGAGCAGCGCAGGTGCATCTGGTAGATTTGGACGCCGCGACCGGAACAGGCAGCAACGCTCACCTGATCCTCGAGATCGCGCAAACCCTGACCGTCCCTGTCGAGGTCGGCGGCGGCGTGCGCTCCGTCATGGCCGCGCGGGCGCTGCTGAGTGGCGGCGTCGGGCGCGTGGTGATCGGTACAGTGGCGGTCACGCAGCCCGAGATTTTAGACGCGATCCTCAGTGAGTTCGGCGCTGAGCGCGTCGTCGTCAGCGTGGACGCCAAGGACGGTCTGGTGGCCGTCAAAGGCTGGCTCGAGACCAGTGCGGTGCAAGCGGTTGCTCTGGCGGCACGGGTCTGGGACGCGGGGGTGCGGACCCTGATTTACACCGACATCACCCGCGATGGCACGCTCGAGGGTTTGGACGCGCCGCCACTCAAAGTCATGCGCGGTGTCTGGCGCGGCGAGCTGATCGCGGGCGGCGGCGTGCGCGACGTGGGCGACTTGGAGTTGCTGGGGGCGCTGGGGGTCGAGGGCGCGATTGTCGGGCGGGCATTGTACGAGGGGACGCTCAAATACGGCGATTGGTGAACAGCTCTAGCGAGCATCTCACTCGAGCCGCACCACCGCGCCGAGCGTGCGCCCGCCCGCTCGGGGGATCAGTGACAACTCGAGGTCGTACCCAAGCGCTGCCGCCGTTTCCATCACGCTTTTCAACTCGAGGTTTTTTGCGTGTTCCAACTGCCCGATTCGTCCGTGCGTCGTGCCCATCACGCGGGCCAATTCGCGCTTCCCCAGTCCACGTTCGCGCCGCGCCGTTTTGAGCAATTCCCCGATAGTTGCCTCGAAATACGCTTGGTTGACGCGACGCTCGAGATCATTCGGGTCTTCTTCGGGAATCTCTACGCTTTCGTCAAGTAGGACTGGCCCTTCACCCATTTGCATGACGCGCTCAAAAGCTGCTTTTCTGGCTTCAATGTTTTTTCTCATGACCCTTCCCCCTCTTTTCTAACGAGCGGTGGACGCTTTTTGACGCGATCTGGAAAGACGGCTTGTTCGTCTTGAATAGCTGCGAGGATGTAAGCGGTGTCCTCGAGCATTTCCTGATTTGGTGCATTGTCTGGTTTCCATTCGGCGCGACAGGGAAGGAACACTTGAATGTTGTCGCGTGAGCGCAGACCTTCAAACAAATACACCCGTGCCCCGCCTTTTTGACCGCCTCGACTGTGCGATTTCAGCTCGCTGATCGGCGTCCCCTTGAGCTTTTTTAAGAAGCCGCATTCGTTGCCTTGCTCTTTCAATGCCGCCACCATTTTGCTGATCTCGCTGATCGTGTCTATGTACCCGCCGTGTTTCAACTCGAGCAGGTCTTGGACAAATGGTGGGTTTTTGGCTTGCAGATCGTCAGGATCAAATGGATACGCGATGCGAGCCACGTGGACACTATAAACTAGCCACTGATAGCCAGTCAAGACTAGCCACAACCTCGAGCCAACCGCGATTGCCACAACGTTCGATTTCGCCCTTCACTGATCTCGAGCAGAGATTTTGAACCCGTTGTCACGGTGCGCGACCCGCTCGAGGGGGTAGTTTAAAGACTCATGCCAGAACTCCCCGAGGTCGAAACCACGCGCCGAATGCTCGAGCCAGTCTTGGTCGGCAGGGTCGTCAGGGACGTGATTCACACCGACCCCGAGCGTTACCGTAATACGACAGCGATGCTTGGCAAGCAGATCAGGGCAATAGAGCGACGCGGCAAGTATTTGATTCTGCGGCTAGACGACGGGCTGGACTGCATCGTTCACCTGAAGATGACCGGCGGTTTTCGCACGACTGAACTGCCGTTCCTCGAGCCACCGCGCTTCGAGCGTCTGCGCCTCGTGCTGCACGATGGCGAGGTCAGTTACGTCGACAGTCGGCGCTTCGGGTTCTGGGAGGTGCTGCCACGCAACGAATGGGCGCACCTCGGGACGCTCGCCAAGATGGGCCCAGAGCCGCTGGAGGACGAGTTCGCGCTCGAGCCGTTTCAAGCGGCGATGGCCAAAGTCTCCAAGGTCAAACCCGCATTGCTGTCGCAGAAACCCGTGGCGGGCGTCGGCAATATTTACGCCGACGAGAGCCTGTGGCACGCGCAGATTCACCCGGAAGCCAGTAAGTTGAGTGCGGCGCAGTCAAAGCGCCTGCACACCGCCATCCGCGAGGTGATGACTCGAGCCGTCGCGGTGGGGGGCAGCACCTTGTCCGACAACAGTTACCAGCAACCCAACGGCGAGCCGGGGTACTTCAAATTGCAGCACGCCGTCTACGACCGCGCTGGTCAACCCTGCCCGCGCTGCGGCAGCACGATCGAAAAGTATTTTCTGGCGCAGCGCGGCACGCATTTCTGCCCGCGCTGCCAGCCGAAACCGTGACTCGAGGCTTGAATATGGACGTCCGAGGTGACACCGCGACGCTCGAGATGCGCGGGCAGGGGATGAGCTGAACCTCGAGCTGAGTTCATGACGCGGTGATGACACAGGCGATTGGGTAGAATCACCAGCAATGATCCATGACCTGACCGCCACCGCCATCCGAGCGCCCTTCATCATCGGCGTCGCAGGCGGCACGGGCAGCGGCAAAACCACCGTCACCGAGCGCGTGCTCGAGGCGGCGGGCGTGGGGAGCGTAGCGATTCTGGCGCAGGACTCGTACTACCGCGATCAGTCGCACTTGCCATTGGAGCTGCGCGAGCAGACCAATTACGATCACCCGGATGCGTTCGATTGGGAATTGCTGAGCTTGCAGTTGGGGCAGCTCATCAGCAACGAGCCGGTGTATTGCCCGATCTACGATTTCAACAACCACACGCGGGCAAGCACCACGATGGCGATTCTGCCCGCGCCGATCATCGTTGTCGAGGGCATTCTGGCACTGTACGACGCGGATTTACGTGCCAAGTTTGACCTGAAAGTCTTCGTGGACGCCGACCCGGACGTGCGCTTCATCCGGCGTTTGCAGCGCGACGTGCGCGAGCGCGGGCGCAGCCCCGAGAGCGTGATCCACCAGTACTTGGAGACCGTGCGCCCGAGTCATCTGCAATTCATCGAACCCAGCAAGCGCTACGCTGACGTCATCATCCCGCACGGTGGCATGAACGAACCCGCGCTCGAGATGCTCGGGGCGCGAATTCGCACAGTGTTGTAGCATAGCGTCCATGCAGCTCGAGGGGCGTAAACGCTCGAGCAACCATCGTCTTCGCAGGGCGGATAGGTCAACGCTGGCTCGAGATCTCGAGATTGCAGAGCTGGATAGTAGGGTCTTCCGCAGCGTGGCTCGAGGGGATTTTTCTACTGCTGACAACTGACGTAGAATACCCAGCATGAAACTCTGGTTCCCACTGGCTATTGCCGCTGCCCTGTTCGTCACGGGTTGCAACCGCGACGAGGGCATCAAAGACCTCGAGACCTTCACCGTCATCCGCGAGCACAAAGAGGGTCGCTTGAGTTACCCGACCAACCCGCCGACGGGTGGCGTCCACAATCCCGCGTGGCAAAACTGCGGCATTTACGACAAGCAAGTCGCGCTTGAAAACGCGGTTCACAGCATGGAACACGGCGCGGTCTGGCTGACGTACCAACCGAATTTAGACCCAGCGCAGATTGAGAAGTTGCGCTCGCTGGCGAGGGGCCGCGGCTACATGCTCGTCAGCCCGTACATTTACGGCGCGTTGCAAAAACCGATTTACGCGGTCGCGTGGGGCGTGCGCGTCGGCGTGGAGGCGGCCGACGATCCGCGCTTGCCAAAATTCATCACGCAGTACATGAACGGTAAGCAAACCCCAGAACTGGGGGCCGCTTGCTCAGGCGCACTCGGCAGCCCCATCGAGCAGTGAGCAGATCACACGGTCTCGAGTAGTGATTCAAGACGTGAGACCTGAAGTGATTGAACTCGAGATTCACTCAACCTTGATAAGCCCAGCGTGAACAAGGCAATGAGCTGGAACATTCAAACAACCCCTATGATTTTTTGGCACTGATGAACTTCAGCGCCCGATCATCGGTCAGCAGCGCCTGACACGTCGCTCCCAATGTCTCGAGATTCGCAAAGCCCCGTGCGGGCAAGCGCAAATCTAGATTCAGTCCCATCGCGGGCGCGTCCAGCTCCAAGAAATTCTTGCCACGCTCCACGCCGACCGCGAAGCGCTCCAAGTTCCAACCGCGCAGCACCGCCAGTTGCAATGCCGCACCGCTCGAGTTGATGCCACTGCCGATCACCTCGAGCGTGACCTTACTGCCTGATTCACGCGCTAAGAGTTCGCGGGTCGCCTCGAGCAGATCAGCGTGATCGCCAGAATCCTCTAAGGTTTGCAGCAGCGTTTGGATCGTCTCGAGCAATTCGGCGCGGGTTGGTTTGAACGATGCTTTTTTCATGGTGTCCTTTTGTGAACGTTGCAGTGCGTGCTACCGAGTTTAGCGGAGCGTATCATGCGTTGATTTGCGCTAAAAACCTCGAGTTATCCGCACCGACCAAGCCACTGGTTTCTCGAGCCGTCACCTGTGGAAAATGTGGCAATGCAAGGTTTATAAGACGCAGATTCAATTCTCTCGCCATTGGTGAGAGAACTAGCGTGGAGCGATCATCGGCTCGTCCTAAGTACCTGACAGAAGTCTGAGTGCATCGTCCCACACGCACCACTGACCCTTCATCACAGGCGCATCAAACCGCATCAACCGCTCCAAAGCATCCAACCCCAACCGAAACACGCTCACTTCACGCCGCCCATGAGCTTT
>JANYHH010000114.1 GCA_025359505.1 Deinococcales bacterium
AAGCAATCGTGTTTGAATGGATGGAGGTGTTTTACAACAGACAACGGTTACACTCGAGCCTAGACTTTCAAAGTCCAGCCGAGTTCGAGAATAGCCGAGCGGCTTGAGACGACTCGAGTCCACAAAACAGGGGCAACCCCAAAACCGTATTTAAGCTCGTGTAGCTCGACTGTGTTCAGATTAATTGTTTGATGACGATATTCAACCGGCAAAATGGGCTATGGTGCCGAATGCACGTACCGCGTACGCACCTCCCGGTTCGGGTCGAGCCGATTGATGACGAAGCGTTCACGTCGTGGTGGCGGCGTGTGTGCATCGCCAATGCGTTAACGCCCAATGAGCTGCGCACGCTCGTGCTGCGCGACACTCGGCATAAGACGTTCACGGTGCGCCTGCACCTAGCCTTCACCTCGGATCAAGTCCGGCATCTCGAGATCCTGACGCGCACCGATGCAATCGCCGGACGGTTCGGGATCAACATCGACTTGAACAATCGCCGGAGTGAAGCGAACCCGTGTCACTTCGACAGTCGCATCGCGACCTCATTCTGCCCGGCGTGTTGGCGCGAGGATGCCGTACCGTTTTTTCGGCGCATTTGGCTCGAACAAGATCACATTTTTTGCCCACATCATCACTGCAATCTCGTATCGACCAATCGCTGCTGTCACTTTTTCAACTTAGGCACGGTCGCGCAACGCTGGCAAATTCGAAGGCAAACTGCGTTGCATCACTGTGTGGTGTGCGGCAAGGATCTGCGCGAGCAGCCGACCATGACTTTCGACGCCGCGCAGAGCGCGATCATCAATTCGTGGCAAGAAATGCTATTGGGGCGCAGCGCCGAGATCCCCATCGGGTTCGCGTGGGGCAACGAACCGTGGGTGCGGGCAATCGGTGCAAATCGACGGCTCGAGTTCGCGCACTGGATCGGCGGTTCGTTCCTCGGACAGCAGCCCAATCCGTGGATCGATCTCGGCGAACCAATCCGCCACCGATTTCTGCGCCTCGAGCAGTTCATGGTACGCCTTGAACATGAGCCGGTCGCAATGAGATCCATGTTTTCAGATGTGCAGCGCGGTCACGTCCGCGCGTGGGCGATATCGAGTGTGCTGATGAAGCTCAACCCCTTGGTTCGTCTGATGTGCTGGGGGTTGAATGACTGGTCGCGCGAGGAGATCGACTGGGGCGCGGTTCACCGCGAGGTGCGGGTTGCGCGGCGACGCTGGCAGCAGGGACTCGTCGGCATCTGGAGCAGCCCGCGCCGCCGAGAAACAGACGAACTCGTCGAGCGCTCGTGGCAGCGGGTACTGAAGTACGAACTCTACAAAATCCCCGGGATGCTCGATGGGATGAGCGTTACACACGCTGACACCTAGCACCTGCTCGACAGCTTCTGAGACGCACCCACTACTCGCGCTCAGCCGCTCGCAAATTCAAGCCGACGCTCGGTGGTGGCACTCGAGCCAGCTCAACCATCCGCGATTCGAGTGACGCGCACCCACGCCTCGCGGGTCTCCGGGTGACGGCGAATCTCGAGCGTGCCCAGTCGTTCAAACGCCAGTAAGTCGTGCAGCAAACGATTGTCCAGACTCAGTCCAGCGTCGCGCAAGGCGATCTTCAGGTGCGAGTCGAGCAGAGTCGTCCACGTTCCAAAGCACGCGAAGCCGTTGATGCGGCGCACCACGTCAAGCGCTTCGACCACACGCTCGAGCCGCTTGCTCGGGCCCGGGAGTTGCGACGCGCCCGAGCGTTTGCAGTAGCCCTGTGGCGGCAGATCACCGCGATATCGTGCCCGAGAGAAGCCGACGACCCAGCCGCCATTGATCCGCACGTGAACGGTGCGGCGATAACCTTGCTGCCAGCCGAGTTCGAGCTTGCGTCGCGCGGCGGGCGACAACTCGAGTCCGTCGAGGAAAGCCTCGAGGTCGCCCTCGTCGACGAGCCAGGCGCTGGATTCGGTCACCAGTTACCGACCGCCGCGCGGAGTCGCTCGTCGCCCTTGGCGTAGCGCTCGCTCGTAACCACCGACGCGTGACCGAGGTGATCGCGCACCAGCAGCAAGTCACCCGTTTCGCGGTAGAGCCGCGTGCCGCTCGAGTGGCGCAGGCTGTGAACCCCGAGTGAGCGCACGGGGCCCACCTCGCCGCCCGTGCGGGCACAAAGCGAGCGCATGATCTGCCAGAGCCGCGCGGCTCCGACCCCGAGCAGGCTCGAGGAATCGTGTCTGGGGGCGTAGCCGCGCAACGCCTCGAGCAGCGTGTCCGAGAGCGTGACGGTGCGGGCTTTGCCGCCCTTGCCGCGCCGCACGCGCAGCGAGCGGTTGGCGAGGTCGAGGTCACCCGTCTGGAGATCAGCCATGTCCGCCACGCGCAGCCCCGCGTGGGCACCGAGCAGCACGATCAGTCGCTCGCGCGGATTGGCCACTGCCAACAGGCGCTCGAGGTCGGCGTCGGTGTACTCGGCGCGTTTCTCCCAGGCGGGCGTCGAATCGCGCACGCCGCCGACATCTTTGAGCGGATCGGCCTCGGTCGCGCCGCTCCAGCGTAGCGCAGCGTAGAGTGCGCGGGCGGCGGCGAGTCGCACCGCGCAGGTGGCGGGGCTGCCCTCGGCGCTGAGCGCGGCGCGGTACAGGGATCCCCAGTCGCCCCGCGGGGCGAGGAGCGATTCGCCCTCGAGCGCGGATACGGCGCGGGCGACCCCGATGCGGTACGCGCGGCGGGTGTGCGGGCTCAGGGTGGCTCCGGCGCTCGAGTGGAGCGTCATCGAGGCTTCGGTCAGGTCTTGCAGGGTCGGCAGGTCGCGGTCGCGGGCGGCTTGGGCGGCGCGTCGGCGGCGCTCCTCGGGCGCGAGGGTCACCCAGCTCGTGGCGGTGGCGAGCGCTTCGCGGCGCAGCGCGAGGGTCAGTGAGCCGCTTCGATCCGCTTGCACATCCGTTTCACTTGTTGCTGCGCTTGTGTTTTCGCTCACGTCGTCACCTGTCAGATTGCAAATTTAAGATAAGTGATATTATCACAAATTTTAGCTCAGGCTTAAAAACAGAATAAAGACCTTGTATTCTGTTTTTTGAAGAACAGGTGTGAAACACTCTGTTTCACAGAAATACGCTGAAAGTAAGTAAATTATGAGTGTCTAAATGGTCAGAAGCGTCTCGTTGAAGATGGTTATTTCAGACCGCAACTGCAAAAAAATTACGTCACAAGTTTGAATCGCTTAAAGGTTATGCCGGGGTAATTGTTATCGCCAGTGCCGTCGAGTACGCAAACCCACCGCTTCCGTCTGCCGTTAGAGCATTCGCACACAGGCTACAGCGGTTCCCAAGATTGCGCCTACCGTTTACACTCGGGTATGCCCGCGCCGTACTCCAACGATTTCCGCCAGAAAGTCATCGACGCGCACACCGACCAAGAAGGCGGTTACCGCACGCTCGCCAAACGCTTCCGAGTCAGCCGCGATTTCGTCCGCGAACTCGTCCAACTCCACACCGCCACTGGCAGCGTCACCCCGCATCCTCGTCAACATGGCCCCCGCCCGAAACTCGACGCGAACCAGCTTCAAGCCTTCGCTCGACTCGTTCAGCAGCACAACGATGCGACGTTAAACGAACTCGCCCAACTCGTGCAGCAGCAGTTACACCTCGAGATGGGCAAGTCCAGCGTGGACCGTGCGTTGAAACGCCTCGGCATCACGCGCAAAAAAAACGTTGCACGCAGTTGAACGCGATTCACCCGCCGCGCAAGCAAAGCGAGCGGCGTTCCTCGAGAAGCTTGAAACGATGCCCGCTGAGCGCCTTGTGTTTGTTGACGAGATGGGTAGTCATATCGCCATGATTCCGAGTCACGCTCGTTCGTTGCGAGGTGTGCGAGCTTTGGGTGTGGCGCGACGCAATCGCGGTTCGAACTTGACGACGATTGCCGCGCTGGGCATGGAGGGGATCATGACCAGTTTCGCGTTTGAAGGGGCGACGGACGGGGTGACGTTCGAGGTGTTCGTGCGCGAGGTTTTGCTGCCAGAGTTACGCGCTGGGCAGGTAATAATTTGGGATAACTTGGGGGCGCATCACCGAGCGAGTGTCGAAGTGGCCGTAAAGGAAGCCGGGTGCGAGGTGTGGTTTTTACCGCCTTACAGTCCTGATTTGAACCCGATTGAGGAGTGCTTCTCGAAGGTCAAGGCGTGGTTGCGGCGTTGTCAAGCGCGGAGTGTTGATGCTTTGGTGGATGCGATTGGGGCAGGGTTCGAGCGGGTGTCAAGCTCGGATGTGCTGGGTTGGTTTCGTCATGCGGGCGTGATGGTGTGATTCAAACTTGGGAAACGCTGTAGAGCGATAAGCGCGACTGCTCGGCAGGTTCGGGGGACTGTGAATCGTTCAATTCCGCGACAAACGCTTGGCGAAGAATCGAACCCAAACGGATGAATTCATCCAAATATTGCAGGCGCGTTTCGATTGCTTGTCGCTGAAGTGCTAAGGATCGGTCGGCTTTCATCATTTTGTCGCTGGAAGATAAGTCTGCATGCGGTTGCTCTGTCACAGCCGTGTGGTCGATCAAATTTAACAAAATCGCTACATCATCCTCTTCGCTTGTGTTTAACGCGCCTTCGATCCACGCGTGTGTCTCTGGGGCAACGACACTCGCGGCCGCCCGTTGCAGCATCGGTTCGATCAATACCCTTGCCGCCCTGTCTACATTTAGTGCCGCTCGAAGCCATGCCTGAGACACATCCAAGCCAGTTTCCGTCGCTTCGTCCTGTGTTTTATCTTGATGAGCGTGCTCCCAGCCAATGTAAACGGACTCGTGGTTCTCTGGATTCAAGCGCCTGAGCGTCTCGAGCAGCGGTGCGAAATCTTTGAACGGGCTGCGGTCATTCGGCAAGGCATGACGGTGTTGCCACAATTTCAGGATGCTCTCGAAGCAGCGTACTTCGGCCGCCGCCTTCGCGCTGCTCCGGGCGCGTTCGGCGGTCGCGATCTGCTGGGCGATGTAATGCACCATCCACCGCGAGAGTGTGTCGACGCCGGGTTCGCGCCCGAGTTCATCCACCAGAGCTTTGCCCAAGGCGATAGCGCGTCGTTGCAGAGCGGATGTTGTCGTCTCCTGTGAAGAGATAAATCTGGACGCTTGGCGGTCTGTAGGCATCGCGCTCGGTTCCTCCTTGGCGGTACGGGCTGTGAACGGAACGGTTGACCTCGACCCGTAGGATCAGGTGACGATCAAAGGTGCGGCACAAGGCTTGCAGAAATGTCAACGATGCCGACAGACGCGAGCCCCGGCGGCGCGTGTCGTGTTCGTCGTGGCGGCTGAGTTTCTTGAATTCTCCCCAGATTTCGCTGGCAAGCACTGCCGCGCCGGCATCGTCAATCCACTGACGATGCTCGAGATCGGGTCTGACTTTCATACATCGGACGATGTCCTCTTCTACGGCGTGTGGAGGATAGTCGATGCTTCCAGCGTGCGGATCCATGTCGTCCAGTCCCTTCGATGGGTGCGCCCTCCCAATCCATCGGCGCAGCTCGAAGGGTGGAACGTCAAGCCCGTTTTCTTGCTCGTCGAAACTGAAAAAATGGCGGTCAGACGGCTCATCGCACGTGCTCAGGGCATTCAGCAGGGCTTCGGACGCGGCGGGTGCGACGAGGGCGGATTCTACAGAGACGCACTCCTCGCGCTCTCGATCTCCGTCGTCCCAACTGCCGTCGACGCGTAGCCACGTTGCGCCATCCCGTTCGGTAAGAAGCGGGTCGATAAGTAGGTTCTCGTCGGCTTCCAACTCGAGTCTCCAACGCTCATCGCGGGAATGCCTCAGCCATTCGGGACGCTCGAGTGGTGCGGGATCGCGGCGATCCGCAAGCCAGCGCCCGTCAGCGCGGGTGAGGTCGTGGCGCTCGAGCCAATCAGTCCAGGCGGTTTCGCCCTCGGCGTGGTCATAGTCGTGTTCGACGATGGGCATTTCTCCAAAGAGCATCGCTGCGATGCTGAGCATCGCGTGCCACGAAAGATAGAACGCATGGTTGTCGGCTCGAGGGTACGTGGCATGGCTGTGCCAAGTTTCGCGCTCGCGGTGCGACTGATCCCAAAGTGCGCGGCGGGGATCGTGAACCGAGCGTTCCGGTGCTTGCACCCCCCAACGCCGGACGATCACGTCCCGCGCCAACTCTTCGATTTGGTGTTTGCGCACGTCGAACACGTAGGCGAGACTGGGAAACCAGTAGCGATCGAAGTCGTAGGAGAGGTACACATCGAGGGTTAAATCCACCTCGCCACGGCGATGCCAGGGGGTGTCCAAGCTGATCTTGGGTTGCCCCTTGACTCGATGCATTGGAAAGGCACTAATGCCTACCCCGCGCAAGGCCTGTACAGTCTCCTCCGGGTACATGTTCGGGCACGCGCCTTCGATATTCAGTGCAATCTGCGCCGCATACTTTTGGATCAACGCATGCGGCTCGCCGTGCAGCGCGTGGCGAGCGAACACGGAGGCGTGGGTCAGCAGCAATGTTGGGTGGTCGATGGCGACCCTAGCGAGGGCAATCAACAAGTACTGGCGTGCGTGCAAGCGGTAAAACGGGAACGCAGGCGCACCGAACGCGCCTACCGCGTCGCGCTCCATCCAGGCGACGAGCGCGTCTATTTCGCCTTGGCACGCGTTGGCGGCGAGCCGACGCACCGCGTGCGCCGCCTGCCAACGCTCCGCCGAGCGCGGCGATCCCAACGCGGACCAGAGGAAGCCAGCCAGTGCTTCGACCATCGTCGCTGGAGGCTCGAGGACAGGACTCCACGGGCCGTCAGCGTTCGTGTCGGCCACGTGTAACTCGAAACGCCCGAGTGCATAATCAAGCACTTCGTGCGCCTCTGGCAGGGTCAGTCGAGGGGCAATCAGCTCGCACAGTCCGAACAACGTACTGCTGCTGCTGAGTTCGTCCGCGCTGGCGATTCCCTCGAGAATCCCCGTGCAGAGCGATTCGAGCAGCGACTTGTCGTCGCTGCCCATCGCTTCGTGGAGCCAACGTCGCGTCCAGTGTGTGCAGGCTGCGACGGCAAATCGACGCCCGAGTGCCCGAGCGAACTCGGGTAAATACCGCTGCACGCTTATCTTTGCTTTGAAAGACGCAGGCAACCCCTTGATTGCCTCTTGCACGTCGAACACGTTGAGCGTTTCGGCGTGAAGCAACGCCTCGAGAAAGCGCTTAGCGTCACTCTCAGGCACACGGGCAACGGCCGCCCGCCAGAGTTCGACCATTGAGGTGTGTGTGACGACCTCCTCAAAGCGTCGTTTGGCGTCGTCGAGACCACTGGCAGTCACAAGATTCAATCCGTCAAACAATGCAGACCAATCTGGCGACGACACGGCGGGATAGGCAACCTGGGCTGAATCCAGTGCACTGAGACCGCTCGGCTGTGGCACTGACGGGCTTGCCTGAAACTCTAAGATTTCTTTGATCCCGCCTGCGTTCAACGCAAAACGTTGTGCAATTTGGAGCAGCCGACTCCCATCACCGTGGTGGCCTATCAGACGCAAGTCGCGGACGAGAGTGTCGAACACAATTTGACGCACGCGTTGATCTGGTACGCGCTCGACGCAGGACTCGGCGAACTCGAGCGTATCGCCATCCCAAGGGAACGCCGAGAGCGCCCACCCGGAGGCTGGCGAGAGTGCGCCTGCAGTGACTGCTGCGAGGGCGAGTTCAGGCAACAGTTGCTCGAAGCGCCCGACGTGCCGATCGCGCCAGCGGCTGAGTGCACTCAAGGCTGACGGTGGATCGAGCCGCAAGCAGACCTCGAGTGCCCCCGCGCGATCCCAGTGCTTTTCGCGGTACACCGTCTCCCCGACGAGTTCTGCACAGCGGATATAGCGGTACGCCATTTGCGGAGTACTGGGGGTGGTCGCGCACGCGCGTTCGGCAAAAGCGGACACCGCCCGCCACCGGTCCGTGACCTCATCGCCGAACTTCGAGACGGCCTCGAGCGCCCCATCGAAATACGCCGCTGCATCAGTGCGATCACCCGCCAACACTGCTCGCGCGTGGCGCACGTAGCGGCGGGCACGCTCCTCCGGGCGGTCGTCGACGATGTATTGCGTGAGGTCCCGACAAGCGGTCTCGAGTGGTACACGCAGGTTCTGCAGGTGCTCGAGGCGATGGCTTGCCCTAAGGGCATCGTATAAATCATCCAGGGCGAGGCGGTCGGGACCCTCTAAGAAGCTTTGTGCAAGTGTCGGGGGCAGTGGATTCACCGTGCGGGCGAAGGTCAAGCACGCGAACCGCAGACGTGCGGCTTCGAACGGCAAGCGCTGTTGCATATCCATCTGCATCGAACTGGTGGTCTGCGATTGTGTTCGCGCAGTTTCGATCAATGCCTCTGGGTCATCGGCAGCATCGGCGATGAGCTGTGCGCGAGCAAGGTACCAAGGAAACAACCAAGCGCAAACCTGTTTGTATTCGGTGCAGTGCTGTTGCTGGCTGTGGTTGACTTGGGAGTTCGTCCACTCCGCAGGAAACCACCCGGTCAGGTCTGGTGTGTGGTCGCCAGTCACGACCGCACGCACGGCGAGAAAGCGCAGAAAACGATGCACGTCACCTAAGTCGTAGGACGAGAGGCCGTGCGGGCGGATTTTCAGTACCAAGCGAGTCTCAAGCACGCCAAGGGCTTCGTTGCCCGGAAGCCCTGCCGCCACGCAACCCTCTACGAACGCGAGCAGCGCCGAGGGTAAATGGTGGCGGGTTTCGTTCAAACCATCCCGTTCGGATGGTGTTTGCAGTTCTGGATCAGCAATCAGTTGTGCCAAGCAAATGTGCAACACCTCGGGTTCGGCGTGTTGCCCGACTTCACTGAGTTGGGTGTTGATCGCCAAAACTATTTGCGGGTAAGTCGCACCTGCCCGTGCGAGGTCGCGGAGGCTCGCACAGTCGCCTGCATCAATGAGCTGTCGCGCGACGAGTGAGGTCGTCTCGAAACCGAACGAAAGCGGGATCCAACTGGCGAGGAAGCGTGCTGCCGCGTCCGATCCGTCGAGCATCAGCCGAGCACGCGTCATTGTGGCGATGTCCTGTGCCGAGAGTAGGTCGGGTACGTGCGGGTCGGTTTTGCGCCGCTGTTCTTGGGACTCGAAGTGTAGGTTCAACCATTCATGGCTCGAGCGCAAAAACGCCCGCGCGTCGCCCTTGAAATCCTCGAGGTGCACGAGCAGCCCGGCGGCGCAGATGTTTTCCGATCCGTCCCAATCGCCCCGCAGCGTTTTGCGAAACGCCAACTCCTGAATTGCCTCGGGTGCCTGGACTTGCGCGACCAAGTCCAGGTTTTCTGCCATCAGCTCGCGCTCGCGCAGTTTGCCCGCAGTTTCTTCTGCGGCGCGCAAGGTCAAGCGTGCGGCATCGCTGTAGCGCCGCTCGCGCAGCGCCGCCCGCAGGGCAAATTGCAGGCGGTAGACACGAATCGTCCGAGCGTCGACGGGTTGATCGAGCGGTAGGGATTCGTCGGACAACGCCACCCGAATCAACTCGTCGTACTGCCCAGATGCGAGCAGCAGTCCCGGCAGTGCCGATGCGGCGTACGGCGATGCGTTTGCCAAGGTACCCAGCCGCAGGACGTATAGCCGAATCTGTTCGGAGGTGGCAGCGTACGCGGTGCGAAACCAAGTCTCGGTGGGCTCGTCGCGGAAATGCACACTGTTCTCGGACAGGTAGAGCGGTCGACCTAGGTCGCTCGCGAAGCTGCGTACAAGGGCGACATCGACTTCCGCAGCTGTTGCCAGCACCTCGAGCGGAATGTACGGCGGCAGGTTCGCCAAGCCGCGACAGATTGTCACAATTTGTTCCCGGTGGTCGGTGGGCAAGCTGTCACGCAGGACAGCAACAGCAGTCTCTAGTTGCCGGGCGATCTGGTCGTCCACCGTAGTCGGCGATGGGCCCAGCCCTGCCACCACGGCTGCCGAAGTCAGACCGGTCTCGAGTGCGTTCGCTTGAACGCGCGGATTAGCACTGGAGAGCCGATGAAACTCCTGACCCTCGGCTGCGCTGGCACCCGCGAACCGCGTGCGCAGGTGCTTAAACGATTCGGCTGGGCTGAAGGCAGGTAATTCGATCAGCTCGATTGTGCTACTTGGTTGCAGCAACCCGATGCGCTCGGTGCGGCACAGTAATACCAACCGGCAGCCTTCGGGCAACGTTTCGCGCAGCAACTCGTGGGCAAAGCACTGTTCAATGAACTCCGTTGCGGCCATCTCTGCGTTGTCGGCTGCGTCAACCAAGAGCAAAACAACAGCTTCGGGATGAGTTCTGCGTATGTTCAGTGCAGACACACCGAGACGATGCAGCAACGAGCGCATCAGGTTCGATTCGCTCGAGCCATTGATTAGCGGTTCACAAAGTCCCAGAGCCGCCAATTCGTTAGCGATTTGAACGCAGAATGTGCGATGGTGATGTCTGGATCGGCTGCGGTTGCGGTAGGTACCAGCCCCGAAGCAGTCGTAAAGCACCCCCACGCTGCCTGTCGGCAACGAATGGGCGAGTTGAGTGGCGAACACCGACTTACCGACACCGCCGCTGGCATGAACAATCACCGGTTTCGCCGATTCGAACACCTGGCGTACTAGGTCATCGTGTTGTTCCCGGGGGAACGCGTCCGCATGCACGCGGATCCCCGACGGAGCAGGAAAGAGTTCGCTGATCGAAGTCACGCCGAAACGTTGCAACACCTCTTCAATCACGACCTCGCCGTCGCTGTCGGTCAACGCTTTGTTCTGTATCAGCGCGACAAGCTTGTCAACGCTCGAAGTTTCCACTGGATCGGCGCTGAGCGCAGCGACCTGAGCGTGCAATTGGCGGTGTTGCACGCTAAAATCGCCTTCGGTGTCCACAAATTCAAGTGCCGTGCAAAACCGCATCAGGGCTGCACCGCGCAATTGTGTGTATGTGTGAAGTTGTTCGAGGGTTCGTGCCGGTACGGTTCGCGCCTCGGCAAGTTCTCGAATGAACGATTTGGCATCTGCGGAAATCGGTCGGTTGGTGACGACCTTGAACGTCACCCTTCGTCTACCGGGTGGCTCGGCTTCGTGTGCGCGGAAGCGGGCAGCGAACGCTTTGATGGTGTCACGCAAACCACTCAATGTGAACGGTTGGTCAATACGCGTCGTCGAATGCTTCAATTGAAAATAGGTAATGCACTCTTCGCCGCTTTCGTGATCGTATTCCGTAAGATCAATGCCGTGTTCGCCCGCTTGGGTGGGTTCGGAAGATCCTTCGACGACGAACCGTCGAAGGGTGGTGTTCGGGTAAATGAGTTTCAGGCAACGACGGGCAGCCCAGCGGTAGTGAAATACATCGCCCGCCCTCGAGTAACGAACCGAATTATGAGAGGACGACACCGCTTCGGATAGCACTGGTACGGGCTTTTTTATAATTTGATCCTCTTCATAGAGTTTCCATGGTTATCTAAAAGTCTGCGCTCAAAGTAACCGGTGGGAATCGATGCGTATCAGAACTCGTTCAGTTCTAGAAGTAAATTGATTTTCGTCAGTGACCGCGACCAAACGTCCGACGGAATCGTAGGTGTATTCGATTGCGACCGCAACGGTGGAAAGCATGACCATCAGCACACCCAGCAGACTGCCCGCTCAACGCCTGATTATCCTCAACGCACCCACCTCCTGAGCCGAGGAAACTGCAACCGGAAACTGATGTACCTCCACCGCTGTCAGCTAACAGCTCCGTACAACGTCAACGCTGTTACTTCGCCGTGCGACACGGCAGGATCGGTAACGCTTTAACCGCCTCGCCCTCGAGATGCACCACACTCAGCGCGGGCAGTGTTGATAAATCGTAGCCGAAGACCGCGACCTGGCGATCCTTCGCCGCGAAGGTCACGTAGCGCCGCCGCTCGGCGAGGTAGAAAAAGCCGTCAGTAACCGGGCAGAACCCCGGATGGGCGAGGTAGAACGCGTCGGTGGCTGCCGCCAGCGCGAGCGCATCCACTCCCGCATACCGGAACGCCGCTCCACCGGTGATGCTGACTGCAAGTCCATCGAACACCGGGGCGAAGTCGCGGCGAAATCCCTCGAGCAGTGCGCCCTCGCCAGCCGCGAACTGCGGACGCTCGAGGGCCGGAGCGCAGGCGATGAGTAAGCAAAGCAGCGTCGCGCTGAGCGGGGGTTTCACGGCGATTGACCACTCGGCGGTGCGAGCGGCGTTGGGTTCGGTGCGCTGCTCGGTGCGGGCGCGATGGTCGGCGTCAGTGCGGAACCGATGATGAACGGCGTGACGACGATGATCAGATCGGTGTCGACCTCCTGCGTGGTCGTGGTCTTGAAAATCTCGCCGACGATCGGGATGTCCATCAAGCCCGGAATGCCGCTGGCGGCCGTGGCGCGGCGCGACTCGAGCAGCCCGCCGATGACGATGGTCTCGGCGTTCCTGACCCGCACGGTGGTGTTGGCCTCGCGCGTCGAGTACTGCGGCACGCCGCTCGGCGTCGTGCCGGTCGGTGAGGACACGGCAATCGAGAGCTGGGTTTCGATGGATTGCTCTGGCGTGACCCGCGGCAGCATCCGCAGGTTGATGCCGGTCGTGATGTTCTGGATCGTCTGCGTGTTGTTCTCGCCCTTGATCACCAGCGGAATCGTCTGCGTCGAGTTGATCTTCGCCTCGAGTCCCTCGATGGTCGCGATGCGCGGCTTGGCGAGGCTGCGGGCGGAACCGGTGGTTTTCAGCAGGTTGATGCCCAACTCGAGCGAGAGCGGTGCGCGGCCGAACTGCCCAAAGCCGAGCAACGAGCCGACCGGCGGGTTCTGCTCTGTGAAACGAAAATTGACGTTGATCAGCTTCGAGTAGTCAATACCGAGCTGCTGGGCCATGTTGCGGTTGATCTCGAGGATCTCCGCCTCGAACATCACCTGCGGACGCGGCGCGTCGAGCACGCGGATCAGGCTCTCGACATCGGGGCGCTCGTTGGCGATGAGCATCACGACGACCGCCCGCTGGCGCTCGTCGACCTCGACGCGCAGGCCCGGGTAGAGCCGCGAGATCAGGTTGGCGACCACGGCCGGCTGCGCGTAGGACAGAAAAAACACCACTGGCGAGCGGTCGGCGCTCGAGACGGTCACGGGGCCAGTGATGCCGGGTGCACCGACGGTCAGCGTGCGCCCGTCGGGCGAGACAGCCAGCGCGAAGGCTTGAGCGAAGCCGAGCTTCAGTCCGTCGCTGCCGGTCTCGATCTTGACGCCCTGAATCTGCGCGTCGGCGTTGGACAAGGTGGTCTCGGGCAAGTTGACGGTCAGCGTCGCATAATCGACGAAGAAGCGCAGTTGCGTCTCGCCGCGGATCTGCACGCCGCCGGGCAGGGCGCTGATCGTGACGCTGTTCGGCGCGGCGACGGCCAGCGATAAAGCGACGAGGGCGAGGATGGCCAGCAGCCAGCGCGGGGATCGCATGTTCAAGGTCTTGCCTCCAAGGTGTAAACGGCGCTGCCGTCGGCGGTACTGAGCGCGATGGTCGGGAGCGTGATCGTTGTGCGGGTCGTGACGATCTGCGGCTGGGACGTGCCGATAGGCTCGCCGCTTTCGGCGAGGCGACCGTTGCCATTTATGTCCACGGCGATCCTGATGGTGACGGTTAGTCCCGGTGGCAGGTTGCCGAGGTCGTAGCGCAGGTCGTCGCCGACGACGCTGGCGGACAGCACCCGCCCGCTCGGGTCTTGAGCCACCGCGTAGGTCAGCGGCGTACGGCTAAGCGCCAATGCGCCCGAGATCAGCCCGTAGCCAAAGCGCAGGTCGTAGCCGACCGGCCCGAGGTCGAGCGCCGAACCCGCCAGTAGGCGCGGCAGGTTCGAAGTCGGCAAGCCCCGAGCCAGTCCAAGCGCTAGCAGCCCCGCAGCCTGCGGCGCGGCCATTGACGTGCCCATCCGCAGGCCGTAGCCGCCCTCGCCGAGATCCGTGCTGAGAATCCCATCTGGAACGCCGTCGCGATCCTGATCCTGCGTGCTGTCTCCACCGTAAGCCGTGACCGACAGTCCGACGCCGCGACTGGCGTAGGCGGGCTGGTACGGCAGGGTCGGCCCGGCCAGCGCGGTCACGGCGATCACACCGGGCCACGCGGCCGGGTAGTTCAGCGCCCCGCCGTTGTTGCCGGCAGCCGCGACGACCAGCGCACCGCGCTCGAGCGCGGTGTTGATCGCTAGTTGCAACTCGAGGCTCGGCGCGTCGGAGCCAAGCGAGAGGTTAATGACCGACGCACGGTTTGGGTTGGGGCGTCCGGGCAGCGCGTCGACCGCCCACAGCACACCGTTGGCGACATCGATCGCGCTGCCGCCGCTCAGACCCGGCAGCGCCCGGATCGGCAACAGCCGGGCCAGAGGCGCGACACCGAGCGCCCGACCGTTGGCGGCGACCAACCCGGCGACGTGCGTGCCGTGTCCGACGGTATCCTGCGGTTCACCATCGTTATCGACGAAATCCCAGCCGGGCAACAGGTTCGCTTTCAGGTCGGGGTGGGTCAGGTCAACGCCGGTATCGACGACCGCGACCGTCACACCCGCGCCGCGCGTCATCGCCCACGCCGCAGGAATGCCCTCGCGCTCGAGGTACCACTGGCCCGCGCCGGGGAATGGGCCCTCTGCCTGTGGAATCGTGCGCAGCCCGTCGCTCGGGGACACGGGCTGATCGGGGCGCAACGAGCGAATCTCGAGCGCGTCATGGTGCGGCTCGAGGGTATCTTTGGCTACCCGCGCCGCGCCGACACTGGCGCAGCGGGCGACCGTCAGCGAGAACGCAACCGCCCGCTCGAGGCGACACGGCAACTCCCCCAGCAGGGCTGCGGTCTGTGCGAAGTAAAGTTCGGGCTGCGCGATCAGCAGCACGCTCGAGACGGCTGGCAAAACGATGCTCGAGTTGCTGGACGCAATCGCGAGGCTCGAGCCGCTCGCGGGCAACGCGATTGCACCTGCGAGCCTCCCCGCTTCGCGATCCAAACTCAGCGTGGCACTCGAGCGGGCCCCGACGGCAACCCGCACCGCGAGGCTCCCGTAGGGCAAGTCGCTCGGCACGGTGACCGTCAGCCGATCCGCGATCCGCGTCGGGATGTAGCTGCGCCCGGCCAGCCAGATCGACGCCAGTGCGCCCGCGCTCCAACCGACGCCCTCGACCTCGAGTCGGTCGCCGGTCAGTGTCAGGTTCTCTATCTTCGGGTCGACCGTCAGCGGCGCACTCAGCGTCGCGCCCGCCGAGCTGACCTGCACGCTGTACTCGCCGGCATTGAGCGAGCGCGGCACGATGAACTCGAGGGCGTCGCGTCGCGTTTCAATCGCAATCGGCGTCGCGCCGATGGTCACGCTCACACCCGCGGGGAACTTGCCAAAGACGGTGGTGCTCATGCCCGGCGTGACGACGCCCGGCAGCAGTGCCGTGATGGGCATGAAAGTGGAGTAAAAACGAAATGTGGAGGTAGACATCAGGACTCCTTGTTGCACGGCAGATTCTGTTTCTCCAACATCACCGGACATGCGCGGGGTGTTCAGCGCTAAGGACGTACGGGCAGCCTTGCGAGAGGAGCATTCGTTCGTTCCTTCGACCGTACTTTCCGTGACGAAACTCGTGGCTGTCAAAAACACCCACAACATCGGCGGTGGGAAGGTTTGGTCACTCGAGCAACTCGAGGAAATGACGGGTGCGGCACGTGCCCGTAGGTTGGAAAGACGGAGCGCGTCTCTATCACGCGACGGCTGAGACGGGCATCACCGAAGCGAGGTATGCACAGGAATTCGATTACGTGAGCGGGTGCTTCTCCAAAGGACTGGGCGCACAGGTAGGGCCAGCGCTCGCTGGAAGTCGCGCTTTTGCTAACCGTGCAAGGCGGCTCTAACACGAGTTCGGCGGAGGCTTTTGGCAAGCAGGCATCACCGCTGCGGCAGCACTGTATGCGCTACGCCATCACAGACAACGACGCTTAAAATATCACGAGCACGCCCAAATCTTGGCTCATGGGCTGGCGACTAAATGGCCACCGTTGAAGGGCAGCCCTGATGTAGCCCATTTTGCTCGAATCGTACAGGCAAACTCGGCTGTTTTGCAAAGATCTGAATTTTGAGCCAGATTTCAATGTCCTATGGTTCACCGGTGAAAACCGTTAGCTGATCGGTGATTTGATGGTGCGTGGCAGCGAAGCACTGGTGGCTGATGAGCAACAGTCCCAACTCGATACGTTTCAAAGCAGTGCATCCTGGGAGACAAATTGAGAATTTGTCAACACTCGAGGCGCGACTAGGATTCCAGTTGGGCGCAGTTGGTACTCGTCCGCCCAACGCTCGTTACGGCTGCGCCAAGCGTTGGGCCCGAACCAGCGCCAGCGCTCGTCGGCGAGGTGAATTGCTCCGAACGCGTTGACGCGGTTGCCGTATGCGGTTAGCTCGAGGGCATGACGGCCGGGCGGCACAATGCCGAAGTTAGCTTGGTGCGGCGCGAACGCCAGCGGCTGCTCGAGGCTGCTTGCGAGCCGGGCTGTGAGATGCGAGGCTCGGAAGTGCGGGACGTGCAGTGCCAGCCTCGTGTCGTGTGAGGCCGCAGGCGACTCGAGGGTCGTGTGATAGGTGACGTTGCCCGCGTAGAACGGTAAGCCCTGCGTCGTCCAATCGCCGAAGTGGAGCTGACATACGGGCGCGGTGATCCAGGCGTGTGCGCCCGCGACGCGCACGCCGAAATCCCCGAGCAGATAACACCACTCGATGTTGATGTCGGGGCTGTACGGCAGTTCGACTTCCAAGAGGTGAACCCCGGCTGCTATCGCTGGCAGTCGCACGGTGCGTAGGCTCTCGTCCACCCACCAGCCACTCGATTGGCATTGCACGGGGGCCCCATCCAAACGCAGTTTCGCAAGCTCGGCGTGCTCCATAGCGATGCTGACGGTCTCGAGCGGAATCTCCGTGTGCAGCGCGAAGCGCAGCGTCAAGCGGTGCTCGGGGGCTGTCGGGGTTTGCGTCCACGGCTGCGCGAGGGCTTCCATGCGGGCTGGCCAGCCCAGTTGCGAGCGCAGGTCAGCGTCTACGCGCAGCAGTTCCTGTGCGGGTTCCCAAATTCCGTCATCCAGTCGGTACTCCGCCGTGTCCAGCAGCAATACATTGGGTTCGGACAACGTGACAGGCACGGGGCCGCGCAAGCGGCTCAGCTCGCGCCAGACGGGTAAGGGGTTGGTATTTACCGCTGGCTCGAGTTCGCGCGGGTCGAGGCGCAGCAGCGCGTGTCCGTGCGCGGGAAAGTCCCATTCCACAAGGGTTTCAAAGCCACTGGCGCACGATGGCACGCGGCGGGTTTCGCCGCTCATCGTGTCTAGCAGCGTCACCGTCCACGCGCCGCGAAACGCCAAGCGCACGCCCAGCCTAGGGTCGAGAAGGTCGGTGTTGCACAAAAACGCGATCCGAGAGCGCCCGTCTTGCCGCAATTGGCACAGCAAGCTGTCCAAATGCTCGAGCGGCGCGATGCACATCTCCTCTAAGCGCTCGCGTGGCACGTACTCAGCGCGAATTTCTTGGTGCGCACTAAGCGCCCGCATCAGCGCAGGGCGAGACCACTCGAGCCGCTCGCAACGCTCTGCCAAACGCGCGGCGCGGTCACTGGGTCGCGCGTCCTCCAAGCTGGGCAACTCCCCGAGGAACAGCACGCGCCCGCCCCCGTCCGCGAAGCGCTCCAAACGCTCTATGGTGGTAGCCCGCAACGTGTGCAAGCTCGGGACGATGATTAGGTCGTAACGCGCTTGCCCAACTTGCATGGGTGCGCCAGAGCTTTCGGGGCACAGCGCTGGCAACAGGCTTTCGGCGATGAAATCAAAATCGTGCAACCCGAACAGTAGCCAATTGGTGATGTCGTGAAAGCGCTGCTCGCGCTCTTCGCGTTCCAACCGGGTTTGCTCGAGCGGCCCGAAGCACAACCAGTACGATTCGACCGGGTGGATCACGCCGATGTGCACGACCGCCTCGCCTCGGGTGAGGGCAGTGTTGAGCCGTGCGAAGTGGTTTTCCACCAACGGGTAATGTTCGTGCCACGGTGACTGATGCCCGATGGGAGCGGGGTAATCGCGTTTGGCTTCGCCCGCCATGGACGCCCAGGCGAGGTGCGGCACGCGCACGGTCACGCCGAGGGCCGCCTGCCAGTCGCCTTGGGCTTTGTGGCCCTTGAAATCGAAATCCCAGTTGGTGACGCCGTACAGTTCGCTGCTGACCCCGGGCCGTCCGTATTGCCGTGCGGCGCTCTGGGCTTGCTTGGCGGTCGTGTACTCGCGGGCGTCGCGCAGGATGTCAATGCCGGGCAAGTGGAACGCGCGGTACGAGCGCATCGCGTCGCCCAAGGAAGAAGTCTGCGCGTGCAGCGTCGGCTCTTCCATCATGTGCCCGGTCAACATCAACCCGTGATCGGCGCACCACGCGCCGACTTGATCCGCGAAAGCAACGGCGAAGCGCTCCGCGACGTGATCGTGGTAACGGTAACGGGTTTGCGAGGCTCGCCCAGCGGGAAGTTCCCAGACGAGTTCGGGCAGTGTATCCAGCAGATCCTCGCCGTAGTGCTCGAAGTACGTGTCCGCCAGATCCGGCGTCCACGGCAGCACGAGGTCTTGCAGCGCCTGTGGATGTGGTAGGCAAGTCTTGTGCGCGAATTGCGGCTCGTCGGTGAACA
>JANYHH010000018.1 GCA_025359505.1 Deinococcales bacterium
GGATTGCGTTGAAGAAGAACGGGTCACCGCCGAGGAGCGTGTTCAGGGTGGGGTTGGATACGTTGCGGCAAATCTTGTTATCTGGGTGCGCTGGGAGGCTCGTGCTGGACGACGTGATCCCACTTCTGTCCAGTAGTTAGACCAATAGCTTAATTCACATACTAGAGAATTATTACTTTGTACATAACACTCAGATCATGACATTTTTCACCGAGCTTCATAGCTTCAGTGAAAATTTATTTGCGAAAACCAAGAAAGATTATGAATTTATTTTAATTTTCGACGAATCAGAGTCTAACCACGAGATCAACGAAGGAGAAGAAATAAAAGATAGTGGTTATAATGGAATCATAGCATTATTTTGATATGCTCAATTGATTCAATGGTAAAGTTTTGTTTTTGATGATATGAAACTCGAACTATAAATAGCTAAATTTCAACCGCAAACTCAAGCTGGCTGGATACTAACGTGGCGCAACTTGAGCGGCGCGTTGCTTCACGCCTGCGTCAGCTTAGGCGACGGGCTGGTGCTGCACAAGAACGCGCAGGGCTGGCACGCGCCGCGCCAAATTTTGACGCTCGAGACGGTGCTGGAAAGCTGGGCAGAGAATGATCTCGAGGTGACAGTGTTCGGGTCTGGCTCGAGCTGATGGCACGGCTTGCAGAAGAGCAAGCCGCTACGACCCTGAACTGACGCTTTTTGATGATGGTGGTTTGGAATATTCACTTCAAGGTAAAATTAAATATGCCATATGGTGAATCGGGATGGTATGACGTGGTTGACGTGTGGATTGGTTACTTCGACAACGCTGAAACATTCACAGCGTACTTTGAAGAAACCTACACCGATGCCGAAACCGGAGAGCCAGAAACACCGATTTCAACATTTGCGGCTGAGCAAGGACAGCATTTTCACGATCACGATTGGCTGGTTTTCGAGCGCCTAGAAACTGACACTCATGACATTGATAAGTTGCTCGAGCGATGCCCATGCTCGATGTCCTACAGAGATCAGGTTCATACCGCAGCTCAAGTTGAAACGCGTTCTTTGAACACTATCTTGACCTACTTCACAGATGACTTCAAAGCGCCCCGATCCGTGAATCAGTCCGACTATTGGATTCGATACCTCGGACGGTTCGAGACTAATCCTCGAGCGCGAATGGTCAATCAGGTTGACGATCAAGCTTAACTTGTCCTCAACTTGCATCACGACCCGCTGCCAAACCATGATTTAGAAAACGGCACGGTTTGCCACAACAGTTTTGCCACAACAGTTACGACAACTCGTAGGGGTTTGCTCTTCTGCAAACCCTCACCAGCGTCCCTTTCAGGCCAACGCTCATCCCCTCGAGCCGCGTCGTCTAGCCTGACCGTTTGCGTCGCAATCTCTGCGGCGGGTATCGTTGAGCGCGATGACCTTGCGGATTCTGATTTGCGACGAGATGACCTTCCGCCCCACCAGCTTGCAGCGTGAGGGCTTTGCGATTGAGTACGTGGTCAACATGCCTCGAGATGAAATCCTGCGGCGTTTACATGAGTTCGATGCGCTGATTACGCGTTCGCGCACCAAGGTAGACCCAGAGTTGCTTGAGGCGGGCAGTCAGTTGCGCGTCGTCGGACGCGGTGGCGTCGGCGTGGACAACATTGATTTAGCAGCCGCGTCGCGCAAAGGCATCATTGTGCTGAACGCCCCGGAAGCCAACACGGTCAGCGCGGGCGAGCTGGCGATCACCTTGATGCTGTGCGCCTCCCGTAGCGTGGCACGCAGCGACAAGCAGATCAGGAACGGCGTGTGGGACAGGAAATTCTTGGGGCGCGAGGTCAAAGAGAAAACCATCGGCGTGATCGGGTTGGGGCGGATCGGTACGGTCGTTGCTAATCGTGCGATGGGTTTGAAGATGAACGTCGTCGCCTTCGACCCGTACATTTCCGACCGCAAATTTGAACTGTTGGGCGTCAAACGCGCTCACAGCTTAGAGGAACTGCTGCCGCAGTGCGATGTGCTGACCGTTCACGTGCCGCTGACCGAAGAGACGCTGGGCATGATCGGCGCTCGAGAATTGGCGCTGCTGCCGCAAGGCGCGATTGCGATCAACGCGGCGCGGGGCGGGATTATCAACGAACTCGCGCTGGCGGCATCGCTCGAGGACGGGCATTTGTTCGCGGCCGGCATTGATGTTTTCGTGACCGAGCCACCAGCCAAGGATCATCCGCTGATCGGGCGCGACGATGTGGTGATGACCGCGCATCTCGGCGCGAACACCTTGGAAGCGCAGGATCGCGTCGGCGAGGAGATCCTCGAGCGGGTCTGCGCGGCGTTGCAGGGCGATATCTCGCACGGCGCAATCAATGCGCCTAGACTAGACGCGGGGACATTAGAGAAGCTGGGCCCGTACATGACGCTCGCCGACAAGATGGGCACGATGCTGGCGCAGCTCGAGATCGGCAAAGCCACTGAACTCGAGGTGGAATTCGCCGGGCCGTTCCCGAGCGTCAATGTTAGCGGCGCGAAAGACGCGGAGTTAGAAACAGTCTTTACCAGCGTGCTGATCGGGTATTTGAAGCGCGTCACCTCTGAAACGCCAAACTTCGTCAACGCTCGAGCGCTCGCCCGTGAGCAGGGCATCACGGCTTCGATTCGCATGACTGAGGAATCGGACGATTACGCCAACGAGATTCGCATCACGATGTCCGACGGCAAAC
Organism: Deinococcales bacterium; assembly: GCA_025359505.1. Taxonomy (GTDB): domain Bacteria; phylum Deinococcota; class Deinococci; order Deinococcales; family JAAFIG01; genus JANYHH01. The sequence goes on from JANYHH010000018.1 coordinate 2,707, forward strand.
GCGTGCGGTCACTCGCCGGAACCTGCTTCGGGCGTCAACCGCGCATCACGCGGATTCGCAATTACCGTCTCGAGATCGCGCCGGAGGGCTTCGCACTGATCGCCACGAATTTTGATCGCCCCGGCGTGGTCGGCAAGATCGGGTCATTGCTGGGCGAAGCGAACGTCAACATCGCCGGGATGCAGCTCGGACGCGATGCGCCGGGCGGCAAGGCGCTGTTCGCGCTAAGCTTGGATGCACGACCCACATCAGAAATCCTCGAGACGATCCGGGCACAGGATTTCATCGAGAGCGCGTTCGTCGTGGAGTTTTAGAGCGAAATAGCCAAAACAGCCATTATTTTGCAAGGCTCACCGCATGACAATCACCGCGACCAAAGCCAAAGATCAACTCGCGCAATTGCTCGAGCGGGCACGGAGCGGCGTTGAGCGCATCATCATCGAGAAGCACGGCAAGCCTGCGGCGGTACTGGTCAGCGTGGAGGATTTGAGGCGTCTCGAGCGTTTGGACGCGCTGGAACGTGCCACAAAGCATCAACCGCTAGCGGGCACGGTGCTGCGGTTCGACGATCCATTCGAGCCAGTCTCGAGCGGTGACTGGAACTCAGACCAGTGACCTTTCGACACCATTAGTTCTACTCGTAGTATCATACAGTGTGTCAAAGATTGACAAGCTGCTCGAGAAAATGCGCGACAACTCGAGCGATTGGGTGATGTCTGATCTTGCGCGAGTCGCTGCACATTTTGATGTTGATGTTCGTCAGGGCAAGGGAAGTCATGTCTACTTCACGTTCGCCAATGGTTCAACACTGAGCGTTCCCGCGAAACGACCAATCAAAGCGTTTTACGTCTAGGCGTTCCTCGAAGCTTTGGAAATCCCAATTGAAGAGGATGGTGAAGCTCAACCGTGAAACTCGAGTATCCATTTGAAATTCGTCCGCTGACCCAAACCGAAGGCGGCGGCTACTTAATTCGCTTTCTAGACTTGCCCGGCTGCATCAGCGATGGCGAAACCCCTGAGGAAGCGCTGACGAACGGAGCAGACGCCTTGCAGGGTTGGCTCGAGACGCGCCGTGAGCGAGGGTTGCCGATTCCAGCACCTGAGCTTGGCGTGTCGGAACCCGTCAAACTCGTGGCGCGGTTGCCGCGCAGTTTGCACAGGAGCCTAGCTGCTCGAGCCAAGCGCGAGGGTGTGAGTTTGAATACGCTGCTGATTATGCTGTTGGCTCAGAACTCGGTCAGCGCTTAGACATCCGTCGCTCGAGCTTGAGCGTTTAGACTTGCAACGCATGAACTTCTTCTCGCACGCGACCGCCGCTGAGCGTTACGCGGCCTCCCGCCCGTACTTCCACCCGAAAGCCGTGCAGATGCTGCTCAACGCCACGGGCAAAGCGCGGTTCTCGAGCGCGTTGGATGTGGCGACTGGCACGGGCATGGGCGCTGCTCGAGGTCTGTGACGCAGTGACGGGCTGCGATTTGTCCCCTGAGATGCTGACGCACGCTCGAGCCACCGCGCCAAAAGCAGCATTTCTCGAGGCTCCAGCGGAGGCACTGCCGCTATCAGACTCGAGCGTGGCGCTGGTGACGACCTTCATGGCGTTTCACTGGTTTGACCAAGCCAAGTTTTTGGCTGAGGTACAGCGCGTGCTCGAGCCGGGCGGGTATTTGATGATCTGCCATCACAAATCGCTGGCGGCATTGCGCGATCAACCGGCGTTCAGAACGTGGGCTGACGGGTTTTACGCCAATTACCCAACGCCACCGCGCAACCCGTCCGAACTCGAGCTGAGCGATGTCGAACGCTTCGGGTTCACGCTCGTTGCACATGCCAGCTTCGAGGACGAGTTCTGGATGACGGGCGCTGAAATAGCGCAGTACATCAGCACGCAGTCCAACATCATCGCCAAAGTCGAGCAGGCTGGGGGACATCCTCGAGCCGATTGAACGCGGCACGAAAGTCTTCTTGGGTGGGGCTAGTGGGGCGTTCTTGTTTAGCGGCGCGGTCTGGGTGTTGCGACCAGTCTAGCCACAGCAGTGACGAGTGCCCGTCGGCTCGAGCGGTGAGCCTCGAATTCGGGCTTTTATGATTCGAGGGAAAACCCAATAGGGTAGAAAAAGGCGCAAAACGTTTTGCGCCTCTCGGAGACAACCCTGATGTTTACAGCGCCGCTTCGAGCGTGGTGCGAATCGTTTTGACGAAATCTTTTCGCTCGTCAGCCGTCGGCGCGTTCCACAATCTGAAATCCAGCGTCAGCACCCCAGCGTCAAACTCGACTTTGAGCGCGTGCGCGTAATCGCCTAGGATACGGATGGACTGGAGCGATTCGTGCAGCGCCTCCCGCCCCATGTCGTCGACGCCCACTTCCTCGAGCGCGGTGACGAGCGGCTCGAAGCAACTCGCTAACCACAGCTCCTCGTAGCGGTCTGCATAGCCACCATCGAGCGAGAGCTTCTCCCAGTCAATCGTCATCGGCACTGGTTTACCGACAGCCGCATCAATCTGTGCTTGAATGGTCGGGAGCTTGTTGTCTTGGAATGCTTTCAGCGCACGTTTTTCAGCCAGTCCCATGTTGATCTCCTCGAGCACGGATTTTTACGAGTTCTGACGGCTCATCGTCTCGTTCCGAGAATTATAGCAAGACCTATGGGTCTCGAGTCGCCGTGGGCGAGTCTGAAGGCCACTCAAGGTCGTTCGCGTCGATGGTGTGCGCCAACTCGAGTGTAGAGGCTTTACAGCGTGTCTGAGAGTGCTCGAATCACAATTGTGCAGCGTTTGTCTCGAGGGACGGCTGAGTCTCTAGATACAAGTGCGCCTTGCGGCGCACCGGGTTTAGCACGCTAAACCCCTACGAAGGAATGGCGTGTGGCGCGGTGTTGCTCGAGCTTTACCTCATCCGAGACTCGTCCCACGAGCGTTACGAACCTGAGAACCCGTCGGCTCAGCGGTGATGCACCCGTCGGCTCAGCGGTGAATCTCGAGTTCCAGTTTGATGTTCCCGCGCCGCGTCTCGCCTTCGATGCGTTTGAATTCGATTCGTCCCAAGCCGTCGGCGCTCAAGCTGTCGCCCTCGCGCACGGGCGTTGAGTTGCCCGCGACCGCGCCATTGACGCGCACTTTCTTGCCTTCGATGCCCGCCTGAAAATACGCTCGGCTGACCCCAAACCCTTTCGCACCGACGACATCCAAACGCAGGCTCGGCACGACCACCGTGCGGGTTTTCGCGCCGCGTCCCAGACTCGAGGCATCGCTGAGGGTGAAACTGACCTCGAGCGTCACGCCTTGAATCACCAGCGTTGTCAGCGCCTCGAGTTGCTTGACGCCCTTGGCGGTCGTGGCGATGGAAAAAGCGCCGCGCTCCTCGCGGATATCGCCGCGCAATTCGTCTGGCAGAGAAACGGCGACTTTCACGTCCTGTGCCGAGGTGTTCGCGGGCAGTTCAGCCTCCAAGAGCATGACTTTGACGGGATCGTCTACCGTCGGAATGTGCTCCGGGTAGAGCGTGTAGACCACGCGGGTTGCGTCGGTGAAGCCGCCGTGCGCCGCGAATTTCACGCCGCCGGCCGCCAATGCGCGACGGTCGAGTCCAGCGCTCTCTAAAAAACCCGTGCGGATCACGCGCCCGCCCCGGGCTTGGTTGACGAGCGTGCGAAGATCGGTCATTGCGGGGAGTGTAACGCGCCGGGCGGGGAACGGATGCAGTGCGGATGGCAATTGGTAGGGGGGAATCACGGAATTATTGTGCGGCTTTAGGGTGCGGGAGCGCATGACTGGATCGGCGTAATTGAAACGGCTTGGCGCTTGAGAAGTTCTGCGGTGAATTTCAGTCCAACGGGTTTCTCGACCTAAAGGCTTCAAACGCTTCGGCTCGAGCCTCGAGCACCGTAGAGCGCAATTGGCGCAGCCGCTGTTCGTTGGCACGTTGGAGGCCAGCGAACGCGACTTTGGAGAGCTGCCTCAACTGCTCGTCGGTCGGTTCAAATTCCGGGTTAGCCAAGTTGATTGCGCGTTCCATCTCGAGAGTCTAGCGTAGCGCCTCGAGGAAGACCTTCGGGTTGTATGCGGCGATTTTGAGCAGTGAACGCACCGCGCCGGTGGGTCGCGTCCGACCCTGCTCCCAATTCTCGACGGTGCGCGGTGAGACGCCCAGCAGCGCCGCGAATTGCGGGCGGTTGACCTTCATGGATTTTCGCAGCTCGAGCGGGCTTTGCAGCGTCGTGACTCGAGTCGGTTGCGACTCCCCACGATTCAAAGCCGCCAGTTGCTCCATGCTTCGGTCAAACGAAGCATCCCAATCGAATTTCTTTACAGCCATGATTTCACTCCTTTGCTCAGAACCGTGATTTGCTGAGGTGTCAAATCCGATTTCTCCGTTTTTTTGTACACGTACAAGAAAAGCACTTGACTGCGGGTTTTCGACCACGCATAGATAATTCGTAAACCACCGCGTTTGCCTTGTCCACTAAATGCAAAACGTAGTTTCCTCGCTCCACCACCCTTGGGAATCAACACGCCAAGCTCAGGGTTAAGCATCAACGCGTTTAGCAAAGCAAAACGTTCATCGTCGGATAGCAGACGGTCAATGACTTGACGGAACTCCAACACCTCTTGAAAAACCACGCTTACCTCTTATCAACTATACGCTAAAAGCGTACCCTCATCAACAGGATTTATCGGCGAAGTTTACAGTGTCAAACCTCGAGCCTCCCGAGGCTGCTTTGAGTAGCAATTAGCCGGGCATGGCGTTGATGACCGCGTGAAAGGCACATTCTCGAGCCGCGTGCGCTACGGCTCGAGAATATGCCGGATAGCCGTTTAGCGCACGACCGTCTCGAGCCAGTCGGGAAAAGTAGTGACGAGATAATCCACGAGGGTAGCGTGCTGATCGGCTCGCAACCCAAACAGCAGTTCCACGACCGTCCAAGCTTTCGCAGCAACGACCCGCTGGACGACCTCGTTGGACGTTTCAAATCCGGTCAGCTCCGAGTACGTTTCGGTCACGCGCTGGAAGTCCTCAGGGCTTCCCAGACCCGGTATGGTGATCGCCAGATCGAGCAGTGGGCTAGCGCTGGTGCAGTGCTCCCAGTCAAACAGCACGACGGAGCCGTCAGCGTTCCCTCGAGATACGTGCGCTTTGGTCACTCGAATCGCGGGCGGTCTGCCCTCAGCCCTCTGCCAAAAAACGTCCGTTCAGCGCAAAGCAGCTTGAATTGCTAAGCTCGCGGGGTGAAACTTCAGCTCCTCGTGTTCGCATTGGTCGCTCTTGTCGCCTGCGCCGATGCGTCTCGCATCAAGGCAGAGATTCAAAGCGCGTACAACGCGCAAAGTGCCGCTTACACCCAGCGAGATGCGGCGGGCGTGATGCGCTATCTATCCGCCAATTACGTTGATGTCAACCCGGATGGCGATATGAAACGCGACGCGTATGAAACGCTTATTCACCGCCTCTTCTCTACGGGCGCAAACTTCACGGTGACGGTCAAGGTCACAGACCTGCACATGGAAGCCACTCGAGCCGTCGTGACCGCGAGCCGCCATTTCGTCGCGGGTGGACTCGATCCATCGAAACCGGACTCCAATTTTGTGCAGGACGAGACGTTAGAGGATTGGTGGGTGCGAGAAAAAGGGCAGTGGTTGAAGACGAAATCCACTGTGCTCAGCAGCGAACAACCGAAGTGAGGTCGGCTCGAGTGGCTTCCACTCGGGACGGACTGCGTAGACTGATCCAATGAAACAAGCAAGGCAAGCACTCGTATTCACTCGAGACCTACGGCTGTACTGGTTTTCCAGCCTAGGTCTGGGCATCGTCAGCGCCGTGGCATGGTTCGGCGTCTCGAGGGGAGTGGGTGGTGATGTTGGCCCTTGGGTCGTTGGCTCGCTGATTTTTCTGACCCTCGCCGTGCTGGCTGAGGCGGACGAACGCAAACTGACCGTCACTCCAGAGCGGCTCGAGGTGACGACGCTGACCGGTTGGAAGCGAATTCATCGGCTGGACCGCATTCAATCCGTGATTCTGCTGCGCCGCAGGGAAACTTGGACTGGCCCGGAAAAACTCTGGGGGTTGAACCTGCGCCGCAACGCCCTCTTCGGTTTCACGGTGACGCGAGAATGGGTGGCGGCGTACCCCGCGATTCTCGAGGCGACTCGGGCGCTCAATCCACGGGTCACGATCAGTCCGGAAGTGCTCGAGGCCTATGGCGAGTGACTGCGAGCCGCGCTCGAGGGAAGCGATGTTCACACAATAGCGTTAGCGAATTCGCATAGTAAATCTGTGTAGTTCACGCTGTCACGGTGCGCCTCAATGAAGGCGAGCGTCTCCTCAAGGAAACGAAAATTGACTGCTTTCGCTGCTTGCGCTACCTCGTCTGGATCGGCTTGTGATCTGCTCCAACCATCAACGAGCGACGAGAACAAATCTGCCCATAATCCCTGTTCACTGCGGGCAATTACCCGGTACGCATCCGGCAGCTCGAGGCTGAAACGAATGATTTGAAGTCCGTTGTCTGTTTCAAAGGCGGCGGTGAGCAGCATTCCTTCTTCCCAGATTGGAACGATTCGTAAACCAGCAGGACTCGAGCCACCGTGATAGATGTAACACGGGTCGTTGCAGATATTTTTGAACAGAGGGTGAGGTGTTCGTCCAGCCGACAATTCCAAGATTGGAGCTGAGAATCCGAGCCGTGTCAGGTCAGCGATTCTCGTTTCAGGATTCAACACGAGCTGCCTCGAGTTTCACTCGAGCCGCGTGCGCTCTGGCTCGGGGAGTTTCAGCGTCAGCCACCACGCGGGCAGCAGCAGTACGACGGTGGCGAGCATGGCGATGACTGGCGTGGTCAGGTGCGCGAATTCCGCCACGAGTTTGTACAGCACGCCGGCCGTGCCCCAGCTAAAGCCCATCATGATCGCGCTGGTGGTCGCGGTTTTGCCGGGCGCGTACTCCTGCGCGGCGACGACCGCGACGGGGATCGTGGCGTTGGCGACTGCGCCAACAGCGAACGCCAGCAGCCAGAACGGGATCAGTCCGATGCTCGAGGGCGTAACGACGATCAGCAAGGCAAACAGTGGAATCAAGATGCCGACGCTCGAGCGCAGGACTTTGGTGCGGCCGACTCTATCGCTGATCTGCCCGCCGACGATGCCGCCGATGGCGCTGGCGAGGCTGAAGATCGCGAGGGTGATCGCAATCGTGTACGGCGTTTCCTTGCCCTGAAACTCAAACGGGATCAGCGTGCCGTAAGCGACGGTGCTCAAGCTTCTGAGCACACTGATGCCCCACAGCGTGCGAATCGGGCCGCTGAAGGTATCGACGTAATCGCGCCATCCGGCCCTTTTCTTCGATGACGGGTTGCTCGAGGGGGTCAGCGCGAAACTGATGAGGCCCATCAGCAGCCCAAGCGGCATCAGCCAGACGATTCCGTTCAACCCCAGCGCGGTCGCGGTCAGTGGCCCCAAAGCCAGTCCGGCCGTGCCGCCCGCGCTGAAGATGCTGGCGTACAGACCGCGTTTTTCAACATTGCTGTTGGCGGCGACGAACGCCGCGCCGCTCGGGTGGAAGATCGCGCTGCCGATGCCGCCGAGCGCGATCAGCAGACCCAAGGCGAAGAAGCTCGGTGCGTAGCCCATCAGCGTCATGCCGACCGCTGCCAGCACGGGGCCAGCGGCTGCCAGCCAGCGCCGATCCACGCGGTCGCCGAGCATCCCAAAAATCGGTTGCGAGACGCTGCCGACCAAGGACAGCAGCGCAACCAATGTACCAGTGTCAGCCAGTGTCACGCTGAACTTCGCGGCAATCGCGGGCCCCAGCGGGCTGAGCAGGCTGGTGAAATTATCGTTGATGAAGTGGCTGGCGGTCATCACAGCCACGACGGTCGTGGCGCTGATGGTGCTGAGCTTGGCGGCACTGCTCGAGGAGGTTTGCATGCGGTGTCCTTTGCGGCGAATCAGGCTCGAGCGGTTACGGCAGCGGCATCTCGGATTTGGGGGCGGTCGTGGCGACCAGCAGCGCACGAGCTTTACCGCCCAGTCCGTCCATGCGGTGCGGTTCTCTGGCGTCGTAGTGGCCAGCGTCGCCAGTCTCGAGGGTCACGGTTTCATCACCGACGGTCAGCGTCACCGCGCCGCTGAGGATATAGACGAACTCCTCGGAGTCGTGGTGGTTCATGGTGGTGTCCAAGCGCTTGACGGGGACATCCAGCAGCACGGCGTTGAGGTGCGTTTTAAAACGCTTGCCGGTCAGCGGCGTGTACATCGCGCCGTTGGAGATGTGGGGCGTACCGCTGCCCGCTTTCGTGACCGCGATGCGGCTGGCGGGCTGGGTCTGTTCAAACAGCGCGGCAATCGGGATCTCAAAAGCCTGCGCCAATGAGATCAGCGCCGCGAGGCTCGGTTGGCGCTCGCCCGCCTCGAGCCTCGAGAGGTACGGTGGGGAGAGATCGGCGCGTTTGGATAATTCCTCGAGCGTCCAGTCGTGTTCGCTGCGTAAGCTGTGCAGGCGCGTGCCGAGGCGCACCAATTCGGATTCCAATACTGCTGCGGGCATAAACCAGTTTACACCCAAGTTGACTGTGTGGCAAGTTTTGCAAGTTCTCTTGCCTATTGGTGCAAAGCTCGAGCCGCTTTTGACTTTCGCCCTCAGCGCTCTACAGCCGCAGCGCGGTTATCATCACCCGCGATGCAGGCGCTTCCCTCGAGTCAAACTGGACTGTTCGCACCCGCGCTGCGCGGTTTAAGCATCGGGCTGAGCCTGAGCATTTTGATGATCGCTTTTGAATCGCTGGCGGTTTCTACGGTACTGCCGAGCGTGTCCAAAGAATTGAACGGTCAGGCGCTCTACGGCTGGTCGTTCAGCGCGTTCTTTCTGGGCTATCTGGTCTCGACCGTGACGCTCGGTGGACTGGCTGACCGCGACGGCCCGAAGCGTCCGTATGGGGTTGCGTTGGCGCTGTTTGGCGCGGGCTTACTGATCGCTGGCTCAGCGCCGAACATGACCGTCTTCGTGATCGGGCGCGGCGTGCAAGGGCTGGGCGGCGGCGCGACGGGCGCGATTGCGTACTTGGCGATCAACCGCGCTTACCCAGACAAAATACGTGCGGCCATGCTCTCTTTACTCTCGAGCGCGTGGGTACTGCCTGCCTTGATTGGGCCGCTCACCGCCAGTCTGATCGCGCAGGCTTTCTCGTGGCGCACGGTTTTCTTGGGGTTGCTGCCGCTGGTCGCCATCGCGGCCACCATCACGCTCCCTGCCTTGGGAGGGTTGCGCGGTCACGGCAAGCCGCTCGAGCGGCAACGCGTGGTGCTGGCCGTCGCGGTGGCACTGGGCGCGGTGCTGACTTTATCGGCGCTGCAAACGCCGCAACTCTGGCTGGCGGCGCTGATGGGGCTGGGGGGATTCGCGCTGATGCTGCCCGCGCTGCTGCGGCTACTGCCTACTGGAACATTGCGACTCGAGGGGGCGTTGCAGGCGGGGATGGTCACGCGGTTTTTGCTCACCTTCGCCTTTCTGGGCGCAGAGGTGCTCGTGCCGCTGGCCTTGGGGAAACTGCGCGGCCTGAGTCTGACCGAGGCTGGGTTGGTGCTGTCGGTCGGGGCGCTCAGTTGGTCGTTTGGGTCGGTGCTGCAATCGCGCTTCGATTCGCGGTCTGCGGGGCAATCTCGAGCTGGTCTGGTCAGGATTGGGTTTGCGCTGCTGAGCAGCGCCATGTTGGGGATGCTCAGCGTTAGCCTGTTACCGATTCCCGCGTGGCTGGCTGGCGTAGCGTGGCTGATCGGTGGGCTGGGCATGGGCTTCGCGTTTCCGTCGCACACGCTGGTCGTCTTCGCGCACGCGCCATCAGGCGAGGAGGGTAAGGTCAGCGGCAGTCTGCAAATGGTCGATGTGCTCGGCGCGGCGCTCAGTGCGGGCATCGGCGGGGCGCTGATCGCGCAGTTAGGGCTGAGCGCTGGCTTCAGTGTGATCTACGCCTTGACGGTCTGCGCGGCGCTGATTGGAATTGCCGTCGCGGGCAAGCTGTCATCGCCAGCCTCGAGCGTCACAGGCGAGCTTTGAAGTGCCAGCCATCTTTGGCTAACCGCAGGCGTAAGCGCCGCATGAAATCTGCGCCCGGATCGGGTTTGACCGTGAAATAATCAGCTTCGCGCTCCTCCCACAGCGCACTGCCCCTGAAGCGCCCGTACTCGAGATGACCGATCAGGTACTGAACTGGATAGCGCTGGGCTAGCATTTCGATCAGCCGCGCATCGGTCTCCACTTGCGCCCCTGTCAGGTCGTCGTTGCCGACGTTTTCGATGCCGATGGCGCGGCGGTTCAGGCCAATGGCGTGACGGGCCATCAGCGTTTCCGGCATCAATTGATAGGCTGCGCCGTTTCGGTCAATTAAAAACGGTGCGCTGGTGTTGAGCTGACCCGCGCTGGCGATGTCGGCGCGACCCGTCAGCCGCTCTGGGTTAAATTCGTTCCACGCGGACTGCAAGCTGCTCGAGGCTGTCCAATGCACGACGATCATCACGGGCTGAAAAGTGATGCTGGTCGCGTGTGGGTCGTAGTGGCGTTGAATGTACTCGAGGGTCAACTGCCGTCGCAGCGTCCCAAACATAATCGGTTTCTGGGTGATCTCGAGCGGCGCGGGTTGACTTTGACTGGCGCTGAAAATCAGCAAACCCGCGAGTACCAGCACTGCGACAGCGGCTCGAGCAGCGTTCACGATTCTATGAACAGCGGTAAGTCGGAATCGGGAATCAAACCGGCGGCTCGAGCGCGTCCGAACAGCTCCCGCACGGCGCGTTCGCCGTCCGCGCCGACATCCAGCGAAAAGTCATTGACGTACAGGTCAATGTGCGCCTGCATCACCGCGTCGTCCATTTCGAGCGCGTGCTGGCGGATATACGCCTTTGGCTCACTCGGGTGCATGTAGGCGTACTCAAGGCTGGCTCTGACGGCTGTGTTGAGCTGCGCCAAAGTCTCCGCGCCGAGATCGCGGCGGGCGAGGATCGCGCCCAAGGGGATTGGCAGCCCAGTCTCCCCTTCCCACCACTCGCCCAAATCGAGCAGTTTGACCAGCCCGTGCTGCTGATACGTGAAGCGCGACTCGTGAATAATCAGCCCAGCGTCGACCTCGCCGCGCTCGACAGCCGGCATGATCTCGTCGTAGCGCATCGTCACGATTCGCACCTCGGGTCTGGAGAGCTTTAGCAGCAAGTGCGCGGTGGTCAGCGCACCGGGACTGGCAACGACTTTGCCACGCAAGTCAGATATCGCTGCTTTAGCCACCAAGAGCGGCCCGACGCCGCGCCCCAATGCCCCGCCAGCCCGCAGCGCGACGTAGCGATCCATCACGTGCGCGTAGGCGTGATAGCTGATCTTGGTCATCTCCAGTTTGCCCTGCACCGCCCAATCGTTCAGCGTCTGGACATCCTCTAAAACTTCGGTGATGGGTTGTGCCAGTGGCACGCGACCATGGGTCAATGCGTAAAAGATAAAAGTGTCGTTCGGGCAAAAAGAATAGCCTAAGTTCACACCCTCGAGTCTAAGGCCGTGCGGGGAATGGCGGTGGTGTCACACGAAACGAATCGCTGTCCACTGCGCGGGAGCGGCTCGAGGCGCTGGAGGCGAGCGAGCAGCGGGCGTAGGCGGGCGTGACGCTGCGAGCCGATCTGGTGGACGCCTTCATCACGATGCTCGAGACGCCGTAAAATACAACTCATGCAGCCAGAGTTCGTCATCGTCGGCGCGGGCATCATCGGCTCGAGCATCGCGTATCACTTGGCTAAGCGGGGCGCGAAAAACATTTTGGTGCTCGAGCGCGACGCGGCTTCAGACCCTCGCGCCACCGCGCCAGACCTGAATGTGCGGGCGAGTTACGCGAGGGCGACCGGCGGCTTTCGCGTGCAGTACGGTACGCTCGTCAACGTGCGGCTGTCGATGATGGCTCGGTCAGAGCTACTCGAGTTTGAGAGCCTAACTGGGATGGACGCGGGCTACGAGCCGTGTGGGTATCTGTTTCTGGCGCAGGACGCCACACAACTCGAGCAATTGCAGCAAGCATTGGCGGTGCAGCGCAGCGCGGGTCTCGAGGTGTCCAGCATCGTCACGCCGCAGGAGATTCACGCGCTCAATCCTTACCTATCGCTCGAGGGAATCGCGGGCGGTTCGTACTGCCCGTGGGACGGGTTCGTGCGCCCGCTCGCCATGCGGCGCGGCTATCAGCAGGCGGCTGAAGCACTGGGGGTACAGTTCAAATTCGGCTGCGATGTGACCCTCGAGCGCAGCGCGAACGGCGTACAGGTCGCGTGTGACGGCTCGAGGTTATCATCTAACGCGGTCCTCAACGCCGCTGGCGCATGGGCGGCTGAACTGATGCGCGGCGCGAAGCTCGAGCTGCCTGTCACGCCCGTCAAGCGCCAGATCGCTGCGACCGTACCAACGCAGGTTTTACCCAGCGACATGCCAATGAGCATTTTTGCTGGCGACGGCTTTCACCTGCGCGTGCGTGACGGGCGCGTGCTGCTGTTGATGCCGTTCGACTTCGCGGCGCAAAACCTGACCTACGATCCCGCGTGGCTGCCAGCGTTGCTGTCCCGCACCCACGCTCGAGTCCCCGCTTTGCGCGACGTGCCGATCGAGACGGGCTGGGCGGGACTGTACGAGGTCTCCCCCGATGGTCACGCGCTGCTGGGCGCACACTGGGACGCGCCGAACCTGTTCCTCGCCAACGGCTCGAGCGGTCACGGTGTGATGCACAGCCCCGCGCTTGGGAAGTTGCTGTCTGAGATTGTGCTGGATGGTCGCGCTCATAGCCTGGATGTCCATAGCCTGCGCCCGGAGCGCTTTCTCGAGGGGCAACCGATTGTCGGCAACAGCTTGTTGTAATCGGCTCGAGTCGCCTGCGCTGACCTCGAGTTTGCATTGCCGGGTCAAATCAGCTACATTAAACCGACCAATCGGTTTTTTATGACCAAAGGCGAGCAAACCAAAGACCATATCCTCGAGCGCTCGGCAGCGCTGTTCAACCGTTTTGGCTACAACGCCACGTCGTTTGGCGACATCATGGCGGACACAGGCTTGGAAAAAGGCGGGATTTACAACCACTTCGCCAGCAAAGAAGCCCTGATGCTCGAGGCATTCGAGTACGCGGTCGAGCGGTTGAATGGGCGCTACAGCGCCGCGCTCGAGGGGGAGCGCGATGCCGTGGGACGTTTGAATGCGGTTCTGGCGGTGTTCGAGGCGACGATCACCGACCCGCCGATACGTGGCGGTTGCCCACTGCTGAACGCCGCGACTGAATCCGATGACGCGCTGCCTACGCTGCGAAGCCGCGTGCGGCGGGCGATCAACGGCTGGTTGACGACCATCGTCGGCATTGTCGAGCGCGGGCAACTCGAAGGACAACTCAAGCGCGATGTGGACGCAAGCAGCACCGCTAGCGTGATCTTTTCGGCGCTCGAGGGTGCGGTGATGCTGTCGCGCTTGTACCGCGATCCAGCTCATATTCGCAGCGTCGTGGCATTCTTAAAAACGTACCTGCAAAGCCTTAAACAAACCGCACAGTCTTAAAAGGAGTTTAACCATGAGCAGCTTGCAAGCGCCGCCCGAGTTCCAAACCGAGACCCTGATTCGAACGCTGGGCATCCAAGTGCTCGAGGCGAGCAAAGAGCGGGTGGTGGCCACGATGCCCGTGACGCCCAAGGTTCACCAGCCGTTCGGCTTGCTGCACGGTGGCGCGTCGGTTGCACTGGCTGAAACAGTGGCGAGTTTAGGTGCTTACTTCTGGGTCAAAGACGACGGCATGACGGCCGTCGGCTTGGAAATCAACGCCAATCACCTGCGCGGCAAGCGCGATGGGATCGTCACCGCCACCGCGCTACCGCTGCATTGCGGGCGCAGCACCCACGTCTGGGAAGTCAAGATCACCGAAGAAAGCAACCGCTTGGTCTGTATTTCTAGATGCACCCTCGCCATTGTCCCGAATCAGCGTTGACGACGATGCCCGAATCTTGGTCTACGCGGCTCGAGCGGATTGGATTTAACTTTTTTCCGGCGGTGTTTGGGACGGGCGCGACCGTCACGTACATCGCCTCTGATTACCGCGAGGTCAGGGTGCGATTGCCGCTCTCGTGGCGCACCCGAAATTACGTGGGCACGATCTTCGGCGGCAGCATGTACGCCGCCACCGACCCGATTTACGTGGTCATGCTCTACAAGTTGCTCGGATCCAAGTACATCATTTGGGATAAAGCTGCTGCGATTCGCTTCAGAAGACCGGGACGCGCAACGCTGTACGCAAAGTTCGTCGTGGACGCATCCGAAACCCAAATGATTGAGCACATCCTTGAGACTCGTCCATCCATAGATCGCGTTTACCAAATTGAACTCATCGACGCGGAGGGCGTTGTTCACGCCAGCATCGAAAAGACGGTTTACGTGGGACGCAAGAACGGGAGCGCCGCGTGATCGTCGCCTCCGATTTGGAAGGCACACTGACACATGGTGAAACATGGCGCGGCATCAGGGCGTATCTACAGGCGCATGGGCGCAAGCGCGACTACGACGCCTTCATGCGCCGTCACCTGCTGGATTACCTCGGCGCGAAAATCGGTGTGATCCCCAAGCGCAGCTTCCAAAACCGCTGGATCAGCGACCTGCCACAACTCTTCACAGGCGCGACGCTCGAGCAGTTCCGCGAGGTGGCCGCGTGGGTCGCCGAGCGCGAGTTGCTGCCCAAATTGCGCCACGCGCCACTGGCGGAACTCGAGGCGGCGAAGGTGAGCGGAGCGCGGGTGATGCTCGTTTCTGGCACGTACCAGCCGATCTTAGAGGCCTTCGCTGATCGCTTTGGATTTGAAGCCATCGGCACGCCGCTCGAGCTGGAGGGCGACCGCCTGACCGGGCGTTTGGCAGGCTCGGTCAATGTCGGAGCAATCAAATGCTCAAATCTGCAAGCTCAGCTCGGTCAGCTTTCGCTCACTCGAGCTTACGGGGACACGCTGCCCGACGTACCGATGCTCGAGGGAGCGATTGAAGCCGTCGTCGTCACCGGCAATGACCCAGCGCTCGAGCGATTGGCGCGACAGCGCGGGTGGCGCACGCTCGAGTGAGTATTTGCTAGATTGGGCGGTGATGACCACCACTGAACTGATCGAGGCGTACTACGCGCACTTCAATCGCGGCGACTGGGACGCGATGCTCGAGTTGCTGTCTGAGGATGTCGCGCACGATGTCAACGAATCAGAGCGCGAAATCGGCAAGGTTGCCTTCAAAACCTTTTTCGAGCGCATGAACCGCAGTTACGCGGAACACATCTCGGATGTCAGCGTCACCGTGAACGCGACTGGCTCGAGATCAGCCGCCGAGTACATCGTCAGCGGCACGTATCGGCAGACCGACGCTGGACTGCCAGAAGCGAGGGGGCAACGTTACAAAATCGCTGGCGGCGCGTTTTTTGAGGTCACAAACGGCAAAATCAGTCGCGTGACGAATTACTACAATTTGCAACTGTGGTTGCAGCAAATCAAGTGACCCTGACCGTCACCGCACTGACTGGCGCGGCTATTGCAAACGCGATTCCCGCGCTGGCTGAATTGCGAATCGCGGTCTTCAGAGAATTTCCGTACATGTACGACGGCTCGCTTCAGTACGAAGCGGCGTACCTGCAAACGTACATGGAGTGCGCCAATAGCCTGATCGTGACCGTGCAGGACGGCGCAGAGATCGTCGGAGCCTCGAGCGCGTTGCCGCTGGCGTTTGAGACACCCGAGTTGCGCCAACCGTTTGAGGCGCGGGGCTGGGACGTGAGGCACGTGTTTTACCTCGCTGAGAGCGTGCTGCTGCCCGCTTACCGAGGGCGCGGGCTGGGACACCGCTTTTTTGAAGAGCGCGAAGCTCACGCTCGTCGCTTGAGCGGTTTCACCCACAGCGCCTTCTGCGCCGTCAAACGCGCTGACGATCACCCCGCAAAGGCAGGCGGCCCGCGCTCGCTCGAGATGTTCTGGCGTGGTCGCGGTTACGCGCCCGACAACGCGCTGACCGCGACGCTGCACTGGCAAGAAATCGGGCAGATCACGCAAACCCCGCACGAGATGGGCTTCTGGGTCAAAGCCCTCGAGCCGTAAACGGTGGCTCGAGCGAAAACGAGCAGGCGCGGCACGCTGCGCCCCTACGAATACCGAAGAGTGACCGCTGCGTTACTTCTCGAGTTCCGCTGCTCTACTTCTCGAGTTCCGCTGCTCTACTTCTCGAGTTCCGCTGCTCTACTTCTCGAGTTCCTCGCTGCTCTACTTCTCGAGTTCCGCTGCTCTACTTCTCGAGTTCCTCGCTGCACAACGCATCCGGCCAGTTGAGGCAAACCTCTTTCCAGCAGACCTGCACGAGTTCGCGCTGGTCGGTCTTCGCAGCCGGCCGATCCACCCATGGTTGCCCAAGGGGATCAACGAACAGCAACTCGTCGTCACCGCTGACGGAACGCAGTTGCAGCGACTCGAGCATCGCGTCACGTTCACGACCCAAGAGCACGGTGGTGGGTTTAATCTGGGTCGTTGCGGCGACTGGGCCGAGCGGGTGGGTGCTGAGTGAGGCCATAAATCTAAGCGAGAATATACACCTTTGATCGCTTTGGCAATAATCATTTAGAACACATCGCTGGCATAACACCGCTCAATCTTAAGTCTGCGTTCATTCTAGGCTCGAGAACTGCTTCTTTCCTTTATGGAAGCTTCATTTCTAAAGGCAGCGAGGGGCTGGGTTCATTCGAGCCGAGTCGCGCGGTTCTAATCTGACGTCGTTCCCCTTTAAGAATCTGGGGTAAAGGAGCATTTATGAAACGCAACGGAATTTTAGCCTTAGCCTTCACGACCCTCGCCGTCTCCTCGAGCGCCTTCGCGCAGAGCAATCCTCGAGTCACGCCGCAAGCCGTGATCGTCAACCCCGTGCAGACCGCGCTTCAGGTCAACGTTAGTGTGGATAGGGCGGGCGACAACCCGATTTACAACATCGGCGAGAAAATTGGCATCACCGTCTCCGTCAACCAAGACGCTTACGTTTACGTCTTCAGCATTCACGCCGACGGCGTGATCGATTTGATCCTGCCGAACAAGCTCTCGGGCGGCAACGAGTTCCTGCGCGGCGGTGAAACCCGCCGCTTCCCGCCGCAAGGCGCGAGCTATGAGCTGAGCATTGACGGCCCGGCGGGTCAGGACAAGCTCTTGGCGGTCGCCAGCAAGCGCCAACTGAACCTCAACGAACTGACAAGCTTCAAGAGCAACCAGCCGTTCGCTCAAGTCACCACCCAAGGTCAAGAAGGCTTAGCTCGAGCGCTGGCGGTCGTCGTCACGCCCGTTCCCGCGCAGGATTGGACGACCGATTACGCGCAGTTGCAAGTGCGCGGTACGGTGATCGCCGCCAACCCGCCTGTAAACTACCAACCAGCTCCACAGCCGCAAAACCCGCCAGTCTCGAGCGGTAACACCACGGGCGGCATCAGCATCAATATCAACATCACCGTCGCCAGCGGCGGGATCGTCGACAGCCGTTACAACCTGACCCTGCTGCCCGTGATGACCTTCGTGCGCTACGACACCCGCGATGACAACACCGTCAGCTTCACTTATTCCAGCAATGCCCCGATGACGACCGTCGCTGGTCAGTACCGCCAGCAGCTCGAGGGACGCGGGTTTCGCGCCAAGAAGCAGCGCGTCAGCGACAACAGCGTCAGCATTGAGTTTCAGAACCGCAATCAGAAACTGGACTTTCTGATCGTGCGCGTCGGCGCGGCGTTTCGCTTGACCCTCGAGTCACGCTAAACGATTCACGCTCGAAAGGGCGCAGTCTGAACGACTGCGCCCTTTTTTATGTCTCGAGAATCGCGCCATAATGGACGCGATGAAAATTGCGTTTATTGGCTTGGGTTTGATGGGCTACCCGATGGCTGGACATCTCGCGCGTACCCTCGAGACTCTAATCTGGAATCGCTCCGCTGAAAAAGCCGTCAGTCACGCGCAGGAGTTTGGCTCGAGGGTCGCTGGGAGCATCGCCGATGCCGCGCAATCAGACATCCTCTTCACCTGCCTACCAACCTCGAAGGAAGTCCTCGAGCTGCTACCGCACATCATCACAGGCGCGAAGGCGGGACTGATCTGGGTCGATTGCACCAGCGGCGACCCTGCAAGCGCCCGCCAGATCGCGCTGAGTCTCGAGGCGCACGGCATCAGGTTTCTGGACGCACCCGTTTCTGGCGGCGTCAAGGGTGCGATTAATGGCAAGCTGACCGTGATGGTTGGGGGCGACGCGGACACACTCGAGACTGTGCGACCCGCCCTCGAGACCTTCGCGGCGAAGATCGTCCATTGCGGCCCAATCGGCGCGGGCATGGCGGTCAAAGCCGCCAATCAAGCGCTGCTCGGCGTCAACATTCTCGCGCTGAGTGAGGTGTTGCTGGGCTTGGAGCGTCAGGGCGTCACAAGCCGCACGGCGCTCGAGGTGATTAACTCATCTTCCGGGCGCAGCAACGTGTCGCAAAATCTCTTCCCCGAGCGCGTGATCGGTCGCGCCTTCCCGAACACGTTTTCACTGAAACTCATGACCAAAGACGTGCGGATCGCCGCACAATCCTTGCGCGAGCAACAGATTCCCAGCCCCGTGACCGCGCTGACCGAGCAGTTGCTCGAGGTCGCATTGCGCGAGTTGGGCGACGTGGATCACGTGGCAGCCGCGCAACTCTTGGAGCGCTGGGCGGGTTTGGAGCTGGGCGTGGAGTAAGAGTTCGTAGCGTCAGGATCAGCGCCTGACGATCACCCCAGACCGTGCGGGCAACTCGAGGGTCACGGCGTCACTCGAGATCGTGATTCTCACAGCCCCGCCGATCTCGAGCTGCGCGGTCAGCGGGCGTTGACCGGCGGGCAGCGTCACGGTTTGCGGCGCGTCGCTCAAGTTCACCAGCGTCGTGATCTCGAGCGCTGCGCTGCGGCGGCTAATGCCGAACACGTCCTCGGAAATGCTCGCATCGTTCAACCAGTGCGTCTCGAGGGCGTGCCAATCGCGGGTCTCGAGCTTCAGGGTATTGAAGGTTTTCAGCACGTCTTCAATGCCAATCTCGCCGCCGACGAACATCATGAACGGGCCCGGCAGCGACATGAACATCAGCGTCAACAGTTGCGTGTGCGCCACGCTGAACTGCTCGCGTCGCCACTTCGCGCCCCAGCTTGGCCACCAGAACGTATCGTGCGAATCGATGTGATGCGCGGTCATCGCGCCGCGTGGCAGGAACGCATCGCGGTCTTGGATCCAACGCGCCAACCCTCGAGCGTTCCGCACTCCCCAGCCTCGAGCCTCGAGCGGCTTGGAAACGGCCGTCACCAGCCACTGCTCGTCGTAGTTGTAATTTAAATCCATCGAGCGTCGCAGCAAAATGCCCGACGGCTCGGTGTAAAGCAGCGCGTCCGGCTTGATGGCTTTCAGCGCGGGGCGCATCTGCTCGAACAATGGCACGCAAGCCAATGTGGACTGGCTGGCGCGGTGGCGGGCCCAGCTCGCCCAGTTGGGGAAATCGTTGTAGGTCGGTGCGTCGAAGCGAAAACCGTCGATCTCGAGGTCACCGAGTAAAAACTTCATCGCATCGATGAAATACGCTTGCCACTCGGGGTTGCGGGCATCGAAGGCTTTGGTGTAAATCCCGGCGACGTTGCCGTGCGAATCCCTGAAGAACCAGTCCGGGTGCTGCGCGATCAGTGGCGACACCGGCGGGCTGCCCGCTTTCCAGAACGGCTCGAAATCGATGATGTGGCGCGACCACGCGATCAGGTAATCGCTCCACTCGCCGACATCAGCCGCGAAGCTGTCCGAGGTCTGCTTGCTGACCAGTTGCGCGTATGGCCCGCCGCGCACGCCATCGGCGGCGGTGGTGATCGACTCTTGATCCAGCACGCCATGCAGCAGTACATCTAAAATAATGCGAATCCCTTTACGGTGACAGGCAGCGATCAAAGCCCGCATCTGCTCGAGATTCCCGAACGACGTGGCAACATCCCAGTAATCGTGGACGTTGTAACTCGGGTACGGCTGGCGCGGCATCAGTTGGATCACGTTGAAACCCAAGCCCGCGATTCGCTCGAGGTCAGCCGTCAGATCGGAAACTTGCGGATACGGCTCGTAACGGTGATCGGGCCAGAACACCGAGAAGCCAATCTGCGCTTCAAAAATGCTGGCGCTGCCGATCCACGCGGGCGGGTCTTGCGGCGTGGTGTGACCCAGTGAGCGCAACCACGTTTGGAACAGCGCGGGGAACTCTGCGAACACGGGCACGCGCAGGTCAACATCAAACAGATCAACACTTGCACTCGAGACTCGCCCCAGATCACCCGCGAAGTTCGTGGCGATCTCGAGCGTCAGCGCGTGACTGGATTCGCCTTTGAAGCGAAGATCGCTGACCTCGAGTTCGTGGCGCAACCACAAGCCGACGCAGCCCATGTCGCCCGCGAGGTGCAGCACCGCGCTCGAGCCGCGCAGACCGCCAATCGCCGAGATGCCCGTCCATGCTGTGACCGTCTCGAGCGGCGTATCTCTGGCCACGCCGTTGCCGGGCGCGTTGACCGTCCACGCGTCACCCTCGAGCCGAGCGGTCAAGGTCAAGTTGCGAATCAACAAGTCCGATTTAGCGTCACCGTCGATCACGACCCGCAGCGTCAAAGCTGGGCCGTGCCGCCGAAACAGGTACTCGAGCCGCGCCGCGACCACGCCGCCGATCAGCACGGGCTGGCTGTACGCGTCGCCGTCACGACTCGAGACCCACGAGGCTGGGGCGCTGATCGTCGCCCCCGTCAGTGGGTATGCGCCCTTGTCATCCGTGCCGCCCGTCGCAGAGCGCACTTCAGTGCCGCCGACGGTCAGCGTCAAATCGGCAGCCGCAATCTCGAGCCGCCGATTGCCTAGAATGATTGCGCTCGGTAAGCCGCTCGAGTCGTCTAGCTCGAGCTGGTGCAGGTACTCTGGGTGCTGGGCAATCATGGGATCTCCTTTGGGTATGGCTCGAGGGATGCGGTTTTCGTGTGGGTAGGAAAGTGCGAGGAAGAGACTGTGCTGCTCTCAGGTTCGAGGAGACCGAGTGGCGTGGCACTCTCACCCCGCCGCTACGCGTCGGCCCTCTCTCGTTTCACGAAAGAGGGCAAATTGTTGTGCGGCTTGGCTCCCTTCTCTCGCCAGCGAGAGAAGGGTTGGGGATGAGAGTGGGCTGTTGGGCGGCCTGCTCGAGAATCAGAAATACATGTGTGAACGCAATAATCCGCAGGGAGTGGCGAAAAACGCGCCCTTGCAACGCGATACCGACGCATACAAGTCTCAAATCCTCGCCCGCTCGAGTTTCAATTGCGCGATCACCGCGCTGGGGGCAATCCCGCCCATCGCGAGCAGGCACGCGCCGAGCACGGGCGGCAGTTCTGGCGAGACGATCCGGCATTGCGGCACGCGCTGGAGCAGCGTGCCTTGCAGCATGTTCTGCACGAGTACGCTCTCGCCATACAAACCGCCGACGACCACCAGTTCAAAGCGCTCGAGCCGCAAGTGATGTGCAACTGCCGCGACGCACTGTGCTAATAAATCACTGCCGCGCTCGACGATCTCGAGCGCGGTTCCATCGCCATTTGCCGCGCACTCGAGCGTGATCGGCGCGAGCGCGGCGATTTCAGTGCGCGTCAAGCCCTCGACATACAGGCGGTGCAGCAGGTCATCGGGCTGCGTGACCCGGAGCGTTCTCAGCAGCGCCCCCGCGAGGCTCGAGGTTGGGCCGCGCCCGTCAATCGAGCGCACGCCAGCAATCAGCCCTTCGCGCCCGAGAAAATAGCCGCTGCCCTCGTCGGAGATCAGCGATCCCCAGCCACCGCTGCGCCACGAATCGCCCGCATCGTTGACGCCGTAGCAGCTCGAGCCAGTGCCGACGATCAGCACCGCGCCGCTGCGCCCAGCCAGACCGCCCGCCAAGGCGATGCGGCAATCGTGATCCACGCCCGTCTGCTCGGACAGCTCGAGCCGCCGTGCGATGCCGTGTACCAGAGCGCGGTCGCGGCTCGACACGACGCCCGCCAAGCCCAGAAACGCGCCCGCGAACGGTTGCGGATCACAGTCAGCCACGGCTCGAGCGACGCGCACGGCTTCGGCGATGTTGGCGGTCGCCGCCTCGAGTCCCACATCGTCAATGTTGCTCGGGCCGCTCAAGCCGCTGCCCAGCACCTGCCCGTTCGCATCGCAGATCGCCGCGAGCGTCTTCGTGCCACCACCATCAATCCCGAGAAAATAACTCATCGGCTCGAGGGTCGCACGAAAGCGCGAATCACTTTGGCTTCACCCGCTCCTTCGTTGACGAGGCGGTACGCGCCAGCGGCGGCGGGCACGACGAAGGTTTCAGCGAAATTAAATCGCTGCCGCACGCCGCCCGAAGTCTCGAGCAGCACCGATGTCCCCTCGACCAGCGCCAGCACGTGGCAGGCGTTTCCGGTGTGCGCCTCGAAGTGCGTTATGAACTCGAGCCGCTGAATGTCGTAGAAATGATCCGGGTGCGTCGGCAAGTGCAGCACGCGCCAATCTGCGCCGCTCTCGAGCAGCACGGGCTGCGAAATCAACTCGCGTACCGCACGGCCGCGTCTCGAGAAATCGAGGTTTTCAAAAGCCCGCTCAATATTCATTGGGCGCGGCTTGCCGTCCAAATCCAATCGCAGCCAGTCGTACATCTTGAAGGTGAAAATGTACGGTGTGGCGCTGATTTCTAGCACCAAACTGCCCGCGCCGGAGCAGTGAATCGTGCCGTGCGGAATCAGAAACAAGTCGTGTTTGTGCGCCGCAAAGCGCTGCACAAACTTGTCTACCTCGAGCGGCGTGCTGTCGCGGTGACTGGTCTCGAGCGCGGATTTGAAAACGGCTGGCTCGAGGTCGGCTTGGAAGCCCAAGTAAACCTCTGCGTCCGGTACGCAGTCCAGGATGTAATAGGTTTCGTCCTGCGTGAACGTCTCGCCGAAATGCCGCGCTGCGTACTCGGGGCTGGGATGCACCTGCACCGACAGGTTGCCGCCGCGAATCGTGTCCAGCCAATCGAAGCGAATCGGGAATTCGTACCCGAAGCGCTCACTGGCGTCGCCCAGCACGGCGCGACTGTCAAAATACATCAAGAAATCAAAACTCACCTCGAGCAGATGCTGGTCGCTCGAGAAGGTAATCCCGTTCTCTGGCGTTATCAGCTCGAAGCTCCACGCGTAATTCGGCGCGTCCTGCGGCAGCTCTGGCACGTGCGCCTTGATCCACTGCCCGCCCCACGGGCCCGGCTCGAACCACGGGCGGGCGCGGAAGACATTGCGGGTCATCGTTCCCAGCGCTGCCCTGAAATCAGCACCAAGCATGACCGCCGGGTCGCTCGGGCGCTGCGCGTCCACGATCACGTCAATCCGCTCGAGGAGCTGGGCTTTGTGCACGTTCAGCACGATCCAGTCCACGAAGTACATCCGCTTATACGTCGTCTTCGCGTCCCTCACCGTACTCGAGCCGAGGTTGCAAACGCGTTCAGCACGGGTGCGAAATTGAATCTCGTTTTTTGGCACGTCCAAATACACCAGCGTCCCCGCCCAACCCGCCAGCGCTGCGCCACAGCCGTAGATCAAGCTGATTTCGGCGCTCGAGTCTGAGTGCAACTCCTCGAGTTTCGCGGGGTCGAAGAAATCCGCGAGCGCACCCGTGAAGCGCGTGCCGAAGATCGGGTCGTCACCGCCCAGAAACGGCGCGACCAGCCGCTCGAGCTGATCGGCGGGCAGCAGCGCGTCGTCCACACTCACCCAAGCGCACGTCACCCCTCGAGCCGCGAAGACCGCTGTGATACCTGTTTTCACCTCATCCCAGAACACGCCGCCGTACCCGTCCAGCACGACTCGAGTTGAATACGTGAACAGGTCAGCCAGCGCTTCAAAACCCGTGGTGATTTTGCTAGCGCCGACATCGAAACTCGGGTAAAGGTCGTACATCCCGACGCTCGAGGGTGCGTGCGTAGCAGGCGCGAGGGCTTGCGTGGTTTTGCGCCAGCTTGCTGGATCGCTCACGCGCCGTCCCCGCTGGCCGGGCGCTCGTAATCGTCCGAGTAGCGCGTGATGTCCTCTTGCTGCCAATTGCCAAACGCGACCTCGAGCACGCGCACTTCTGGCCCCCGGCTCGAGAGGCGGTGCTGGGATTGCGCGGGAATCCACAGCTCATCGCCCGCGCTCGGGTGAAGGATAGCGTCGTCGATCTGCACCTCCGCGCCGTCGTCCAGCACGATCCACAACTCAGCCCGCCCGGTGTGCGATTGCAGGCTCAGCCGCTGCCCCGCTTTGACGGTCATCAGGCTGACGGTCACATCGCTGTTGTTGGCGTACTGCTTGAACGATCCCCACGGGCGCGTGACCAACGCCACGTCAGGCTGCGCGTCGGGAATCGGTTTGGTGACGAATTCGCTCATGGGGTTTACTCCTTCGCGCCATTCTCGAGGTCTGCACGCAGGGTCTCGAGCCGAATCGTCTCGAGCCAGTCTTTGCGCCGCATCACGGTCGCTTTGCCGCCTTGCTCGATCACGACTTGCCTGAAATTACTTTGCGCGATTGCGGCGTAATCGTGACCGGCTTTGGCTGGGTAAATCCCTAAATACGTCAGCGGCTCGAGTCCCGTGTTGACCGTGCGGTGCGCGGTGTGACCCGGCACGTAAACAATCGCATTCGCCTCGAGTGGCACGGCTGCATCTGTGCCATCTTCACCCTCGAGCAGCATCATGCCGCTGCCAGATAGTCCAATGTAAATCTCCGCCGCCTCGCGCCACGAATGGAGGTGGCCACGCGTGAGGTGGTACTCCGCGCCAATTTTACCCGGCATGACCATGCCCAGCCCAATGTGCAAATCCCCGTCACCGCCCCCCAGCTCGAGGCTCGAGACGCTGTAAATCACGGCGTCAAGTCGCTCGAGAGCAGCCTTGAAGGCGGGCGAGTCGGCGTAGCAACCCTCGAGCTGACTGAGCTTGCGCTCTGTGACAGGTGCGCCAGCTATTGCCGCGCTGTGCGGGTCGAAGTGCCGGAAAAATTGCTCGAGTGGGGGCATCTGCATCGTGATTCCTGAGTCCTTTTCGAGCGATGATTTTAATGCTAAGCTGAATGCCTCAATATATAACAAAATATAACGTCTTAGCAAATCGTTTGATTGACTGCCCACGCCCCAGCACAGTATTCTCGCGCTCGAGGACGCAAAAAATGCCGAGCAGCAGCACTGGCGCGAAAATCCTGACCGAGCAGCGCCGCACGATCATCGCCGATCTCGTCGCGCAGCAGGGCAGCGTCACGGCTGAAGAGTTGGGGAAGCGCTTCGCGGTTTCGCACATGACGATTTACCGCGATCTCAAAATGCTCGAGGCGGACAGCAAACTGCGCTTCGTGCGCGGCGGCGCGGTGCGCGACGCGCCTGACACCAGCGAACCCATTTACTCCAGCAAACGCCGCGTCCACAAAAAGCAAAAAGAACTGATCGCCGCTTACGCCGCCAAGCATTTCATTACCGATGGCGACTTTGTGATTCTCGAGGCTGGAACGACCGTCTCACTGATGGTCAAATCCCTGCGCTTCAAGCACCTAACCGTGATGACCAATGGCTTAGAAACCGTCAACGAAGCCGCGACGATGCTGCCAGAACTGACCGTGATGTGCAGCGGCGGCATCCTGCGCGACGCCTCGCACACCTTCGTCGGCCCGCAAGCCGAGCAGTTTTTCAGAGAAATGCGCTGCAAAACCCTCTTCCTCGGCGCGAGCGGACTGACTTTGGAGGGTGGCATCACCGACCCCAACCCGCTCGAGATTCAAGTCAAACGCGCCATGGCCACCAGCGTAGACCGCGTGGTGCTGCTGCTCGACTCGAGCAAATTTGGGCTGCGCTCCACGTCGCTGCTGCTGCCCGTGACGCAGATTCACACGCTCATCACCGACGCGGGAGCGCCGCAGAGCGACGTGGACGAGCTGCGGGCCTTGGGTGTGGACGTTCGCATCGCCCGCTGAAATTGGCGGCTCGAGGCTCGATGTTTTGCCCTTTCGCCTCTCCCTGCGGGAGAGGCCGCCGAAGGCGGGTGAGGGGGCGAGCGCAGCGAGTTGCCTTTGACCTTAAACGTCAAGTTCAAGTGCGTTCGCTGCGCTCACCCCCTCACCCGCAGGGAGAGGCGAAGGGGCAGCACATGTAACTTTTAGCGCTTAATCATGAACCCGCCGTCGACATTCAGCGCCGTCCCCGTGATAAACGACGCTCTGCTCGAGGTCAAGAACACGGCCGCGTCCGCGATTTCGCTCGGCGCGGCCATCCGCCCGAGCACGTGCGCGTCGCGGGCTTGCTGCTCGAGCAGGCTGGGATCAGCGGCGCTCCGCATGGCTTGGTGCGTGAAGCCCGCATCGACCCAGCCGGGGCAGATCGCGTTGACGCGAATGCCATGCGGCCCGAGTTCCTGCGCGATGCCGTAGGTCAGGCTCAGCACCGCGCCTTTGCTAGCGGTGTACGCGAAGCTGCCGTCGGAACCGACGAACGCCGAGACCGAGGACAGATTGACGATTGACCCGCCGCCAGCGGCTTTCAGAACAGGCACAGCGTATTTGCAGGCCAGAAAAACGCCTTTGACGTTCACAGCCATCAGGTCGTCCCAGTCGCGCTCGAGCATCGCGTCCACACGTCCTTGGCGCAGAATGCCCGCCGCGTTGACGAGCGAAGTCAAGCGCCCAAAGTGCGTGGCGGCTCGAGTCACTGCGCTCGAGACTTCGCTGGCACTAGTGATGTCTGCCGCGACCGCCAACACTCGAGCACCTGCCGCTGCCAGTTCAGCCTCGAGCGCGTCCAAGGCGTCGCCGGGACGGTCGAGCAAGGCGACGGCTGCGCCTTCACGCACGAAAGCGCGGGCGATGCTCGAGCCGATCCCGCCCGCCGCGCCCGCAATCAACGCGACCTGCCCCTCGAGCTGCCCGCTCATGTTTTGACCGTTCATCCCTTGACCGCGCCAGCGGTCAGCCCAGCGACGATGCGGTGCTGGAAGATCAGTACCAGAATCAGCAGCGGCAGTGTCACGACGACGCTGGCAGCCATGATCTGATTCCACGGCAGTTCAAAGCTGCTCGTGCCGCTGAACAGCGCAATCGCCACCGGCACGGTTCTCGAGTTCTCATTGACAGTGAAGGTCAGCGCGAAGAGAAATTCATTCCAGGCTTGAATGAACGCCAGCAATCCAGCCGTGACCATGCCCGGCGCGATCATCGGTAATAACACCTTGAACAGGGTTTGCGTCGGCGTCGCGCCGTCGATGAAGGCGGCTTCCTCGAGTTCCATCGGAATTTCGCGCACGAAGCTGGTCAGAATCCAGATCGTAAACGGCAGCGTGAAGAGCATGTACGTGAAGATCAGTCCGGGGATCGTGTCGTACAGCCCGAGGCTGCGGATCAGTACGAATAAGCCGCCCAGCACGCTGATCGAGGGGAACATCGTCACGGCCAGCATCGTGTAATAAATCGGCAGTCGCCCGCGAAACTGGAAGCGCCCAATCGCGTACGCAGCGAAGACGCCGAACAGCAAGGACAGTAATGTCGTACCGCCCGCCACCAGCAACGAGTTGAGCATGAAGCGCCCGAACGGTTGCGTCGTGAAGATACTCAGGTACGTGCCCCACTGCGGCGTCACCGGGAGGTAACTGATCGGCGTCTGGAACAACTGATTCGAGGTTTTTAAGGAACTGACAATCGCCCAGTAAAACGGGAACAGCAAATAGAAAATCAGCAGTCCCACGCCGAGCATGAACGGGACTCGAGCGACGAAGCGCCGCAGCTTGTTGGGACGCGGGCGGTGCGTCATCACTTGACCTCGACTTTCAATGCCACGAGGTACGCGGTGATGTACATCGCCAGAATCAAGAAGATGCCCGTCGCCACCGCCGAGCCGTAGCCGAGCGATCCGAAGCTGATCAGTTGCTGGCGGGCGTAGATCGACATGCTGATCGTCTCCACTTGGCTGCCCGCGACGATGTAGATCATGTCAAAGACCCGCAGCGCGTCCAATGTCCTGAAAATCAGCGCCACCAGCAGACTCGGGCGCAGCAGCGGCCAGGTGATCCGCCAGAACTGCTGCACTGGACTTGCGCCGTCCACTCGAGCCGCTTCGTAGAGTTCCTTGGGGATGCCCTGCAAACCTGCCAAGAGGATCAGCGCCATGAACGGCGTGGTTTTCCAGACATCGATGGCGATGATCGCAGGCATCACGAAGGCGGGTTCAGCCAGCCACGCGACTGGGGCAGTGATGATACGCAATTTCATCAGCAGGTCGTTAATCACGCCGTAAACGTCGTTGAACATCCAGCGCCACATCTGGCTCGAGACGACGCCCGGAATCGCCCATGGCACAAGCATCGCGGTGCGAACCAAGCCGCGCCCGCGAAATTCGCTGTGGACGATCAGTGCGATGATTAAGCCCAGCACGGTCT
The DNA here is from genome assembly GCA_025359505.1 of Deinococcales bacterium. GTDB lineage: Bacteria > Deinococcota > Deinococci > Deinococcales > JAAFIG01 > JANYHH01. Next base: position 31,179 of record JANYHH010000018.1, read on the forward strand.
CAAAAAACACCGAGAAAAACGTGAAGTTGACCGTGTTCCAGACCGAACGCCACCAGCGCGGATCGGTGAACAAGGCCACGTAATTGTCGAAGCCCACCCACGTCGGTTGCAGCGGAAACTTGAGGATCGACACGTCGAACAAACTCAGTTGGAACGTGCGAAACAGCGGGTATGCGGCGACCAGCACCAGAATCAGTAAGCTCGGCGCTAAAAAAAGCCACGCGGTACGCGCCCGCCAAGCGGCCAAGGAAAAGCGTCGCACCCGAGGGACTGGCTTGATGTCGGTGGATTGCTGCACGGCGACCTCGCGTTGCGCTCTCGAGCCTGTCAGATCGCTCGAGGGTTGAAAACGAATCCCGCCCATCCGTAACGGACAGGCGGGAATACGGCTTAACTTATCTTCACCACTTCGCACCTTTGATGCGCTTCAACTCATTTTCCAAATCGCTCATCGCGGCTGCGGCTTTGGCTTTGCCGGTCAGCACGGAGTTCGCGGCGTTCCAGAAGGCTTCGGAGACCCTCGGGTACTTCGTGGCGGTGACGGTCGTCGGACGCACCACGGCGTTGGCGAAGACATCGTACAGCCGTCCGAGGAACGGGCTGGCTTTCAGCACATCGGCGTCTTTGTAAACGCTCGGGCGCGATGGGTTGTAGCCACCGACGATGGCGCGTTCCTTTTGCGATTCGGCGCTGGTCAGAAACACCACCAGATCGGCCGCAGCTTTGGCGTTCTTGGAGAAGCGGTTGACCGACAGGCTGTGACCACCGAAAGTCGCGGCGTTCTTGCCCGTCGCACCGGGGCCACGCGGCAGCACGGTCACGTCGAACTTACCCTTGATCGGGCTGGTATCGCCGTTGCCCAGCGGGAAGGCGTAAGGCCAGTTACGCATGAACGCGGCGTTGCCCGCCTGCCAGACGCCCCTAGATTCCTCTTCGCTGTAGGTCGTCACGCCTTTGGGGGAGATCGTGCCAACCCACTTGGCGGCCATATCCAGCGCGGCGATGGCTTGCGGGTTGTTGACCGTCACATTGCCCTTGGGGTCGACAATCGTGCCGCCGCCGTGCGAGTAAACCCACTCGAGCGCGTCGCAGGTCAGGCCCTCATACGCCGCGCCCTGCCAGACGTAGCCCCAGAAGTTTGGATTGGCTTTCTTCTCGCCAGCCTGAATTTTGGTCGCCATCGTCGTCAGTTGCGCCCATGTGGTCGGTGGGGATTTGTAGCCGTATTTGGTCAGTAAATCTTTGCGGTAGTACAGCAAACCCGCATCGCCGTACCACGGCAGGTCAACCAGTTTGCCGTCCACGGTGTCGGCTTCGATCATGCTGGGGAAAAACTCTTTGATCGTGGCTTCCGGCACGTACTGCTTCAAATCCACGAAGTAATCCGCGAGTAGCCCGGGCCAGATATTCTCGATCTGGTAGACATCCACGTCGCTCGAGCCAGCCGAGAGTTGCTGCTGGAACAGCGCGAGGCGTTCGTTGGAGGAAGCGACGTTTGGCACGACCTCGATTTTGTTGCCAGTCTTGGCGGCCCAGCGCTCGGCGGCTGTTTTACACAGCGCTTGCTGACTACCGACCGTACCGCAGGCGAGTTTGATCGTCACGCCACCCTGCGCGGTGACGGTACTGGCCACAAGTGCGGCGATGGCAGCGCCCCCGAGTGCGACAGCGGCAAAAGCGAGTTTCGAAGACCGATTCATGGTGTGCCTCCTTGATTTGTACGGAACACCACCATAATCTAACAATTGATAACGATTGTCAACAGTTCATATCTCGGGCCACGCCTCGAGTGTGCGTTCAACGCTGCGGTGCTCGAGGGTTGGGAATGCAGGCAGGCGCAAGACCAAAAGCCGGACTGCCCGAGGGTTCGGTGAATATAGCCAAAATCACAGTGTTATAACTGTCAGTCAAGGCGCGTTTGCATGGTTACGATGCCAAGCGCAGCGCCACACACGAGGAGAATTCACACATGACCCAAGCAGCCAGCAAAAACACCATCATCACCATTGCAAGGGGCGACGGCATCGGCCCGGAGATCATGAGCGCCACCCTCGAGATACTGGCCGCTGCCGGAGCGAAGCTCGAGTTTGAAGAAATTCAAATCGGCAAAAGCGTCTACGAGCGCGGACACTCGAGCGGCATCGAACCGAGCAGTTGGGCTTCCTTGCGCCGCACCAAGGTTTTTTTGAAAGCCCCAATCACCACGCCGCAAGGCGGCGGGTTTAAGAGCCTCAACGTCACGATCAGAAAAACGCTGGGACTGTACGCCAATGTCCGCCCGTGCGAGAGCTTCGAGCCGTTCGTCGCCACCAAGCACAGCGGCATCAACCTAGTGATCGTGCGCGAAAACGAGGAAGACCTCTACGCGGGCATCGAGCACCGCCAGACCGACGAAGTGGTGCAGTGCCTCAAATTAATTTCCCGCCCCGGCACGGAACGGATCGTGCGCTACGCCTTTGAATACGCCAAGCGCCACGGGCGCAAGTTTGTTACCTGCATCACCAAAGACAACATCATGAAGCTGACCGACGGACTGTTTCACAAAGTCTTCGACGAGCTGGGCGCACAGTACCCCGAGATTAAACAAGACCACATGATCGTCGACATTGGTGCTGCGAAGCTCGCCAGCGACCCGCAGCGCTTCGACGTGATCCTCGCGCCGAATTTATATGGCGACATCCTGTCCGACATCGCCGCCGAAGTCACCGGCAGCGTCGGACTGGCGGGCAGCGCCAACGTCGGCGACGAAGTGGCAATGTTTGAAGCCGTCCACGGCAGCGCCCCGGACATCGCCGGGCAGAACCTCGCCAATCCCAGCGGCTTACTCAACGCGGCCGTGCTGATGCTCGTCCACATCGGGCAACCCGAGATCGCCGCCACCATCAAAAACGCGTGGCTGCTGACCCTCGAGCAAGGCATTCACACCGGCGATATTTACGACGAGACCGTCAGCAAGCAGCGCGTCGGCACGAAAGAATTCGCCAAAGCCGTAATCGGCAACCTCGGGCAACTCCCGCAGCATCTGCCCGTGCAAGCCTACGACTCGAGCGACACTGACCGGCCCACGCACGCCAAGCTCGAGCGTCGCCTGCCCGCCCGCAAGGAAACCGTCGGCGTGGACGTGTTCGTCAATTGGCGCGGCGACACGGCCGAGGATCTAGCCGTGCAACTGCAACGCGCGAATCTCGAGCATTTGAAACTGACGATGATTACCAACCGGGGCGTCAAGGTCTGGCCCGGCGGCTTCCCCGAGACCTTTCGCACCGACCATTGGCGCGGGCGTTTTAGCGTGCCGGAAGGTTTGAGCGTCTCGCACGAAGATATTGTCAGGTTGCTGAGTCGCGTCGCGCTCGAGGGGCTGGACTTCATCAAAACCGAGAACCTGTGTACCTTTGACGGCGAGCCGGGATTCTCGCTCGGGCAAGGGCAGTAAGGCGTCTCGAGCAGTTTTGGGGTCTCGAGCCTCGAGTTTTGATTTCGATGCAGTAATCGTTCCCGTGTTGCACCGGGCGAACACGAGGTTCGCCCCTACGGGATGTGTGGGACGCAGCGGACGTTGGGGCGTTGCTCGAGAGAAATTTTAATGGCTCGAGGGTGTGATTTTCCTCGAGCCGATTTGATTGGGAATGCGACGATCGTCTTCGCGTCGCACGGGCGAGGCGCACCTCGCCCCTACGGGATTTTTTGGGACGCAGTGGTTGTTCTCGCGTTGCACGGGGCGAAGCGCCCAAGCCCGCAAGCGATCCTGCCCGCAAGGTGCACGGTTAGGATCAAGA